>NZ_JBISCE010000026.1:0-715918 GCF_044385685.1 Streptomyces sp. ALB3 | reverse complement strand
CTGCGCGAGGAACAGCGGCGCGAGCAGGACGAGGCCAAGCGGGAGGCCGAGGAACAGCAGCGCATCGTGGAGGAGAGCCTCGGTGGGATCAACGATCCCGACGCGGTCGACGCGCAGAACCTCGACGAGCTGCTGAACATCCCCGTCACCGAGAGCAACGGTGACCTCGGGAACCTCAACGGCCGAAGCGGCCCGGACGACCTGAACCAGGTGGTGACCGAGGAGCTCGGCAACCTCGGCGACGTGAACGGCCCGGGCGGTGAGAACCAGTCGCCCACGGCAGTGGTTCCGCCGGTCACCCAGAACCTCGGCAGCCTCGGCAACCTCAACAACGGACCCGGCGGGACGAAGAACGCCACCGACGCGGCCAACGAGGCGATCACCCAGAACCTCGGCGGTCTCGGTGACCTGAACAACGGCGGCGGTTCCCTGGAGACCCCGACGGGGGGCAGCACGCAGCTCGACGACGGTGCCCTGACCACCGAGTTCCCCGACGGCAGCAGCACGTCCTTCGACGCGGACAGCGGGTTGCTGACCACGACGCATCCGGACGGCAGTGTCACCACGCAGGATCTGGGTGACGGCACGCGGGTGACCAACCCGGACGGGTCGGTCACGTCGCTGGGTGACGACGGCAAGCTGACGACGACGTTCCCGGACGGCACCACCCAGGTCGTGGATCCGACGACCGGTCAGGCCACGTCCACCGCCCCGGACGGTACGACCACGACCGAGAACCTCGGCAACCTCGGCGGTCTCAACGGCTCGAACGGTCTCGGCGACCTGGGAGACCTCGGTGGCATCAACGCCGACCTGCCCACCACCTCGGTCGACGACCTGGGTGACCTGGGCGGTCTGAACGGCGCCGGCGGGTCCCTGGAGACTCCGACCGGTGGCAGTACGCAGCTCGGTGACGGCGCTCTGACCACCGACTTCCCGGATGGCTCCAGCACGTCCTTCGACGCGGACAGCGGGTTGCTGACCACGACGCATCCGGACGGCAGTGTCACCACGCAGGATCTGGGTGGCGGCATGGAGGTGACCAACCCGGACGGGTCGGTCACGTCGCTGGGTGACGACGGCAAGCTGACGACGACGTTCCCGGACGGCACCACGCAGGTCGTGGATCCGACGACCGGTCAGGCCACGTCCACCGCCCCGGACGGTACGACCACGACCGAGAACCTCGGCAACCTCGGCGGTCTGAACGGCTCGAACGGTCTCGGCGACCTGGGAGACCTCGGTGGCATCAACGGCCTGGAGACCCCGACGGGCGGGCACACCGCGCTCCTGAACGACGACTTCGCCACCACGTTCGCGGACGGCAGCAAGGGCGTCTTCGACCCGGAAAGCGGGATGTTCACCAGTACCGGCCCCGACGGCTCCGTCGTGGAGACGGACCTCACCCACGGGGCGAAGGTCACCAACCCGGACGGCTCCACCACCTTCCTGGACGAAGGCCGGCTGAACACCACCTTCCCGGACGGCAGCACCCAGATCATCGACCCGGACACGGGCGTCGCCACCATCACCGACCCGCAGGGCAGGACCGAGACGGTCGACCTGAAGGACCTCAACACATCTGTCGGCCTGGACAGTCCGGGCACCATCGGGGATCTGGGCGGTCTGAACGACCTCGGCAGCCTCGACGGCCTCGGCGGTCTCGACGGGTCCGGCGGAGGCATCGGTGGCGGCGGTACCACCAGCAGCGACGTGGCGTTCTCCGAGCTCGGTGTCGGCGGTGGCCAGGGAAGCACCGCAGCCCCCGGCGGCGGCCTCTCCGGGGCGGGCTCCGTCTCCCTGAACGGTGGTGTGGGCGGGGTCGCCCCCCTCTCCGACAGCGCCACCGCAGGCGCGGGTGCGCCCCTCGCCTCCTCCGCGACCGGGGGTGGCGCCCCCGGCGCCCCGGGCATGCCCGGCAGCCCCGGCATGCCGATGGGCGGCGGCATGGGGGGCATGGGCGCGGGTGGCGAGAAGGGCAACGGCGAGCGGGTTCGCGCCGTCCTGGTCGACGCGGCCGAGGAGAGCGAGCGTCGCAACCGTCGCAGGCGCAGCCCGTGGAACCGGCAGGAGGACAGCGACACCTTCCTGGCTCCGGCCTCCCGGGTCACGACCACCGGCGGCGCGTCCCCCGAGGAGGAGGCGGAGCAGGGCGGCAGGCCCGCCACCTCCGCCGACTACCTGGAGGAGGACGCCGACGTGTGGGGCACGGAGGAGGGCGGCACGCCGGCCGTGATCGGGCGGTGACCATCCCTCAGATAGCCCGCGCCACCGGGCGGAGACGAACACCACTCGCCCCCGGCTTCCACGGCGGGCGTGCACCAGGCAGGATCAACAGAGTGGTTGACTGCCCTGAGCCGGGCAGGACGCACCGCCCGGACGTACGGGCATCGCGCACGGAGAGCCGACGGAGAAAGTGGGAGCAGGCGTGACGGAACCGCTGGAGAAGCGCCTGGAGAAGGCCATGGCCGAACTGCAGGCCGCCCAGGAGGCGGTCGCGCGAACAGAGCGTGAGCTGCGGACGGCGTCGTTCGCGGCTCTCTCCTCCGACCGCGCGGTCCGTGCCACGGCTGGCCCGCAGGGTGAGCTGACCGGGATCGACTTCCTGGAGAACAAGTACCGCGATATGTCCCCGCAGGAACTGGCCGCCAGCGTTCTGGAGGCGGCGAGCGCGGCGCGCCTGAAGATGAACCGGCACGTGATGAAGGCGATGGCGCCCTTCGCCGAGCCCAGCAGCAACGTGCCGGAGCTGAAGGGTTTCGAGATGGACTGGGAGCGCATCTTCGGTCCCGAGGTGCTGCGCGAGGACGACGGGGACACGGCACGCGGTCAGACCACCCCCGCCTGGCGGGACGCGCTCGGCGACGAGGGAGAGGTCTGACGATGGGACAGCGCTACTACGTAGACCCGCATCGCATCGAGGCTCTGGCGAAGCAGCTGGAGGAGATCGGCACCCTGACCAGGAGCATGACCGAGGAGTTCCTCGACGAGCTGGCGCCCACGGTGAAGTGGCCCGGCACGGAGGGGGAGTTCGCGGAGAAGGCCAGGCCCCAGGAACAGAAGGAACGGCAGACCACCAAGGACACGATGTTGTCCATCCGGGATGCCCTGGTGGGCATCACCGACGCCACACTCGGCCAGGTCCGGATGATGAAGGACACCCGGGACCGCAACATCGAGAACGTCGAGCAGGGCACCAGCCGCATCGAAACCGACGGACTCGACGGCAACCCGGGCGGGCATGGGCGCCGCTGACCGACACGCCGCAGGCCGCTCCCGCACCGCGCCGGGAGCGGTCGCTCCGTGCTGCCCGCCCGGACCCCTGGGCGGCCCCCGATGAGCATCCAGGTCTCGCCCGAGGTCAACGCGATGATCTTCATCCTCACCGGGGAGAGGCTCATGGACGCCGACGAGGATCTCGCGTACGAGAGCCGTCGGCCCTACTCCGGTCTCGGCCGGAAGCTGGACAGACTGTCCTCGCTGATCGACAAGTCGGTCCACGACATCGGCGAGTCCATGCCGGACGACCTCGCCGAGTCGTACGGCAAGGCGATGGGCATGCTCATCGACGACGGCGGCAAGAACTACCTGCGCGACTTCGCCGATCAGCTCGACAAGATCGCCGAAGGCCGGCGGAAGACCTCCATGGACATCATGGAGTCCAAGTGGCAGGTCATCGCCGAGATCCTCCGCCTGCTCATCGAGATCGCCATCTATCTGGCGTTGGCCTACGTCACCGGAGGCGCCTCGATAGGTCAGATCATGCTGGCCAAAATGCGCAGCCGGTTCTTCATCCTCACCACGCTCAGCCACCTGCTCCAGCGGCTGCACCTCACGCCCTCGCTGACCGAGGCGTTCGCCGAGGCGTTCACGACCTTCGCGGTGCGGCTGGCGATGATGAACTTCGCCCCGGACGGCCGCCGCCCCGACGGCATCGACTGGAGCGACATCGGCAAGGCCGCCGCGTTCGGCGCCGCGGCGGGCCTCTTCACCAGCGTCTTCGACGACTTCGCGAGGAGCATCGTCAGGAGCTACGACAACAACTTCCTCAAGAACAGCCCGGACCTCGACTTCAAGAACAACCCTAACCTGAAGAACAGCCCGGACCTCGACCTCCCGAACAGCGGTCCGAACCCCAAGCCGAACGCGGACCCCACCCCGAACCCCGACCGCGACACCCTCGGCCCCACCCCGAACGGGAACGGCCCCAACCTCTCGAGCAACGTGCCGGTCACCTTCCGGAACAATCCGCTCTCCTTCCGGAACAACACCGAGTTGTGGCGCAACAACCAGCTCCTGCGCAACAACGCGGACCGGCCCGGCGCGCTGGCCGGGCACTACGGCCTGAAGGGAGTGACCGACTTCCTCGCCGCCGGCTCCGGTGAGGCGCTCGCCGAGATCCTGATCAAGGGCGCCTTCGAGGGCGACTGGTCCACCAGTTGGTCGACCTTCGTCGGCGCGGGCATCAGCAGCCAGGTCGAGGCCACGCTCAGCGACACCGCAGTGAACAGTGCCGCCGAACTGCGCCACGCCATCGACAAGTTGCGCCACCAGCCGCCCACCGTCTCCAGCGGCGACAGTGACGCCGACGGTCCTTCGCACTCCGGTGGCGGTTCCGACCGCGCCGAGGGTCCCTCGCGTACGGACACCACGGGTGGCGACGGCCCCGCCCTCGCCCCGTCCCCGCCGGTCACCCCGCAGACCACCGGACAGGGGGACGTCGCCGGCAGCGAGTCGCCCCCGCCCTACACATCCGGGACTTCGCCCCACTTCTCCGAGAGCCCGCCGCCCTACACGACCCTGGACCCGCCGCCGTACTCGCCGGGCGCGCTGCCCGTGACCGCCGCACAGAACGAGCTGTGGCAGCAGGTCCACCACGGTTCGCCGGAGGTCCGTGAGCAGGCGCTGCGTGACCTCGCCGCACTGCGCGGGGCCCAGCCGCCCAGCAGCGCCGAGATCGGTGTCCGTGACGGACTGCACGGCAACCTGTCGCAGCTGCCCGAGGTCCGGGTGGTGCCCGCCGGGAACAGCCCCGCCACCCAGGTCGACACGGACGAGGTCCGCCGCGCGCTCGACGGCTTCGGTACGCAGGTCTTCTCGGTTGAGCCGCCGATCACCGTGGGCGCAGCTCCCGTCACGGCGGACACCGCCACGCCCGGGAACGGCCCCGCCGCGGTGGGCGCGCCGGGCACCTCCGGCGGCAGCCCCGCCACGGCCCCGGGAGACACCGCCGCGCGTCCCGCCGGGGGCCAGGCCGATCCGGTGGTGGAACCCGGCCCGGACGCACGGTTCGACGACGTGGCCGAAGAGCAGGGCGCCGCGTCCGGGGCTCCGGAGAACGTCGCCGTGGATGTACCGGCGAACTCGGAGGTGACGCCTCCGCAGAACGACGTCCAGGAGACTCCGGGGAGCGAGGCCCAGGCGCCACCGCGAAACGACGTCCAGGAGTCCCAGCGCAACGACGGTTCCCGGGACGCCAGGACCCAGGAGTCCCTGGACGAAGCGGCCGGACAGGGCGACGGTTCCCGGGACGGCGGCACTCAGGGATTTTCGGACGAAGCGGCCGGGCAGAACGACGGTCCGGCTACGGTGCCGGCCCAGGGGAACAGCGCTCCCGTCGCCACCGGCGGCAGCCCCACGAACTCCGCCGCATCCGGAACGGGCGGCGGAGCCCGGCCGGGTGGCGTCCCCACCGCCGGAGGCGGCACGGCTCCCTCCGCCACATCGCCCCAGGGCACCCGCACCCCGGACGGCGTGGCACCGGTGGACGGCTCGCCGACGGCGGCGGACGACTCCCCGCAGAACACTGCGCAGGCCGCCGGGCCGACCGGTACCGGCGTCACGCCGCACTCCGGAGACGGTGACCCTGCCCCGGCCGTCGACCCGGCCACGGCGCCGGCCGTCGACACGACCGCCGTCGTCACCGGGACCGGCGACCCCGCCCCCGCCCCCGATCCGGCGGTCGACACCACGACCGCTCCATCGAAGCTGAGCACCACCGGATCGTTCGACAGCACCGGCGACGTACGCGATGGCGATGACGCGGCAGGCGTGCGCGAGGGCAGCGGCACAGCGGACGTACGGGAGGGCAGCGGCACAGCCGGCGTACGGGACGGCAGCGGCACAGCCGACGTGAAGTCCGGCTCCACCCGCGCCGGGAACCTCGAGCCCGCCTCGGCGGCGCCACTGACCATCGTGGTCTCGGCGGTGCCCCCGCCGGGGGAGGCGTCGCCGGAGGCGGCCGAGCTGCTGGACGGGGCCGGGACGGACCGGGCCGTGGTGCTCGGACCGGCGATCACGCCGGACGGGGCAGGGCGCCCGGTACGTGCCGCGGTCGAGCTGACTCGCGAGGGGCCGGGCGCCCCGGTCCAGGTCCGCCCGCTCACCGGTCCGGCGCCCGCCGCGACGGCTGACGGCACCACCACGGACACCGCGTTCCCCGGTGCGGACGTGCTGCTGCCGCTCGCGGATGCCCTCGGCCCGATGGGCCGGCCCGCCACCCAGAGCACCGCGACGGACGACAGCGACCCGTTCGTCACCTCCACGGACATACCCCCGTCGGTGGCGCCCCCGGAGAAGTCGACTCCCGCACACAGCAACGGAGTCGGTCCGGACTCCACCGACACCGCCGTATCCGCCCCGGACAAGCTCGCGACCCTGTCGCGTCCCTGGACCGGGACGGCCTCCGAAGTGCACCTCGAGTCGGACGAGGGCGACCGGGGCAATGCCGGGACCGGCGGACAGGCCCCCGGCCCCGGCGCAGGACACGGCACCGGCGCCGTGGGCATCACCCCGCCACCGCCCGTTCTCTCGTCGAGCGGCACCTCCGCGACGCCGTCCGTGCCACTTCCCGCGCCGTCCGCCCGGGTCGTCGTACGCCCCGCCGACGGCGAGGGCAACGGTCCCCGGCGGCCGGCGGCCGAGCCTTCCGTCGTCACCCTGGACGGCCTCACGGTGCCGCTCAGTCAGGTGCGGCGCCTGGTGCCGGATGCGACGGTGCAGCCCCCGCCGGGCCGTGCCGTCCACACGCTGACCATCTCGCAGAGCCCGGCCGAGGACGGTACGGCACGTGACGCGGGGCGTCGGGCGCTGATCGGCCAGGACACCTTCCGCGGCGTACGCACCGTGTCCACCGCCGGCTCGTCCGCCCTGCCGCCGTCGACGAACCCCGTCGCGGGGACCGAAGGGGCGCCGAGTACCACCCGAACGGTCTTCACCGGGCCGCCGGCCCCGCTCCCCGGTGCCGGCACCGGACGGGGCGCCGACTACCTCGTGAACCACGGCACTCCCCGTACCGTCACGCTCGGCACCGAGGACGCGGCGCGGCCCAGCGTGGAGGTCAGCGGTGTCCAGCTCGGCAAGCTGCTCAAGTCCTGGGCGGTGGACGGCGACGAGGACCGGCCGCTGGTGCTGTACTCCTGCAGGACCGGACAGCAGCCGGCGATCGCGGGCCTGCCGGTGGCGCAGCACGTCGCGAACGAAACCGGGCGGTCGGTGTACGCGCCGACCAGCGAGGTGGGTACCGCCCGCGACCAGGACGGCGAGGTCCGCGCGGTGCTCACCGAGGGCACGGACGGGCCGGGACGGTGGCGGCTGTTCATGCCGGAGCCCAGCGGCACCGACCTGGACCGGTCCGCCCGCGATGCCGGTCTGCACTCGGGCCCGGGCCCTGCGGACGTGTTCGCGCGCGCCCGCACCCTCCAGCAGATCCGTACGCTGCGGGACGCCCTCGGACCGGACGCCGAACAGCGACCGGAGAACGCGGAGTTGCTCGCCGGACTCGCCTATGTGGACGGTCTGCGATGGCTGGACGCGGACAGCGCGGCCCGCTACGGCGACGGCCGCATGACCCCCGATCTGCTGCGCCGGATGGTGACCGACTGGCACACCGTCACGGGCAGCACGACGGCTGGTCCCGCCGCCGACCTCACTCCCGCGCAGTACACCGCGTTCCTGCGCGCGGCAGCCGGCTTGCGGGCGGATGCCGGCCCAGCCACCACGCTCGGCGAACTGCTGCCGGCACCGCCGCCCGAACTCCCCCCGACCACGCTGGTTTCGCGGGAGGACGTGCGCGGACTCGCCTACGCGCCGTCGGCGGAGGTCGTCTGGTCGCTGTCGGGTGCGCGTCTGCCGCTGTCCGATCTGGCTCTCGGCCCCGAGGACACCGCCGAGCTGGCGCGTCGCCTGCAGGACCCGGCGCCCACGGACACCGTCGACAAGGGGAAGCCGACGCCCCCTCCGCTGAACCCGACCGACGTCAACGCGTACACGGCTCGGCATGCGTTCGGGATGCCGGAGAAGAATTTCAAGGGGTTCCGTGATCTGGCGCGGGACAGGAACGTGGTCATCGACGTCCGTCCGACGAATCGTCTTGCGCCGAAGTGGCTAGAGGCCGGGGCGTTGCCCAAGCCGCAGGAGATCAAGGCCAAGACGTTGAACGAGGTCGATGTTCTTCTGGGGGCGGACCCGGAGAGTCTCGGGCTCGTCGGTTACTTCAAGCCGGTGATGCCTGAGCCGGGGGCTGTTTCGGAGGGTGAGCTGGAAGGGGTTCTGTCGCGTTTCAATGAGCGTTCGACGGAGTTCCGTGAACTGGCCGCGAAGATGGCGGCGTTGGAGGCGGAGAACAGGTTCGTCGTCCGTGACGGGGTCGTCTTCGGGATGGGTGAGGACGGTGGCCGGCGTCCGATCACCGGTGATCACGATGTGTTCGACGTGTCGACGCCGGACGGTACGCGGGTCGCGCATCGCGAGCACGACGCGCTGATCGAGGAGATGCGGTCGAGGAACATGGCCGTGGTGCACGGCGCGCACATGTTCTGGAATCCGCCGACCCCCTTCGACAAGTCGCTCTTCGACAAGATCGTCGGCGCGCATCAGGGTCCTGACGGTGAACCGCTGCTCCGGTTCAGTCCCGGCAACGAGCACGCCCAGCTCACCCGGCCCGCGCCGCTCAGGACCGGTGACGTCAACTCGTACACGGCTCGGCATGCGTTCGGGATGCCGGAGAAGAATTTCAAGGGGTTCCGTGATCTGGCGCGGGACAGGAACGTGGTCATCGACGTCCGTCCGACGAATCGTCTTGCGCCGAAGTGGCTAGAGGCCGGGGCGTTGCCCAAGCCGCAGGAGATCAAGGCCAAGACGTTGAACGAGGTCGATGTTCTTCTGGGGGCGGACCCGGAGAGCGTCGGGCTCGTCGGTTACTTCAAGCCGGTGATGCCTGAGCCGGGGACCGTTTCGGAGGGTGAGCTGGAAGGGGTTCTGTCGCGTTTCAACGAGCGTTCGACGGAGTTCCGTGAACTGGCCGCGAAGATGGCGGCGTTGGAGGCGGAGAACAGGTTCGTCGTCCGTGACGGGGTCGTCTTCGGGATGGGTGAGGACGGTGGCCGGCGTCCGATCACCGGTGATCACGATGTGTTCGACGTGTCGACGCCGGACGGTACGCGGGTCGCGCATCGCGAGCACGACGCGCTGATCGAGGAGATGCGGTCGAGGAACATGGCCGTGGTGCACGGCGCGCACATGTTCTGGAATCCGCCGACCCCCTTCGACAAGTCGCTCTTCGACAAGATCGTCGGCGCGCATCAGGGTCCTGACGGTGAACCGCTGCTCCGGTTCAGTCCCGGCAACGAGCACGCCCAGCTCACCCGGCCCGCGCCGCTCACGAGGACGCCCGCCCTGTCTCCGGCCACGCCGGTCTCGCAGGAGGACGTGCGCGGGCCGTCGGCGGAAGTCGTCCGGGCGGACGGTCTCGCCTTCCACCGGGTGGCCGCCCGGGGCGACGGGGACTGCCTCTTCCGGGCGGTGCTCGACAGCGCGCGCAGCCGGGACGTGCCCCCGGCCTGGGCCTCGCGGAGCATCGCCGGACTGCGTGGTCTGGTGCGTGACCGCGTCGCCGGGTCCGAGCTGGGCGCCGTCGCCGACGCCGCCGTACCGGACCCGGTGTTCACCGTGGTGGACGACCTGCGGATACGCGCCCTGGCCGGGGTCGACGACGCGGACGACCGGCGCCGGATCGGCGACGCCTGGAATCGCATCGCGCGAGAGGCCGTCACCGACGGGGACGCCGGCAGGTGGCAGCAGATCCTCGCCGACAGCGACTTCCCGCAACTCGCCGAGATCGCACCCACCCCCGCCGACGCACGGCGGCTCGGCGGGCGCGGTCTGCTCGCCGCAGCCGCCGAACGCCCCGGGTTGTGGTCGTCCCCCTTCGCCGATCTGCTGCCCGAAGCGCTGGCGCACACCCTCGACCTCGACCTGCGCCTGGTGCGGCCCCACCCGCAGACGACGGGCACACTCCTCGTCACCGGGCTGCATCCGGGTGGCATCGGCAGCCCCCTGTACGTGGCGTACAACGGATCGGACCACTACGACGCCCTGGTGCCCACCCCGGAGCCGGCGCCGGACCCGGCCACGCCCACCGTCCCGTCGGTCTCCCAGGAGCCGGACGGTTCCGACCCGTTCGGGGAGTGGCTGCGCGGCATGGCCGGCATCACCGGTCCCGATGACGCCGAGGCTCCCGACCGGGGCGACCCGGTACCGCTCGAGACCCAGCTCGAACGGCACCGCCCGGCGCGTCTGCTGACCGGTGAGGACGCCCGCCCGCCGGCGCCCGCGCCGCGCACGGTCACCTTCGAGGACGGCAGCAGGCTGCCCGCGGTCCTGATCAGGCCGGGCGCCGACCCGCGCGACAGCGCCCCGGACGGGGCTGCGCAGGGCTCGCCCACCGGCCTGCTCGCCGGGCCCGGCGTGCTCACCCTGCGCTCGCCCGAGGCGGTGGCGCGCGAGATCCTCGACAAGGTTCCCCCGAAGGTGCGGGCACGGTTCGACGAGGCGGAGCTGCTGCGTCTGCTGACCGACCAGCCCTCGGCCTTCACCGCCCCACGCGGCGCCCGCATCGTGGGCCGCGAGAAGTCCGGGGTCGGGCTGGAGATGACCGTCGAAGCCATCCCGTACCACCGCTGGGAACGCTTCTCCGACGTGGGCGGTGCCACGGTCCGCGTGGACACGATGCGCCGCGGGCAGGCAGGCACGGGCGGCGGGCGCAGTGTGGGCTTCGGGCGGCGGATCGCTGCCGGTATCGGCATGGGACCGCCGCTCAACTGGCTCCTGAAGATCGGTACCTCCCTGGGCTGGAGCCGCAGGACGGACTACTCCCAGGGCACCGCGGCGTACCACCAGGGGGAGCACCGCGCCCACGAGGGCTCGCACCTGCACCTGGACGACGTCTACTACAAGGTGCGGGTCGAGCGGGTCACCGAGGCACCGGGCACGTCCGGAACGGACAGCCCGCCGACCGGCACGACCGCCCCGCCCGCGCAGGGGCCGCGCTGGCAGCGCACCCAGGTGCACACCGCTGAGTTCGGCATGCGGGACGGGCTGAGCTGGCGGCTGCCGGACGACCTCACCGTGCCGTTCACCGGCCCCCGCCGGGCGCCGGAGACACTGACCTTCCCGGACGGGGTGGAGCCACGGCTCACCGACTCCACCGGTCTGTACCTGACGGCCCCGCCGGAGGACATCGCGCTGGCCGTCTCCGGTGCGCGGCCAGGCAGTTCGGCGCACCGCACGACGGTCTCCTACGTCCGCCCGGGGAGGCTGCTCGGGCTGTTCGGGCGGCTCACCGGGCCGGTCAGCGGGCCCGATCTGACCCGTGGCAGCGGTCAGCACCCGCTGGGTCACCTGGTCGTGGAGCGGTCGGTGCCGCACCGCGCCGTGCTGGTCACCGAGTCCGTCAAGGCGGAGGTGCGCGACCTCACCCAGACCACGTACCAGAACCAGCGCGGCCACGTCCGCGACACGCGGTTCGGGTTCCAGGTCACCGCCGGGCCGAATTACACCCTTCTCGGGCCGGAGACCGACGTACGTATCCAGGGCGGCCCGCTGGTACGCGCGGACCTCGCCGCCGGGCGGGGCCACTACCTGGGCACCGACGCGGCCCGCAAGGTCACCGGCCGGATCCGCAACCATCCGACGGCGCTCTACCAGGTGGAGCGCACCCTGATGGTCCGCAAGGCCGGTGAACCGGCGTCCGCGGCCCGGCCGGTGCGAGTGGTCAGCCTCGACTGGATCTCCACCCAGGACGCCCGCCGGCTCGCGGGCTGGGACGGCCGTACGCCCGGCCGCACGGGACCGAACCCGGACGCCGAGCCGCCGGTGCCGTGGTACCTCACCCGTGAGGACCCGGTGCACCTGGGCGGCCAGGTCCGCGCGGAGGGCTTCCGTCCGCAGGCACGCGCCCAGGCGCAGCCGCCCGCGACCCAGCAGCAGACATCGCCGTCGGCCGCGCAGCAGACACCGCCGCCGACCCAGCAGCCCGCGACCCAGCAGCAGACGCTGCCGACGCCCCAGCAACCGGTCGCGCCGCAGGACGGCACCGCCCCCCAGGACCCGATGCGGGTCTTCACGGACGCCGTCCTGGACACGCTGCACCGCTCGTACCCGTCGTTGTTCGTGCCGCCGCTGATGCTGCGGCACCCCCGGCTGGCCCGGCTCTGGTACGGCGACGGGCGGATGCGGACCGCGCTGCACAACGACCGGCAGGTGCGCGAGGCCCTGAACCGGCCCACCCTGACGCAGAGTCTGGACGAGCTGACGACCACCGGGGTCCCGGTCACGCTCACCGAGGACGGCAAGGTGCGCCGCGGCCACCACACACTGATCCTGCGGGCGCGGCTGGCCGACCGCCGGTTCGAGACCACCATGAGCGAGCGGTCGCTGCGTACCGCGGTGATCGGGAACGAGGTCTCCGGCCAGGGGCAGCAGGAGTCCAGCACCTACTCCGCCGGTGTCGAGGTGGGCGTCTCGCCCCGCGACCACGACAAGGTGCCCGAGGCCAACCTGCCGCGCCGGACCGGCAACGTCTCGGTAGGCGCCCGCTACGCCCGCGCCTACCAGAAGGGCACCCGGAACACGGTCACGGTCGCCCACGACCACCTGACGTTCCAGAACGGCGCAGACCTGTACAGCTACGAGGTGGAACTGGGAGCGTCCTTCGAGGGCCACCGCCGCCCGCGCGGCTGGGCCCGGCTGCTGTCGGTCGGACTGCTCGGCGCGGGCGTCTTCGTCAGCAAGGTCGAGGAGCGCCCGCTGTTCAGCAGGGGCACCGAGACCGTGGGACGGGTGGAGCTGGCCGTGCCCGCGGCGCACGGCTCGGACCGCCATGCCCCCGCCGACCCGCCCGCCGACGGCTCGGCACCCGTGCCCGCACCCACGCCCGTGCCGCAGCGCCTCTCCGCCGTCGAGGCCGGCCAGCTCCTCGACGGCACCCGTCCGCTGCCCAGAGCCGACTCGGACGACCGGAAGCTCGTCCGGCGGCTGCTGAGCGCTCCGCACGTGGTGCTCAGTGCCGAGGGCGGCCCGCAGCGCCAGCAGCTGATGCAGGACACGGCCGACCGCGCCTCGGGCACCTCCTGGCACGTCAGCGCGCCCGGGGCGCCGGTCCGCACCGCGCTGCGCCGGGCGATGGCCAATCTCGGTGTGGCCGGGCAACTCGGTCAGTACCTCGGCCCGTTCGGCTCACGGGTCGCCGGGCTCAACGGCGCGGGGCCGTTCCGGACGCACTACCTGAAGGCGGCGATCCGCGGCGAGCTGGACAACGTACGGGTCAGGAGCGATCCGAAGCCGGCCAGCCTGGAAGCCACCATCGGCAACGAGCACCGGGTCGTCGGCAGCGGGAGCACCGTCTCGCGCACCACGCTGGGCGTCCAGGGCGGCCTCATGCCGTTGCAGCAGCTCCCCGGCGAGCAGGCGGTGGTCGGCTCGTACTCGACCGCGCTCCAGTACGCCTGGGGCAAGGGCCGCGGAGTGTCGCAGGCCCTGACCCGAGGACGCAACACCACCCTGACCTTCGCCGGGCGGATGTACCTGGTGGTCGCCGATGCCGCCGAGACCGTGGCGGTGCGGGACCGCTGGACGGCCGCGATGGGCACGGTCGGCACCCGTGCCGGGTCCCGCGTCAGCTCCGCCGCCGGGCGGCTGTCGGAGCGCCTCGGGCGCGGCCTGTCACCGCGCGGGGCCGCCGCCGCGCTCCAGCGGATCCGCGACGCGGTGATGTTCCACCTGCCCATGCAGGACGTCATCGAGGCCGGGCTCGCCCCGGACGGGCTGGGCACCACCACACCGAGCAACCTCGGCGGCGGCTACCGGGTGCCGGGCTTCATGCGCGGACGCCGTTTCCCCACCCATCCCAGCGGGCAGCTCGACGCGAGCCGGGCGGCACAGCAGCTGCTGCCACGCCTGGAGAAGATCGGCGTGCCCTCGCACGACCGGGAGCAGGTCCTGCAGCGGCTGTCGCCGGACTTCCTGCGCGCCCATCTGCACGAGCTGACCACCGACGGAATGAGCCTGCCGGTCCGCTACCGCACGTGGTCCAGGCCGCACCACCTCCCGGTCGGAGGCAGCCCGGGGCAGATCCGCTTCAGGCTGACGCCGGTCACCACGACCGTGCAGCGGCTGCGTACGGGCCTGGAGCTGGAGGACTACCGGAACACCGCCCGCGACGGCGCCTCCAGCTCCTCCCAGGACCGGGGCGCCGACCTCACCCTGAGCGGCGGTCAGCGCGCGGCGGGCGACGGTGTCCTCGTCGCCAACCCCTCGCTGCAGGGCACGGCGGCCAAGCAGCGGGCGAGCAACCGGACCGAGACCGACGGCAGTACGGCGATGCCGAACATCGCCACCACGCAGGCCCACGCGGAGATCGTCACCAGTTACATCCTGACCGTCACCATGACGGACGCCGCCGGTGACCCGCTCGCGCCGCGAGCCGTCGCGCAGGTCGGCACGCTCAACGAGATCACCCCCGCGGGTCTGCTCACCCCGGTGGGCGACGGTGACGACGGCGCGGTCACCGAGCAGGACGTGCCGGAACCGGAGCGTGCCGTACGCATGCTCACGGCCGACCAGGCCCGGCCGGAGGGCGTGTCCGCCTGGCGCACGTCCGGAGGCGGCACGAGCGGCGCCGACGCCGACATCCTGCCCTTCGACGACCGGATCGGCTCCGGGATCCTCGCCGTGGACATCCGGGGCGCGGCCGGGGTGCACGACGCGCTGACCCTCGCCACCGCCCGCGCCGACGGCCTCGGGGACGGTGACCTGGGCCGGCGGCACACCGGCCAGATCCTCGCCGGACGCGTGCGCATGGCCCGCCTCACCCCGCTCACCGGGCTCGGCACCGCTCCCGGGCAGGCGCAGCAGGAGGCCGCGTCGCAGGGTGGTCTGACCGCCGGCTTCCGCGAGGCCCTCGGCGCGGAGGGTTCCCGGCTGCCCACCCAGTCCTCCGCCCACTTGTTCGGGCAGTCGCACACCGCCGACTCGCGCCTCTACGCGAAGATGCACCGCCGGGGCGCACGGCTGCTCGCCGTGGAGAACAAGCCCCGCATGGAGGCCATGCAGCGGCGTAAGACCTCCGACGCGCTGGAAGCAGGCACCACCGACAACGTCGAGGGTGCGGTGGGCACCGCCCCGATGGCCGGCAACAGCAACGCGGGTATGACCAATCCCGGAGCCACGGTCCCGATCGCCGGCACGAACGACAGCACCGCGCTCAAGGGCGCGGCGGACACCACCCTCGGCACCCACGTCAAGGTCGTCACCGACCGCAGCATGCTGTTCGCGGTGCCGGTGACCTGGCTCGCGGTGGCCGAGGTGGACCACCGGATCACCCACAGCCGCCCCGTGCGAGCGCTCGGCGCGCCCCCGCGCGGACCACGCGCCGCCGAGGCCGGGACCACGGCGCTGGTCTGGCTGCGCGAGGACATCGCCCGCGACTACGGCCTCCTGGACGACGGCACGTTCCCGGACGAGGTGGGCACGGCCTGGGACGACATGGCCAAGGCCGCCGCCGACCTCGCCACGGCCGAGAAGGAGTACTACGAGGCCCGTGCCCGGGCCCGCGAGGCGTGGCTCTCGCTGAGCCCGGCGGAGCGGACCGCGCTCGGCGACGACGACCCCCGCCTCGCGACCGTGCTGCCGCGGGACCTCGCCGAGGCCCCGGCGGTCGTCACCTGGCAGGCGGCCCGCGACCAGGTACGGCTGTGGGAGGCGCGCACCGACGGGGCCGCCGCCGACCATCACCGGCTGCACCTCGCCGCCTCCCGCCTCACCGCCCATCACCAGGGCTCGGTGTCGGTGCCGGTGCCCGACCGGCCTCAGGAGTACGCCGCACCGGGATGGCGCTCCGAGGCGCCGGAGCCGTACGGGTTCGACGACGGCGCCGGCACCGCCCCCCGCACCCTCACCTCGCCGGACGGCGCCACGGTGCGCGAGGTGCACGACGTGCCGCACGACGGCGCCTCGTTCTTCCACGCGCTGCTCGCCGCAGCCGAGGTCCGGGGCCGGCTGCCCCACCTGCTCGGCAGCGACCTCGCCGCCCGGTTCACGGCCGCTCCCGGCGACCCGGAGGTCACCGCCGAGGCCATCGGTGCCGCCCGGGACCGACTCGCCTGGGCGCTGGGAGAGGACGCCAACGAGGATCTGCTCGACGCCCTCGCCCTCGACGTCGCCGACACCTTCACGCAGGACGAACTGGACACCGCCGGCGTGGTGCTGACTCCGGCCCAGCAAGCCGAGTTCGACGCCTTCGGCCGCCTTCCGCTGACGTTCTGGGGGACGCCCGACCAGCGGGTCGCGCTGGCGACCGCGGCCCTGGCCCGTCCGTTCGCGAGCGAGCCCGGCCAGGTCCCCGCCGGGCAGCAGGACGGCGTAGAGGCCCCGCCCGGGCGCCGCGCCGGGGACCACGGCGGCGCGGACCTGCTGCCGGCCCTCGCCGCACGGGTCCTCGGCACCCCGCTGACCGTGGTGACCGGTGAGGGCCGCGATCAGCTGTTCCTCCCGCACGGCCTCGACCCGGCCGCCGTCGACCCGGCCGCCGACCCCGTACTGTTCGCCTCCGACGGCTTCTTCCACGCCGCCCTCCCGCCGGGCACCCCGGCCCCGGTCACCGCCGCCCTGCCGGCCGCGGCGACCGCCGCGACCGCGGGCGACGCCACGACCGGGCAGCCGGCTGAGCCGCCCGTGCACCGCAGTCACACCACCGCGCCCTGGCTGCCGCCCGCCGACAGCAGCCACCCGCGCTACCGCCTCGCCCGCGACGGCGTCCTCACCGCACCCGACGGCGCCACCTACACCCAGGGGACGCCCACCGGACGCGGCAACGGCTTCTTCGGCGCGCTCTCCTCGGCCCTGCGCCACGCCGCCGGACAGCCCGGACTCGACCGCCGGGAGGCGGCACGGCTGCGCATGCGCGCCGGAGCGTCGCCCGCCCAGCTGCTGCGCCTGAACGGCCTTCCCGGCGACGTCGCCGGGCGCGACGCCCTGTTCGGCCCTCCGCCCATGAACCTGCGCCCCGGAGCGCCCGCGCCGAGCCGCGAGGCCCTTGACGGCCACCTGCGCCGCCACCTCACACACGCGCCCTGGGGCCCCGGAGCCGACCGGGCGGTGGCCGAGTGGGCCTCCGCGGTGACCGGTGCCACCGTCACCCTGGTGGAGGAGAACGGCACGGCCCACACCTACCCGGGTCCCTCCGCCGACGGCCCACACCTCCGACTCCGGCGCCGGGGCGGTGACTTCGTACCGCTGGTCGAGCGCACCCCCGCCCCGCCCGCTCCACAGCCCGCCCCGCCCGTCTCGCATCAGGACCCGGCCTCCGTACCCCTGCCTCCGTCTCCGGCCGGCAGCGACCTGCCTGGGCTCCCGGGGCTCCCGGGTGAGGAGGAGGCGTACGAGCTGAGCACCCTGTCCGGTGCCGGGGCCGCCAAGACGCCGGAGGCGGCGGACACCGAGGACCGGTCGTTCCCCCTGCCGCCGTCCGCGCCCACCCGGCGCTCCGGAGCCGATGCGCTGGGGCAGTTCCACTTCGCCGATGGCAGCGACACCGACGGCAGCAACGACACCGACACCGACAGCGAAAGCGGGCCCCTGGACGTCGATCTGGCGCAGTTCCGCTTCGTCGACGACAGCAGTGACACCGACAGCGAGGACGGTTCCCCGGACGCCGCCCAGGAGGCGTGGCTCGGCCTACTCTTCGGAGCCGCCGCCAGGCACGACCACTCGCCCGAGACACTGGTCGACACGGTGTCGTCGCTGCGGGAACTCGCCCTGAGGGAGGCGGCACCGTCGTCCGTCGCCACCGGTGAGCTGGACGCGTTGCACGACCTGACCAGGCGCGTGCTGGACCTCGGCCCGGATGCCCCGGTGCACGGACAGCACCTGCTGCTCCTCGGATCCCTGGCCCTGAGCGCATCCCCTGACGAACTGTCCGACGCCGACGCCCTCGCCGACTACCTGACACAGCACGACGCCGTCCTGGGCGAGGACACCCGGTTGGTGTCGGAGGCCGGTACCGGGAGGAACTGGACCGGCACCGGGAACCAGGCGCCGCCCTTGAACTCGTACGCGGTGGAGGGCGAGGACGGGGGCCAGATCACCTGGACCGCACCCTGGCCGGAGTCGTACGTGGTCCTCGCCCAGGAGGGCGCGGACGCCGTTCACCTGATGACGCCGCACGGAAGGCTCACCCTGGACGACCCCGGTGAGTTCGCACGGCTCGTCGCACGGGACCCGGCGCGGCCCGCGGGAACCGATGTCGTCCTGGCCTTCCCCCACGGTGACATCGCGTCCCTGGCACGGCACGTGGCCGACCTGACGGGCTCGAAGGTCTGGTACTCGGAGCACGGCCCCCGACCCTCGACGGACTGGCGGTCCGGCACCGACCACATCACCCTGGGGCCGGTCCCCGGCGGCGCCCGCACGGCATGGGCCTCCACCGGACCGGGCGCGGACGACACCGGCGAAGCGGACGTCGCGGACATCGTCGACCTGTACGAGAACGGGTCCGAGCCCGCTGAGGGAGTCGAGGCACGTCGGCCCAAGCCGCTGACCACCACGGACTACGGCGTCGTGGACCACAGCGGTGACGGCGTGCTCTTCCGCAAGCCCGGCATCCTCGAGGGCGTCTGGCGGCCCCCGCAGGCGCTGGCGAACCTGGAGGGCGCCCCGAGCCTGGCCATGTCCGTACAGGGCTACCACGAGACACTCGCCACCCAGCGGCCCGAGCTGCGGATCTCCTCGGACCGTACGCTCGCGGTCGAGAACGGCGCGTACGGACAGCAGGTCTTCGCGACGGCGGAAGCCGTCGCCCGCGCGTCGGTCGGTCTGGCGCGCGCGGGCTTCGCGATGCGTCTGCGGACCGACGAGGACCTGAGCATCCTGCTGCCCACCCCCGACGGGGGCATGAAGCGGCTGTTCCGCGTGACGCCCGACTTCCTGACCCGCTCCGGGCAGTCCTCGGAGGAGATCTGCCGGGACTTCGCCGACATGCTGGCCGACAACGCCCGCACGTCGCACATGGTCTTCCGCGATCCCCGCACCGGCCAGGTGGTCACCGCCCCGGTCAACGCCTCCGACGGGGCCGAGGTCACCGGCACGCACCACCTCGCCGACTCCCTGAGCCACGTCGCGGACGGCGACGTGGCCCCCGACAGGGTGGATCCCGCCTGGGCGTCCTCGTACGTCCGCCGGGACGACCGGCCCACCGGCGGCGACGGCGGCCCGTTGCCCGGCCACGCCTACGGCAGCGCGCTCAGCCTCGACCAGCCGGTGGACCCGCGCCGTGACGCACTGTCGGACGCCGCGGAACGGATCGGGGTCAACGAGCACGCGTGGGCCGGCGTCGGCGAGGGATACGTCGTCCAGTCCGTCGCGACGGCCGGCGCCGAGGGCCAGCCGAGCCTGGAACACAACTACGCGAAGCCGCGGTCCGGCAGCAGTCGCTCGCACTTCGGTTACCACTTCGCCACCGTGGTGCTGGCCAGCGAGGACGGCAGTCACCAGATCTCCCTGGAGAACCACGCGCGGTCCTCGCAGCGGAACGCCCGGCACCGCGGTGAGGCGAGGGCGAATCTGAGGGGGCACAACCTGGACGTTCTGCGGGAGGCCGCGGAGCGGCTTCGCGGGGAGATCGAGCGGCGGCAGGAGGCCGGCGACGACGAACATCTCACCGAGTTGCGCGGCCATCTCGATCTGACGCTGGCGCTGGCACGGGCGAAGCAGGCCCAGACGGAGATGCGCGCGGCGCCCGCCGGCTCACCGGAGCGCGCCGCAGCCGAGCGGACGCTGGAGGGTGCCATCCGCACCGCCGCGCAGCGCATCGGACAGCTCGAACAGGTCATTCCCGGCAAGAGCCAGTGGTACATGCGGATGTACTCCCAGCGGCCGGGCGAGTCGGCCCACGACACCAACGCGGAACTGCTGGAGGACAGGCCGGCCGCCGAGGCGAACCCGCTCACCGCCGTCGTGCTCCGCGGCCAGCAGGCACTGCCGATGACCATTTCCTTCGGGAAGGGCGACCAGCAGCCGCCCGACGCTGCGAAGCCCCCCATGCAGTACCTGGCCAAGATCGTGGCCAGGACGGCGATGTGGAACGCCGCCAACGGGCTGCCGCTCCCGGACGTCAAGGTCACCGGTCTGCGCAGCGGACGCCTGGCGGGCCGGGACCTCGCGAAGGCCCGTGCCGAGGCGGTTGCGGCCTCGTTCCGGCAGGAACTGGCCGAGGCGCTCGCGGCGCTCCAGAAAGGAACACCGCGACCGCACCTCACCGCCGACGTGATCACCGTCGTCCCGGGCTCGGAGCGCGGCCGCGGCTCCGCCACCGCCGACACGGGCACCGGCACCGTGGACATCACGGTCGACGACCACCGCGGCGGACTGCGGAAGGTCGCCACCCGGGGTCCGGGCGGCTCCCGGTCCGGAGGCCTGCCGGGCGGCTCGCCCGACGACGGACTCGACCCGGTGACGGAGCAGTGGCCGATCGGCCGCCCGGTCACCGTCATGCGGCCCCGCTTCGGCGGCGTCGACCCGGCCTCCGTCGTGCCCGCCACCGACGTCCCGGCCACCGCCGCGCCCGCGACCGATGCGCCGGCCGGCACCGGGACCGGGAAGGGCAAGGCCCCGGCTGCGGCGACCGCGGACGACGCCACGGCCACCGCGGACCCTCAGCCGAACCGGTGGTTCACGTACACGCGCCCGGCCGAGTCCCGCTCGGAGCCCTTCCGCTACGAGGTCGCCGACACCGGGCACATAAGGCTCCCGGACGGGGCGGAGATCCCGCCGGCCGGCTGGACGCGATTCGGCCACGACTTCGTCCACGAGGCGACGGGCGCGATCCTGCGGGGGGACAGCGGCTGGATCGGCCGCGTGGCCAACATGGACACCCTCTCGGTCGTCATGGCCGACCTGGACCAGGACTCGGCGCCCCACCGGATCGCGGGGGACGCTTCGGCCCTGTACCTGGTGCCGGAGGACGGCGGGGACACAGCCCTGCGCATCCCGCTCCGGGAGACCACAGATTCCACCGAGCCGCCCCGCGCCGCCCTCGACGCCCGGCCCCGGTACGTCGTGCGCTCGGCCTTCGACGTCCGGCGCTTCACCCACGGCGGTGAGACCGTCACCGACCTGACCGTGCGGATCGCCTTCCGCCCGGGAGACGGGCAGACCGACACCGACGCCGTCATGGCGCGGGTACTCGAAGGCGTGGAGGAGTTCTACAACGGTCCGGGACACGAGCTGCCCAACGGCGACCGGCTGCACGTCACCGTGGAGGCGGTCCGAGCGGACGGAAACCCCCATCTGACGGTGGATCTCGTCGGCCGGGACCAGCCGATGAACCAGCGGGCGTGGTGGGCCGACGCCGACCCGGTGGAGTTCGCGCACGAGCTGGGTCACCAGCTGTTCCTGCGGGACGAGACACGCGACGCGAGCAACGCCGACCGGCTCCACGCGCCGGGCAGCCTGCTCGGGCCGTTCCGCGAGCAGGCCCCCGAGGGCCTCGCGCAGAGCGGTCTGCGCCCGCGCCACCTCCAGCTCTGGGCGGCGGTGGCCGGAGACATCGAGCCGCACACCCCTCCGGAGGGGACGACCTGGGCGGACGCGCGGAAGAGCGCGCCGGCGGAGATCCGGGAGCCGGCATGGGCCGACCCGGTATCGCTCCCGGAGGCCTCCCCGCAGACCGGCCCTGATGGTGCGGTGCCGCCACCGCTGCCCCCCGCAGCCGCTCTGCCCACCCTGGCGGAGGCGTCCGACGAGTCGGACTCCGACGACGAGGACGACGACGAGCGGCCGTTCTGGGCCGAACCGGCATGGCTGGACACGCTGTTCGGCCCCGAGCGCGGCACCGTTCCGCGTGCCCGACTCCGGGAGACCTCCGAGGCGCTGTACGAGCTCGTCCGCGAGGAGGCGGAGACGCACCCGACGGCGCGGACGCTGCGCGACGGCCTGAAGCGCGCCACCCGGTACGTCCTGCACATGGGGCGCGGGGCCCGGCCGGGCCCCGCGGACTTCCTGCAGCTCGGCTCGCTGGCGCTCGACGCCTCCTCGGACGACCTGGCGGGCGTCGGCGACCTCGCCCTCTTCTTCATCGACCAGCAGATCCTGACCGGGCAAGGCGCCCTGGACGAGGGCACGCTGCTGCGCGACGACGAGGGCAACGCCACCGGCCGCGACTACACCGGACCGGGGCAGCCCACTCCGGAACTCGAGTCCTACGCCGTGCGCGGCAGGGGCAGGGTCATCCCACGGCCCGCTCCCTGGCAGAACCCGTACCTGGTCGCGGCCGACGCGGACGGCCGCGGTGTCGGGATCACCGCGCCGGGGCGCAGCTTCCGGGTCAGCACCGCCGAGGAACTGGCCAAGCTCATCTCGTACGACTCCCGGAGGCCCCGCGGCGCGGACATCGTCCTGGCGCTGCCCCTGGAGTACGCCGCGACCGTCGCCTCCCTCGTCGCGGGGACGACGGGCCGCCGCGTCTGGTACCCCGAGGCGCCGGTCGGCCTGGCCACGCACCCGACGGCCGGGACCCGCCACCTCATGCTCGAGCTGAGCGAGGACAACACCGGCGCGGGCTGGGTCTCGGCCGCGCCGTCCGCCGACGGCGGGCTGCCCGGTGCCCGGGACCTCAGCGGTGAGGCCGACACCGTGAGCGTGGCCGACCCGGAAGGCGAGGACGACCCGTCGGCAGGCCACGAGGTTCCCGTGGACGTCGACCAGGCCGTCCGCGAACGACAGATCGAAGCGGGCCGCCCCCGGCCGCTGACGACACGTGACTACGGAGTCATCGACAAGCGCGGCACCGGGATCCTCTTCACCCAGCCGCTCCCGCGGTCCGTGGGGGAGGTCCGGGGCGGCACCGGCCCCGACGCGCTGGTCCTCCCGCGCCAGGACCACGGGACCGTTCCCATGGCCGACCGGCCGCCCCTGCACATCTCCGAAGACCGGTCGCTGGCGACGCTCGCGGCCGAGGACGGCACGACCGGCCGCAGCCGGCAGGTGTACGCCACCCGCGCGGCGATCGAGCGCTCTTCGGCGCGGCTGGCCGGGGCAGGGGTCCGGCTGAGGGCCGACGAGTCGACCGGCGTCCTGCTGCCGAGGGAGGACGGTTCGTACGGTGAGCCGCTGTTCCGCGTGGAGCCGGAGTTCCTGACGGCTTCCGGCGGTTCGGAACACGCCTTCACACGGGACTTCGCCCAGATGGTGGCCGGCGCGGAGAGCGCCCCCCTGTCCCACATCGCCTTCCGGGGCCCCACCGGCGACGTCGTCTCGACGGCCCCGGTGAACGGGCAGCACGGCCGGGAGGTCACCGGAACCCACCACCTGGCGCAGGCACTGACGGAGGTCGCCGAGGGCACCCGCTCCGCGACCGACGTCACCCCACGCTGGGCCGCCCGTCAGGCGGGCCGGGACAAACGCTTCACCGGCGGCGTGGTGGGCGCCCCCACACCGGGTGAGCGTTACGGGCGTGCGCTGAGTCACGAGCCGCAGGACAACCCGCTGCGTGCCCCTCTGGCCTCGGCCGCGCGGCGCATCGGCGTCAATGAGTACGCCTGGGCGGAGGTCGGCGAGGGCTACCTGATCCAGTCCGTCAGCACCACGAACGACGGCGGCGCGCAACTGTTCACGCACAACCACGCCGAACCCGGCGACCGAGTCGGCCCGCACGCCCCCTACCACTTCGCTCAGGTGGTGCTGGCCAGCGAGGACGGCACCCACCAGATCACGCTGGAGAACGAGACCCATTCCGGGAGCGGGATCCCGTCCGAGCTCCTCGACGACGTCATCGACGAGAACCTCGACCGCTACAGCGAGGACGACTTGACGCGGCTGGCCCGCGACGCCGAGAAGCGGGTCGCCGAGGCGAGGCAAGGCGGTGCCGACCAGGCGGAGACCGGCCGCATGGAGGGCTTCGCGCGTGTGGCGAGGGCCCTGGCCGACCTCCGTCAGGCGGAGCGCATTCCCTGGTACTTCGACGAGGACCGGCCCGAGCACGCGTTGGCGCTGCGCGAGGTGGCCCAGACGCGCTCACGTGCCAGGGACCTGATCCGGGACGCCGCGCCGGTGATGGACAACAAGGACCTGTGGTCCTTCCGGGCGTACAGCAAGCGGCCCGGCGAGTCGGCGCACGAGGTCAACGCGGCCCTGCTGTCCGAGTCCTCGCCCGCGGTGGCCAACCCGCTGACGACGGTGGTGCTGCACGGCCACGCGCCGCGTTGGCACCAGCAGGTCATCCGCTTCGAGGAGGGGGAGCACGGCTTCCCCTCCGACGCGGACGGCGCGATCGACGGACTGGCCCTGTCGCTCGCCCGCGCGGGGCTCTGGAACCGGGCCCACGGCCTGCCGATGCCGGCGATCACCCTCACCGGGCACGGCAACCGCTCGCAGTCCAGCGGCCGGCAGCGGGCGGACGCCGTCGCCGGGAAGCTCGCGGCCAAGCTGGCCCAGGCCCTGGACACCTTCCAGGCCGGCCTGAACGGGCCGCGCGTCGGCGTACGGGACTTCGGCCTCACCAAGGCCGCCAAGCGGGTGCGCAGCGCCACCGACCCGGCCCAGGGGCGCACGGTGACGATCGAGATCGACGATCACCGCCTGGTCCCGCCGGGGACGTCGGAACCCGCCACGCCCGCAGGGGAACCGGCCCGCTCCGAGGGGCCCGCCCCCACGCGGCCCTCCGGACCCGCGCCCGCCGAGCCCCCGCCCCTCCCCGAGCGCGCCGTTTCCCGGCCGCCGGACCGCTCCGCACAGCCGGACCCGGAACGCAGGAACAGCGGGGCACCTCCGTGGGTCCTGGCCCGCATCCGGTACGCCGAGGAGTCCGAGGCCTTCGACAGGAAGCTGGGCGAGTACCTGGCCGAACACGAGGCGGTCACCGCCGAGTACCGGAAGATGGCGACCGCGGCGTGGACGAAGGCGCGCCAGCAGTATCCGCGCGCCCTGGCGACGTTCGGCGACACCAGCAAGTTCAAGGCGGGCGCCGTCGGCACCTCCCGCGCGGCTCTCCAGGGGGTGCTGAGGAACGGCAACCTGCGGGAGCTGGTGGCGTTCCTGTACGAGGGGATCTCCAACGATCTCGTGCCGGAGATGCTCGGCGGTCGCGAGGAGCAGCATCCGGAGATCGCCGAGGAGCGGCCGAGCCGACGTGAGCGGGAGGTCTACGCCGCGTACATGCGGCGCGCCATGGAGATCCAGGCGTCGGACATGCCCCCTGCCGAGAAGGCGGCGGCGGTCAGGGAACTTCCGCATCCCGTGGCGAATCCGGCACGTCCGGAGGACGCGCGTCCTCCGCTGAGCGAGGCGGAGCGACGGATCGCGGTCGACGAGGCCGGGTTGACCTGGGTGCCGGCGACGACGGTGTACGACCTCGCGATGAGTTCCGACTTCCAGGGGCGTTCCGAGGACTCCGGCGGCCTGGTCGCGACCGGCACCGCCGGGTCCACGTACCGCTTCATGCTGCACGCCGCCCGCATGCGGGACCAGTGGGGCCTCGACCTGGACCTCGGGCTGATCCGGGCCGGGATGCTGGCCATCTCGCTGACGGTGGGCCATCACACCGCCCACGAGGTGATGCGCGGCGCCCAGCTGGCACTGAACGACGTGCCCGGTCACGACCCGGCCCTCGACTACACGGACAACTGGGGCCGGTACTGGAACATCTACCCGCTCGACGAGGCTGAGCTGCGGGAGAACGTCGCGCGGGACGGGCTCTTCCCCGACGAGCACGCCCAGGCGCTGCTGGACGAGCTGGAGCCGGGGCGCGTCACGGGCACCGTGACGCGCGAGGGCGGGAGCAGCAGCCGCACCGTGCTCCCGCACCGCCCGATCCACACGCGGCCCGTCGCCACCGAACCGAACCGTCCGGCCCCGCAGATGCCGAACGCGTCCGGCACCCCCGCCACCGGTCAGGGCACCGCCGCCATGCCCCAGGACGTCTCGCCCGACGACGCGGAGCGGCACCGCGAAGCGGTCCTGGACGCGCTGCACGGCCTGGGCGCCCTCAACGCCGTCGACCGGGACCGGACCGCCGAGGCGCTGGAGCGGCTGGACCGGCTGCGGTCGGCGGACCCGCAGCTGCGCGGCGGTTTCCTGGACCTGGACGCCCTGGTCCGCCGGGTGCTGCTGCTCGACCCCTCCGACACGGTGAACGCGTCGGCGCGCGGCGCCCTCGTACGGCTGGTGACGGCCCCGTTCGCCGCCGGCGCCGGCACCCTTCCCGCCCTGTCCGCCGCCTACCTCGCGCAACGCGGCGCGTTCCACGCCGACTTCAGGATCAATGACGCCCAGGGCCGCCCGCGCGGCTGGAACTGGCTCGGCCAGCCCCTGCCGGCCGACTTCGATCCCGGCACCACCGGCCGGATCTCGCGCACCCCCGACGGTGCGACCGGCCACAGCGAACCCGAGACCGCGCCCTGGCTCCCCGCCCAGGGCGACCCCGACCCGTACCTCGTGATGGTCGGCGGCCGGTCCGACGCGGTCGTGGTCCGTGGGCTCGGAGGTTTCGCGCGCCCCGTGACGCCCGAGGTCTTCCACGAGCTGATGGCCCTCGACCGGAACCTGACGGGCCGGCCGGGGCCCCTGCTGCTCCACGTCGCCCGGCCCACCGCCGCGTCCCTGGACCTGCCGCGCGGGCTCGCCGACCGGCTCGGCCGCGAGGTGTGGGCCACCACCGGCCGGTCAGGGATCGGGCGCCTCCCGGGCGCCCCGGACCGCTCGGTGGTCCTGCTGCTGGACGAGGAGCGGCAGGCGCCCCGTGGCCAGTGGTTCTCCAACACGCCCGCCACGGCGCCCATCCCGGCCGTCGGCGCGGACGACGTTCAGGTCAGTGCCCTCTCCATCGCCCATCACGGCAACCGGTCCACGGGCTACATCTCGATGGACCTCGCCGATTCGGAAGACGGTGGCTGGCGGCGGACGATGACGCACAGCCGGCTGGGGACGGTCACGACCTACACCCACCAGCGCACCGCCTACGACCTCAAGGGCCCCACCGCCCCCGTGCCGTGGACCGCGCTCGGCCTGCCGGCACCGTACTTCCCCAACAACCACGGTCTGCCGGGCTCCGTCACCTGGCACACCCCCGAGGGGGAACGGACGGACGACGGACCCCAGTTCGCCCGCAGGCTCGCCCGCCGCCGCAGCCTGGTCTCGCTCGCCCCCGAACACCCCGTGGCGCTGCTCGTCTGCTACGCGGCGGCGCCCCCCGGCATCGGCGAGACGCCCGGGTTCCACATCGTCGGCGCGCCGCCGTTCGTGCCCGACCCGCTCTCGGCCCTCGCGGTCGGCCAGCACACGGCCAACGAGACGGGCCGCACGGTGTTCGCCACCACCCTGATGAACGCCGCGGTCCAGCCGAAGGACGGCACTCAGGACGCCTACATCGCCCTCCAGACCGACGCGCGCGGCCGCACCTACCCGTGGGTCATGTTCACGCCCGAACCGGCCGGGGACGCCCTTGACCGTAGGGCCCGCGACGCCGGACTGCACCACGGGCCCGGCCCCGCCCCCGAGGCGGCGCGGGAGCGGACCCTGCGGCTGGTCCGGGCGCTGCGCCAGATCTTCGGCACCACGGTGGACGACAGCCCGGAGTACCCGGTACTCCTGCGCGGCATCGGCGCGCTGGACCGGATGCACCAGGCCGATCCGGGCCTGAACCGCGACGGTGCGCGCGAGTTCACCCTTGACCTGTACGGACAGATCGTGACCCGGTACCTCGCGGGCGGGCTCCCGCAGGGACAGGCCCCGCAGTTCACGCCGGACGGCCACCGGAGCCTGCTGGCGGAGGCGGCGCGGCGCTGGGACGCCGGGTCGCGCGGCCCCCTGACCGACTGGATCGCGCTGCCGCACCTGGTCCACATGCTGGCGGACCTCGCCGCCGCACCGCACCGCGAGGACGTCGCCCGCCGCGTCCTGGGGCTCGACGTCTCGGCGCCGGTGGGCGAGTCCGAGTGGTCACGGCTGCTGTGGGCGTCGTTCAAGGTCGCGCTGGTGACAGGTCGGACCGATCAGGGCGCGTTCGCCGCCGCGGTACTGCACCTGCCCGCCCCCGACCCGGCGCGGTTCGGCGAAGCGGTCCTCGTGGCACGGCAGGCTGCGGCCGCAGGCCGCGACCCGTGGCAGCTGAGCGAGCTGGCCGCCTACCACCTGGAGCAGCAGGGCGCGCTGGAGTCCGACCGGCTTCTGGCAGACGACGACGGCGACGCCTGGGGCAGGGCGCTGGACGGCACGTCCCGGCCACAGGGCACGTTCGACCACACTGTCGTGACCCTGCTCGGGTACGCGCCGGACGGCTCGCTCGTGCCCGTCGGCACCGAGCCCGCGCCCTGGACGGCCGACCCGCACCGCCCGAGGCCCTTCGTGTACGTCGCCGACGGGGACGCCGGCGGTCTGCGGATGCAGGGACCGGTAACGCCCGCCGAGTTCGGCGAACTGGTCTTCAGGGACCCGGATCTGCTGAACGAGAACGGATACGCCGAGGTCATCGCCGTGGTGCCGCACGGCAGGCCTCCCGGCGGCAGGCCTGTCGAGGGCAGCCTCCCGGGTGAGGGCGCCCGGAACTCGGCCCGGAACTGGTGGGCCACCGACGGCGCCACCACGCTCCACCACGACCCGGCGACCGGTACGTACACCGTCGCGGTACTGCCTGGCCCGGACGGACAGCCGGCCACGGCGGGCGGCTGGGGGAGGACCATGGCCAACCAGGGCGACAGCTCCGGCACCACGGCCACGGCGTCCAACGCGCGATCCTCCCGTACGGCCGTTGCGGCCGACCCCACCACGGACCTCGACGCCGCCTGGGACGCGCACGCGCAGGCGCTGACCGCGCTCGGCGAGGCAGCCGCCGAAGCCACGACGACGGAGCGGGTCAGCGGTGACGAGACGGCGGTGGCGGACGCCTGGGCCGGGGTCGACGAGGCCCGCCGCCGGCTGGAGGACGCCGAGGCCCGGCTGTGGAGCCTGGGCGTGGCTCCGGAGGCTCTGGGCGCGGCGCGCGAAGGGGCCGACGCCGCCGCCACGGGCCCGGCCGTCCCGAGGGACGCCGGAGAACGGCGTTGGATCTCGGAGCAGGTGACCGAGGCCGACCTGCCGCCCCTCCCGGCGCGGCCCGCCGCGGAGGAGACCGTCGGCCTGCAGGAGATGGGCGCCGCGGGCGTCACACCCTCCGTCGGCCAGCGGACCGAGATGATGCTGCGCGGCGACGACCGGCTGCCCGCGGGCGCGCTGTCGCCGCTGGACCTGGCCCGGGTGCGGATGGCGAGGCCCGGCCCCTGGACGGACACCCTGGACGCGGTGGCCGCGAGCGCGTCGCGGCGGCTGTGGGCGCAGGCGTACGCCCGCTTCGCGGACTCGGCACCCGAGGGGACGGACGGGAGCGTCATCACCCGTGCCTGGGACGCCGCGGTATCCCTGGTGCTGCCGGCGGAGCCGCACGAGGTCCTCGCCGACTCCCGGTATGCCGGTGACGGTTTCCGCGACGCGGTACGCCGGGTCGCAGGTCACCTGCTGGAAGAAGGGGCCGGCCCAGGGGCCGCACCGGCCTCCGCCACGGAACTGGCCGACACCCTCCGTTCCGGCCTGGGCCTGCGGCAGCGATGGACCGCGGCCGCCGCCGAACCGGGCCCGGCCACCGCGCCCGCCACGGATCCGGTGCCGGCGGCGCAGTCGGGGACCGACGCCGCCATGACCGACTTCGACCTGTCGATGGTGGACGACATCGATCTGGGCCCGATCGACCTCGGTGACTTCGACATCTCGGCCTGGAACGACCTTGACACCGGAGACTTCGACTTCGACTTCGACTTCGGTCCGACCGGAACAGGCCTTGCCGACCCGGGCCTGACGGGTCCGGACACCGACGTCGACATGACCGGTCTGGAGCCCACCGGCCCGGACATGACGACGCTGGACACGGTTCCCGGCCGGCCGGTGTTCGCCGCGCCGGTGACCGCCGCGACCGCTCGGCCGCTCGCTCCCCTGCCCCGGCTGAGTCTCGTGACGTACACCCAAGGGGAGACACGCCCCTCGGCCGGCGCGGAGGAGAGCGTCGAACGGCTGGCGTTCCAGGTGGCGGCTGCCGGTCTGCGCAATCTGCGTACGCGGGTAGCGCTCCCGAAGATCGATATCGCCGGGTACGGTGCCGACGCCCGCCAGGCCGGCACCGCGCAGCAGCGGGAACAGGCCGCCCGGCAGAGGGGTGACCGGCGCGCGCGGACCGCGCGTGACCTGTTCGTCCGGAAGCTCGACGACGCGCTGAGCACCCTCCAGACGAACCTGCCGGAAGGGCGGACACGACTGTCCGCGAGGGACTTCAAGATCACGTCGCGCGGCCGTGCGCGTCTGCCCGGCCGGAACGGCACCGCTGCGATGTCCGACGCGGTGAGCCGCCCGGACCTCGGCCGGCAGGCCACCATCGCCCTCACCTCGCCGGGGCACGCGGCGGCGGTCGAGACCTTGGACGCGCTGCGCCGCGACGACAGCGCGCTGCGCGCCGGGGAGTTCGACATGGACGCCGTCACCCGGCGCGTCCGCCGCCTCGGCCCGTCCGTGCTCGTCGACCCGGAGATGCACCGGGCCCTGTACACGACGGTCGAGCGGGCGATCGCGGCCGGGCGGGCGGGCAGCCTGGCCTCCCTCACGGCGTTCGCCCTGGAGGAGGAGGGCGTACTCGCCCCGGACCGCGCCCGGTACGTCACCATCGGAGGCAGCCGGGTGGCGGGCCTGAACTGGGCCGGGGCCGGCGTCGCCGAAATGGAAGGCCTCTTCGTCGATGACCTCAAGGAGGACCAGGCGGGCGGACTCGCTCCGAGCGGACTGACGGGTTTCGCCCCCTGGGCGTGGGACATGACCCCGTACACCGTCCTCGCGGAGGGCAGCCACGACACGGTGACGGCGCTGCTGCCCGACGGAACGACGCGGGATCTCGATGTCGACGAGTTCACCGAACTGGTCGCCGCCGACCCGGCGTTGCAGGGCATGCCGGCCGTGGCCCCGATCGTGCTGGCCGTCCCGTTCGCGGGCGACCGGTATCTGGAACTGCCGCGCAAGCTCGCGGAGCGCACCGGCCGCACGGTGTGGGCGCACAGCGGCCTGGCTCGCCGCAACCCCGATCCGGCGGCGGTGAACACCGTCGCCGTGATCCAGCGGGACGGGATGCCCCACGGTTCGTGGGTCCCGGTCCGGCCCGGCCTGGTGCCCGACGCGGACGACAGCGCCCCGGCCTGGCATCGCGACGTGCTGTCCCAGCCCATCGTGAGCGCGCGCACCGGGCAGCAGATCGGCCGCAGTCTGCACCACCCCGGCGAGCTCACCGAGTCGTCGCGCGAGGACAACTTCAACCGTCTCGACCAGATGACGCTGTACGTCCACTTCAACCGCGCCACCGGTACGTACTCCGCCAAGCTCCCGCTGGCCGACCCCGGACCGAAGGACAAGGCGTACCACCTGGCGGGCCACGGGCTGCCCGGCAGCCTGATGCTGCCCCTGGCCGACGGCGGGTCGAGGACGGCCGGCCGGCACGAGGCGGGGGAGTGGCTGCGGCGCCGCAAGAGCCTGTCGAGCCTGCCCGCCGACCACTGGATCGACATGGTGGTCTGCTACTCCTCGGCCCCGCAGGACAGCGCCGTGCAGGACCTCTCGCAGGTCGGTGATTCCTTCCCCGTGCCGTTCGCCGCCGATCCGCTCTCGGACGACGCCCTGTCCCTGGGACAGCACCTGGCGAACGTCACCAGGCGCACCGTCCGGCTGTCCCACGCCCTGCAGGGGGTCTTCACCTACCAGGACGACCCCGTGCGGGTGCTGTTCACCGACGCGAGCGGGCAGCAGTGGTGGTGGGACACCAGCCGTCCGGAGCCCGACGAGGCCGAGCTGGACCGGCTGGCGGCGACGGCCGGGTTCAGGGGTGAACCCTCGCCGGGGAGCCGGGCCCAACTACTGCGTCTGGTACGGGCCCTGAAGCTGCTCCTGGGCCACGACGTGGAGGACGACGCCGACTTCGCGACCCTCATCCGCGGAGCCGATGCGCTCGCCCGCATGTGGCACTCCGATCCGTATCTGGCCGGGACCGGCCCGTTCTCGCCGGACCTGCTGCGTCGGGTGATCGCCGCCCACGCGGAGGCCGCTTCCGGAGTGGACCGTCAGGCCACCCGCCGCGTACTGGCCGCGGCAGCACAGGCCTGGCAGGACGGACCCTCCCTGCCGGTCAGCGGGTTCGTCGCCCTGCCGGTGCTGCACTCCGCCGCACGGTGGCTGCAGGACACCGTGGCGGTGGACGAGGCGGCCGTCGCCGCCTTGGGCCTCTCCGGGCCCGACGACGTGGGCGACGCCGAGCGGGCGCGGATGTTCTGGGCGCGCGTCAAGGCCGAGGAGACCCTGGCCGGCCCCGACGCCGACGCCCTCACCGCGAGGATCCGGCACCTCGACCCCGGCACCGAGGTGAACGGCACACTGCGCGAGGAGGCGCTGACGGTGCTGACCCGCGGGTTCGCCGCGGGCCGGAACATGACCGATCCGGACGTGGCCGCCGCGTACGACCTGGAGGTGCGCGGCGCCTTCGGCCGGTCCTCGGTGGCCACGACCATGGGGTCCGCCACGGGCGGCGGCCGGGACTGGGCGGACCTGTCGGCACCCCGGCCCGCACTGGCCGAATTCCGGACACCGGGCGGACTCACCGACGCCCCGTGGGCCGGGCAGGACGTGTACGGCAAGGACAAGCCCGTCCCGCACCTGGTCCTGGCGGACGTGGGCTTCCAGGACGACGGCCGCGTCCAGGTGAGCTTCGACGGTGCCACCTACGAGGTGACTGCCGCGGAGTTCGCCGAACTGCTCGCCGCAGACGCGGAGTTGAATCGAAAGGAGCTGACCGTCCCCGTCCTCCTCATGCTGACCGGACTCGGCGGCCCGGCCCCCGGCGTCGCGGAGGTGATCGCCCAGCGGCTGGGCCGCGGAGTGTGGTGGAGCCCGTTCCCGGCGGATCTGTCCGGCAGGGACGACGCAGGCGTCGCGGTGCCCACGCTCGTCGACTCGCTGCTGACCCTGACCAGCCCGACGGTCGCCGACTGGCGGGAGGCCCGGCCCGTCGACCGGGCCGGGACCCAGGAGGGCCCGCGTGCCGTCGAGCGGCCGCTGCCCGCGGCGCCCTCGTCCGGGGAGAGCTCCACGGCAGCAGCGACCTCCACCGTGAAGGCCCGCTCCTCGGCCGGAGACCCCATGCAGGGCGTGGAGATGACCTCGGTGCCGACGCTCACCACACCGGTGTACACGGCCCCGGCCGCTCCGCAGGCGGCCCGGCCGCTGCCCGTCCTGCCGACGCGCGCCCTGGTGGCGTACGGGCCCGGGGAGACGGCCCCCTCGGCGCAGGGTGCGGACACCCTGCGCCGGCTGGCGTCCCAGGTGGCCGCCGCCGGGCTGCGCAACCGGCGGGCCGGCGCGGCGCTGCCGCGCATCACCGTCACCGGTTACGGCGCCGACGCGCGCCGGACGGACAACTCCTCGCACGTCAGCGAGCAGGCCTCGGCGGCCAGGCGGCGCGCGCAGGCCGCCCGCACCCTGTTCGAGCGGCTGCTGGCCCGTGCGCTCGACGACCTCCAGAAGGACGGTCCCGCCGGCGAACCACGTCTGACCGCCGGGGACTTCTCGATCGGGGCGAAGAGCCTGACACGGGTCCCCGGTGACTGGGTGGGCACGGGGGCGCTCGACGGTGTGACCCGGGCCGCACTCGGCCGGCAGGCCACGATCGGCATCTCCCAGTCGCCGGACGCGGCAGCCGTGCAGACGCTGGACACCCTGCGCCGCCGGGAGCCCTCGCTGCGCGACCGTCCGCTGGACGTGGACGCGCTCGCCCGCCGCGTACTGCACCTGGACTCCGACGCGAGCGCCGGACCGGACCTTCGCGCGGAACTGTTCGCGCTGGTGGAACGGGCCACGGCGGCGGGCGCGGCGACGAGCCTCGCCGCACTGGGGGCCTTCCACCTCACCGAGCTGGGCGTGCTGGCGCCGGGCCGCGCCCGCCACTTCACCGTCCAGGGACGCCGCGTACCGGGCCTCAACTGGGACGACGACGCCGTCGCCGAGCTGGACACCGCCCGGGGCGACGTACTGGAGGACGCGGCGTCCGGCACGTACGACGTCCTCGGCACTGCCCCGGCACCCTGGCCGCAGGGCACGACCCCGTACGTCGTGGCCGCCGACGGTGGGCACGACCAGGTGGACGCACGGCTGCCGGACGACTCGACGGTCGAACTGGGCGTCGACGAGTTCGTGGAACTCGTCGCGGCCGACGTGGCAAGGGAAGGACTCACGCGGGGCACCCCGATCGTGCTGGCGATCCCCTTCGCCGGGGACGGCTACCTCGACCTGCCGCGCAAGCTTGCCGACCGCACCGGCCTGACGGTCTGGGCACACAGCGGCGAGGCGATGCTCAGCTCGGCCCCCGGCGCGGCGAGCACCATCGACACCGTCCGCCGTTCCGGCGTCCCCCAGGGCGACTGGATCGCGAGCGAGCCCGGCCTGGCGCCCGACCCCGACGACGAGGCACCGGACTGGCACCGCGACGTGGTGACCCGGCCCATCGTCAGCTCGCTGAGCGGGAAGCAGATCGGCCGTGCCTCGCACCACCCCGCCGAGTACGCGAAGCACTTCGAGGACGAGGGCCGCCGGCTCGACCGGATGACGACGTTCGTGCACCACTACCCGGCCACGGACGGCATGTCCCAGGAGTACGACCTGCCGCGTCCGGGCCCGGAGGACACCGCCTACCGCCTGGACATGCACGGCGAACCCGGCGCCCTCCAACTGGCGCTGCGGGACGGCACCGTCAGGCGGGTCGACGAGCGGGAGGCCGGGCCGTGGCTCAAGCGCCGCAAGAGCCTGGCGAGCCTGCCCGAGAACCACTGGGTCGACCTCGTGGTCTGCTGGAGCGGAGCGCCCAAGGACAGCGCCGTGCCAGCCCCGAACACCGCGGGCGACGCCTTCCCCGGCCCGTTCGTTCCCGACCCGCTGCGCGACGTGTCCATGGGACAGCACGTGGCGAACTCCACGGGACGCACCGTTCGCCTGGCCTACAGCTCGCAGGGGACGAAGTCGGACAACGGCCGTTACACGCGCACGCTGTTCGCCGACGCGCAGGGGCGCCACAGGGCCTGGGACCTGTTCCGGCCGGAGCCCGCGGGCCCCGGACTGGACCGCCTGGCCGAGGCCGCCGGATTCGGCCCGGCCGACGGACCCGTCACGGAGGAGACGCGCGAGAGGACGCTGCGCCTGGTGCGGGCACTGCGGCTCACCTTCGGGCACGACGTGGACGACGCGCCCGACTACGACGGCCTGCTGCGCGGCGCGGCGGCGGTCGACCACATGTGGCGTGCGGACTCCGACTTCGACACCGCCGGCCCGTTCACGCTGGACCTCCTGCGCCGGGTGGTCGAGGCGCACCCCGACGCCGCGTCCGGTGTGGACCAGGACGTCACCCGACGTGTACTGGCCGCCGCGGCCGAGCAGTGGAGGATGTGGCCCGGCGACCAGCTGGTGGGCTTCGTGGACCTCCCCGCCGTGGAGGCGGCCGCCCGGTGGATGCGGGACGCCGACCCCGAGGAGGAGGCGGCCACCGCCCTGGACATCGACGAGGACGCGGTCGGGGAGCCCGAGCGGTCGCGCATCTTCTGGGCCCGGGTCAAGGCCGAGGAGACGCTGGACACCCCGGGCCCGGACCGGGACGCGTTCGTCGCGCAGGTCCTCCATCTGACGCCCGGCGCACGGCCGGGCCCCGACGAACTCGGGGAAGCACTCGACCTGCTCACGCGCGCCTTCGCGGTGGGCCGCCAGGCGTCCGACCCCGACGTGGCGGCGGTGCACGACCTGGACGAGGCCAGGGTGTACGCCACGTCCGGTCTGCGCACGGTGCAGGGCGCCGCCCGCGGGCTCGGCCGCGACTTCACCGGCGGACAGCCGCAGTCGTACGTGGACCTGGCACAGTTCCGCACCTTCGCCGTATTGGCGGACGCGCCGTGGACGCAGGGCGGGCGCACGCGGGTCCCGTTCCTGGTACGGGTCGCCCCCGACGCGTCCGACCCGGAGCTCCTCCGGCTGACCTACGACGGCGAGTCGGCCGCCGTGCCCACCCGCGAGTTCGTGGAGCTGCTCGCGCACGACCCCATGCTCACACGCAGGGAACTGACCACCCCCCTCGTCCTGGCGTTCACCGGACCGCCCGCCGACGCGGGCGACGTGGCCGAGCGGCTCGCCCAGCGGCTGGGCCGCACCGTGTGGTGGACCGACTTCCCGGCGGACCTGTCCGGCACCGGGGACTCCGGGCAGCCGGTGCTGACCATGCACCACTCGGCCGTCATGGGGGGTGTGCCGGGGGGCGGCGTCTGGCACCAGGCGCGCCCGGTCCAGCACGCCGCGCCCAAGGACGCGCCCCGCCCGCTCCCCGCGCCGGTGCCCCGGTCCACCGGACGGGGCGCCACGCACCCGGACCCGGCCGCGGACAACGGGCCCCGGAGCTCCCTGACGCCACTCACGTCGCCGTCCGACCCCGACTGGGCCTTCGCCCCGGGGACCGACACGGCGTCTGCCCCGGCCTCACCCGTCTCCTCCTCGGACACGTCCGGGTCGTCGTCCACGGACTCGCTTCCGCCCGTGGGAGCCGTCGATGCGGCCTTGGACCCGCTGTTGTCCGGCGACACGCTGATGAGCGACACCCAGGGCGCTCCGCGCGGGCGCGACTGGACCGGATCCGGCATCAGCAGCGTCGACGCCACGCGGATCCAGCTTCACGAACAGCGGGGCGGTGAGCTGCGGAGGGTCTCCGAGGAGGCCGCCCCTTGGAGGGAAGGCGCCTACGTGGTGGCGGCCGAGGGCGGCTACGGCGAGGCGCTGTTCGCCGACGGCAGGGACCTGGGCCCGCAGGCGGTGGCCGACCTGCTGGCAGCCGATCCCGTACTCGCGTCGCTGCCGCTCGACGTCCCGGTCGTGCTGGCGAGCCCGTACGCGGGCGCCCAGTACGGCCAGCTGGCACGGGCCGTAGCGGAGCGGCTGGGCCGCAGGGTCTGGGCGCCCAGCGGCGACGGACGCCTCATGGAGCCCGAGACCGAGCCCCACACGGCCGCCGGGCCGACCGCCCACGTGCTGTCGCTCGTCGACTCCGACCCCGGCGACGCGTACGGCGACTGGGTGCCCTTCGATCCGCCGTCGGCCGCGAACGGGCAGTCCGTGGACCGCGAATGGGTCACCGTGGACGGAACCCGGTTCCGGGACAGCGACGTGGACACCCGCCCGCTGGTGGGGGCGGACCACCGCTTCGAGGGCCGGGAGTCGATGCCCGACGACGGCCGCAGGCGGCTGCGCGAGCGGCGGCTGAGGCTGTACCGGGGCATGCGGGAACGCGCGCACGTCCTCCGCCTCGGCGACACCTTCCACACGGTCGCCACCGAGGAGACCGCCCCGGACCCCGAGGCGTCGGTCTACACCTTCCACGCCCACGGCGTACCCGGCGGGCTGAAGCTGGCCGGCAAGGACGGCCGGGTGCTGCTGCTCGGAGCCGAGGACGGCGGACGCTACATCGGCGGGCTGCCCGAGGTGGTCGAGCGGGCGGCCGGGGACGAACTGCACGTCGCCAGCTGCTACGGCGCCGTGGCGGGTGACCCGCTGCGCCCGCAGTCCCTCATCAGGCCCGCGCCGCTCGTCGAGGACCCCTTGGAGGAGGTCGCGCTCGCGCAGCACGCCGCCAACAGCAGCGGGCGCACCACCACCGCCGCCACCGGAAGGACCGGCTACAACGACACCACGCGGCTGCTCGCGGCGACGCCCGACGGCACCCTGGCACGCATGGAGACGTTCCTGCCCGAACCGGTGCACTCGACGGCGGAGTTGAGCGAGGCCGCCGGCCTGCGCCCCCTCCCGCATCCCACGGGCCTTCCCGCCTGGGACGACGAGGGGCCGCGCGCCCTGAGGCTGGTACGGGCGCTGAAGCAGGTCTTCGGCAACGAGGTGGAGGCCGACAGGGGTGTGCCTGGCGGCCGTTACGAGCGGCTGCTGCGCGGGATCGGCGCACTGGAGACGCTGCGGGCGAACGACCCGGCGCTGAGCGCGCTCACCCCGCTGCGCATGGAGCTGTGGCAGCTCCTCGCGTCGCCTCCCGACGGGGACGACCCGGGGCCGGCCGACTTCGAGGCCGTGCTCGACAGCGCCCTGGCCGCACCCCGGGACGTGGCGCTCACCGACGCCTGGGACGCGCCCGCGCTGCGGTCCGCGTTGGACAGGATCGCCTCAGGTGGCGACGCCGCAGTGCGGGCGGTGCTGCGGATGCCCGCCGGTCCACTCACGCCGCGTGAGTACGCCCGCGCACTGTGGGCGATGACCGGCGCCTCACAGCTGCTGGACGCCAGGACACCCGCGCGACGGGAGGAACTGGGGCGTGCGGCGCTCCACCTGCCCGCCGAGGCCGGGTGGGACGCGTCCACGGAGGCCCGGCTGAGGGAGCTGACCGAACAGGCCTTCGCCACCGGGCGGAACTCCGGCCACCCGGGTGAACTCGCCGTCTTCCATCTGGAGACGCTGGGGGCGTTCGCCGACGAGGGCCGCGTCCGCACGCCCGGCGGCCTCCTCCAGGGCCGCAACTGGGGGCCCACGCCGACCCCCGGCGGGCTGGAGCCCTCCCGCCTGTACGCCGACAGGACCGGCGCCGCGGGGAACACCGGCTCGCTGGAGTTCGCCCCATGGACCCAGCAGGGCGCCGCCGCTCCGTACTTCGTGTACGCGGACACGACCGACGCCGGTGCGGTGGTCCTGCGGCTGCCGGGCGGCACCGTGCAGGTCACCTCACAGGAGTTTTTCGCCCTGCTGGAATCCGACCCGGAGCTGCCGCTGATCGACCATCACCGCCCCCTTGCCCTGCTGGTGCCCGGTATCGGAACGGGGGAGCTGCGCGCACAGCAGGGCTTCTCCCTCACGAACGACCGGACCGTATGGAGCTACGACGGCGCGCTCACGGTGTCCGAGGGAGGCACGACCCGACCGGGCGTCGTGACGGTTCTCGCTGCGGACGCGGAGCGGCCCGGCGTCTGGCACCGGACCGTCCCACGGATGCCGTCCGCCGATCCGTCCGTCGCTCCGGGGACGGGGAACACCGCGGGGACCGCTGAGTGGAGCGCCGGCACCGCGCCCGCCGCCGGCACGGCCTCGGCGGGGCAGCAGGCCCTGCCCTATTCGGCGGACGGGCAGTTCGACGGGCGGTACGAGGAGACGCTGGAGGCGTTCCCCGTGGCCGTCACCACCGACCGGCACACCGTGTGGGGTTACGGCCAGGACGATCCGGACCTCCACGTGTTCGTGGCCGAGATTCCGTCGCTCGGACTGCGCGGCGAGTACAACCCGGACGGCCCGTCCGCCGGTGGTGTCACGGACATGGCCGGGCGGGTGTACTCCAAGGGTCCGGCCTGGGACTGGTACCTGCCCGGTCGTGGACTCGTCGCCTCTTCCCGTCTGTTGACGGACGGGGGTGCCGAGCCCGTACCTGTCGGCTGGCCCGCCACCGGACCGGTGAGCCCGACCCCACCCGTCGACCCGGCCGTCGTCGCGGCCGACCCGGCCGCGCTGGCAGGCAGCACGCTCCCCGACGCGCTGTGGCGTGACCACGAGGGCCCGCTGTTCCGCTTCAGTCCTGACGGTCCCGAGCAGGTCTTCCGCGAGGGGCTCAAGCCGTACGGGCCCGAGATGGTGCACCTCGTCGACCACGTCTACGGCGGCAGCGCCCTGGTTCCGGACACCGTCTTCGCGAGCGCGACCGCGAACCGTGACTACGTGCGCGACAGCGCCCGCGCGAACCCGATGGGTGCGGACGCGCTGCACCGCCGTTACCGCTGGCGCTACGACATGCAGGTACCTGGCGGCATCGACGTGAACGCCACTCTGGGGCTGGCCTCGCCCTTCCCCGACCAGGAGGAGGTGCTCTTCCCCGGGGGCATCCACCGCCGGTACATCCGTGGCGCGCAACCGATGGCGTACGGCATGCCGGTCGGACCGTACGTCCCCAACCCGTACTTCGCGCCGCACACCGGAAGCGCCGGGGCGCCCGTCGTGGACGCGGACTTCGCCGGCCCGGTGCTCGAGTCGTTCCCGGCCCCGTCCCTGGATCCGGACCCGGACGACGATCCGCGGCCGTTGTTGTCGAGGGACGACGACTCCGACTCGGACGACGATCCGTTGCCGCGAAGGCGGGAACCGTCCACGGACCGTGAGGGCACCCCGGTGCCCGGGAACTCCCGAGGAGGCACCGAGCGGGATGACTCCTCGGAGCCCGACGAGCAGGCCGGGCAACTCGACGCGCCCCCCTGGGCCCTGGCCCGCGTCCGCTACGCGCAGGAAGCCCTGTACTTCGAGCAGCGGCTCGCCGCGTACCTGGGAGACAGCCAGCAGGTCAACGACGAGTTCGGCAAGGTCGTGCGGGCGTTCTGGGCGATCGCCCTGCACAACCGCACGGACTACCGGCAGTTCGGCAGCAGAAGCGGCGAGGACGCCGGAGCCGTCGGGACCTCGTACGAGAAACTCGCGAGAGTCGTGGAGTCCGGCAACCTGCGTGAACGGGTGACGTTCCTGTTCAACGGCGTGGCGAGGGACCTCGTCCCGTACCTGATGGGAGGTGTCGAGCCGCAGCATCCGGTGATCGGGCTGGAGCGCCGTGACCGGCACCGGAGCGAGCAGCTCAAGCGTTACGAGCGCGAGCGTGCCGAACTCCTCGCGGCGGGCCTGGACCCCGAGGACGAGGAACAGGAGATGGACGAGCTGGACGCGCTTCTGCGGACACCGCTGCGGCCCCACGAGGTCTGGCCCGCACTGAGCCCGGCCGAGCGGCGCCTGGCGGTCCGGGAAGGGACCCTGCTCTGGTCGCCCGCCGGACTGACGCACACGCTGCCGATGGCCGCGGACTACCAGGCGCGTTCCGAGGACTCCGGTGGCCTGGTGCTGACCGGCACTTCGGGCAGCGCCTACCGGATCATCACGCACGTGGCCCGGCTCACCCGGCTCGCGGGCGTGCCCGTGGATCTCGGTCTCATCAGGTCCGGACTGGTGAGCATCCTGGTGGGTGTGGGCCACCACAGCTTCCACGAGGTGATGACCGGAGCCCAGCACGCCCTGGACGAGTTCGACCGCTCGGCGGCCTCGGTCTACGTGAACAACTGGGGCCGGTACTGGGACGTCCACCCGCTCTCCGAGGAGGAACTGCGGGCCTGCGTCGCCCGCGAAGGGCTGTTCCCGGACGAGCACGCCCGGGCGCTGCTGGCCGAGTTGGAGGCCGGGCGGGCGGAGGAGACCGGGAAGGCCGACGGAGCGGGGGCGGGGAGCGACGACCGTGCGCACGGGTGATGAGATGTCCTCGTGTCTTCCTCCGCCAGCCGGGCATCCGCGCGGCGTGACCGTATGGAGCGACCCCCATGCCGACTTCTGACGGACGGCCGGACGCCGCCCGCGGGCCGATACCTCTTCCCGGCGCGGCGCCCGAGGGCGTGTCCGCGCGTCCGCCCGTACCCGTAGGGCGGGAACACGCGCACTTCCCGGCGCCGCCCGAGGACATCGTCGCGGCGGCCCGCACCGCCCCCGACCACTGGCTGTCGGTGACCGACCGGCACTGGCTCGGCGAGACGGACGACGAGCCCCCGCCCCCCTGGGCCGTACTCGGCCGCTGGCGCAGCGACGCCCACGGCGAGATCGCCGAGTGGGAGGCCAACCCGGACTACCGCCCCTCACCCGCCGCACTCGGGTGGGCCGCACCGGTCAGCGACGCCGACGCCGCCGTGCACCTGGCTGCCACCGGTTACGGTCCGGACGCGGATGTCGCCGAGGCTCTCGCGGAGGCCGGCACCGTGGCCGTGTGCGTGGCCGACGACGGGGAGCCGGCGTGGACGCGGGCACCCGGCGGCGCCCTCGCGGCGCCCGTCTTCCCTGTGGCGCCGCAGGCGTCGGCGGACCGCCTTCCCGTGCACGTGCTGATGGCGCTCCCCGACCTCCTCGACCGGCTGCCGGCCGGCCGGGACGTGATGTTCCTCAGCGCCTCCGCTCCGGCCGCACTGCTCGTCCCGGCGGACGATCTGCGGGCACGGTGGGCGGAGGTGACCGGCGAATCCGGACCCGGCGCCCCGGCCCGGGCCGCCGGGCGCTCCCACACCGACCCAGGTACCCCCAGCAAGCGAGGACATGATGAGTGAGCTCGGCACCGGAACCCCCGCCGCCCCCCTGGACCCCGCCCCTCCCGAGGAGTTCATCCAGGCCGCCAGGCTCGCACCCGACCACTGGCTCTACCTGCCCGATCCCGCCTGGCAGGGGGAGGGCCCGCCGCCGGAGTGGGCCGTGGTCGGGCAGTGGCGTTCCGACTCCGAGGGCGAGATCGTCGAGTGGGAGGACAACGAGGACTACAGGCCGTCCCCCGAGGCGATGGGGTGGCCCGAGCCCGCCGACGACGTGGACCGCGCCGTCCAGCTCGCCACCACCGGGTACGGCCCGGCGGAGGACGTCACGGCGGCCCTGGCCAGGGCCGAGGTCGCGGTGCTGGTCACGGCGGGGGGTGAACCGGTGAGTGCGTCGGCGCCCGACGGCACGGCGGTCATCCCCGTCTACACCTCCCCCCACCACCTCAGGGCGGTAGGGCAGCTGGGGTTCGAACGGCTGCCCGTGGCGGACCTGCTCGCCCGCATCCCCCCGGACCACGCCCTGTGCCTCAACAGCTCCGCGCCGGTCAGCATGGTGCTGCCCACCGACGGGCTCGCGGAGGTGCTGCGGGAGGCGGCGGCGAACGCGGCGGCCCCGGCGGGGGAGCAGTAGGCACGCCCCTGCGGGGCTCCGGGGGCGCGAGGAAACAGGAAACGCGTCCGAAGCCCCGGGCGGCGGCCCGGCTGACCCGCCGTCGAGAGTGCGCGCCACTTCATGGACAGGACGTGAGGCTTCCGTTTGTTTCCGGCAGGGATCTTGACACCGGCACCGACGGGTGGTGGTTTAGACCACTCCACCACCTGAACGTGGTGGTCCACTTCCGTGGAGGTGCAGTGACCCGTATGCCGGAAAGCCATTCGTACTGTCTTCCCCGTGTGTCCCGGCTCCCGCTGCTCGGCGCCGTCGCCCTGCTGGCCCTCGGGACGCTCTCCGCCCCCGCCCAGGCCTCCGGAGGCCCGTCCGCCACCAGGGCGGCGCCCGCGCCCGCCGGGAACCTGCCCGTCGTCACCCCGACCCCGCAGCGAATGGAACGGGCCGGGCGGGACGTCCGCGTCCCGGACCGCGTGCGTCTCCTGCTCGGCGACGATGTCGATGCCTCGGCCATCGATGTCATCAGAAACGCTCTGGCCTCGGCCGGGGCCCGTCACATCGACACGACGCCCGCCGGGGACGCCGCCCCGGCTTCACGCGCCCATGGCAGGACGCTCACCGTCGTGGCCGGCTCGGTCAAGGACCGGGCGGTGGCCGACGCCCTGCGCACCGCAGGCGGCACCGTACCGGGCACGCCGGTGGCGGAGGGCTACTCCCTCGCCTCCCGGGGCGACACGGTCGTGCTCGCCGGCAACGACGGGGACGGCACCTACTACGCCGCGCAGACGCTGCGGCAACTGGTGACCGGGAAACGCACCCTCGCGGCCGTGTCGATCACCGACCACCCCGCCATGCCCCTGCGCGGCAGCATCGAGGGCTTCTACGGCGCGCCCTGGTCGCACACCGACCGGCTCGACCAACTGGCCTTCTACGGTGACATCAAGGCCAACACCTACATCTACACCCCGAAGGACGACGCGTATCTCAGGGAGGAGTGGCGCGAGCCCTATCCTGCCGGCCGGCTGGCCCGCCTGCGTGAACTGATCGAGCAAGCCGCCGCCCACCACGTCGACTTCACCTACGCGCTCTCCCCGGGCCTCTCCGTCTGCTACAGCGACCCGGACGACGTGAAAGCCCTGAAGGACAAGCTGGGCACCCTCTACGACCAGGGCGCCCGCAACTTCTACGTGGCACTGGACGACATCAGCTACACCGAGTGGAACTGCGAGGCCGACCGGCAGGAGTACGGCGCCCCGGGCCGGGGCAGCGCGGGGCAGGCACAGGCGGATCTGCTCAACGCGGTGCAGCACGGCTTCATCGACACGCACCCGGATGCCGGACCACTCCAGTTCGTGCCCACGGAGTACTCCGACACGGCCGACTCCGCCTACAAGTCGGTCCTTCGGGAACAACTGGACCCGAAGGTGATCGTGCAGTGGACGGGTACGGACGTCGTCCCTCCCTCGATCAGCACGGCGGACGCCGAGGCCGCGTCCGCCGTGTGGGGGCGCAAGGTGTTCCTGTGGGACAACTACCCGGTCAACGACTACGGGCAGACGGCGGGGCGGCTGCTGATGGCCCCCTACGACAAGAGGGAAGCCGGTCTGCACGAAGCCCTCAGCGGCATCGTCCTCAACCCGATGAACCAGGCCGCGCCGAGCAAGGTCGCCCTCTTCGGAGGCGCGGCGTTCGCGTGGAACGACGAGGACTACGACCCCGGCCGCACCTGGCGGGCGGCGGCCGGCTACCTGGCGGGCGGTGACCCCGCCACCACCCGCGCCCTGCTGGCCTTCTTCGACACCCAGCACCTGGCACCGACCTTCGGTGACACGAACTGGCAGCCGCAGGCACCCGGACTGGCGGCCCGCCTCGCGGAGTTCACCGAAGCCTGGGGCAGCGGGTCCCGTGCCCGCCGGCAGGCCGCGCTGCGGGAGCTCGACGCGTACGCCGACGTGCTGGCCGGGGCTCCCGAGCGGATTCGCGAAGGTGTCCGGGACCCGGCGTTCCTGGCGCAGACGAAACCCTGGCTGGACGCCCTCGACCTGTGGGGCGGTTCGCTGAAGGCCACACTCGACGGCCTGCGGGCCGAGGCCCACGCGGGCAGCGGACACGCGGACTTCGCCGCGGCGGCCGGACTTGCCGAGCAGGCAGCCGCGGTCACCACCATCCCGGGCACCACCAGGCCGCAGGGTCCCGTCAAGGTGGCCGACGGGGTGCTGGACACGTTCATCGAACGGGCACCGGCCATGTGAGTCCGTCCATGCGCCGGGGCCGGCGCCACCGCACGGCTGACCGGGCCCGGTGGTGGCGCACCGGGCCCGGTCAGCCGTGCGGTATCAGCTCATCCTCGCCTGTCAGGGCCGTGGTGGAACGTCGACATCGACCAGCGGTAACCGAGGACCACGAGTCCGAGGCACCAGGCGAGGGCGAGCCAGGAGGTGGGGTGGGAAACCGGGGGAGTCGTCGTCCGCGCCGGAGGGGCGCGGTACTCAGGCCCTGGCGCGGTGGACGTCGATGTTGCCCCAGCGGGTCCGGGCGCGTACCTCGACGGTGTCCTCGGTCTTCTCCGGGGTCCCGGAGTCGGTGAGGGTGTTCCGGACCTGTCCGCGCTCGGAGCTGACGTCGAGCCAGGCGGCCGTACCGGAGCGGACACCGATGTCGATGGCGCCGTAGGAGGTCTCCAGCTGCACCGATCCGCGCGCCACTTCGTTTACGCGCAGGGCGCCGTGGGCGGTGGTGGCGGTGACCGAGCTCCCGGCGCGTGCGATGTCGATGTCCCCGTTGGCGCCGCTCACCCGCAGTTCGCCGGTCGCGGTGCCGACGCTCGTGGTGCCGTGCGAGTTCTTCAGGACGGCGGGGCCCTCCACGAGGCCGACGCGCAGGCTGCCGGAGCTGGTGGTGATCTCGGCCGCGCCCTCGACGTGGTTCACGTTGATCGAACCGTGGGAAGCGGTCAGGTGCAGCGGGCCGGTCGTGTCCAGGCGCACGTCGCCGGACGACGTCTTGACGCGGACGTCGCCGAGCCGTCCTTCGCCCACCACCTGGAGCCAGGAGCCCGTCACCTCCAGCTGTGAGCCCGCGGGCAGGCCGACCCTCACGTCGACGGCGCCGGTGGGCCCGATGAGGTGGCGCTGCTTCGTCCTTACGGTCAGGACCCCGCCCGCGTACGCGACCTCGGTCTGCTCGGCGGCTCGCACGTCCTTGTCCTTCTTCGCGTCACGCGGCTGCACCTCGATGACGGTGTCCAGGCGGTCGGCCGCCGTGAACTGGATGGAACCGCCGGACACGTGTGCGCTGACGGTGATCGGTTCGGGAGTGTCGTAAGAAGGCATGGCTGTCCCGTCCTCTTGGCTCTTCAGGCGTCCCCGCTGGTGGGACGTGATGTCGGTGTCGGTGGAGTGTTGCGGGAGGGGGCCGGTCAGCGCACCCAGCCCGTGAAGCTCTGTCCGGTGGCCCGGTTCTTCTCCGTGGTGCGGGGCTGCGCGCCGCCCGGCTCCACGGCGGCCGCCACGGCCCGCACCAGCCACGCGTTGACCGACAGGCCCTCGCGGCCCGCCGCCTCCTCGGCGCGGGTCTTCAGGTGGGCCGGCAGGCGCAGGTTGACCCGGGCGGTGCCGCCCTCGTCCGTCTCGGTGGCGACCGGTGCGGGAGCGGGTGCCGCCGGAGTATCGGCGGGTGCGACCCGCTCCCCGAAGGAGCCGACGGGGGGCAGTGTCACCAGGAAGTCGGGGTCCAGCCCGCGCAGTCGTACGTCGACCGAACCGGGGGCGAGTTCACGGGTGATCTCGTCCATCGCGGCGGAGAGCACATTGAGCAGCGTCAGTCTGGTCGCCGATTCCAGAGGCGCGGTGAGCCGCTCGGCGAGCTCGCGGGCTTCCTCGCCCCCTGCTTCGGCGGCCACCGTGAGTTCCCGGCGGAGCGTTTCGACGTACGGCGTGAGGTCCATGACGCAATAGTGGCACCAGTGTGGCGCCATTGCAAGCTCGATGGCGCCATGCGTGGCACACGGCGAGCGAAGTGGGTGTTCTCGATATGGGGGGCACGGGATGCGTTGCCGGTCGGCCGCGTTCTCTTCCTCAAGGGCCCACGTCTTCACGGGTTCAGCGCCCACTGAGGAGGGCTTGGCGCCACAGGGGCAGGTAATGGCTCGCAGTGGTGCCAAAAGTGTGTCACTATGGCATCACGCGAAGGCGCCGTAGGGCTCACGGAGCGACGGACACCGGCATCAGCGCACGTGGACGACCAGGGGGGACGGATCATGGGGACAGCGTCAGGACAGCAGAAGGCAGCACCGGGCGCCTGCACCGCCTTCGCCCGCTTCGTGCTCTGCGGCGGCGGAGTGGGGCTCGCCTCCAGCTTCGCGGTGGCGGCCCTCGCCACCTGGATCCCCTGGGGCCTGGCGAACGCCCTGATCACCCTCGTCTCCACCCTCCTGGCCACCGAGCTGCACGCCCGGTTCACCTTCGGCGCGGGCGGGCGCGCGACCCTGCGGCAGCACGCGCAGTCGGCCGGGTCGGCGGCGGCTGCCTACACCGTGACCTGCGCGGCGATGCTCGTCCTGCACAGCGTGGTGGCGGAACCCGGTGCCGTGCTTGAGCAGGCCGTGTACCTGACCGCTTCCGCGGGTGCGGGCGTCGCGCGCTTCGCGGTGCTGCGTCTCGTCGTCTTCGCGAGGAACCGCTCGCTCGCGGCGACCGAGGCCCGCCCTTGCACGCAGCCGTGGTCCGCCACCCGGCCCGATCCCGCTGCGCTCTGCCACGCCGCCTGACCGGATCCTCCCCGCCGCCCTCCCCGCCGAGCCCTCGCCGCCGTCCGAGCGAGGGCTCGGCGGTGTCTCCCGCCGCCTGACCGGAACGAGCCGCCGCGCGGCCCTCGGCTGAGGGGCAGGCAGCCGCCCTACCGGCCCTCCCCGTACCCGGGCTCCTCCGGAAGGAAGGTGACGGCCGGAGCGCCCGTGCGCGGGTGGATGGCGACCTCGCTCCGGACTCCGTACACCTCGGCCAGCAGCCGGGGGGTGAGGACCTCGGCCGGCGGTCCGCAAGCCGTGACCTCACCGTCGCACAGGACATAGAGGCGGTCGCAGTAGTAGGCGGCGAGGTTGAGATCGTGGAGGGCGACGAGCACCGTGGCGGGCAGGCGCCGCAGCGCGCCGAGAACGTCGAGCTGGTGCCGGATGTCGAGGTGGTTCGTCGGTTCGTCCAGTACCAGCAGCGAGGGCTGCTGGGCCAGGGCGCGGGCGATGAGGACACGCTGGCGCTCCCCGCCCGAGAGGCGGTCGAAGGAGCGGTCCGCCAGCGCGGCGACTCCCACCATGGCGAGCGCCTCCTCGATCAGTGACACGTCCTCGGCGGTGTCACCGGCGAGCAGCCGTTTGTGCGGCGTGCGGCCCATGGCGACGACCTCGCGGACCGACAGGTCGAAGTCGGCCCCTGGTTCCTGGACCACCGCTGCCACGGTCCTGGCCAGTTGCCGCACGGGCAGAGACCAGGCGTCCACACCGTCCAGGCTGACGCGGCCCTCGACGGGGCGCAGGACACGGTAGACGGCGCGCAGGAGGCTCGACTTGCCACTGGCGTTGGGGCCGACCAGGCCGATGACCTCACCCGGGTGAGCGGTCAGTGTGACGTCCCGCACCAGGCGGTGCGCCCCCGCGGTGAGTGTCACGCCGTCGACGACCAGTTCCGTCGCCGTCATGCCGCCCCCTCTCCGGTGGTCCGGCGGGCGTCCCGGCGCATCAGCCACAGGAAGAACGGCCCGCCGCACAGGGCGGTGAGCACACCGACCGGGATCTCCATCGGCGCGGCGACCGTGCGCGCGGCGATGTCGGCCCACACGAGGAAGACCGCGCCACCGAGCGCGGCCGCCGGCAGGACGCGGCGGTGGTCGCCGCCCACGAACAGGCGGACGATGTGCGGCATCATCAGGCCGACGAAGCCGATCGGGCCGGCCGCCGCGACCAGCACTCCCGTGACGAGGGACAGAAGGACGAACGTGCGGGCCCGGAAACGGGCCACGTCCAGCCCCATGGTGGTGGCTGCTTCCTCACCCGCGAGCAGCAGGTTCAGGTTGCGGGCGTGCGCCAACAGGACGGCCACCCCGAGGAGCAGGGCCGTGCTCGGCAGCCACAGGGTGCCCCAGTTCACCCCTCCCAGGCCACCGAGTGTCCAGGCCAGCACCGCACGGGCCTCGTTCCCGCGATCGGTCGTCAGGAGCAGCAGGTTCAGGAGTGCGGTGAGCACGGCCGCGATGGCCACGCCGGACATCACGAGCCGTACGGAGGTGATGCGGCCACCGGTGCGGGCGGTGGCGTAGACGAGGAGCAGCGCCCCCAGCGCGCCCGCGAACGCTGCGACCGACAAGGAGACCGGCCCGAACAGGGTCACCCCGAAGACGATGACCGTCACGGCCCCGAGGGACGCTCCGGACGAGACCCCCAGAAGGTACGGCTCCGCGAGAGGGTTGCGGATCAGTGCCTGCATGGCGGTCCCCACCACCGCGAGTCCGGCCCCGGTCACGGCGCCGAGCAGCACACGGGGAGCGCGCACGTCCAGGACGATGGTCTCCCGGGCTCGCGACCAGCCGGGCTCCGACAGGTCCGCGCCGAGTGCGTGCGCCACGATGCCCCACACCTGGCCGGGCGGAACGTGCACGGAGCCGATGGCGAGACCGGCGGTGAGCGAGGCGAGCAGGAGAACCGCCAGGATCACCAGGGCGACGGTGAAGACACCTGGCCCCGGCCGCTTCGTGTCCTGAGACCGGCGCCGCACGGCCTGGCCGGCGGGTGCGGGTGCGGGTGCGGCGGGTGGCGTCACCGGAGGCTTCCGGGGTGCAGCCCGCCCGCGAGGTCTCCGACCGCGTAGGCCGAGCGGATACCGACCAGGGTCGCGGTGAGCGGCAGCACGACGAACCGCTTGTTCTTCACCGCGGGCACGTCGGCGAGCGCCGGCTGTGAGAGGAGGAACTCCTTCTTCTGCTCGACGCTTCCGGCCCCCGCGTAGTCGTAGATGGCGATGACCTCGGGCTTGCGGTTCACGACCTGCTCCCACGAGACGTCACCGAAGACGTCGTCGAGGTCCGCGAAGACGTTCCTGCCGCCGGCCAGCCGGATGAGTTCGGTTCCCAGGCTCTTGCCGCCCGCGGTGAAGGCGGTCCTGTCGCCGCTGTCGTAGACGAAGACGGGTACCTCAGGCTCGCTCGCGACGGCGGAGGCGGCCTCGTCGACGTCGCTCTCGAGCGTGGACACCAGCTTCTCGGCGCGGCCGGTGACTCCGAAGATCTTGCCGATGGTGCGGATCTCGGCGTAGGTGTCCTCCATGGTCACCTTCTTCTTCCCGCAGTACTCGCGGTTGAGGTAGGTGTCGATCCCCGCGTCGGCGAACGCCGTGCGGGAGCGGCCCTCCTTCTCGTCGAAGGCGCTGCCGTAGCCGCCGTAGACGAGATCGGGTCCGGCGTCCAGGACGGTCTCGAACGAGGGCTCCCGCTCGGCCAGTTCCGGCACGGCCTCGAAGTCCCGCTCCAGCTCGGGCAGGACCGCGGAGTCGGGGAACGCGGTGCCGACCATGCGGCTCCTCAGCCCGAGGGCGAGCATCAGTTCCGCGGGGTGCTGGTGGATGGTGACCACCCGCGCGGGCGGTTCGTCGTACGTCGTCCGGACCCCGCAGTTGTCGACGGTGACGGGAAAGCCCTCGGGGGGAGCACCCGCGGTCCCCGGATCATGCCGGGCCTCGCCGGACGAGCCGCAGCCGGCGGTCAGCAGGACCGCCGACAACGCGGCCGCTGCTACGGAGGCCCGCAGAGCGCGTGGCCGACGGAGGGAGGGGTCCTGAGGGGAATGGGACATGCCGTTGTACACGTGAAGCCTCCTGGGGAGTCCGCGCTCCTCGGATCGGGCCCGCGACAGGCCAGTGTCCTGACTCCTGGATCGACGCCCTCCGCCTTGCCGCCCGGCACACGCCGGCACGCGGAAGGAGCACTCCCCAGTCACAGTGGCGGGACCGTGCCGGATTCACACCGGCTTCCTGTCTCCCGTCGCGGCGATGACCTGGTGATCCTACGTTCCGGTGAGACCGGGCCGTAAGGGGGTGCGGAAGCGGCCCCGGAACCCGCGCCGCGTCACCCCTCCCGGACCGCCCGTACGATCAGCCGCTCGGCGTCCTGGTCGTAGGGGCGGCCGTCGAAACCGCCGAAGACCTCCACGCGGCCGAAGCCTGCCTCCTCGGCCATCCGGCGCAACTCCACGGCGCTGTAGACGAACCACACGAGAGTGGCGCGCGTCACGTGATCTCCCCGGACCAGCACCCAGTCGCTGCGCAGCCTCGCCCAGTCGTCCAGCACCGTGTCGGTCTGTACGAGCAGGTCGTCCCCCCGCTGCACGACCTTGGGAGGAGTGACCCTGCGGGCCAGCAACTCCTTACCCGCGAGGTCGAGCACGAGGGTTCCGCCGGGCGTCAGGCACCTGTGCATGTTCCGGAGGACCTGGGCGTTGTCGGCGGGGTCCTCGAAGTACCCGAACGAGGTGAACATGTTGAGGACCGCGTCGAAGCCACCCGGCGGGTCGTACGTCCGCGCGTCGGCCTGTACGTACGTGATCCGCGCACCCGCGTCGGCCGAGTGCTTGCGTGCCCGCTCCAGCATGGCCGGGCTCACGTCCACGCCGGTCACGTCGTAGCCGCCGCCGGCGAGCGGAACCGTGAACACCCCGGGGCCGCAGCACAGATCGAGCACCCGCGCCCCGGGCCGGAAGCGCAGCAGCGGTGAGGTCGCCACCAGTTCCTCGGCCTGGGTGTGGCGTTGCCCGGTGAACAGGAAGTCGTGGAACTCGGTCCAGAAGTCGTCGTCCTGGAATCCGCCGGTACGTGTCATGGCGCGACAGTGCTCCTTCGCGGTAGCTGTGCGGGACGTGCCGCGCGGTGGCGCAGCATCAGGAGAAGCGGGGGGAGCAGCAGGCACTGCGCTGCGGCAATGAGCCAGAACGCCCCCGTGTCGCCGGCTCGTTCGCCGAAGCTGTAGACGAGGCCGCCCAGCACCCCGCTGGCGCAGGCGCCCAGACCGGCCGCCAGGCGCTGCTGACCGAAGATCACCGCGTCGGAGCGTGGGCTGCGGCGCAGGGCCTCCAGATCGTTCTTCAGGAACAGCACGATGTCGCCCAAGGTGATCAGTGCGCCGCCGGCGAGGAGAGCGGGGCGGGTCCCGATCGCGAGCACGGCCAGACCGGCCGCCAGGCCGGCGAAGCCGACCGCGAGGGCCGGACCGTACGGCATGCGCCGGATCAGCCCGGAAGCCAGGGGCTGCACGACGATCACCAGGGCGAAGCACAGCAGCAGCACCACGCTGTAGAACGCGCTCGACGCGCGTTCGACGGCGTACAACGCCAGGAAGTGCTGGAAGTGGAAGTAGAGGTAGAACGCCAGAGCGTTGGCGGCGAACGGCAGGAGCGCCACACCCGCCAGCAGACCCTGACGCGGTGTCCCCGGGGAGGGCGGCCGTTCGCCGGTCGCCGACGGCAGCCGTGCGTGGCCTGCCGTCACCACGACGAAGAGCGCCGTCACCGCCACGAACAGCCAGCCGGGGGAGGAGAGCACGAACGGCCCGGCGATCAGCGGGCCCATCGCCATGCCCGCGTTGAGCGCCGCGTTTCCCGCCGACAGGTAGGCCGGACGCCGTTCCTCCTCCACCCCGTGCACCAGGTACGCCTTGTTGGCCGGAAGGTACAGCGCGGCGCCGCAGCACGTCAGGATGAGCGCTCCGACGGCAAGGGGCGGCCAGCGCAGAGCCAGCAGCAGGCCGACGAATCCAGCGGTACGCACGACCAGCGCCCAGATCATGGTGCGCCGGAGCCCGATCCGGTCGGCCAGTGCGCCCCCGGCGACCCCACCGGAGAACTGGACCAGCGACGCCGCGGCGAGCACGACACCGACCGTGCCGAGCCCCATTCCGAGCCGCTCGTGCAGGAAGACCGACATGAACGGCAGGACCATGAAGCTGCCGAGCGGGATCAGGAACGAGCTCAGCAGCAGGAAGCGCAGCGGACCTCCGAGCGGCGACAGCCCGGTGCGCGGACCCGCTCCGCGCCCCGCGCGCTCACCCACCGGAGCCATGCGAGGCGGACCGGTCGGCGAACGGCTCGGTGTGCGCCCGGACGGCGTTGGCGGCGGCCACCGCCCGGTGCGTGGCGAGCTCGGCCGTCTCTGCCTCCGCGTAGACGATGCCCGCGTATCCGCGGCTGTCCGCCAGGTGCTCGACGCGGTCGCCCGTACGCTTGACCGGATACCAGGCCGGAGCACCGGGCAGTTCCGCCAGGCGGTCGAGGCCCGTGACCCCGCTCAGCACACCCGGAGCATCGGGGTAGCTCAGCACGAAGGCCACGGCAGGGCCGCCGGGCAGATCCGCCTCCATCAGCCGGGGGCGCCGGCCGAGGGCCGACTCGATCATCGCCTCGTAGACGTTGTACCCCAGGGCCCGGCACATCCCCTCACCGACGAGAGCACCTCCGATCCGGGGGTTCACCTCCACGACCTCCGGGCCGGTGGTGGTCAGCACGAACTCCACGTGCGCGAAGCGGTCGGTGTACCCGATGGCGTCCAGCACGTCACCCAGCCACCTCTCCAGTGAGACGCGCTGCTCCTCGGGGAAGCCGACGGGGAACGCGGTGATCTCCTCGCGGAACAGCGGCTCCGGTGACATCAGACGGCTGGAGACGCCGAGCAGCCGGGTCTGCCCCTGCCACGAGAGGGTCTCTGCGCTGTACACCGGACCGCCGAAGTACGGTTCGGCGAACAGCCGGCCCATGAGGGACCGCCCCGCCGCCTGTGCCAGCGCCGCGTCCAGTTCGGCTTCGTCCCGCACCAGCCAGACGTTCTGACTCCCGGTTCCCGCTGTGTCCTTGACGACGGCGGGCAGACAGGCCTCCTTGAGCAGTGCCTCGCGCATCTCCGCGAGTGATCCGCCCGCCTCGACCGCCCGCCCGCTCGTGAGCCCGGCCTCGTACAGCCGGTCGCGCACGGCGGACTTGTCCCGGGCCAGCCGCAGGGCGGCCGGATCGAGTCCGGGCAGGCCCAGGCGGGCCGTGAGCTCCGCGCCGACCAGCGTCCAGGTGTCGGTGGAACTGATCAGACCGCGCAGGCGGGGTGTCCCGCGCAGCAGGTCCGCCACGCCCTCCGTGTCGAAGGTGTCGGTCTCCACGACGTCGAGGGCATCGGCGGGGAGCCGCTCGAGCTCGTACGCGTAGTACGACGGATCGCGGGTCAGAAGCAGCAGCCGCTCGCCGAGCGCGTCGGCGGCGCGTACCAGGTGTCGGAGTCCGAAGGTGAGCGACTCCAGGCAGACCACACTCACGCGGCCGGCTCCTTCCTTTGTGAGGGGTCAGGGACGCGCTGCCAGGCCATGGTGGACCAGGGCATGGTCATCTCCTCGGGCGCTGCCACCTCGACAGGCTTCAGCGCCGCGGGGTCCAGGGCCTCCTCGTGCCGGGCGAACACCCGCTCCACGTAGCGATGGCCCGTGTCGGCGCCGATCACCAGGTGCAGCCGGCCGGGGTGGCGGCCGGCCTCGTGCGAGGCCACCAGGTAGCCGGCCCCCGTGGACAGCCCGGCGAAGACCGCGTGGTCGCGCAGGAGGGCGACGGCACCGGACATCGCGTGGGTGAAGTCCAGCCAGTGCACCGCGTCGTAGAGAGGGTGACGGACGTTCTCGAAGACGATCGACGACCCGATGCCGGCGATGATCGCCTCCGGGTCGTGGTGGTCCTGGCTGCCGAAGGTGACGCTGCCGAACGGCTGGATGCCCACCAGGCGCACGGTGGGATCAGTTCTTCGCAGGTGTTCCACGATGCCGCCGGTCGACGCGCCCGACCCCACGCCGCCGACCACGGTCAGCTTCCGGCCGGGGAAGGCATCCGCCACCCGGTCGGCGACGCCGTGGTAACCCAGGTAGTGGATGTCGTCGTGGTACTGGCGCATCCAGTGGTGGCCGGGATGCTCGGCGAGGATCTCCTTCACCCGGCGCACCCGCAGTTCCTGGTCGTGTTTGAGATCGCGTGTCGGTCTCACCTGTTCCACGACGGCGCCGAGGATCTCCAACTGGGCGAGCGTGGTGACGTCGACGGTGGTGGACGCCACGATGTGGCACCGCAGGCCGTACCGGTGGCAGGCCAGCGCGAGGGCGTAGGCGTAGATACCGCTGGAGCTGTCGATCAGGGTCTGTCCGGGGCGGATCGTGCCCCGGCCGAGGAGATGACGGACGGCCTCCAGCGCCGAGTAGATCTTCATCGACTCGAAGCGGATCAGGATCACGCCGTCGGTGAGCCGGACGAGGTCGGGGACCTTGAGGGCATCGGCGATATGGGGGTGGATCATCCGTATCCTCCTTGGACGAATGAGCACTGATAGCCGAGCGAACGGAAGAAGGCGGAAAGTTCGGACTTGTGCGCGGCCCCGAGACGCCGGGGGAACAGATAGCCGATCAGGCAGCCGGTGTGGGCGACGAAGATCCCGGCCGCACCGAACCGCTCCTGCTGCGAGAAGAGTTCGTGGAAGTGCGTCTTGGGGAGCACCTGCTGTGACAGCGTCGCGCTGACCGTCGCCGCACGGGCGACGGCGGCCGGATCGCCTGAGTCGAAACCCTTGAGCAGGTCGGTCAGGCACCGCTCGTACTCCTCTCCGCGCCGTCGGTAGTGCTCCAGCAGCGAGGCGGTGACCGCGTCGGTGTCCACCGTCCCGGGCTCGGTGACGAACGCGGTGTGGAAGCCGAACGCCGTGCCCAGGCGTCTGATCACCCGGTGCCGTCCGCTGAGGTGGAGCGCGAACTCGTCGAGGAAGACGCTGTCGGCCCGCTCGATCGCGGCCAGGACGGTGAGGACCACGCCCTCGTCGTAGGGCAGGGAGAACAACTGGAACAGGCAACGCAGTGTCGCGACGATGTCCGCGGTCGAACTGGCCATCCCCACACCCACCCGGAGGTCGGAGTGCGTGCTCCAGTGCCCCGTCGGCAGGGTGAGCCGGTAGTGGTCCAGGAAGAGGCGTGCTGCCGTCGCCGACTTCTCCCCGAGACCCGACAGGCCGGGCGTGCCCGTGCCCCGGGTGAAGTGGACCCAGGAGTGGCGGTCCACGGGAAAGGACACCAGGGCGATGTCCGGGGCGCCGGCCGCCCGCAGCGGGCCCTGGTACAGCTCGCCCAGAGTGCCGTGACAGACACCGGACACGGTGGCGGGCGCCGCGGACGGCAGCGCGCGGGGGCCCCCGGCCGGAGTCAGCACGATCCGCCCCGTACGGGCCGGCGGTGCACGGCCGGACTTCCGCCGCGGACGACGTGGCTGCGCGTGGACGGCAACTCGTCCTCCTCCTGGTCCGATCCATGAAGACCGGCCGGAGAGAGGAGCGCGGCCGTGGTGCGCCGCGCGACCGTCCGTACCGCCGACCCAGTCCTCGAGGTCACCGTGCACAGCCCACGCGACGCGCGGGCGCAGTGGCAGGTCTCCGGACTCGTGGGCGTGCTCGCCGGGAACCCGGCGGGCACCTGCCGGCCGTCGCTCTCCCGGACCTCGGCCAGGCCCTGGCTGGCGACGGCTGTCGTTCCCACTCACCGTTGCGGGACAGTCCCGGATTCTCACCGGGTTCCCTCTTGCGTCGCGCCACCGGGTGTCCGGGCGTCACGGACAGGAGGCGCGAACCGACTGCGCACCCCACAGTAGAGGGCGCTCGCGGCCCTGCGACAGGGGCACACGGCCGCTTGGCCTGATGCGGTTGGTACGCGTGTGAGTGTGCGTGTGCTGCGAGTCGATTCGGGTCGCAGGAGGGAAGCCGCTGCCCTCCCGGTGCGCGTGCTGACGGCGTCCGCGGACGGAAGACCCCGCGGCAGGCGTGCTGCCTGGGGCGGTGGCCGTGCTCTGGCCGGAATAAGCCTCGGTGTCACCGGTTTCTCCAGCGACACTGGATTCTCTTACGACACACACGCACCGCCCCTCTGCGGTCGGTGCCCAGGGGGCCCAGGGATGCTGTCAGAAACGACGCCCGACGACGAAGAAGGCTCAGAGCCGGCCGGACACGACCGGCAAGCCGCCGGTCGCGTGACCCTGAGGACCGACCTGAGGGCCGTGCTGCCCGAAGCGGGTGTCGCGTTCGGTGTCACAGCGGCGGTGTTCGTCTTCCTCTACGCACGCGTGGAGTCGGGGGACTCGGCCACGGTGGCGGTCATGCCGTTCATGGCCGACGCGGGTACGTACTGGATGTACCTGCTGAGCCAGGCCTTCGGGTGGTCGGCGCTGTTGTGGGCATGGGGCACGGTCATGCTCGGCCTGCTGCTCTCGGGGCAGCGCCCCGCCTGGATACCCGGCTCCCCACAGGTCCTGGAGCGGTGGCATCGCACCACGAGTCTGACGACGATGGCGCTGATGTTCGCGCACGCGCTGATGTTCGCGGCCGAACTCGTGCGCTACGAGGCCGAACTGGCCTGGCTCGAACGCCTCTGGGTGGGTTTCGCGGACTCGTTCGTGCCGGGGTGGTACGACTCGGGAACCGGCCGGATCGCGATCCCGATCGGGCAGGGCGCCCTGTATCTCGCGGTTCCCCTCGGCCTGCTGTTCTACGTACGGCACCGCATCGGCGCCAACACCTGGCGACGGCTGCACCGGTTCGTGATCGTCGTGTACGTGCTGTCCGTGTGGCACACGCTGTTGTACGGCACGAACGTCTGGTACGGCGAGTGGCCGCGCACGGTGCTGTGGCTGCTGCAACTGCCGGTCGCCGTCCTGCTGGTGATGCGCTTGGTGCGCCCGGCCCGACGGGCCGAACGGCTGCCCGTCCCGGGGCGGCGGCGGGGAGGTTCGCTTCCGGGATGGACGCTCCGGGCCGCCGGGCGCGTCGCTGCCGTGGCCGTCGTGCTCGGGCTCGTCGCCGTGGTGGCGTCAGGCCATGACGGAGGGCGCGAGCGTCCGGCGGAGACGCCCTCGACAGCGCCGCACGCCCCGGAGGGGGAGTGAGGCGCCCGGCGACCACCGGGCCACCCGCGCCCCGACCGCGCAGCGGTCCTGCGAGGGATCCCTGAGCGGGGTGACACCGTAACGGCTCGGCCCGGCCACGGAGCGGTCCGACCGACGGCCCGGGGGCGGCTGCGTATCCCGCGCGCGAGACGGATCAGTGCCGGGGCGAACAGTGTGGTGGTCGGGGCCCTGCGAGCCACCCCACCGCCGTGGGGCCGTGGAGCGGAGACCAGTGGGCCCCCGGACCGCCGGCCCCCACGAGCCCAGGGGGACGGGTGCTACTTCTCGGCCGTACCGGGTTGCCCGCCGATGGACTCCTGGTAGACGTCCGCGTAGGTGCGTGAGTCCTTGACCAGGTCGTCACAGAAGGCGGCGACGTCCGTGCCGATGAGTTCCAGGACCCCTTGGCCCGCGGCGGCGCCCTCCTCGAAGAAGTCGACGATGCCGGGGAGCAGAGGCCCGTCGGGCAGGTCGACCGGCCCGACCTTGAACAGGTACTTCTGCATCTCCTGGTAGACGATCCGGTAGTCCGGTGGGAGCCCCCTGACCCGGGCCGTGTGCGCCCGCCACTGCTTCTTGCCCTCGACGATGTCCTGGATGCCCACGTCAGTCCCCCAGCCGGTTCAGTTTTCTTGCGACGTTCCGGTTCAACTGCTCGCGCCACCGGTCGCGATAGGTCCGGGCCCCTTCTCCGCCGGCCAGCGCCGTGCAGAAGCCCTTGACGTCGTCGCCGAGCACCTCCTGCGCGCTCTGCCCCTCGGCCGCCGTCTCCTCGAGCAGCCCCAGGGCCGCGTCGAGGATGGGCGTCAGGTTGCGGCCGGTGAAGTCCCCGTGCGGAAAGAGGTGGACCTTGATCTGTTCCCACGCCGCCCGGTGGTCGTCCGGCAGGGCCTCGGCCCGTGCCTCGAAAGCCTTCCAGTCCCTGGTGAGGTCATTGCCTGTGACGGTTGTCCAGAAGTTCATCTCCCGCCCTCCTTCAGTCTGTCGACGCGTGATGACAGGTACTGCCACTTCTTCCAGAACCTCGCGAGCTCCTCGCGTCCGGCGTCGTTGAGCGCGTAGAACTTGCGTGGCGGCCCGACTTCGGACGGCCGCTTCGTCACCTGGACGAGCTTGTTCCTCTCCATCCGCAGCAGGATGGTGTACACCGTCCCCTCGACGACGTCGGTGAAGCCGAGGTCGTTCAGCTGACGGGTGATGGCGTACCCGTAGGTCTCCTCGCGGGCGATGACTTCGAGCACGCACCCCTCGAGCGTGCCCTTCAGCATCTCCGTCAGGTCGTCCATCGCGGATCCTCCTCGGAACATCGGTACTGCGTAGTACCGAGTACTGCTGCTACACGGTATCACCGAGTAGCCGACTTGTCTGCCGGACCACGGGGGCGCGGGCGGGGGTGTCGCGGGCGCCGTCGACCCGTCGGAGCCCGGTGACCTGCACGGTGCCGACTGCCTCCTCGGGCTCGCGCCCGCTGCGCCGCGCCCAAATCACGCGACACCGCTGCCGCGTTGTGAGAACCTCGCCAGCGATGACACAACGAACCGATACGCCTCCCACATGGGACGAACGTACGCAGCTGGCCACCTTCCTCGACTACGCGCGTGACACGGCGCGAGCCAAGTGTGAGGGCGTGTCGGAGGCGGACGCCCGCAAGGCGCCACTCCCGCATTCACCGCTGATGACGATGTGCGGGCTGATCAGCCACCTACGGTGGGTCGAGCATCACTGGGTACAGGTGATGTTCCTCGGCGAGGAGCCGGAGGGGCCGCTCACGGAGGCGACCGACGACGACCCCGACCCCGAGATGCGGACAGCGGTCGACACCCCGTTGCCGCAGCTTCTCGCCGAGTACGAGGAACAGAGCGCCCGCTATCGCCTCCTGGTGGCCGACCGCGACCTGAGCTCGACGGCCGAGCGTCCTCTCGGCGACGGCCGCCACGTGAACCTTCGCTGGGTGATCCTCCATCTCATCGAGGAGATCTCCCGCCACAACGGTCACCTCGATGCGGTGCGCGAACTCGTCGACGGGCGGACCGGAGTCTGACCTCCCTTCGCGTCGCCCTGACCGGAGCCGAGGCGGAAGGGCGAATCGCCTGCTCGATGGCGGGTGACGATTCGCCCTCCCGCGAGGTTCCAGCGGCACGCCACCGGGTCGGCCACGCCCAGGTCGTGTGGCTGTGCGGTTCCGGCACCCCCCGGCGCCTCAGGACCATCGTCGCAGCGCCCACGTGCATCTCGGCGGCGTGAAGCCCCGGCAGTCGGCACGTACTCCGCGACCCTGGACGGTGCCTGCTCCGGCGGAATCAGACAGCCGACCGCCGGCAACCTGACCAGCACGTCCACGAGCCGTCGTGGCACCCGGCGTGCTCTGTCTTCCCCTCACCGCACCTCCGGTCGCCCCCGTCCGGCCGTGAAGCCGGATCGAAGGACTCCCCTCGTCAGGGGGCAGCCGCGTTCCCGGAGGGGCCCGCAGTCGCGCCCGTCAATCCTGTGTGCTCCCCTCACCCACCGGCCTCGAAAGGCACAATGCCTGGCCCGGCCGCTGCGTCACCCATATGCGCGGGTCGTGAAGCGCGCGCGGTGATACGGGTGCCGATAGACAAGGGTCGTCAGCATTCGACCGCTCGAGGGCCGGGATGCGCACTCGAACTCCGGCCCGCGTAAGGGAGCCATTGCATGAACGTGTCCACCACCGAGCCACCCACCCTGGTGCCCGTCGAGGGCCGGGGGGCGGGGAGCGTCGTGATCAGTTGGCTGACCACGACGGATCACAAGAAGATCGGTCACCTGTACCTGGGCGCGTCGTTCTTCTTCTTCATGGTCGCCGGCGTCATGGCACTGCTGCTGCGCGCGGAGCTGGCCCGTCCGGGACTGCAGATCCTGTCCCCCGAGCAGTACAACCAGACCTTCACGCTGCACGGCACTCTCATGCTGCTGTTCTTCGCGACTCCGACGTTCGCCGGTTTCGCCAACGCGATCATGCCCTTGCAGATCGGTGCTCCCGATGTGGCCTTCCCGCGGCTGAACATGCTGTCGTTCTGGCTGTTCCTCTTCGGTGGGCTGATCGTCATCGCCAGCCTGATGACATCCCAGGGCGCGGCCGACTTCGGCTGGACCGCGTACACGCCGCTCAGCGGTGGAGAGCGCACCCCGTACGTCGGTGGCGACATGTGGATCATGGGCCTGGCGCTGTCCGGCTTCGGCACCATCCTCGGCGCGGTCAACTTCATCACCACGATCATCTGCATGCGCGGCCCGGGCATGACCATGTTCCGGATGCCCATCTTCACCTGGAACATCCTGCTGACGTCCGTGCTGGTCCTGCTGGCCTTCCCCGTCCTGGCCGCGGCCCTGCTGGTGCTGGAAGCCGACAGGAAGTTCGGCGCGCAGGTCTTCGACCCCGAGAACGGGGGCGCGCTTCTGTGGCAGCACCTGTTCTGGTTCTTCGGGCACCCGGAGGTCTACATCATCGCGCTGCCGTTCTTCGGCATCATCACGGAGATCCTCCCGGTCTTCTCCCGTAAACCGGTCTTCGGCTACGTGGGCCTGGTCGGGGCCACCATCGCCATCGCCGGTCTGTCCGTGACCGTGTGGGCGCACCACATGTTCGCGACCGGCGCGGTACTGCTGCCGTTCTTCTCGTTCATGACGTTCCTCATCGCGGTACCGACCGGGGTGAAGTTCTTCAACTGGATCGGCACCATGTGGAAGGGCTCCCTGTCCTTCGAGACCCCCATGCTGTGGTCGATCGGCTTCCTCGTGACGTTCCTCTTCGGCGGACTGACCGGCATCATCCTGGCCTCACCACCCCTGGACTTCCACGTCACCGACAGCTACTTCGTCGTGGCCCACTTCCACTACGTCGTCTTCGGCACGGTCGTCTTCGCCATGTTCGCCGGATTCCACTTCTGGTGGCCCAAGATGACCGGCACCATGCTCGACGAACGCCTCGGCAAGATCCACTTCTGGACCCTGTTCATCGGCTTCCACACCACGTTCCTCGTCATGCACTGGCTCGGCGCCGAGGGCATGCCCCGCCGCTACGCCGACTACCTCGCCGCCGACGGCTTCACCGCCCTGAACACCGTCTCCTCCATCGGCGCCTTCCTCCTCGGCGGCTCCACGCTTCCCTTCCTCTACAACGTCTGGAAGACAGCCAGGACCGGAAAGCGCATCGACGTCGACGACCCCTGGGGCTTCGGGAGGTCCCTGGAGTGGGCCACCTCGTGTCCGCCGCCGCGACACAATTTCGTCACCCTCCCCAGAATCCGGTCCGAGTCGCCCGCCTTCGACCTGCACTACCCGGCCATCGCCCAGCTCGAAGAGGCCAGGCAGTCGGGCCGACGGGACGTCTTCGAACCCGGCAAGGGCATCGCGCACCCCTTGGGCAAGGACCGCGACGACACATGAAATCCGCATCTGCAACCCCTGGTCAGCCGACCCCGAATCCTGCCGCAGGCATCCGCGAGATCGAGCGCTTCTTGTCGGCGCAGACCGAATACGGCCGGGCACGGAGGGCAGCGGAGGCGTTCGCCGACCGTATGCCCCAGCTCACCACGGAAGAACGCCGCCAACTCGTAGTGCTCTATGCGCGTGAGCACCTCGGAGCGTCCTGCCGGCAACGGGCTGCACTCCGTCGGCAGCGCTCCGTCCGCGAGGCACACGACCGGCTTCGCCGCCGCTGCGTCACCGTCGCACTGCTCGTCGGCGCAGCCTGCGCGGGCTGTGCTCTACTCACCCTTCAGGCACTCACCACGCGCTGAACGAAGGGTCCCCGAAGGGGTATGGCGCTTGTACACGCCGGACGCGGGCGGCCGCTCCACGGGCCGTCCGCCCGCGCTCCTGCTCCGCGCGAGAAGAGAAGACGCGGAGCAACGATGTATCCACATCGCCCTATCGCCCCGAGGCATCGATAATGGGAGGTGTTCTGCCTTCAGGGCTCTCTGCCGCCACGTTGCGAGGAGGCGTACGACCATGGCCACCAGCGCGGCATCACCCTCACCCCGATCAGCCGGCCCCGCGAGCCGGAACGTGCTCCTTCACGGGTGGCGCGAGCAGATCGTCAGCGGCCTGATGTTCCTCGTGGGCCTCGCGCTGTGCGTCGCGCCCTGGGTCGCCGGAGACGAACCGGACGCGGCCAAGGACATTCACCGCAGCGAGGTCGGCATCGCCATTCTCGTACTCATGGTGGCGCTGGCACGGTTCAGCGGGCACGCCGGCAGATGGTCGGACTGGGTCGTCCTGCTGTCCGGTGCGTGGCTCATCGCCTCACCATGGCTTCTCGCGTTGCAGAACACCGAGGTCTTCGACGGCGCGCACGTCTTCGACGTGGCAGCCGGGACTGTCCTGCTCTTCCTGGCGGCGGCCTCCATGTTCCTGCGCGTCGTGCTCGACCACAAGGAACGAGGCGCTGGAAGCAGGAGAGGCGGCAGGGGCGCGTGACTGCCGGCGTCCGGCGCGCGCGTAGCCGCAGCTCTCGGCGATCCGGGTCGTAGGCGGCGGGGCTGCCTGTCAGGCGATGTCGTTGCGGTGCATGGGGCCCCACGGGCCGGGCTGTTCGTCGATCACGGCGTTGGCTTCGTCGATCACGGTCGCGTCGATCCAGCCGAGCGGTTCGACCTGGTGGACCAGGGGTTCGTTGTCGGGGCCCCGGCCGACCTCGGTGCCGTGCAGGACCCATGGCCGCGTCCCAGGGCCTTTCACGCGGGGCAGGTGGGAGTAGTCGTACAGCCGCCTGGCCACCCATGTGCGTACCGGACGCCCGCCCCACCAGTCCTCGACGTCGAGTGCGTTCACCGACAGGCCGGGCAGGGGGACACCGGTGAGCTCGTCCCTGCTGGAGACGGCCTGGAGATCCGGCACGGGGCCGCGCGACCAGCGCACGTAGATGCCGTGGCGTCTCCTGACCAACTCGGCCAACGCCTCAAGCGTGGTGAGTACCGGCATCTGTTCCGCACTGCTCATGGTCTCTCGTCTGCTCAACGGTCTGGATGCGCCTTCCGGCCTCGCGCATACCCTTTTGCGCCACAGGACGGGGGCAGGCTCGTCAGAACCCGCACCCGGTGAGGCAGGCGACCCGAAGAAGCCTGCCGTCACCACTCGGTGCGGCTCATGCCCGCCCACCGCCGCAGCAGCCGTCCGGACCGCGGAGGCCACGCCGTGCCCTGCGGACCACCTGCCCTGCGGACCACCCGGCGACCGAGGCGCACGAGAGGCCGGCAGCCCGGCTCAGTCGGTGGACAGTGCCTGGAGGAGGTCTCCGACCTGCGGGTCGGGCAGGGAGCGCGCCACGTCTGCCTGGGCGACCATGCCGACCAGGTCGTGTCCGTCGATGACCGGCAGCCTTCGCACCTTGTGCGCGGTCATCGTGCGCAGGATCTCCTGAGCGTCGTCGTCGGCGCCGATGGTCACCGCTTCCCCCTGCGCGAGGTCACCGGCCGGGCAGCTGGCGGGGTCCTTCCCGGCTCCCAGCACCTTGACCACGATGTCACGGTCGGTGAGCATGCCCTTGAGCTTGTTGTCGTTTCCACAGATCGGGAGTGCTCCCACGCCCAGGTCCTTCATCTTGCGGGCGGCGTCCAGAACGGATTCGTCCGCACCGATGCACTCGGTGCCGCCGGTCATGATGTCTCGCGCCTTCGTCATCGCTGCGTACTCCTCGAGATTGCGTTCGCTGCCGTGTCTCCACGACGAGCGACCCGTCCTTCCATGACGGGTGCACTTGTTCCCTCCACCCGGACCCCGTAACTCTCCATGACGGTGAACACCCGGATGGGGCATCCGATCAGGACGGCGCACGGCACGCGACGAGCAAGGCCGAGTGCCTGGCCCCCGGGGCACCCCTGTACTCGCGAACCGGCTGCCGCGGGACAGCCACGTGACGGGGTGTGCGAGGTCGCGGGTCCGTGGCGGTCAGCCACTGTTCTTCTGCAGCAGGCAGTCGTATCCCACCTGCATGGTGTCGGCCACCGCCAAGGCGGCGATGCCTCCCGCCACCGCGCGTGTGGCGCGGGGCCACAGCAACTGGGCGCCGGTGAAGGTGGTCGTCAACCAGACGCTGAGGCAGAACGGGCAGGTGGCGAGCTCACCCACGGTGGACCTGACAGGGCCCCCGCGAGGACTCTCCTTCACTTCGGCGGGGCCCGTCGCACCCTCGTACCGTGTGAACGGCGCCCGGAGCGGGCTGGTGACGGAACCCTTGCTGAGCAGCCGGCCGAGCCGGAACGTCGCGGCCGCCGTCACCAGCAGATCCAGCGGCTGATGACGGTCAGGCAGTGCAGTCTTCCGCGCGCCCACGAGCACGCCCCAGGCGGCGGTGTACGCGCCGAAGGCGGCCAGCGCGCCCAGATGCCCGCCGAGCGGATGCTCGGCCGGCGGCGAGTAGGCCCTGTTCACCCGGCGGAAGACTTCTCCCGCCCTCCCCAGGACGGTGCCTTTCCTGCTTGTGCTGTGATCCATGACGCGTACCTCCTCCACAGGCGGATCGGGAGATCGATCCTCGTTTCGAACCAGGGGCGGCTTCACCGTCTCCTGCGCGGCGATCCAGGAGCATTCCCTTCCGGACCGGCGGGCAGGCCGAGCCGCCGACGAGCGTCCCGCCCTGACCGGCGCATCACACGGGGGAACCGCCCGGGCAGCGCCGACCAGGAGTTGCTGACGTCTACGAGGCCTCGTCCTCATCCTCGGGTTCCCGGTCCCCTTCGGCCTGTGAGGGTGTGGTGCGTCCGGGCTCTTCGGGGCGGTGCTCCGCGGCTTCGTCGTCCGGGCGCTCGCCCTCGGCCTGGGACGGTGTGTTCTCCTGCATGGGCCGGCTCCATTCCTTGTCGTGGGTGGGTGCTGGGGCATCGCCCCACGCGTGCAAGGAAGGAGTGCCCCTTTTGGGCCGACGTAGACCCCACCCTGGCGATCGTGCTGCCGCATGGACCAACGTCCGGTCCCACCGGCGAGCGTGCGGGTGCGGAGACGGGGCTCGCTGCCACTTCTCGTCACCGGCTTCACGGCAACCGAGGCGCGTACCGGGCGCAGGTGGGAGCCCGCACATCACTGCACTCGATGTCGTGCAGGACCTTCGTGGCGAAGGCCTCCCGGTGTAGAGTGAAGAACGCCCTTGACCTGCAGAAAGCAGGCAGGGAGCCGTCATCTAGGAGTGCTGAATGCTGCGCACCATGCACAAGTCCAAGATCCACCGGGCCACCGTGACCCAGGCCGACCTGCACTACGTGGGCTCGGTCACGGTCGATGCCGACCTGATGGACGCTGCTGACCTGTTGCCCGGTGAACTCGTGCACATCGTGGACATCGACAACGGAGCCCGTCTCGAGACCTACGTCATCGAGGGGGAGCGGGGCTCCGGCGTCATCGGGATCAACGGTGCCGCCGCTCACCTCGTACACCCCGGTGACCTGGTCATCCTCATCAGCTACGCCCAGGTCGACGACGCCGAGGCGCGTGCCCTGGTGCCCCGCGTCGTGCACGTGGACGAGGCGAACCGCATCGTCGCGCTGGGATCGGACGCCTCGGCCCCGGTGCCCGGCACCCGCACCGAGCGCAGTCCGCAGGCGGTTCCCGCGCGGGGCTGAGACGCCGGCCCCCTCCGCACGAGGCAGCACCCGGCCTGGTGGCATGCGACGGGGGCGCGGGTACGGGAGGAGCCCTCGCATGGTTCCGCGACGTCTCCCAGGCCCGGTGTCCCTCGTCGCCCCCGGTCCCGTCGTCCCGGGCGGGCTCCCCGGACCCCCGGGGGAGCTGGTGCGCGGGGCCGGCCGAGGCCTGTCCGGACCCGGGACAGGAGTCACGGTGCGTACGTATGGACTCGGCAGGCGAGGGCAGCCGCACGGGGAGACGGTGGAGATGAGAGCTACTCGTCCCGTTCGTCGCAGTTGGAGGACCGAGATGACGCACCCGAATCCCGACCCGGTACCGCCCGTGCCGACGCCCCCGCCCGTACCCGGGCCGCCGACACCGGTACCCTCCCCGCCACCCGTACCGCCGGGCCCGGTGCCGCCCGGCCCCGCACCCGACCCGATCCCGCAGCCGCCGGGCCCGGACCCCGACCCGGTACCCGACCCGGAGCCCTCGCCCCAGCCCGCCGGGTGAACCGGAGGTCCTAGGAGCGACCGCCGAGTCCCGTCAGGGCGTCGGCGTGACGCAGCCCGCTCTCCGCCGCCACCGAGTCCAGTGACTGTGCCTCGCGTACCGTCGCGAAGCGCAGGTCACCGGATTCCCCCGCGAAGCCGTACACCGCCGGACGGGGCAGGCTGTTGTAGGCCCACGGGGTGGAGAAGTAGTACGCCCCCGTGTCGTACAGGGTCACGAAGTCGCCCTCCCGCAGTTCCGGGAGCTCACGGGCGTGGGCCACGATGTCCCCGGCGAAGCAGCACGGTCCGGCGATGTCCTGGACCATCGGCGGGCCGCTCCGGGGGCGGCCTTCCCCGTCGAAGGCGCCGACCCGGAGCGGCCAGGCGTCGGGCATGAGGACGGTGCGGGTGGCGACCTGCGCCCCCGCATGGGTGAGCGCGATACGGCGTCCGCCCGCGTCCTTGGTGTACTCGACGCGTGCCACGGTGAAGCCGTTCTTGGCGAGCAGGGACCTGCCGAATTCGGTGACCAGGTCGTAGCGCCCGTCGAAGAGGCCGGGGGCCGCCGCCCGGAGCGCCGACACGTACTCCGAGAAGGCGGGGCGGGCCTCGTCGTCGGCGAAGTTGACCGGCAGCCCGCCCCCGATGTCGATCCCGGTGACCCGTCGCGCCCCCAGGGTGCCGTTGATCTCCTCGGCGAGCCGGTAGGTCTCGGCGATCCCCGCGGCGATGAGCTCCAGTGAGCACCCCTGCGAGCCGACGTGGGCGTGCAGCCGGGTCAGCCAGGGACGCTCGGTGAACGTGCGGACGACCCGGTCCCGGGCGCCGGGGTCCCGCAGGGCCACGCCGAACTTCGAGGTGTCCGTCGCGGTGCTCATGGCGCCGATGGAACCGCCTCCCACCTGCGGGTTCACGCGCAGCCCCAGGACGGACGCCGAGCCGGGCGAGCGTAGCTCCTCGATGCGGCGGATCTCGGCGAAGCTGTCCGCGTTCACGACCACACCGATCGCCAGCGCCAGCCGCAGCTCGTCACGGGTCTTGGCCGGCGAGTCCAGGACGATCCGGGCGGGGGCGAAGCCGGCTTCGACCGCCAGTCTCAGTTCGCCCGGGCCGGCCACCTCGCAGCCCATGCCGCAATCGGCGAGCAGCCTCAGTACCGGGATCAGCGAAGCGGCCTTCGCGGCGAAGGTGTGCAGTACGCGTACGTCCGGTTCGGCGGCGAAGGCGTCCCGTAGCGCGCCGATGGAGGCGCGTATACCGTCCGCGTCCAGGAAGCCGGCGAGGGGCCGCTGCTCGCCCAGCAGTCCTTCCGCCACCGCGAGGCGCAGCACCTCGGCGAATCTGGCGGAGCGTGGTGTGAGGAATGATCCCTCGGCATGCCCGGGATCCGGCGGTGGCGTACGGCGCGTCTCGTTGATGGGAGCCTCGCAGTTCGGCGCTTCTTCCAGGTGATGAGCGGAGCCTTGACCCGGGCTTCCGGCGTCCGGGCGGGGGAGTGCCCGGTGGAGGGGGGACCGGACGCCCGGCGTGGCACGGGCCGGGAGCCCCACGGAGAGGCCCTGGCGCGGGCACGTGCGGCGCGCGCCGTCTCGTCCGGGCAGCGGGGTCCGCCCACGGCGGCGGACGGCCGCCGGCCGGGCTCGTCGAGCCGCCGTGCCTCGTGACTCTTCAGGCACTCGCCATCTGGCGCGACCTTCCCGCCCGGAACCACCAAGGCGGTGGTGAGCGGCGCCACGACGGGCTGGACCACAACGGGTACCGGTACGACGTCGGACATGCGCGCACTCCGTGGCTGGTCGACGGGGCTCCCTGCCACTTATCCACATCACGTTCCCCGCCGCACGCCGGACCGGTCCGGCCGGGCGACGCCGCGCCTCCTCAGCACGCTGCGGGCTCCGGACCGTCACCGCAGCGGGGGCGGGGGACGACCCGCCGGGGCCGGCAACGGCGCCGAGGGGTGTGCGCCGAGTACGCCCCGCTGCCCCGACGCGTCGCTCCTCGACGTGCCGGTCATGCCGCGACCATCCGAAGTCTCGGTGTTCGCGGGGAAGTTGGGGGTACCCGATGGGTGGTCCGGTCCATTCCCGGGTCGGAATCCAAGGTGACTGTCAAGGGGGCAGCAGATGACGACGCAGTACGGTAACCACTCGACCGGGCAGCCCGGCGCACCTGGGCGTACGTCGGCCGGCAATGTGCTGAGCATCATCGCCATAGTGCTGGGCGTGATCTCGCTGCTCTTCCTGCCGATCGTGTTCGGCGTGATCGGCCTGGTGCTGGCCATCATCGCCAAGACCGTCCGGCATGAGCGCCTCGCCGTGATCGCCATGGTGGTCAGCGCGGTCGGCCTGATCGGCGGCATGCTCCTCGGTGCACTTCTGGCCTAGAGCGCCCCGGGGTGTCGCGTCGGCCGGTTGTCCGCCCCTGGAGGGGCGGACAACCGGCCGACGTCGTTCCGTCGACAGGGGCGTGGGCAGGCCTTGTCGCTCAGGGGCGCCACCGCACGTGCAGGCGGGGCGCCGGCGCTTGGTGAGGAGGTGTCAGCAGGGCGATGACGATGCTGAGCATGCTCCGTGGCGGTGCGGGTATGCGCGCCTGTGCGTGCGGGGCTCCGCACGCGTAGCCGGGTGCACGAGAGATGATCGGAGTGTTGATTCCCATGGAGACCGTGGCTGTGAAGACCGTCGCTCCCGGTGGCCTGCCCCAGATCGAGGATCCGCGCAAAGTAGCGCCGAAGGACGCCCGCTCGCTGGGGAAGCTGTTCTTCGATCAGCTGCGGGTCCTCGAAGAAGGCACCCCGGAGTACCAGTACGCGCGCAACACACTGATCGAGATGAACCTGTCCCTGGTGCAGTTCGCCGCAGGACGCTTCCGGGAGCGCGGCGACGGCCAGATGGAAGACATCATCCAGGTCGGGACGATCGGCCTGATCAAGGCGATCGACCGCTTCGAACTCTCCCGCGGGGTCGAGTTCACCAGCTTCGCGATCCCCTACATCGTCGGTGAGATCAAGCGCTTCTTCCGCGACACCACGTGGGCCGTCCACGTGCCGCGCCGTCTCCAGGAGCTGCGGGTCACCCTCGCCAAGGCCAAGGAACACCTTTCCCGGACCCTGGACCGCGACGCCACCGTCGCGGAACTCGCCACCCACCTGGAGATCAGTGAGGAAGAGGTCATCGAAGGCCTCATCGCTTCGAACGGGTACACCGCGGGCTCGATCGACCTCCCCCTGGGCGGTGCCGAGCACAACGATGCCGACGCCACCACCTACGCCGACATCACAGGTGACTGCGACCCCGAGATGGAGTTGGTCGAGAACCTGCACGCCCTGGCCCCGCTGCTGGAGACCCTCGACGACCGTGACCGGCGGATCATCCGGATGCGCTTCGGCCAGGAGATGACTCAGGCGCAGATCGGTGAGCACCTCGGTCTCTCCCAGATGCACGTCTCCCGGCTCCTGACGCGCATCCTGACCAAGCTCCGCGAAGGCATGCTCACCCAGAGCTGAGCTCGAGGCCGCGTGCCGGCTGCGATGCCGGTTCACCGCGCGGCGAGCCGGAAACCGCTCGCGGGGCGGACCCGGGACCGTGCTCGGTGCCAGGGTCGTCGGCCGGGGTGGTTTTCGCCGGTACGGAAGAACACTTCTACGATGAGGACCTTGTGGTGTACCGGTGGGCAGGAGGCGTGACGGAAGGTGTTCTCGGTTCAGGTCAGGCCGGTGACGGGCGCCGTGGTGTTGCAGCTCCGAGGAGAGCTGGACTTCGAGAGCGTGGTGCAGTTGTACGAGGCCGGGGAGACGGCGCTGGCCACGCGGCCGGTTCCACGCCTGGTGGTGGTCGACTGTGTCTCCATGACCTTCTGCGACTCCTCCGGCATCGGCGGTCTGGTGCGGCTCTACCAGCGCTTGTCGGCGCAGGGAGGACAACTGCGGCTGGCGGCTCCGCCCGCCCCGGTCGCCAAGGTGCTCTCGCTGACGGGACTGGACGCGGTGATCGCCGTCGACGCCGGTGTCGACGAGGCCCTGGCCGCGGCCCGGGGCGGGCGTGACGGGGTGGCCGGTGGGACTGCGGGGAAAGACGGACGGGAAGCAGGGGCGGGATGACCAGCACACCGCGGAGGCCTACCGCCCTGGCGGAGCCGAGAGCCGGCGGGGCGCGTGCCGTGGAGGCGGATCTGCGGGCGCTGTTCGGTGAGTCGACGACGGTCTTCGCCTCGATGGCGGGCCCCGCCCACCTGCTGGAGGCCGCGAACCCCGCTTTCTTCACCGCCGTCGGCCGGACCGGCACACCTACCGGGCTGCCGCTCGGGCAGCTGATACCCGAGCTGGCCGACCAGGGCTTCATCGCGCTCCTGGACCGCGTCTACCGCACCGGCCGGCCCTACACCGGACGCAACGCACGGGTGCTGCTGGGAGAAGGCGCGCAGACGCGTGAGGCGTTCTTCGACTTCGTCTACGAGCCCCGCCGTGACGTCGGCGGCAACGTCATGGGCGTGCGGATGATCGGAGTGGAGACCACCCAGGTCAAGCACGCCCAGCGGCTGACGGCCGAGCACCGTGCCCTGCTGGAGCAGATCGCACGCCAGGCACCCCTGGAAGAGGTTCTGGAAGGTATGGCGAAGGCCATCGAGGACCTGTCGCCGGGGGTACTGGTCTCGGTCCTGCTCGCCGACGACGACGGACGCCACCTGCGGCACGGCACCGCCCCGAGCCTGCCGGACTTCTACAACCAGGCCATCGACGGCATCGCCACCGGTGACGGCGTCGGCTCGTGCGGCACCGCCGCGCACCGCCGGCAGCGGGTCATCGTCTCCGACATCGCCACCGACCCGTTCTGGGACGACTTCCGCGACCTGGCCGAGCGTGCCGGTCTCGCCGCCTGCTGGTCGACCCCCATCCTTGCTCGTGACGGGCAGCTGCTGGGAACCTTCGCGATGTACCACCGCGTTCCCCGCGCCCCGGTCGAGTCCGACCTCGCACTCGCCGGTGTCTTCGCCGACACCGCGGCGCTGGCCATCGAACGCCACCACGCCGAGCAGGCCCGGCTGGCAGCCGAGGCCAGGGAGAAGGCGGCCCGGGACGGCCTGGCTTTCCTCCTGAAGGCCAGCACCGCGCTGAGCGCCGATCTCGACTACGCCCAGACACTCCAGCGGCTGGCCTCCCTGTGCGTGCCCGCCCTGGCCCCGCTGTGCGCCGTCGACGTCGTCGAGCAGGGACGGGTGCGCCGTATCGCCACCGCGGCCTCGACCGGCCACGCGGAGCACCTGCTGGCCGCGTACATCCCGGTCTACGACGCCGACGACGACGCGGTCACCCGCGTGCTGGCCTCCTCGATGAGCGAGGTCGCCCGTCGCGCTCCGGCCGGTCCCGGACCCTGGCAGGACCTGGGGGTCACCGGCTACCTGTGCGTCCCCCTGACCGACCGCGGTCAGACCTTCGCCACCCTGACCCTGCTGACCACCGGGGACCAGGCCTTCGACGGGCACGCCGTGGCCCTGGCCGAGGAACTCGCCCGCCGCGCCGCGACCGCCGCCCTCAACGCCCGCCAGTACACCCAGCGCGCCGCCCTCGCCCGTGACCTGCAGGCAGGACTGCTTCTGCCGGATCTGCCCAACCTGCCGGGCGCGGAGCTCGCGACCTACTACCATCCCGCCGGTGAGGGGCTGGAGATCGGCGGGGACTTCTACGACGTCTTCCCCCTGGAGGACGGCCGCTGGGCCTTCATGCTCGGCGACGTCTGCGGCCGGGGAGCGCTGGCCGCGACCACCACCGCCCTGGTCCGCCACACCGCGCGGGCCGTCGCCTCGTTCCTCCCGGGCCCGGAGGCCGTCGTCCAGGCCGTCAACCACGCCCTGATCAAGCGGCACGGCAGTCACGGAACCGGCTTCGTCACCCTCGTCTACGGCCACTTCACCCCCACCGACACCGGACTGGACATCGAACTCGTCCGCGCCGGTCATACCTTCCCCCTGCATCTCACCGCTGACGGCCCCCACCCCGTGACCAGCGAGGGCCCACTCCTCGGCATCCTGCCGGACCCGCGTCCGGACTCACACCGCTTGGGCCTCGCCCCTGGAGAAAGCCTGGTCCTCTACACCGACGGCATCACCGAAGCCCGCAACAAGGCGGACGAACTGTTCGACGAGGAACGCCTCACACAGGCGCTCACCCCGTCACTGCGGCACGCCCCGGACGTCCTGGACGCCCTCACCACCGCGGTCTCCGCCTTCACCGACGGCGCCGGCATCGACGACGACCAGGCCGTACTCGTCCTGACCGCCACACACCCCCGCCCGCCCGTCTGACCCCGCCCGCCCCGCAGCGGGCGCCCAGGCGATTCGTCCCGCCGGGGCACCGCGGTCCCCCGAGGCGTCCGGTGTTCAAGAGGCGCAGGCGGGCAGCACGGTGGTGAGCTGGGTCAACTGGTCCGGGTGGACGCGGATCCCGGGCAGCCAGAGCTGCTTCTCGTCGTGCGTGACCCGGATCCAGATGCTGGTGTGCTCGTGGTTCTCATCGGTGACGGTGACGCCGTTGGCGATGGTGCAGGTGGCGTGGAGGAGGTCGTGGTGCCACACGCGGCCGGCGGAGTTGGTGGTGTTGTAGGGGCGATAGGGGTTGTAGGCCAGGGAGAGTGCGCACCGGGTCGTGCGTGGGCTCTGACACGCCTCCTCGACGTTGTGGACCAGCACCCCGGCATGGCTGCTCCCGCCCGTGCCGTCCGCCGCCCCCTGGGCACCTTGCGCGGCGGGTGCGGCATCGGGCGCTCCGCGCGGCCAGAGCAGGAACAGCAGGACCGCGACGACCACGAGCACGCCCACAGCGGCGGTCACCGTGGCGGCACCCGCACGGCCGGTCACCAGGACGCGTCCGCCGGGCAGGGGTGCGCGCAGCCAGGGCCGCCCCTCGGGAGCGGTCGCAGGTGACGGCCCGGCATCAGCCGCCGCGTCGCCGGCCGTGCCGCTGGTGACGGGGACGGCCTCCCGTTCGTCCGGCGGGGTGCTCCCGGTGGCCTCCCACAGGGCGCGGAACGGGACCGGATCGGCCTTCAGCGCCCGGCACAGGTCTCGAACCGCGGGCCAGCTCGGCACGGTCTCGCCGCGGAAGTAGCGGGAGAGCGACGAGTCGCTGATGCGGACCTCGGATTCCAGGCTGCGCAGTGTGCGTCCGGACCGCTGTTGCAGGCCACGCAGCGCTGCTCCCAGTTCCCGTGCTGCCGCACCGTGGTCGGGTCGTTGACCGGTCATCGAGGAGGAGACCTTTCGCAGGGCGGGGCTACGGCGTCCCACCGGCTTCCCATGTCCCGGGACAGTGACGTCCCAGCAGGTCAGGACTGTATTTATCCCGACATCACCGAAGCAAGCGGGATCCCGTCGTGAAGATGCCGCTTCCTGTGCAAACTCTGCGTACCGGCTGAGCACGGATCACCCCCAGGGGTGAGCGAGCCGGTCAGTCGTGGCCGTGTCGGCGGACGCCGCGGGGCCCCGGCTCCGTACCCCTCCCGAAAGGACCTTCATCATGCGTGTACGCATCGCACTGTCCGCTTACGCGGCCATCACGGTGGCCGGTCTCGGCCTGAACTCGGCGGCCTCAGCCGTCGCGGCTCCCGCCCCGGCTCCCCACCGGGTGACCGCTGCCCCCGCGGCCGACGGCCTCGACATCCACCGCGAGAAGTTCATGACCCTGAACGGCTGCCAGACGGCTGGTCAGCAGGGCATCGAGCGTGGGCACTGGGACCGCTACCAGTGCGCCGAGGGCAACGCCTGGCCCTGGGTGTGGAACCTGTGGACCAACCGCTGAGCACCTAGCGCCGCCGGTGGCCTCCTCATCACGCGCGAGGAGGCCACCGGCGGCTGCCCGAGGCGCGGGGCCCCTGCGGCACCGCCGAATCCCTCGGGCCCGCCCCCGCGCCCGAGGGCATGCACCCCTCGTCAGCGGTCGCGGCTACCCGGTTCAGCTTTCCGTTTCGGTCCGGTCGCCGCCCCAGAGGGTGTGGAAGGTGCCGTCGCGGTCGGTGCGGTGGACCTTGCTGTGATTGAGGCGATCCTGGTCACGGCCGATCCAGGCATCAGGGAAGAGTTGCGGAGTCTGTCGCGCCGTCGTCTCACGGTTTCCTACCTGCAGTTGCGCGAAGGCGGCGAGGAGGCAGATCCGATGGTGCGGGCCACCCGGTTCACGGTGCGGGTACTGGCTGACCGCATCGAGCAGCTGGGTGAGCAAGCTCGAGTGCTGGAACAGCGCCTGTCCGTGTTGATCAGGACGCACTACCCCAGCCTCCTGGAATCTGTCGGAGTCGGACCCCGCAGTGCGGCGGTGCTGTTGACGGCCCTGGGCGACAACAGCGAACGCATGCGGGGCGAGGCGTCATTAGCGCTCGCGCGGAGAGGACCCACGCGGCGGGGCAGCTGCCATCGAAGGCCCCGACAGCCGGTGCTCCCGACACTCTTTGGGGTAACGCGGTCCGGTTTCGCCCTTCTGTGTGTTTGCGTGGCACTTGCAGCTACTGGCCCTGCTTGACGCTTGGGTCATGTGCCGAAGTTCGAGCTCCCTGGCGCTTACCCCTTCCCTCCCGCTGGAGCTCCCTTGATAGTTGACCATCAAGCGGAACCATGATTCCGCATCGCGGAAAGTCGAAGAGGGGTGTATCCATGACGCAGGTCAGTCCGTCCCTGGCTCGTCGTCTCGCTCGAAGTCTTCGGACATCGATGTTCGTGCAGGTGTTCTGTGCGCTGGTGGTCGCCATCATTGTCGGAGGGGTGTGGCCCGATGCGGGTTCCGCCGTGCAGCCGCTCGGAGACGGCTTCATTCGGCTGATCAAGGCGATGATCGCCCCCTTGGTCTTCTGCGTCGTGGTCACCGGGATCGCCAAGGCGGGCGACCTGAAGTCCTTCGGGAGGATCGGGCTCAAGGCTCTGATCTGGTTCGAGGTGGCCACTACCGTGGCTCTAGTGATCGGGCTGGTGGCCGGGAACCTTGTCCGCCCAGGCAGCGGGATGAATGTGGATCCCGCCTCGCTGGATGCCTCGGCCGTTGATGAGAAGACCGGCGGCGGTGAACTGCCGTCCACGAGTGCATTTCTGCTGCACTCACTGCCCGACAGCGCGGTGGGCGCGTTCGCCGAGAACTCCTTGCTGCAGGTCCTCATTCTGGCCTGCCTGGTGGGAGCTGCCCTGCTTCACCTGGGACACACCAAGGTGCCGGCGATCCTTCCGGCCGTGGATCAGGTGCAGGAAGTGATCTTCGCCATCGTCGGCTTCGTCATGCGGCTCGCCCCCCTGGCCGTGTTCGGGGCCACCGCCCATCTGGTCGGGGAGTACGGTCTCGGAGCACTGTCTACGTACGGCAAGCTGATCGGCGTCTGCTACGCGGTGGCGCTGGTCTTTCTGCTGCTGCTCGGTGCCGCCTTGAAGATGTGCACCGGCGTGAGCCTGTGGAAGTTTGTCCGCTACACCCGCGAGGAACTGGTGCTGGCACTCGGCACAGGCTCGAGCGAGACGGTGATGCCGCGCATGATGCAGAAGCTGCGGCAGGCGGGTTGCCGCGACGATTCTGTGGGCCTGGTGCTGCCCACCGGGTATTCGTTCAACCTCGACGGTGCCTCCATCTATCTCTCCATCGCGACGCTGTTCATCGCCCAGGCCGTGGGTGTCGATCTGACGCTCGGACAGCAGATCACCGTCGTACTGGTTCTGATGCTGAGCAGCAAGGGGATGGCCGGCGTGCCCGGGTCGGCGTTCCTTGCGCTGTCGGCGACGGTCTCGGCCTTGGGAGTCGTCCCGGCCGGTGCCGTGGCGCTCTTGCTCGGGGTCGACCGGATCATGGACACCATGCGGGTGGCCACCAACCTCCTCGGTAACTGTGTCGCCGTGTTCGCCGTGTCCAAGTGGGAAGGAGCGCTCGACCACGACCGCGCTCGTAAGGTTTTGGACGGCGAGATCGCGTTTGTGCCCGAGGAGGACACCTCCGTCCCAGTGGCCCGAGGTGAGGCCGAGCTGACGGCGTCCGCCGCGACGGGACCCGGCGCCGAGCGGTGATCACGTCCGCGCATCCCTTCGTCCGACGACCTGGCCGCAGTGAGGGGGACAGAGCAGGTCAGGTCTGTGCGGGCATCCAGGCGTGTGCGGCGTGGACGAGGGCCTTGATGCCGGTGGTGAGGGTGGGCTCGATGACGGGGGCGTAGTGAGGGGAGTGGTTGGAGGGCAGGCTGTGGGCGATATGCGCGACTTCCTCCAACGTCCGCGCGGGGGCGAATGCTTGTGGGTCGGCTCCGCCGAGGAGCCAGTAGACGCAGGGTGCGTCCGCCTTGGTGGCGAGGATGCCGACGTCCTCGCTGCCGGTGACGGGCCCGGGATCGACCACCAGGTCCGGGCCGAGACCGGCGGCGAAAGCCTCTTGGGTGCGGGCGCAGGCGTCCGGGTCGTTGATGACGGCGGGGAAGGACTCGGTGAGGGTGATGTCCGGTTCCCGGGGGGCCGCGGACGCTGCGGCTTCGGCCCGCACGATCCGCTCGATGGCGGCCATGACATTCTCCCGCACCATGGGGTCGAAGGTGCGGACGCTGAGGTGGAGTTCTGCGCGGTCGGGGATGATGTTGCCGCGGGTGCCGGCATGCAGGGCGCCGACCGTGAGGACGGCGGTGGAGGAGCCGGCGATCTCGCGGGAGACGATGCCATGGAGCCGCATCACGGTGGCCGCGGCCATCAGGACGGGGTCGACGGTCGCTTCGGGCCGTGACCCGTGGCCGCCCTGCCCGTGCAGCACGACGCTCAGCGAGTCCGAGGCGGCGAAGGCCGGGCCGGGGCGCAGTCCGATGAACCCCGCGGGTAGCGGCGCGACGTGCTGGCCCAGTACGACGTCGGGACGGCCGAAGCGTTCGTAGAGGCCGTCATCGACCATGGCCCGGGCACCGCCGGCAATTTCCTCGGCCGGCTGGAAGACGAGCAGGACGGTGCCCTGCCAGGCGGACCGGTCCGCCGCAAGTTCGGCGGCTGCGCCCAGGAGGCATGTGACGTGCATGTCGTGGCCGCAGGCGTGCATGAGGGGCACGGTCGTGCCGTCGCTGTCGGTGCCCTGGAGGGTGCTCGCGTAGGGCAGGCCGGTCTGTTCCTGTACGGGAAGGGCGTCCATGTCGGCACGCAGGAGCGCGGTGGGGCCGTCGCCGTTGCGCAGTACGCCCACGACGCCGGTACGGCCGACACCGGTCGTGGTCTCGTACCCGAGAGTGCGGAGCCGGTCTGCGACGATCGCTGCGGTCCGGGTCTCCCGAAAGGCCAGTTCGGGATGCGCGTGCAGGTCACGGTAGACCGCGGCCAGATCTGCTGAGGTGTTCGCTGCCGCCATCGTGAGATCTCCGTCCTCATGGTCATGCTGCGGGGCGGGCGGGTGAGCGGAGTGTGCCATGATCGATTCTACTGTTGCCGATAATGACCAGGTTTGTATGCGTCTTGTGGAGCGGTTGCCGCCGGTGGCCTTGCTGGCGAAGTCCGCCGCCATCGTGCTGATCGCGGTGGTCCCTGTCGGGCTGGCCTGGTGGCTGGTCGAGGGCCAGATCGCCGTGGCCGTATATCTGGGCATGACGTTCATGACGGTCGCGGCAGGCCGGCTGCCCCTTCTCGAACAGATCTGGGTCGGCTTGTCGGCGGGGCTCGCCGCCGCGGTCGGCGCACTCGTCGCGGGCAACACCCCGCTGCTGCTCGTCACCGTGGTGACCGCGTGCGCGCTGCAGTGGGTCTTCAACCAGCGCAGCGTGGGGGTGGCCGCGCTGCTGCCGTCCAACCTGCTGCTGTACGCGGTGCTCACTCCGGACAGCGCGGTGGCGGTGGCTGCCGCCAACTGGCTGGGAGCCGCTGTGGTGATCGTGGTGGCGGCAGTGATCCGCATGCGCTTCACGACCGAACCCGCCCCCGGCCGGGACGCTGCCGTGCACGCCGCCGCACTGGCATGCGGATGTGTCCTGTTGATCGGGCTGACCCGGGCCTTCGATCTGCCCCGCGGGAACTGGGCGGTGCTCACCCTGTGCCTGGTCTTCGTCCCCGCGTCGGGAGCGACACGGGCACGCGTGGTCCACCGAGTGTTGGGCACGACAGCCGGCGCGACGGCCGCCGTCGCGATCGCCGTCGCCGCCCCGCCGACGCTCTGCCTCGTGCTGGCGGCGCTGTGCGCGGTACTCACCGTCACCTACGCCCTCGTTCCCGACGACCTCCTGTACGCCGCGTTCCTGACGCCGACGGTCTTGTTGCTGTTCTCCTCGGGGCGAGCGCACGCGACGGCCGAGATCGCGGTGCAGCGACTGGGGATGACGGTGGTCGGTGGGGGGCTCGCCATCGTCCTGGTGGGGGTGATGGCCTTGCTGCCGGGTCGCTGGAGGCAGTGCCCACCCTGGTGAGGCCAGGGACAGGAAGACCCGGACGTGACGCGGCGGCTCCGAAAGCCAGGGAGTTCCGCGTCGATGCGGGCGACCGAGAGGGCGCGGGGCGAGCGCGCGCGACCGACGACTCCGCGCCCCTGCTTGCCGGTGGGCGGGCCCCGCCCGGGTTCTCGCGCTCGTGCGTGTCGGTGGACGGCTCTGGGGCCCCGGCCCCGTACGGGTCAACGTTCCCAGGTCTCAGGCAGCCTCGTTCGTTGATGCGGCGCTGGTTGGCCGCCTGGCCTGCGTCACGTTGCTGGTTCGGCCAGGCCCCCTCGACTCGGACAGTGGACGCTTCGGTCCGAATCCACGGTGGCGCGGCGTGATGTTGAACAACGTGACGCCGGTGATGGTGAGGGTGAGGGCGGTACTCATGCCAGGGGTGATGGGCTCGCCGAAGAGGGGGATGGCGAGGAGAGCTGTCAGGGCGGGGCTGACCGCGCCGGCCGTTGCCGCGGCGTTGCTGCCGAGCGTGCGCACCGCGTAGGCGTAGCACAGGGTCGAGAGCAGTCCCGTCCCGATGCCCTGGAGGCCGGTGAAGAGCAGGACGTCGGAGATGCCGGCGGTGCCGGCCAGCAGGTGCGAGGGCATAGCGGTGGAGCCGGCAAGCAGGGCCGCTGTGATCGTGGCGGGCGTGCAGATGGCAAGCACGACGCCGATCAGGCCGAGCGCTGTCTGCCGCAGGCTGACCGTGTAGACGGCCCAGGCGCACCCCGCGGTGAGGAGAAGGCCGACGCCCGCGATCGTCGTGGCCGACGTCGTCTGCATCGCGGACGCCGCGATTCCCGCGATGATCGCGGCCAGGGCGATCAGGCGTCGCGTGGAGATCCGTTCCCGCCACCGGAGAAACAGGATCACCACGACGAACAGCGGGACTGTGCCGGGGACAAGGAGGCCGATGAGCGCGGCGGAGGTCATGTGTCCGCCGAGCGCGGAGAGGAGGAAGTGCGGAAATCCACCGACGGCGAGCATGATAAGGACACCGATCCGTTCGCCGCGCAGGGCGCGGAGGGTGCGCGGAAGCCACGGCGCCAGGATGACAACGGGTGTCGCGAAGCGCAGAAACGCCACGTCGATCGAAGTGAGGCTGGACGAGCCGATCCCCCTGACCGTCAGGGCGAACGAGGACCACAGCACAACCGCCGCCACGAGAGCGACCGCTCCCCTCCACCTGGCACGCCTCTGATCGGCCATGGCCAGCTCCTTCCATCCCTGCTCTACGGATGGCAATGCTAGAGAGATGAAGGCGGCAGTCGATTGCTTTTCCTGCCGCTAGAGCCGTTGTATATGGCAGGATCTGCTACATGACGACCTTGGATGACATCGACCGGCAGATCCTTCTCGAACTCCAGCGAAACGGCAGACTCACCAACCAGGAGCTGGCCGATCGCGTGGGCCTCTCGCCGTCGCCGTGTCTGCGACGTGTGCGGCTTTTGCAGGAGAACGGCGTGATCAAGGGCTACGCGGCGATGCTCTCCCAGGACGCGCTCGGGCTGTCGATCACCGCGTTCGCGCGGATGACGCTCCTCTCGCACACCTCGCAGGTCGTCGACGCCGTCGAGGAGAAGCTCCGGGCGATTCCCGAGGTGGTCGAGGCGTACTTGCTCGCCGGCGACGACGACTACCTCGTGAAGATCGTCATCGAATCCTTCGGGGCATACGAAGACCTTGTACGGCGAGAGCTGCGGACCCTTCCGTCACTGTCCTCGATCAAGACGACGTTCGCCTTCGCCGTCATCAAACCGCCATCGCCGCTGCCCATCCCCTGAACCGCGCATCCTCAGCAGCCCTGACCACGCGACTTCGGGGCGAGCTGCCCGGTACCTGCTCGTCCCATGTCCCGACGGCGCAGCCTATGGATTCTGGCTGACGCCGATTCTGGCCAGTCCCCACAGGATGACAAGGTCCAGCGTCATGATGCTGATCGACCACAGCGGGTAGTACGGGATGAACATGAACTGGGTGACCAGGCTGATCGCGGCGATCGTCATGCCGGCCGATCGCCCCCAGCTCAAGGTCCGCAGCACTCCGAAGCCCACGATCACCAGGGCCACTCCCACGATCAGGTGAATCCAGCCCCAGGTGGTGAGGTCGAACCGGTACTCGTACTGGCGAGGGACGCCGTAGAGGCGGTCGCGGGCGATGCCGGTGATGCCCTGGAGGATGCTCAGGACCCCGCTGATGATCAGCGGCACGCCGAAGAACAATGCGGGGCCGGCTGGTCGTCCGTCCTTCCGGTCCTTCGCGTTCCGTCGCGCTGCACTGGGCATCTCCGCCATGACTGCCGGCCTTTCGTCTTGGTGCGATCCTCGCCGCGTGGGAGTTGAGAGCGCAGGTGCTCTGCCACTCCACAGCGTGAGCCCGAAGCCTGCGCACAGCGACCGCACTCGGCCATTCGTGCGAAGTCGTCAGCTCTTGTCCTTGCCGTGGGGGTGGCACTCGTCAGGGAGCCAGCTAAGGGCGAACCAGAACTCCATTCGGGCCTCCGGGTCGTCAAGGTCGGTGTCGAGCAGCTCCGAGATGCGGCTGATGCGGCGCCGCACCGTGTTGCGGTGGATCTCCAGCGCCGCGGCGGTGGTCTGGCGACGCGGTAACTAGTGCCGGATCAGGCAACGTCCGCCGGACGCGGTGAAGAAGAAGTACCAGGCACCGAAGACGCTGGACCCCGAGGTCGATGACCGGCTACGCGCCATGCTGCGCACCACCGTGACCGCCGGTTCCGCCCGCGCCCTCAAGGACTTTCCCGGCCAACCGCACGCGAAGACCGGGACCGCGGAATTCGGCAGCGAAGCCCATCCGCGCACCCACGCCTGGATGATCCGTTACCAGGGCGCCACCGACCTCGCGTGGGCGGTGCTCCTTGAGGACGGCGGTTCGGGTGGCGCTGACGCGGGCCCGGTCGCCGCGCGGTTCCTGGGCGACCTCGCACGGTGAGCCGAGACCGGCCTGTCCGAATGACCGCTACAGAAGGGAACGTCCGCACCCCATGCACCGTCGAACCCATGTCTCCCGTCGCGCAGCCCTTGCCGTGCTGGCCGGGCCGTGCCCCTGCCTCTCGGCGGGTATACCGCCAGCCCGGACGGAACCGCCCCGACGACATCCGGTCCGACTCCGCCCGCCGCACCACCCCCGTCCGCCGGTTGCCCTGCCGGTGTGGCGGCAGGACCAGGTCCCGGGCGATCGGGGCGGTGTATGCCACGCCGTGGTCGCCGCGTACCAGGTGCAGGCACAGGTCGATGCCCGAAGCAGTCCGGCCTGAGCGAGGACGAACGCCCCGTGCAGTGGGCGGCCCGCAGCGCGGCGGTGACGGTCGGTGGCGCCGGTGTGCCGGGCGGCTGCCAGCCGGGGATGATGACGGTGTCCGCCTGCTGCAGGGCCGTCAGCCTGGCGTCGACGAGCATCGGGAGCCGGCGGTGGTCGGCAGGTGTCCGGGGTGCTCGGCGCAGGTCCGGAGGGCCACCACTCGATGCGGGCTCATGGCAGGAATGTACCCATGGATGTCTTTCCGTCCTCTCGGCTTGCGGGCTGGCCTCGGTCACAGTGGTTCGATGAGTGCAATCACCGAATCGAGAGTGTCGAGGGCCACGGTCCGGGTCGACGGCGAAATGGCCAGCTACCTGACCGTGGAGCAGGACGGCCCGGCCGTGTTGCTACTGCACGGAACGTACTGGAGCCGTGTCTGGCTCCCGGTGCTCGACCACCTTGCCGGGGCCGGGCTGCGGCCCCTGGCGGTCGATCTCCCCGGGCTCGGTCGCTCGGGCGGCGAACTCACCCTGGAGACGGCGACGGTCCCGGCCCTTGCGGACTGGGCGACGCGGTTCGTGTCAGCGGCGGGGCTCTCCGGGCCGGTCGCCGTGGCGGGTCATGACATCGGCGGCGCGATCGCCCAGCATCTTCTCGTTCGTGATCGGCTGGAGGTGTCCCGGTTGGCCTTGGTCAATTCGGTCCTCTACGACTCCTGGCCGGCGCCGCACGTGGCCCGCTTCCGGGACCCGGGGACCGCCGCCGACGAGGTGCTTGACGCCCGCCGGCAGGCGGTGACCTGGTCGCTGGCCGGTGCCGCCACCGAGCAGCGGGTCGCGGAGTACGTGGATCCATGGACCGACGCGCGGGTGCGCCGCTCCTGGATGGCCCTCGCCGGTGCGGCCGACAACCGCTACACCCTCGAGCTCGTTCCCGCACTGCAGCAATCCACCACGCCCAAGTTGCTGATCTGGGGCGAGGACGACGGGCACGAGAGGGTGGAGTACGCAGAGCGGTTCGCCTCGGAGATCCCGCACACCACACTCGTACGAGTCCCGGACGCCGACCACATTCCCACGGAGAACGCGCCCGGCCGGATCGGCCATGTGCTCACCGACTTTCTCACAAGGTAGAAATTCCAGAAACAGCTGTCCTTCCGGTCTTGGGGTACGCCGGTCGAGCAGGAGCCTCGAGCGGATGGCCTATGCCAGTCACACGCCCTTGTCCTTGCACCTTTTGGCAGGGATCGAGCGCGCCGTCAGCTGCTGCGCAGCTTCTGCCGACCGTGGATCGCGGGGAACGAGGTCCACGGCTGTCAGCCGCACCGACTGAGTACGATCACCTACACCGGTCTGAGTACGCGAACGGCTGTCGGCTGCGCGCGGCGCCGCAAGGGTGAACGCATGCGCCGACTACTTCTGCTCGCACCATTGTTGCTGTTCACCGCGGGCTGCGGGGTAGTGCAGTCCTCCGAGGGTGTGGCGACCGATGCCGCACGGGAAGTGGCCGTAAGGGCGGGCGAGTTGCTGCACTCCCAGCGTCCGCGCACGACGCAGGAGGTCGGACGCTCCGCTTCCGGCATCGACGGGGTCGAGGTGATGCGGTTGACAGGTACCTCAACACACGAGGGGGACGGCGTCGACGTGGTCGTCCGCACGTCCGGCTCGGCGTACAACAGCTGGTTCGACGTCGAGGAGGTCACCGTGCAGCGCTGTTTCGAGGTGCGGGTGTCGCCCAAGTCGGAGTGGCGTGAGAAGCCGCACGATGTGAAATGCCCGGACGGCCGTCCGCTGACCTTCGCCCCGCCACCCGAACCGCCCCGGCTGCCGTACAAGGAACTCCGCGTGAAACTCCCCCGGGTGCCGGAGGGTGGCCGCGTGGACGAGGCCGAAGTACGCCGTGTGCTCACCGCCCTGGACCTGGATCCGGCGATCCGTACCGAGGTGAAGGCGGCCGACGGCCGAGTCGGCGTCCTGCTGTCGGTGAAGGGCAACCACTTCGACCCGCAGGACTGCCTGCTCGCCCATGTGCGCCCCGGCGTCACCAAAGTGTGGGTGCCGTCCCGGATCCAGCGGATGCCCGGAGAGGGCGGCTGCACCGTCAGTAATGGCCTGGACCCGCTACCGCCGCCCCACTAGCGGGGCGGCTGGCTGCATCAGAAGCCCACGCCGCCCTCCGCGATGTCGCACCTCGCCTCTACCGACCGCGCTGTCGATCGGACAGATGGCAGCTCGCGGGCTGCTGAGAGACGCCTCCGGAGCCCATGGATCGGCCGGCAGCCTCGGGTGCCCACTGCCTGGCGCGACTTATGACGACGCACATTGCCGAGGGTGGCGTCCACGCACCACGGTCACGGCCATTCCTGACAGCCGTTAGCCGCGTCCCACACCGGAGGACAGACCGCCCATGGTCATCGTCCGCGCACATCCATGGTCCGCCGCGCAACCGCGCCAGGGCACATGGCTACCAAAAGCGAGGATCTCCGCCATCAACTACGTACAACATGCCAAAGGGGCCCTGGCGGTCACCGCCGCCACCGCGGCCTGCCACACCCTCATGTCCGCCGGCTACGCCTGGGCCCGCGACAGGGCGGCCGCAACCGGGGACACGATGTTCTCCGGCGCGTTCGAGTTCCTCCTCACCACAGCCGTTTCCTGGGCTGTGATGCCCCTTCTGCTGTGGGCCGGCATGCGCGTGATGAGGGAGCCCGACAACACCGTGCTGATCGTCGCTGGTGGGCTGGCCTGGGTGGGGCTCTCCGGGTACTTCATCGACGAGATCGACCAGGCGGGCGGGCAGATACCGATCCAAGCCCTGGCTGCATACGTTCTGCTCGGCACGGGGCTGGCAGGAACCGGCCCCAGTCACCGCAGCTGAGACGACGACCGCGGAAGCGCGTCCCCGTACACCTACGCGTGTGTGCCGCCGCACAGAAGGCCACCTCAAAGGCGACAGAGTGACAGCGGTTGCACGCTCAGCTTGCCGACCAGCCGCCGAACGCCGGCCCGCTGCGGGTCCCGGGGGCACCCCACCCCGCTCGCGGGAGCCGAGCAGCAGCTGTGGCTTCCGTGACCCCATGCTCATCGATTCGTCGGTCCTCCGCGCTGCGCGGGGTCGGCTATGAACCAGAACGGCTTCGAGCTGGTTGATCGCCTGGATGCGAGCCTTGACCGCGAAGTCCCTGGCAATCTTGCACGTCCGGGCGTTGCGCACCGGACCGTCAACTGGCTTGATCCGGGCCTGTGTTGCGAGCCCTGAGCACGGCCCGTGCGGCGGCCTGCAGTTCGAACCGGTCCGACTTCATCGGGGCGGCACCTGTCAGGCCATGCCTGAACAGGTGCCGCCGACTGTTTCCCGCCTTTGGGCGCGCGCATGGCGCCCGAAGGTGTGCCCGCCCGGACTCGATCCGGCCGAAGAGGGGGGAGCACCTGCCGGGCCGAGTTCCGGGATCGCCTTGCTTCCTGCTCGCGCCCCCACCCACCCCTTACCGCCTTGGATCGGGTTGACTTCAGCGACTAGTGCAGATTCACTAGACTGGCGCTGATGCCGATGCACTATGGAGTGGTGCTGTGGCAGCAGGCAACAGAAGCTCTCCTCGACGGGGAGGGCCTCCGGACCGCGCTGCGGCACGCGTCGCAGGCGAGGACAGAAGAGGGCGGGACATCGTGACCGTTTACCCGTTCACGTCGCATGTCGCGGTTCGTTCGAGTGTCGGGCGTGTGGCTCTCGCCGGCGAACTCGACCTGGACACCGCCCCTGACGTCCAGGAGGCGGTGGCCGCGTGTCTGGCGAAGCAGCCCACGCGCCTCCACCTCGATCTGACCGACGTCACCTTCTGTGACTGCGCCGGCCTGAGCTCCCTGCTCATGGCACGGTCGACTGTCCTTCGAGCGGGCGTCGGTCTGGTCGTGGAAGGGGTTGGAGCGCAGCTGGCACGACTGCTTTCCCTGATCGGGGCCGACGACGTCCTCACCGGAAGGGACGCACCTGCGGACCCGGAGCTGGATCCCCCCGTTCCGGACACGGCCACCGTGCGCGGTGGCGCAGAGGCCGCGGCATGATGGCGCGTCCAGCCCCCAGAGCCTTCTGGCATGATCGTGAGCTCCGCCACCTGCAAGGATGCACCGATGCCTTCACCTTCCCTGGACAGCCGACCGGTCAGGATCCTGCTGGTCGAGGATCACGACATGGTGGCCGAGGCGATCCGCCTCGCCCTGGAGCGCTCATCCGATCTGCAGGTCGTGGGACGCGCGGCGTCGGTGGCGTCGGCATTGGCCGACGCGAAGCGGTGTGAGCCGGATGTCGTCCTGATGGACCGGCGGCTGCCGGACGGTGACGGGGTCTCCGCCATCGCCGCTCTGCTGGCACTCGTGCCGGAAGCGCGCGTGCTCATCCTGGCGGGCGAGGGCAGCGGGTCGGTCGCCGCGCGTGTCGCGGAGACCGGCGGGTCCGGCCTGATACTGAAGGCCCGCGGTCTGAGCGAGCTGGAGGACGCCGTACGCAGGGTGGCGGCGGGTGAGACGGTATTCAGCCGGGACCTGATGGGCGACGTGCTGGGACGGCTGACCGGCAGGGTGCCGGGTCCCGGAGCGAACCTGACGCCGCGGGAGCGGGAAGCTCTTCATCTGCTGGGGGAAGGCCACACCACCGCGGAGATCAGCGACCAGTTGGGGGTCGCTCTCAACACGGGGCGCAACCATGTCCAGCGGGTGCTGGAGAAACTGGGGGCGCGTTCGCAGCTGGAAGCCGTGACGATCGCGCGACGTGAAGGGCTCCTCAAGTGACACGGGAGCCCCAACCGCAGAAGCCGGCGCGGAAGCAGGCGGCTCCGCTGTCGGAGACAGCCTTCACGCTGCTGGTTCAGGGGGTGCTGGACTACGGCATCTTCATGCTCGACCCGCAGGGCTACATCATCAGCTGGAATGCGGGGGCGGAGCGGATCAAGGGCTACAGCGCCTCCGACATCCTGGGACAGCACTTCTCGGTCTTCTACCCGCCCGAGGACAAGGCGTCGGGCAAGCCGCAGTGGGAACTGGAGACCGCCGTGGCCGAAGGCAGACTGGAGGACGAGGGCTGGCGGGTCCGCCGGGACGGCTCCCGGTTCTGGGCGAACGTGGTCATCACCGCCCTGTGGGACGAAAAAGGCGTGCTGCAGGGCTTCGGCAAGGTCACCCGCGACATGTCCGAACGGCGGGCGGCGCAGCAGGCCCTCAGTGAGCGGCGGCGATTGTTCGATCACCTGGTCCAGGCGCAGGAGACGGAACGACGCCGCATCGCGTGGGATGTCCACGACGACTCCATCCAGGCCATGGTGGCGGTCGGGATGCGGCTGGAACTGATGGCGGAGCGGGTGCCGGAGGCGCACTCCGCGGAACTGCGACGCCTGGACACAACGGTGCGCGAGGCGATCACACGGCTCCGGAGTCTGACCTTCCGGCTGCATCCGCCCGGTATCGACAGGCATGGCCTGGTCGAAGGGCTTTCGAGTCACCTGGAAGACGTCGTGCGTTCCTCCTGGGGGATGGCGTGCTCGTTCGAACACGAGATTGATCGTGAGCCCACGCCGGAGACGGCCATCACGATCTTCCGGATTGTCCAGGAAGCGTTGCTGAACGTGAACAAGCATGCGCGCGCGAGCAGGGTCGACGTGCGCGTCACGTCGGCTGACGGGGGCCTGCTGACGCGTGTCGCGGACGACGGGACCGGCGAGCCTCGGGAGGAGGACGGCACCCGCGAACATTTCGGTGTCATCGAGATGCGGGAGAGAGCTGAGACGGCAGGAGGATGGTGGTCCATGCACAGCCGCCCCGGGACAGGGACGACGGTGGAGTTCTGGGTGCCGAACCCGCTTCCGGTTGCGGCGTCGGCGGACGAGGAGTCGTGAACATGACCCCACCGGGCGGTTCGCCCGGCTCACCGTTCAGCGTGCTCCTGTGCGATGACAATGTAATGCTCCTGGAGACCTTGAGCGAAGTAGTCCAGTCGCAACCCGATCTGGAGGTGGTGGGCACCGCGCGCAACGGCGCGCAGGCGCTTCGACTCGCAGAGCATCATCTACCGGACCTCGTAATCCTGGACGTCCGCTTTCCCGGCGGCGGCCCCACTCTCGCCAGAACCATCGCACGGTGTTCGCCGGCCAGCCGGATCGTGGCGTTCTCCGCATACGACGACAAGGCCTCCGTCGAACAGATGACAAGCGCCGGCGTTCTCGAGTACGTACTCAAAGGTGCGAGCAACCGGGAACTGATCGCGGCTCTGCGCCGGGTGGCCCACCCCCGGTAAGGCAGCAGCCGCGCCAGAGGCGTCCCGCCGCAGGCAGCCGTTCCGGCCCACCGGTCCCGGTGGCGACGCCAAGGCGCCCGGTGAGCCCATCGTCGGCACGGTGGCCCGCTGATGGCCGGCCGCTGGATGGATCTGGCATGTACAACGCCCGGGATGCTGGTGTCAAAGGCGGGAAAGTTCCTCTGGGAGATGTGTTCGGCCTGGCGAGCAGCTCGCGGATCTGCCTCGAGTCGTAGCCCGCGTCGAGGTGGGCCGGTGATGGCATCCGGGAGCCCGAGAGGCCTCCAACGCGAAGGGTGAAGGTACTCGAAGACATCCGCACGGATCCATTCGTCGCGCCGTGCGCGCATCGTGGTCGCCGAGCACGTCTGGTCGGCGTGCTGCTGGTAGATGCCGCCGGGAACGAGGCGGGCCAGGAACTTGGCGAAGACGACTCTGTCGGGGATGCGGGGCCGGTGACGACCCAGCGGATGGGTGACGGTGTGTTCAGTAAGCAGCGCCTCGAACTGCTCCCACATGAGGGGCGGTGATGAAGCCGGGCAGGACGGGCACGAGGTCTCCTGCGGGTCGTCGGCGCGGAAGGAGCCAGAGGGGCGGGCCGTCGTGCTGCTGCCGAACGGTGGCAGCACGACGGCCCGCTCTCCTACTGGGGCGCGGGCTGCGTGGTGGCCGGGGAGCGACCGACGACCACCGCCCCGACTGCCAGCCCGGCGACAGCGAGGGCTGCGGCGATCAGGAACTGGTCGCCGTCGTGCAGGGCCGGGGCGAACCCGATGCCCAGGTACACGGCCACGCCCCCGGCTCCGCCGAGCTGGTCGGCTGCTCGCTGGACGCCCGAGGCGATCCCAACGTCCTCGGCGCTCGTCGCGCTGACCGCAATGTACTGCAGCCCCACGAGTCCGAAGCCCATGCCCGCTGCGATCAGCAGCATCGCCGGAAGCAGCCACGCCGGCCCGCCACCGAGGAGGGCCACGAGCGCGATCACGGTCATCGCGCCCGCAGCCGCTACGAGCCCAATCAGCACACACGCGCGTGCGCCCCAGCGGCTCAGCAGCCGGGGCACGAGCACCGAGGCCGTGATCAGCGCCACGGCCAGCGGCAGCATCGTGAGCCCGGCCCTCAAAGGGCCGATGCCCAGCCGGTCCTGCAGGTAGAAGGTAAACAGCAGGAACGAGGTCGACAAGGCGCCACTGAGCAGCATCGTCGTCAGGTTCGCCCGCACCCGGGTTCGGTTGGCGAAGAAGAGCAGCGGGACCAGCGGGTTCGGCGACCTCGACTCGACCCGCACGAACCCGGCAGCGGCCGCCGTCGCACCGGCCAGCGCCGCCAGGCTCACCCACAGACTGGTTCCGGGCTCGCCCGCCTCGACGGCGGCGTAGACGAACAGCAGTGGGCACGCAGTCAGCAGGAGCGAGCCCGGCAGGTCCAGGCGGGCCCGCCCATGCGAGGCCGGCGGGTCGACAGGGATCAGCAGGAGTGCGGACACGATCACGACCAGGACGAACGGCACCGAGATCAGGAAGATCCAGCGCCAGCCCAGGTGGGCGGTGACGATGCCCGAGAGGGCGAACCCGAGCACGAGCCCGCAGCTGGCGACCGCGGCCCACACGCTCAGGGCACGAGACCTGCGAGGGCCCTCGGGAAAGAGCAGCACGATGGTCGCCATCGCCGCGGGCAGCGCGACAGCCTCGCCGGCCCCCTGCAGGAGGCGCGCGGCGACCAGGACCGGGAACGAGGGGGCCAGGCCCGCCAGCAGGGACGCCGCGCCGAACAGCGTCATACCGGACAGCAGAGTGCGGCGGCGACCCCGCAGGTCACCGAGCCGGCCGCCGAGCATCAGCAGCCCGCCACCGACAATGGTGTAGCCGACCACGACCCAGGTCAGCGCGTGGCCCTCGACGCCGTAGTCCGCGCCGATCGAAGGCAGCGCGATGTTGACCACGGTCACGTCGACCGCGATGAAAAACTGCAGCATGGACATCGTGCACAGCACGAGCCACGCACGCAGCGAGGACAGGTTGTGCCTGCAGGAAGAAGGGATGCCTGAAAGCATCGGTTGCTCCGTAACTCTGAAGAGTTTCCGGGCAGCACAAAGAGCCGCTCCGGACTGGGCACGAAGCGGCTGGACGTTCCTGGTGGGGTGTTGCTGTGAGCCGGAGCGTCCCGCCGCTAGCGGGACGCCCTGGTCACTGCCGCGCAAGCGGCCGAGCACGAAGCGGCTGACATGACGCAAATGCTAGCAGCGGCCACCGGTGGCTCCGCATGGTGCGCCAGAAGGCCCTATCCGCGCGATCTCCCGGTGCGACTACTCCTTCGGGTCCTCCGGTCGCGGCGGCACTGCCGCGGCAGCCCTGCGGCCAGGCCAGCCGCCCTAGGAACTGCCCCCTGACCGCCACTCGGGGTGCCAGCAGGAATCCCCAAGGGCCCGGACCCGTTCCGACCCAGCCACAGCAGTAGACCCGTCACCAGCAAGTGCACACATGACAGCGACCACCATGTCGACTGCGGCCCAGTTCCGGCCACGCCCGGTGTTGCATCGACTCTGCGGCCGTGCCGCCTGCCCTCCTGTCCCTTCGCTCCAGCCAGGGTCATGGGTGAAAGCGGCCGTGCCTTCGCGTCGTTTGCTGGTCGGCACTGTGCATGGAGCGTCTTCGCGGCGCGACCTGTCCGCCAAGACGCTCCACTTGCGCATGAGGTGATCGGGCGGGTCAGCGTACGTAGACGTTGGGCTGGGGCGGCCTGGCCATGTCGGCGCCCAGGAAGTAGCTGGGTTGGGGTGGCTGGTTGTAGGCGGTGTTCTGCCAGGCCAGGGCGACCCGGTACTGGGCGTCGTGGGCCAGGGTGTGGAGTTTGGTGGTGGTCGGGGTCGAGGTGGCGTAGATGCGCAGGGCGTTGTTGCCGGAGTGGCGCCAGATGACTTCTTCGCGCCAGTCGCCGAAGAGGTCCCCGGACAGGACGGGAGTGGATTTGGTGCCGTTGCTGGAGGCTACGCCGTTACCGGTGAGCAGGCGGGTGTCACCGCCGGTCCCGTACTTGTCGATCTGTGTGCCGTTGAGCAGTTCGCGCACGGGGTCGGCGTCCCACCAGGCGAGGAAGTTCGCCGAGGAGGGGTTGCGGCCGACGTCGCCGCCGGAGGAGTTGCGCAGCTGGGACATGTTCGGTCCCGCGCCCCAGAACTCTGCGCCCGGGTTGCCGGCGTATATGTCGGCGGCCACCCCGCGGCCTGGGCCTTCTTCACCGCTGGTGGGCGTGCGGTGGATGACCGAACCGGTGGCGGCGTCGTGGAGGTCGGAGCCGGGCTGGTTGCCCGATTCATGGATGGTGAACACCTCCAGGCCGGCCCGGGAGGGCACAAAGTCGCCGACGTGCAGAGCATCACCATGTCCGTAGCCGGTGGCGTACATCAGGGTGCCGTTGTCGTTGATGGTCGCGGAGCCGTAGATGACCTCATGGCGGCCGTCGGCATCGACGTCGGCGATGGACAGCTGATGGTTGCCCTGTCCGGCCGCGCGGGAGTTCCCCGAGGCGCTGGAGTCGAAGGTCCACCGGCGGGTGAGCCGGCCGTCGCGGAAGTCCCAGGCCGCGACGACGGCACGGGTGTAGTAGCCGCGCGCCATGATCAGCGAGGGCCGTTGCCCGTCGAGATAGGCGGTGCCGGCCAGGAAGCGGTCCACCCGGTTGCCGTAGGAGTCGCCCCAGGAGGAGACGTTGCCGCGCGGCGGGTCGTAGTTCGCCGTGTCCATCGCGGCTCCGGTCAGCCCGTTGAACATGGTCAGGTACTCCGGGCCGGCCAGGACATAGCCGTCCCCGTTGCGGTGGTCCGCGCTCGCGTTACCGATCACCGTGCCCTGCCCGTCGCGCGTACCGTCGGCGGTTTTCGCGGCGACCTCCGCCCGGCCGTCGCCGTCGTAGTCGAAGACCTGGAACTGGGTGTAGTGCGCGCCGGCCCGGATGTTGCGGCCCAGATCGATACGCCACAGCCGCTGGCCGTTGAGCCGGTAGGCGTCCAGGTAGACGTTCCCGGTGACCCCGGCCTGGGAATTGTCCTTGGCATTGGACGGGTCCCACTTCACGATCAGCTCATACTGCCCGTCGCCGTCCACATCACCCGGGCTTGCTTCCACCGGGGTGTATCCGGAACCAGGATTCTGCAGCTGGACATCAAGGTAGTTGCCGCCTGCGAAACGCAGCGAGGACTCCGAGGCAGGCTGTTCAGCGCCGCCGACCACTGCTCGAACCGTGTACGTGGCGTCGGCTGGAGCGCCGCCGTCCAGGTAGTTGGTGGAGCTGGTGATCGGTGAGGCGTTCACCTTGCCGCCGTTGCGGTACACGTTGAACGCCGTGTCGTAGCCCTCGGTGCCCATCAGCCGCCAGGACACCAAGTTGCCCGAGCCGGACCGCACCGAGACCAGGCCCCTGTTCAGATCCTCCATCTGCAGCCCGTCACCGGGCGGATCCGGGTCGGGGTCAGGGTCTGATCCGCCCCCGACCTTCACCAACTGCCACTGCTGATTGGCGCCATTGTTGTCGGAGTACTGGGAGATCCGGGCACCGTCCGCGGTGGACCGCTCCCAGACCTCCAGCGCTTTTCCGCTGTTGCGGTTGATCAACTGGATGAAGCCGCTGTCGGTGTCGACCACACTGAACTGCTGGTTGGCTCCGTCGTTGGCGGTGTACTGCTGGACGTTCGCACCATCCGCGGTGGACTTCGCCTCGACGTCCAGGACCTTGCCGCTGTGCCGGGCCCGGAGCTGGTAGGAACCACCGCCGACGTCGACGAACTGGAACTGCTGGTGAGTCACCGAGCCAGGGGTGCGCTGAAGCAGCGCGGCCCCGTTGGCCGTGGATCCGCCATCGATCTCCATGGCCTTCCCACTGTGCCGGGAGACCAACTGATAGTGCGCCGCAGTATCGATCTCAGCGGCGCCGGCGCTGGTCGCCGGCAGGCCGACGAACAGCGCGGCGAACAGTGTCACGAACCCTGCCCATAACACCGCGCGGAACCGGCGAGGTCTGATCTTTTCACGATCTTGATGCTCCTTCTCCAGAGGACTCCACGAAACGGGGACTGAAACGATTCATCGGTGGCGTGCGCAATAGAGCGTGCTGCGAATGCCGAGGTGGGAGCGCTCCCACTTGGGAGCGATCCCTCACGATAGAGGCGGCAACGGCCCCCTACAACCCTTCGCGTCGAACTCGTTGGCGATGGCCCTTCCCTCCCGCAGGTGTCGCCGCCGACTGCCGTCAACAGCAGCTGGCTCGGGCCCTGAGCGCTCCTGTCGATGAGGGCCCGTGAGTAACCGGGGGCGATCACGCTGGGCCTGACCGTGTGTCGAAACTTGCCCGCCCCGATGCGGCACGGTCAACGTCCACCTTGTGCCCTGGCCATGGACGGCGCCGAGAAAGCCCCGCCGACTTGCTCCGACGGGGCTTCTTGGTGGGGCTGGTCGGATTGGGTTGGTGCGCGCGCTGACGGCTTCGTTGTACTCGGGTTCACCGCTCTCGAGGACGCGGAGGAGCGAGGCGGTGACGACTCGTGCTGCGCGGCCGATCGGCAGGACACGGCAAGGGAACTCCCCGCGACGCACAGGTTCGTAGCCCTTTGACATTGACGCGCCAATTGCTTGGGCGGCGTCCTCGACACTCGTGGTAGCGGTTTCAGCCAGCGGAGTGGGGGTGGCGAGCGTTGTGTCACGATCTCTGCGGGGTGGTGCGCGGCAGTCTCGACGCTCATATGACGCTCGTTCTGATGGCACGTCAGGTGCTCGTGAGTGGGTGGTCGAGTCCATTCCGCTCCCGGGTGCGGTGTACCGCCTCGCGCGACGAGCATCATCAGCCGCGTCGAGGAGGCCCGGGTGGGCCGACCGGGCCTCGATCCAGACTGCCGCGATCCGGTTTGGACGCCATTTCAGTTCGCGTGATCTTGCGGCAGGCTGGATTGATGACTGCTGCGCTTGTCGAGCACGGTGCGGAGGGCCTGTGGACGTTCTTCCAGTGGGTGCCGCCGGCGCCGGTTCGCCCGCAGAGCGGAAGGCCCCGGCGGCGAGGAGACCGGAGGTGCTGGCCGCGATCATTTTCGTGGCCAGCACCTCGGGCTGCACCTGGAACCAACTTCTTCCGGGCTTCGGTCTTTCCGGAGTGACGGCCTTCCGGCGGTTCACCGAGTGGACCGGGGCCCGGGTGTGGGCCTAGCTCCACCGCCTGGTCCTAAGGCGGTTTCGTTCGGATCAGCCGATAGTTGGTCCAGGTGTGCCGTTGACCGACACGCAGTGGGCGCGGATCGAGCCGTTACTCCCGTACCGGACCCCGGAGAGGGGTAGCCGCTGGCGGGACCATCGCGAGGTGATCGACGCAATCGCCCACAAGGTCCGGACCGGTACGCAGTGGTCCACCTGCCGGAGAAGTTCGGCAACTGGCGGGGCTCTACAACCGGCTGCGGATGTGGGCTGTCAACGGCACTTGGGAGCGAGTGTTCACCGCTCTGGTGGCCCGGGCCGACGCGGACGAGGACCTCAACTGGGCCGTCCCGGTGGATTCCACGATCGTGCGGGCTCACCAGCACGCGGCCGGGGCCCGCAAAAAAAAGGGGCCCCGGTCGGCGAACCCGATGGCCATGCCATCGGCCGCTCCCGCGGCGGGCTGACCACGAAGATCCTCGCGGCCGATGCCCGCTGCCGGCCTCTGGCGTTCATTCTCACCGCAGGCGGTGACGCACCCGCCTTCACCGACGTCATGGCCCGCCTGCGCGTTCCCCGTCGGCGAGGACGGCTTCGCACCAGGCAGGACCTGGTCCTGGCCGAAAAGGCGTACTCCTCCCGCGCGATTCGCGAGCACCTGCGCAAGCGCGGCATCCGAGCAGTGATCCCTGTTCCTGCTGACCAGCGCACGCACCGGCTACGTCGGGGCAGCCGGGGCGGCAGGCTACCGGCCTTCGACCGTGAGACCTACAAGCAGCACAACACCGTCGAGCGGTGCATCAACCGCCTCAAACAGTGGCGTGGCATCGCTACCCGCTACGAGAAGACCGACACCACCTACCTGGCCGGACTCCACATCGCGGGCATCTTCCTCTGGTCCGCCCGGTGATCCGAACGAAGTTGCCTAGCGTCCTTTTGCGTCGCGGTGCGGACGGGAGCGTGGCCCCGTCCATCTCCTCTGGTCTCTTCAACCTCCCGATCGCCTCGGAGGTTATTCCGCTCCGGCGTCGGCTTTCGCGGGTGGTCGGTCAGCTTTCGGTCTCGGTCTTGTCGCCGCCCCAGAGGGTGTGGAAGGTGCCGTCGCGGTCGGTGCGGTGGTAGGTGTGGGCACCGAAGTAGTCGCGCTGGCCCTGGGTGAGAGCGGCGGGGAGCCGTTCGGCGCGCAGGGAGTCGTAGTAGGCGAGGGTGGCGGCGAAGGCGGGGGTGGGAACCCCCTGGGCGACGGCGGTCGCGATCACGGTGCGCCAGTCGTCCTGTGCGGCGGCGATCTCCTCGGCGAAGCCCTTGTCGGAGAGGAGGCTCGGCATCCGGGGCTGGGCTTCGTAGGCGTCGGTGATCCTGTCGAGGAACGCGGCCCGGATGATGCAGCCGCCGCGCCAGATCGAGGCGACCTCGCCGAGGTCGATGTCCCAGTCGTACTGCTCGCTGCCGGCTGCGATCTCGTGGAAGCCCTGCGTGTAGGCGACGATCTTCGAGGCGTACAGGGCCTGCTCGACCTGGTCGGCGAATGCCGCCGCCTCGTCCTCGCCGAGTGCGCGGGCGGCCGGCCCGGCGAGATGGCGTGAGGCGTCACGGAGTGCGGCGTGACCGGACACGGAGCGGGCGAAGACCGCCTCGGCGATGCCGGAGACGGGGACGCCCAGATCGAGGGCGATCTGCACGGTCCAGCGGCCTGTGCCCTTCTGCTCCGCCTGGTCGAGCACGACGTCCACGAACGGCTCACCGGTCGCCGCGTCGACGTGCGAGAGCACTTCCGCGGTGATCTCGATGAGGTAGGAGTCCAGACGCCCGGTGTTCCAGGTGCGGAAGACGTCCGCGATCTGCGCGGGGGAGTATCCGGCCACGTCGCGGAGCAGCTGGTACGCCTCGCCGATGAGCTGCATGTCCGCGTACTCGATGCCGTTGTGAGTCATCTTCACGAAGTGTCCGGCGCCGTCAGGACCGATGTGCGTGACGCACGGGGCGCCGTCCTCGGCCTTGGCGGAGATCTTCTCCAGCATCGGCCCGAGTGAGTCGTAGGACTCCTTGCTGCCGCCCGGCATGATGCTCGGTCCGTCGAGCGCGCCCTCCTCGCCGCCGGAGATCCCGGTACCCACGAAGTGGATGCCCTGCTCGCGCAACTCGCGCTCCCGGCGGCGTGTGTCCGCGAAGTGCGCGTTGCCTCCGTCGATGATCACGTCGCCGCGGTCCAGGAGGGGCGTGAACTCCGCGATCACCGCGTCCGTGGCCTCTCCGGCCTTCACCATGACGACCAGGCGTCGTGGTCTCTCCAGGGCCGCCACGAAGGACTCGGCACTCTCGGTCGCGATGAAATCGCCCTCCTCACCGAACTGCTCGACGAGTTCGTGGGTGCGAGCGGCGGTGCGGTTGTGCAGGGCGACGGTGTACCCGTTGCGTGCGAAGTTGCGGGCCAGGTTGCGCCCCATGACGGCAAGTCCTGTGACACCGATCTGCGCTGTTCTGCTCATCGTGGCTCTGCCCGCTTCCGGTTTCGTGGTCCTCGGCAGTCCGCCGACCGCCATGGGGAACGCGCTGCCGAGCCTACGAGGCGCAGAGGATCGTGGACCGGAAGGCTGTCATGGTGTCCGCCAAGGTTCCCCGGATGGTCCCCGTACGGCTGTACGGCCCGTCGGTGGGGCGGGGCGCGCGACACGGGTGACGAGACCTTCCAGGCCGCGAGCGCGGACGCTGTCCGGGGGAGAAGGCCGACTTGACCTTGACACCGTGACAACCCCTTCACTGGGGCGCAGGAGGTGGCCATGATGACCGTGCCGGAACGGAATACGGACGTGCTGCGCGTTTCGCGGGGCCTGGAGGACAGCCGCTCGTCGGTGCGGCTGCGCGCGGCACTGGCGGTGGGTACCGCCCCTGACGTGCGGTTGGTCGGCACACTCGTCGAACGGTGTGCCGTCGAACCGGACTTCCATGTGCGCGAGATGCTCACATGGGCGCTCACCCGCCACCCGGAGTCGGTGACGGTCCCGGAGCTGGTCGAGGAGGTCCGCTCACCGTGTGCGCAGGCCCGGAGCCAGGCGTTGCACACGCTGTCCAAGATCGGGGACAAGCGGGCGTGGCCCGCGATCACGCGGGCGCTGCTGTCCGACGCCGACGACGAGGTGGCCCGGACTGCTTGGAGGGCGGCGGTCGTGCTCGTGCCGGTGGGCGAGGAACACGAGTTGGCCGCAGTATTGTCGGCGGAGTTCGGACGGGGCGGCCGAGACACCCGGTTGAGCCTCAGCCGGGCGTTCATCGCGCTCGGTGAGGCGGCTCTGCCGGCTCTGCACGTGGCGAAGACGGACCTCGACCCCCACGTCCGCGCGCACGCCATCGCCACGGAGAGGATGGTGCACGACCCGGACGCCGGATTCGACTGCGCGGTCGAGGAGGCGAAGCGCGTCGTGGCTCTCGGCACGGCCTGGGTGGAGGGATGACAGCGGTGTTCATCGGCGACGTGGCACGACGGTCCGGGGTCAGCGCCCGCATGCTCAGGCACTACGACTCGCTCGGGCTGGTGCGCCCGACGGGCCGTACCGGCGCCGGGTATCGCCAGTACTCCGGTGAGGACATCCGGCGGATCTTCCACATCGAGAGCCTGAGGTCGCTGGGGCTGTCGTTGCGCGAGGTCGGGCGTGCGCTCGACGAGCCGGACTTCACGCCCTCGGAGCTCGTCGACGACCTCATCCGCCGGACGTGTGAGCAGATCGCGAGTGAGACCGAGCTGCTCACGAGGCTCCGTCGGATCGGTGCCGCCGAGCCCGCCGACTGGGAGGAGGTCCTCCGGACGACCTCACTCCTCCAGGCGTTGGGCTCGCAGAGCGCCGGCCGGCGCCAGCGCGCGGCCCTGTCCTCGGTCGAGGAGGTTCCGGTGCCGGTGGAGGCGCTGGTGGAGGCGGTGCTGAGCGAGAAGGACCCGCACGTCGCCGGAGCCCTTCGATGGGCTCTGGCGCACTCGGGGGACGGTGGTGCGGCCCTGCTGGCGGAGGGTCTCGGGTCACCGGCGGCCGAGGTGCGCAAGCGCGCCGTCCAGTGCCTCGCCGAGATCCCGGACGGCGAGGCGACCGCCTTGCTGCGGGACGCCCTCACCCATCCGGACGCCGTGGTCCGCCGGTACGCGGCTCTGGCGCTCGGGGCCCGCGGAGTGGCCGACGCGGTGCCGGTGCTCATCGAGATGGTCGTCGAGGACACCGGTGGCGCCGATGCGGCCGATGCGCTGAGCGGGCTGGCGAGCCGTCCCGCCCTGGCGGAAGAGATCGCCGCCGGGCTCGTCGAACGCCTGGACCACCCCACAGCCGCCCCGTCCGCACGCCGACGGCTGACGGAGGCGCTCGCGGACATCCCGGGGGACACGGCGTCACGTTCCCTCGCCGGCCTCGCACGTGACGAAGACCGTGCCGTCGCGCTCACCGCGGCATACGTTCTCGGGCTACGTGAGGCACACTGACGCTTCTCCGCCGTGACGTCGGTGTGCGGTGGTGTCCTGCCGAGGTCCCCGACGCGTATCCCGCCGGGGACCACGGGCGTCACCGTGGCTGATCAGCCCTACCGGCGGGTTCACCCGTCGCGGTGTCGACGAGGAAGCCGCCGGACTGGTGGTGCCAGAGCTTGGCGTAGGCGCCGTCGGTGTGCAGGAGCTCGTGGTGGGTGCCCTGCTCGACGATGCGGCCGTGGTCGAGCACGATGAGGTGGTCCATCGCCGCGACCGTGCTCAGGCGGTGCGCGACGACCAGCGCGGTCCGGCCCTCCATGAGCTGCCAGAGGGCCTGCTGCACGAGGGTCTCGCTCTCGGAGTCCAGCGCGCTCGTCGCCTCGTCCAGCAGCAGGATCGGCGCGTCGCGCAGGATCGCCCGGGCGAGGGCGACCCGCTGACGCTGCCCGCCGGAGAGCTTGACGCCGCGTTCGCCGACCATCGTGTCGAAGCCCGCCGGGAGCTGGTCGGCGAACTCGGTGACGTGTGCCGCGTCGGCGGCGGCGCGGATCTCGGCCTCGGTGGCGTCCGGCCGGGCGAAGAGCATGTTCTCGCGCAGGGTGCGGTGGAACATGGCCGGTTCCTGCGGGACGTAGGCGATCAGGCTCCGGAGATCGGACTGGCGTAACCGGCTGATGTCCTGACCACCGATCAGCACGCGGCCACCCTGGACGTCGGCCATCCTGAGCAGCAGCCGGGTGAGCGTGGTCTTGCCGCCCCCGGACCGTCCCACGAGACCGATGCGCGCCCCGCTCGGCACATCCAGGTCGAGTCCCTCGAAGATCGGATCACCCCCGTCGTGGGCGAAGGTGACGTGCTCGAACCGGACGTCGGCGCCCTGGGGCCGAAGCGGCTCGGGTGTCGCGGGGTCCAGCACCGTCGGCGGGACGAGGAGCAGTTCGGTGAACTGGGCGGCCTCGGTCATGGAGCTTTCGAGGCGACGGTAGATCTGGTTGAACTCGAACATGATGCGGGTCGAGCCGGTGTAGTACGTGAAGGCGACCACGATCGCCTCCACGCTGCCGCCCCCGGCACCGATGCCCACAGCGAGGAGCAGGCCCAGCCCGTTGGTGAGCACGGAGAGCGGCGCGACGAGGGTGTCGATGCGGAGATTGCCGTAGTCCCACGAGCGCAGGGTCAGCCGCCGGGATTCCGCGACCCGTGCCCGGTGCTCGGCGGCCTCGCGCTCCTCGGCCGCGAACGCGCGCACGGTGTCCATGTTCATCAGTGCGTCCGAGACGTGGCCCGACACCCGGGCGATCGCCTCCTCGCGCCGGTCGACCAGCTTCTGGCGGCGCCGGATGAGCGGTGCGGCGCACAGCGCGGTCAGCGTGATCATCGTCAGGAGGCCGACCACCAGCAGGGGGTCGTAGGTCCACAGGATCACCGTGCCGAACAGGAGGGGGCCCAGGCTGCCGACGATGCTGAAGGTCAGGGTGTCGATGAACTCCTCGAAGCGGGAGGCGTAGCTCAGCACACGTTTGGTCAGCGACCCGGCGAAGTTGTCCTGGAAGAACGCGGCGTCCTTGGCGAACAACTCGTCCATGCCGGTGACGTAGAGGTGCTCGATGCCACGGGCGTCGACGCGGTTGAGGCAGTGCAGTCCGAGCCGCCACATCACCTCCGCCAGGAGCAGCACCCCGGCGAACACGCCGACGTAGGGGAGGGCCTCGCGGATGCCGATGGCGCCGTCCTCGGAGATCCTGCCGACGAGTTTGGCGACGACCAGCGGGGCGACGTAGGTGATCCCGATGTTGCCGAGGGCCGGAAGTGTGAGTGCCGGAACGGAAAGTGCGCGCTGGCGGGACAACTCCCGCAGGTAGTGCCGGAGTGCGAGCCGGACCGGGCCCTTGCCCGGTCCGGTGCTGTGAGACTGCTGCGATCCCATGCCGACCTCATGTCGTTTCGCGGGCAGTGGCTCCGGACTCCCCGCCGGGGTGGGTCCACCGCCCGGCGAGGCGCGGCACCGCACCCGGCCGAGCGTTCGACGCGTTCCGTGGCGAGCGGTCCGGGGGAGGAAGTCTTCCGTCACCCGAGGGCCGGCGTCCAAGCGTTTTCCGGGGCGCGGGTGGCACAGCGGCTTCTTTCGGCCTGTCTGTCACGCCTCGCACCACGGGCGTGCCTCAGGGCCCGGGCGCCGGGTCCGCACGCACGCAGCGCGTCCGGGCCGGCCGGACAGGCCGCACGCACAGTGCTCCCCGCTCAGGCGTACGCGGACGGCCCTCTGGCGGGAAGGAGGGCCGGCGAAGGACGTGTGCTCGACGGCACCGCCTTCAGGACGCCTGTCCCTCCGCGAACAGGTCCCGTTCCTCCGGGATCAGGTGCATCGCCGCTTCCTCGGCGGACGCCGCCGCACCGTCGACGCCGACATCCTGGGCCGTGAGCGTGGCGGGCACGTGGCCGTCGCCCTCCTGCGTGAGCCGGCCCGCGCGGTCCGTCGCGCTCTCCGTGCCGTAGAGCTCCCCGTCGCCGTCCGCCAGATCCGCGAGTCCGTCGCTCTCAGGGCCGGCGGACTCGGGAATCTCCCGGGTCAGGCGGCTCTCGAGGGACTCGCCCGTGTGCTGCTCGGACGCGGTGGTGCCTTCGTCGTCGACCGCCCAGGGCCGGTCCGGCGGGGAGTAGCCCTCGTCGAGGAGGTCGTCGACCCGGGACACGTCCAAGGTGTCCTCCAGATCCAGCAGGTCAGCGGGGTCGGACGCCTCAGGCTCCTGCGGCTGGTAGACGTCGTCCCCCCGGTCGCTGTCACTCATGGCGTACCCCTTCCTCCGGGCCCCTGCTTGTCATTCCACTCCGGTCCGGCGAGGGACGCAACGGAAGACGGTTTCCGGTGCCGTGGTGACGCCGTTTTAGATGACAATGAAAACGATTATCGATAGCGTGTGTGCGGTCGGGCGGGAAGCCCCGTACGGGTGATCTCTGCCTGCCCGCATCCCGAACAGCACTGTGAGAAGGGGGAGATCGTGGCTCATCTGTTGGTGGTCGAGAGCTGGGTGGGATCGATGAGCAGGCTGCTGCCGCGGGCACTGGAGGAGAGGGGGCACCACTTCACCTTCCTCACCCGCGACCTGCACCACTACATCCGAGCGGCTCCGGAGGGGGCCGGGCACCCGCTGCTCACCGCCCGTAACATCGTCACGGCGCCCACCAACGACGTCGGCACGCTGCTTCCCCAGGTCGAGCGGCTGCATCAGGCTCTGCACTTCGACGGGGTGGTCACGTCCTGTGACTACTATCTGCCGACCGCCGCGAGAATCGCCGCGCTGCTGGGTCTGCCCGGCCCCTCGGCCGCATCCGTGGAGAACGCCTGCCGCAAGGACGCCACCCGCCGCGTGCTGGCCGCCGCAGGGGTCCCCGGCCCTCGCTTCGCCGTGTGCGCCGACGGGGTGGAGGCAGCCCTCGCAGCCGAGGACATCGGTTATCCGCTGGTGGTCAAGCCGGTCGACCTCTGCGCGGGCATGCTCGTGCGCCGGGTCGACGACGCGAGCCAGCTGGCCGTGGCCTGCCGGGCACTCGCCGCCTTCCCGCGCAACGCCAGGGGGCAGCGGCGCACGCCCCACATCCTGCTGGAGGAGTACCTCGACGGCCCCGAGGTGAGCGTCGAGACGGTGACCTGCCGCGGCGTCGCGCACGTCGTCGGGGTGACGGACAAGAGCGTCGGCGGGGCCCCGGCCTTCGTCGAGACCGGTCACATGTTCCCGGCGGACCTCTCCGCGGCAGACCTGACCGCCGCGACCGGCACCGCCCTCCGCGCCGGTGCGGCACTGGGGCTGGACGACGTCGTGGCGCACACCGAGATCAAACTGACCGCCGGCGGTCCCCGGGTCGTGGAGGTCAACCCCCGGCCGGCGGGCAACCGCATCACCGAGCTGGTCCGCCACGTCACAGGGATCGACCTCGCCGCCGCCTGCGTCGACGTCGCCCTGGGCCGGGAGCCCGAACTCCTGCCCCGCGACACCGGACTGCACAGTGCGGCCGTCGCGTTCCTCGTCCCCGACGAGGCGGGCACGCTCGCGTCGGTGGAGGGCGCCGACCGTGTGCGCGAAGCCGACGGTGTCCTGGAGGTCCAGCTCGCCGAAGCGGGCCGCACGGTCGAGGCGGCGGACAGCAACAACGCGTACCTGGGCCACATCATGGCGGGCGACCCCACCGGGCTCGGTGCCCGGCGACGCGTCGAGACCCTGCTCGCGGGAGTGCGCCCGCTGCTGGTGCGCTCATGACGACGGCCTCGCGCACCCCCGTGTCCTGCTTCGACTCCCTCCTCGGCCAGGCACTGCGCGGCGACCTGGGACCGGCCCCCCACACCCGCCGTATCGCCGTCGCCTTCACGACGTCCCAGGCCGTACGGCACGACGGGCGGGGCGGCGGCTACCGCAACGAGGTCCTCAGCCTCCGCCTCGACCGTGCTGTCGGCTCGTGCGCGGTCGAACCGGGCGCACTCCCCGCCGGAACCGTCGAGGACTGCGCCGGCGCGGACGTCGCCGCGCTGCTCACCCACCCGCTCCTGCCCGTCAGGGTCGCGGCCCTGGACGCCTACCTGATGCACCTCACGCCCCACACCCCGTCCCACGGCGCGCGGCAGGTGACCATCCCCGCAGGGAGCTCACTGGAACGTTCGCAGGCACGGGCCGCCGCGGTGGCCGACCTGCTGGACCTGCCGCCCGGCAGCACCGTCCTGGTCGTCGGCGTCGTCAACTCGCTCCTCCAAGCACTGCGTTCGCGTGGGCTCAGAGGGATTCCGTGCGACCTGAAGGGCGGGACCACCGAATGGGGGGAGTCCATCAGGACGGACGCCCTCGGCGAGATCGGACGCTGCGACGCGGTGCTGGCCTCCGGCATGACGCTCGGGAACGGAACCTTCGACCCGCTGCGCCGGAGCGCCCAGGAGCACTCGAAACCACTCGTCATGTTCGCCCAGACGGGAAGCGCCGTCCTTCCCCGCTTCCTGCACGCCGGAGTGGCCGCGGTGTGCGCGGAGCCGTACCCCTTCTTCTGGCTCGACGGCGGACCCGGCACCATCCACCGCTACCGCGCGGACGACGGAGGCACCTCTTGACCACCGCATCCCTGCCCGCCCTCGCCCCCAACCGCGAGCTGCTGGCCCTCCTCGGCCGCACTCCGCTGGCCAGGATCACCACCGCGCTGCCCCTGCCCCACCCCGGCTTCTGGGCCAAGCTCGAAGGGCACGCCGTCGGCGGAATGAAGGCGCGGGCAGCCGTCTCCATGCTCCTGGGCGCCGAAGAACGCGGCGAACTCCTGCCCGGCGCACCGGTCGTCGAGTCGACCTCCGGAACGCTCGGCATAGGACTCGCGTTCGCGGGCCAGGCACTCGGGCACCCCGTCGTGCTCGTCGGCGACAGCGAACTGGAGCCCTCCATGCGCCGACTGCTCCGCTCCTACGGGGCGCGCCTCGAACTCGTGGACCGCCCCGCCGAGTGTGGCGGCTGGCAGGGCGCCCGCCTGGAGAGGCTGCACGACCTGCTCGCGCTGCTGCCCGGCGCCTACTGGCCCGACCAGTACAACAACCCCGACAACACGGCGGGTTACGCCTCCCTCGCGGCGGAACTCGCCACCCAGCTCGACCACCTCGACATCCTCGTGTGCAGCGTCGGCACCGGAGGCCACAGCGCCGGGATCGCGGGTCCGCTGCGCAGGCACTGGCCGGACCTGCGTCTCGTCGCCGTCGACTCAGCGGGATCCACGATCTTCGGACAGGCCGCCGCGCCCCGGCTGATGCGCGGCCTCGGCAGCAGCATCCACCCCCGCAACGTCGCCTACGACGCCTTCGACGAGGTCCACTGGATCGGCCCGGCGGAGGCCGCCGACGCCTGCCGGCGTCTCGCCCGCGGCAACTTCGTCAGCGGCGGCTGGAGCACCGGGGCCGTCGCGCGTGTCGCCGCCTGGGCGGCCCGCACCCACCCCGGGGCGGCCGTCGCCACCGTCTTCCCCGACGGACCGCACCGATACCTCGGCACCGTCTACGACGACGACTTCATGACGACCCACCACCTGGACACCGGCCTCGCGGCCGGATGCCCGGTCGACGTCCCCCACCCACGCGCCGCGAGCACCGCGGGATGGGCCAGGTGCACCACCGTCACCGATCCGCTGGCTGAGCGCATGCGGAGGAAGCCGTGAAACTCACCCAGCACACCGTGCGGCTCGTCCTCGCCGAGCCGTTGCGCATCTCGCGATCGACCATGACCGCACGCGACGCCGTGCGCTTCACCATCCACCACGAGGGACTCAGCGGCCATGGAGAGGCCGTCACCAGCCTCTTCTACGGCCTCGACACGCCCGCACTCCAGCGCCTCGCCGCCCGGACCGGTGAGTGGCTCACCCGCTTCGCCGGACCGGACACCGCGCTGCACGCCCTGCGCGGCGGTGAACTCACCGCCACCGGGGCCCCGGCCGCCGTGACCGCCGCCGCGGAGGCGGCGCTCCTCGACCTGGTCGGCAAGCGCACCGCCACCGCCGTTCACCGTTTCCTCGGGTCGTCGGTGGCGCCGAGGGCGGCGACCGCCCGCACGATCTCGCTCATCTCCCCGGGGCAGGCGGCCGCGCAGGCCCGCGGACTGGCCGGGGCCGGGTTCTCCGTCATCAAGATCAAGGCGGGTGACGCGGACCAGGAGGCCGATCTGGACCGGGTGCGGGCGGTCCGCGCCGCGGCACCGGAGGCCCGGCTCCTCCTCGACCCCAACGGGGCCTGGTCGCCGGGCCAGGCACGCGAGCTCCTTCCCCGGTTCGCCGCCCTCGGCGTCGAGGCGGTGGAACAACCGATCGCCCCCGGTGACCCGGAGGCTCTCGCACGGCTCGCCGCCGGCTCACCCGTTCCCGTCATCGCCGACGAGGACGCGGTCACCTACGAGGACGCGCGGCGGCTCGCCGGGCGCGTCCACGGGATCAACGTCAAACTCGCCAAGTGCGGCGGCGTCCACGCCGCCCTGCGCATAGCCGCCCTGATCGAGGGCAGTGGCACGGACCTGATGCTCGGCTGCCTGACCGCCAGCACCCTCGGGATCGCCCCGGCGGTCCACATCGCCGACCGTGCCCGCTGGACCGACCTCGACGGGCATCTCCTGCTCGCCCACGACCCGTGGACCGGGATAGGCGGCCCGGACGGCTTCGTCGAGGCCGGCGAGCGGCCGGGGCTCGGCGTACGCCCCCGGACCGAACCCCGGGCCGGGAGCGCCGCCTCATGAGGACCTGGCACGAGATACGCGGATTCCCGATCGCCATCCGCCTGCTCCTCGTCAACCAACTCGGCGTCAACACCGGCTTCTACCTCCTCATCCCCTACCTCGCCACCCACCTCGGCGACGACCTGGGCATGTCGGCGGCCGTCGTCGGAATCGTCCTCGGCGTACGCAACCTGAGTCAGCAGGGCCTGTTCCTCATAGGCGGCTCCGCCGCCGACCGGCTCGGCGCCCGAGGCGTCATCATCGCCGGCTGCGCGATACGGACGGTGGGCTTCGCCCTCTTCGCGCTCGGCGACGGACTGCCCGTGCTGCTCGCCGCCTCCGTACTCAGCGGAGTGGCCGGTGCCCTCTTCAACCCCGCCGTCCGCACCTATCTCGCCCAGGAGGCGGGGGAGCGCAGGGCGGAGGCGTTCGCCCTGTTCAACGTCTTCGCGACGACCGGGGCCCTGATCGGCCCACTCCTGGGCGGTGCCCTGCTGCTCGTCGACTTCCGGGCCTCCGCGCTCACCGCCGCGGGCATCTTCGCCCTGCTCACCGTCGCCCAGGCCCTGGTGCTTCCCGCCCGGGACGTGCCACCCGCCACGGCCCGCGTCACCGCCGACTGGCGCGAAGCCGCCGGCAACCGGGCCTTCCTCGCGTTCGCCCTGGCCATGACCGGCATGTTCACCCTGGAGAACCAGCTCTATCTGCTCCTGCCCGCCGGGGCCCGGCAGGCCACCGGCTGGGACGGCTCCGCCGGACTCGTCCTCCTCGTGGGGACACTCGCGGGAATCGCCTTCCAGCTGCGGATCACCCGAGCGCTGAAGGGCCGGGGGAGCAGGGGCCGCTGGATCGCCACCGGACTCCTGCTGATGGGGCTCGCCTTCGTACCGCCGATGCTCCTCGCGAGCACCGGCACGCCCCCGGACGGTTTTCCGGACGCCGTCCTGCGCGCCCTGCCCGTGCTGACCGGGGCCCTCCTGCTGCACCTCGGGGTCATGATCGCGCAGCCCTTCGTCATGGAGCTGATCCCGGGATTCGGGAGGCAGGCCCTGACGGGTACGTACTTCGGTGTCTTCTACGCGGTCTCCGGCATCGCGGCGGCCGTCGGCAACGCCGCGGTCGGCCTCGCGATGGACGCCGCCCTGCGGGCCGGGGACGACAGCGGGGCGGCCCTGCTCCCCTGGGCCTGCTGCCTGGTGGCCGGGCTGGCCTCGGCAGCCGGCGTGGCCTGGCTGCACCGCAACGGCACCCTGCCCAGGACACATCCCGCCCCCGCGACGGTGACGGCGTGAAGCGCCGCACGGGGAACCTCCTCACCGACCGCCCGGACCTGTACGAAGCCAGGTTCCCCGACCCCGACCGCCTCGCCGGGCGCTGGGCGGAGGACCTCCTGGGGCGGTACCGCGCGGGGCCGGCCGTCCTCGACCTCGGCTGCGGAACCGGCAGGGACGCCGCCTTCCTCCACAGCGCCGGACGGCGTGTCACGGCCGCCGACCTCTCCCGCACCATGCTCGCCCACGCGCGCACCCACCACCCGGGCCCGGTGTACGCCCAGGCCGATCTCAGCCGGTTCGATTTCGGTCAGCACGCGTTCGACGCCGTGGTCTGCCTGGACAGTTCACTGCTCTACTGCCACACGAACGAGCAGATCGACGGATTCCTGACGTCGTGCCGACGGGCACTGGTCCCCGGCGGACTGCTGGTCGCGGAGATGCGCAACGGCGCGTACTTCCTCGGCCGGGACGAGCCTGCCGCCGCTCCCGCCGTCTCCCGGTTCACCTGGCGGGGGACGACGTACCGCTCGACCACCGCACTGCACATCGACCGGGCCGCCCAGCTCCTGCGGCGGTCCCGTCGCTGGACTGCCGACGACGGCACCCCGCCCGTCGAGGAGCACTCCGCGTGGCGGCTGCTCCTGCCCCAGGAACTGCGCCACTTCCTCACCGTCCACGGCTTCGACGTCCTCGCCCTCCACGACGGACCCGGGCCACGCACCGAACCCGCCTGGCACCCGGGTGCCAGGCCGGGTACCGCCGCCGACGGCGACCGGCTCCACCTCGTCGCCAGGACGACCGCACGGAGACAACGCCACGTGACCGGGCGATCCGCCGGGGAGCAGGCACCCGGACCGGCCGAGCCGACCACAGGCCACTCATCACCCCCAGCAACAGGAGAACAGCCATGACCGCAACAGCCGACAGGCACGATCGCTTCCCCGGCCTGCGCAGGCGCGGATTCCTCGCCGCGGCCGGGGGAGCGGCCGGCCTCGGGGCGCTCGCGCTCGCCGGCTGCTCCGGATCCGCCGGCACCGAGGCCCCCGCCGGCAAGGGGGACGGCACCCCCCGGCGCGGCGGCCGGCTGCGCGCCGCGTTCGCCGGAGGAGGCGCGAGCGAAACCCTCGACCCACACCTGGGGAACCTCTTCGCCGACGCCGCCCGGAGCAAGGCGGTCTTCGACAAGCTCGCCGACTACGGCGCCGACCTGTCCGCGGTGCCACGCCTGGCCGAGACGTGGGAACCCAGCGCCGGCCTCGACCGCTGGACGGTCACCCTGAGGCAGGCGGAGTTCCACGACGGGAAGCCGGTGACCGCAGCCGACGTCCTGTACAGCTACCGCCGCATCGCCGACCCCGAGCAGGCGTACCGCGCCCGCGCCTCCCTGGAACCCATCGACCTGAAGGCGAGCCGTGCGCGGGGGGAGCGCACCGTCGAGTTCGTACTCAAGCGCCCCACGGCCGAGTTCCCCAACGTGATGGCCGCCTTCGGCGCCTACATCGTCCAGGACGGTGCCACCGCGTTCGACCGCGAGCCGATCGGCTCCGGCCCCTTCCGGTTCGTCTCCTTCACTCCGGGGCGCTCCACCGTCCTGCGGCGCAACGACACCCACTGGGACGGGGCCCCGCACCTGGACGAGCTCGAGTTCATCGTCGCCAACGAGGAGTCCGCCCGGATCAACGCCCTCCTCGGAGGCCAGGTCGAGTACGCGCACGAGCTCAACCCCGCCACCGGCCGCGCCCACGAGAAGGCGGGTGCCATCGAGATCGTCCGGCTGCGCAACAGTGCGATGCAGGCGTTCGCCATGAAGACCGACCGCCCGCCCTTCGACGACCCCAGGGTCCGCGAGGCCTTCTTCCTCATCGCCGACCGCCAGGAACTCGTGGACGGAGCCCTGTCAGGCGCGGGTGAGAAGGGCAACGACCTCTTCGGCAAGGGATACGAGTACTACGCCGACGAACTCCCGCAGCGTGAGCAGGACATCGGCCGGGCCCGCCGTCTCCTCCGGCAGGCGGGCGCGGAAGACCTCAGGGTCACACTCGACACCTCCGCCGTCGCGGCCGGTTTCACCGAGGCCGCCGGAATCCTCCGGGACCAGGCGGCACGCGCCGGAGTCCGCATCGACGTGCGCATGGGCAGCAAGGACTCCTACTGGAAGGACATCCTCGACTCGGGAACCCTGTGCTGCTACCGCTCCGGAGCCATGCCCATCGAGTCCCACATCTCCCAGCGCCTGCTCAGCGACTCCACCACCAACGCCACCAAGTGGCAGGACGAGAAGTTCGACGCGCTGTACCAGCAGGCCCAGTCCACCAAGGACCGGACGGCGCGGGCCGCCCTGTACGGGCGCATGCAGCGGCAGTTGCACGCCGAAGGCGGCTTCCTTGTCTGGGGCTTCGGCGACTGGATCCTCGGCACCGCGCGGTCCCTGCGCGGTGTCACCCGTGAAGCACCCGCCAACACCCTGGACTGGGCACGCTTCGACAAGGTCTGGCTCGCGTGAGCGGACTCCGTTCCTGGATCGCCCGGCGCGTGGTCCTCGGCGTCTTGCAGACCGCGGCCGTCGTACTGCTCGTCTTCGCGCTCACCGAGGCGCTGCCGGGTGACGCCGCAGTGGCCTTCGCCGGGGACCAGCCCGACCCCCGGCGCATCGCGGCCGTCCGTGAGGCGATGGGGCTCGACCGGCCCGTCCACGAGCGACTCGCCGACTGGGTCACGGGGCTGCTGCACGGCGACTTCGGCACCTCGCTCGTCTCCGGACGGCCCGTGGCCGGATTCCTCCTGGACGGATTCGGGCCCACCCTTGTGCTCGCGACGCTCACGGTCCTGCTCCTGGTCCCGGCCGGCGTGGGCCTCGGCGTCCTCGCGGCCCGGCACGAAGGGCGGTTCACCGACCGGCTGATCAGTTCCGCCACCCTCGGCGTCTACGCCGTTCCCGAATTCGCGCTCGGAGTCCTGCTGGTGACCGTCTTCGCCCTGAGGCTCGGCTGGTTCCCGCCGACCGCCGTCGGCTACGGAACCGGCCTCCTCGCGCATCCCGCCGTACTCGTCCTGCCCGTGCTCGTGCTGCTCGCGCGGCCTGTCTGCTCGCTGGCCCGGCTGGTCAGGGCCGGCATGATCGAGGCACTCGCCGCCCCGTACACCGTCCACGCCGAGAGGTGCGGACTCCCCGGTGCCCGCATCCGGTACGGGCACGCCCTGCCCAACGCACTCGCTCCCGCCACCCAGCAACTCGCCCGCACCATCGACTGGCTGCTGTGCGGCGTCATCGTCGTGGAGGCCCTCTACGTGATCCCCGGACTCGGCACCGTCCTCATGAACGCCGTGGCCGACCGCGACGTCCCCGTCGTGCAGGGACTCGCGGTGGTCTTCGGCCTCGCCACCGTCGTCCTCAACCTCGGCGCGGACCTCGTCACCCACCGGCTCGCGCCACGCTCGGGGGTGGCCGCGTGACACGGCTCCGCGGATACGGGCCCGGGGCGGCCGTCGCGGCGATCCCGCTCGGCCTCGCTCTCGCCGGACCGTTCCTCGTGGGGGAGCCCCCGGCCCGCGGTGCCTCCTTCACGCCGGGGGACGGCCACTGGCTGGGCACCGACTTCGTCGGCCGGGACGTCGTGCACCAGGTACTGCTCGGCGGACGGCCGGTCGTCCTCGTCGCACTGGCGGCCACGGCGCTGGCGTACCTCGTCGCCCTGCCGCTCGGGCTGATCAGCGCGCTCACCCACCGGAGATGGCTGGAGGAAGTACTGATGCGTCCCCTGGACGTCCTGCTCGCCGTCCCCTCACTGCTCATGCTCCTGCTGGTCGCCGCAGCCTTCCCGCCAGGAGCGGTGGGGCTCGCGCTGCTCGTGGCCTTCGTCTCCGTCCCGGACACCGCCCGGATCGTGCGCGCCGCCGCGGCGGAGGCGGCGTCCCGGCCCGCCGTGGAGGCGCTGCGCATGCAGGGGGAGAGCTGGTGGCGCCTCGCCGTCGGATACGTCGGGCGGTCCATCCTGCGCACGCTCGCCGCCGACGCGGGGATCCGGCTGACCGGAGCCCTCTACCTGGTGGCCACCGCGGCGTTCCTGGGCATCGGCGTCGCGCCGGACGCCGCCGACTGGGCCGTGATGGTGGACCGCAACCGCACCGGCCTGCTCATCCAGCCCTGGGCGGTCGTCGTGCCCGCCGTGCTCATCGTCGCACTGACCATGGGCAGCAACCTGCTCGTGGACGCCGCCATGCAGAACCGCACCCCCCGGAAGGGCCGTCACCCATGAAACCCCCCACCCAGGACGTGGTCGCCGCCGTCTCCGGGCTGACCGTCGAGGTCGAGGGCCGGACACTCGTCGACGGGGTGTCGCTCCGGCTCCGGCCCGGCACCGTCACCGCCCTGGTCGGCGCGTCCGGCAGCGGCAAGACCACCACCGGCCTCGCCCTGCTCGGTGAATACCCCGCGGGCGCCCGGGTGGCCGGCGAGGTGGCCGTCCACGGCGCCCGGATCGGCTATGTCCCCCAGCATCCCGCCGCCGTCCTCAACCCCGCCCGCCGCGCAGGGTCCCTCCTGCGTGACATCGCGCGACAACAGGTACGGGACCTTCCCCGGCCGAGGCGTCGCGACACGGCACGGCAGCGCGTCACCGAGGCGCTCGCCGCCGCACAGCTCGCCGGTTCGCACGAGGTGCTGAGCCGCTATCCGCACCAGTTGTCCGGCGGCCAGCAGCAGCGCGTCGTCCTGGCGCAGGCCCTTCTCCTCGGCTGCCGCGTCATCGTCGCGGACGAACCCACGACCGGACAGGACGCGCTGACGAAGCGCCGCGTCGTCGAACAGTTCGCAGCGGTGGCGGCCGGAGGCATCGCCGTGCTGCTGCTCAGTCATGACCTCGACGTCGTCCGCGAACTGGCCGACGAGGTACTGGTGATGCGCGGTGGCCGTGTGGTCGAGCAGGGCCCGGCCCACCGGGTCCTGGACGCCCCCGCACACCCGTGGACCAAGGAGCTTCTCGGCGGGCCGAGGACGCTGCCGTACGCGGACCCGGAGCGCACCGGTACGGAGCTGCTGACGGTCCTCGGACTCACCGCCCACCACCGGGCCGGCGGCGGACGCGTCCCCGTCCTCGGCGTGGACCGGCTCACCCTCCGCAGCGGCGAGTGCCTCGCCGTGGTCGGACGCTCGGGCAGCGGGAAGACGACCCTCGCCCGCTGCCTCGCCGGCCTCCACCGCGACCACACCGGACAGATCCGGCTCGACGGGTCAGTCCTGCCGCGCAGCCTGCGGGACCGCAGCCGCGAGCAGCTCGCCGCCGTGCAGTACGTGTTCCAGGACGCGAGGGCGGCCTTCGACGAACACCGGCCGGTGCTGGACCAGGTGGCCCGGACCGCTGTCCGCCTGCACGGCACCTCACGCCGGGAGGCGGCGGCGGAGGCCCGGAAGGTGCTGACCGGACTCGGGCTGGACGAGAGCCTCGTACGCAGACCCCCCGGCCGGCTGTCCGGCGGCGAACTCCAGCGGGCGGCACTCGCCAGAGCGCTCCTCGCACGGCCCCGGGTGCTCATCTGCGACGAGATCACCTCAGGGCTCGACCCCCTGGCCAGGCGCTCCCTGCTGGACCTGCTCGCCGTACTGATGCGCCGGCCGGCCGGTCCGAGCGTGGTCCTGATCACGCACGACCTCGACACCGCGGCACCGGCCACGCGCGTGGCCGTGCTGGACGGCGGAGCGGTGGTCGAGGAGGGGCCGAGGGAACAGGTCCTCACAGCACCCCGGCACCCCTTCACGGCCGCGCTGCTCGACGCGTCGAAGGGGCGGGGAACAGCGGTACGTCCCTGAAACGGAATCCGGGCCACCCCTCCGGACGTACACTCGGCCCATGGGTCGTACCGGCGTCAGAGGGAAGTGCCTGCACCAGGCTGCCCCCGGTGTGCCCGCGAGCTGCCGCAGCGCCCTGCACGGGCACGGCTAGCGGCCTTCGGCGGCCACCGCCACCGGCACGGCGCCGCACCCCGCCTCCCCGCCCCACGGGCGCGCCCACCGGACACGACGCGCCCCTCGCGTCGCACGCGCTCCACTTCACCACCGCAGCTTCGGCACACCGCCGTCGCCGCGTTCCGGCGACGGCCGCACCACGGCCGGAGCCCCCTCGAAGGGACCACCTTGAAGCTGAGCGAGCTGCTGGCCGGACAGACCCACCACGTCCTCCAGGGCGACCCGGAGAAGACGCACATCACGGCGGGGACGGCCTTCGACGCGGACCGCGTGACGCCGGGATCGCTTTTCATCGCCGTGCCCGGACACCTGGAAGGCGGCCCGGACGCGGTCGCCCCCGCCCTGGCCCGGGGCGCGGCGGCGGTCGTCGTGGAGGACGGCTTCGTGCTGCCCGTGGCCGTGGAGGACATCTGCGTCGTCCGGGTGCCGGACACCCGGGCGGTGGCCGCCGTCGTCGCGTCACGCTACTACGGTGAGCCCGGCCGCCGGATGAACATGGTGGCGATCACCGGGACCAACGGCAAGACGTCCGTCTCCTACATGGTCGAGTCAGTGCTGCGGATCTCGGAGGGCGCGCGGGCGGGAGTCATCGGCACGGCCGGGAGCCGTATCGGCGACGAGCTGATCCCGATGCCACGGTCGGTCCTGACCACACCGGAATCACCCGACCTGCAGTACCTGCTGGGATGCATGCGCGACCGGGGCGTGGACACCGTGGTGCTGGAGGCCACGTCCATGGGACTGCTGACGCACCGGATCGACCGCACCTTCGTCGACGTGGGGGTCTTCACCAATCTCAGCCAGGACCACTTGGACGACCACGGGACCATGGACAACTACCGGGACGCCAAACTCCGGCTCTTCCAGGGGCTGTGCGGTCACGCCGTGGTCAACGCGGACGACCCGGTGGGGGCTCGCATCGCCGCGATGATGCCCGGTGCGGTGACCACGTACGCCCTCGACACGGATGCCGACTACAGGGCCACCGATCTGGTCGTCGACGCCTCGGGCACCCGTTTCACCCTGCATCACGACGGCCGCAAGTACCCGGCCGCGATCCCCGCGCCCGGCAGGTTCTCCGTGTCCAACGCGCTGGCCACGGTGGCGGCCTGCCACATCCTCGGCCACGGCCTCGCCGGGCTCGTCTCCGCGCTCGAACGCATGCCGCAGATCCCGGGGCGGTTCGAGCGCGTCACGACCGCCGGCGGCACCTCGGTGATCGTGGACTACGCCCACTCCCCGGACTCGTTGAACAAGGTACTGAGTACCATCCGCGGGTTCGCCCGTTCCCAGGTCATCACCGTCTTCGGTTGCGGCGGTGACAGGGACACCACCAAACGCGCCGAGATGGGGACCATTGCCGGACAGCACTCCGACCTCTGCGTCCTCACCTCGGACAACCCGCGCAACGAGGACCCCGAGGCGATCCTGGACCAGGTGGTCGCGGGCATCGAGGAGACCGGCACCCCCTACCGGCGCATCACCGACCGCCGCCGCGCCATCGCGTTCGCCCTGTCGGCAGCCGGTCCGGGCGACGTCGTCCTGATCGCAGGCAAGGGCAGCGAGCCGCACCAGATCGTCGGTGACGCGCTCCTTCCCTTCAGCGACATGGCCACCGTCCGGGAGCTCGCCGGCATCCGGACGGTCCGGAGCCGGCCCGTTCCGCGGTAGGGCCGGCGCGAAACGCGTTCCGACCCGCCGCCGTCGAACCGGACCTCCCACCGGTGACAGTGGCCCCGTCCGCGCTGAAGCCGCCGGTGAGATGCCGACGGAGATCCCCGGTGTCCTCGACCGCCCTGTGCGACCGGTCGGGCGGAGCGCCTCCAGCCTCGCGCTCGCGGGGCCGACAGGCCGGCGACGTCAGCCCGATCCACACCAGGGATGCGTCAATCGGGGCCGTACAGGTGTTGGCGGAGCGACCCGGTCCGATGTGAAGCTGATGCCTGGCCATGCGGGCGCGGTACGGGGGAGCACGGATGCAGACGTTCAGGACGACGACCGGAGCGGTGACCGGACGGCGGGCGGTCCGTGATCCGGGAGTCGTCGTGCTACGCGGGATCCCCTATGCCGCCCCGCCCTTCGGCGCCGCCAGGTTCCGCGGCCCCCGCCCCGCCGCCCGCTGGGAGGGGATCAGGGACTGTGCGGCGTTCGGGCCCGTCGCCCCGCAGTCGGCCGAGCTGCCCGGAGCGCCCGTCTGGGCACCGGGTGACGAGGACGTCCTCAGCCTCAACGTCTGGACCCCGGCCGACAGCGGCGGCACGCTCCCCGTGCTCGTCTGGATCCACGGCGGTGCGTTCGTCTTCGGTTCCTCCGCCCAGCCGGACTTCGACGGGACGGTCCTGGCCGGTCACGGCCTCGTGGTCGTCACCCTCAACTACCGTCTGGGATTCGAGGGCTTCGGCCGCGTCCCGCCTGCCTCCGGCGCGGAACCCTGTCCGGACAACAGGGGGCTGCTCGACCAGATCGCCGCCCTGCGGTGGGTGAGGGACAACATCGCCGCGTTCGGCGGGGACCCGGACCGCGTGACCGTCGCGGGGCAGTCCTCGGGAGCGACCTCGGTCGCCTGCCTGATGGCGATGGAGGGGGCGCGCGGACTCTTCCGCCGCGCCGTCGCCCACAGTGCCGTGAACGCCTGCGCCACCCCGGAGTCCGCGGCCCGCACCACGGCAGAGGTGGCCGCCGAGGCCGGTGTGCCCGCCACGCACGAGGGGCTGCTCTCGGCCTCCCCCGGAACCCTCGTCGCCGCCTCGGACCGGGTCGTGGCACGCTACCGGCGCGACCCCTCGTCCGGACGGCGCCACTACGACCCGGCGATCTACGGGCCGGTGGCGGGCGTCGCCTCGCTGCCCGTCGACCCCCTCACGGCGTGTGCCTCGGGAACCGCCGGCGAAGTGGACCTGATGGTCTGCCACACCAGTGAGGAGTACTGGCTCCTCGACGCCGTGGGCAGCTGCGCCAGGGTCTCCACGGAACAGCAGTTCGGTGTGTTCGCCACCGATCACCGGCTGCCGGACTCCTTGCTCCATGCCTACCACCTGCTGATGCCCGGGGCCTCCGTACACGAGCGCTACCTGGCTGTGTACGGAGACATGCTGTTCGGCGAGTACAGCAGCAGACTGGCCGAGTCGTACGCGGCGTCAGGAGGCAGGGCCCACCTGGCCCGTTTCGTGCGCCGGCGCGACGGACAGGGGAAGCCGGTCAGGGCCTGGCACTGCGCGGACATCCCCTTCGCCTTCGGCACCGTGGAGGACGAGAGGGTGCACTTCCTCATCGGAGGGCCGCCGCACGCCGCCGACCTCGACCTGGCAGGGCGCATGGCGAGCGCATGGGCGGCCTTCGCCGCCACGGGCGACCCGGGCTGGCCACGGCTCACCTCCGGTGCCGCGGGCCCCGTACGCATCTGGGACACCTCCCCCGGGGCCGGGCACAGCAGTTGGGACGCCTTCAGAGCGCCGTGGCGAGCCGCCGGGCTGCCGCTGCTCACTCCTTGACCGCCGAGAAACCGGCGAACCGGCGCACCGGGGCCTCCGGGGCAGCCCCACGCGCAGGCGCGCCGTCATTGGCATGGACCTGACCGTCGAACTGGACTACAGTCCGTAGCGCACTTCTGAGAGCGCTCTCAGACTGCTCTCGGATGCTTCCTGTTCCACCCCCACGATGCTGGAACAACAGAAGGGGCACTCCCTTGAGACACACGACGATGGTGCGGACCGGACTCTCCGCACTGCTCATCATCGGCACCTGGGCGACCGCCGGCCTGACCCAGGCCTCGGCGGCGGATACCCGGGTGTCCGCCGGGCCCCAGGCCTCGGCAGGGATCATCACGGCCATGCAGCGCGACCTCGGGCTGACGAAGAGCCAGGCGGAGAAGCGGCTCTCCGCGGAGAAGGCGGCAACGGCCCTGCAAGGGAAGGCCAGGAGCGCGGCCGGGGCGAGCTTCGGCGGATCCTGGTTCGACGCGAGCAGCAGCCGGCTGACGGTCGCCGTCACGGACGACGCCAAGGCCGCTGCCGTCCGCGCCACCGGCGCTCAGGTCCGGGTGGTCGACCACACGGCTCGCGAGCTCGACGCGGTCAAGAGCCGGCTGGACACGCTCTCCGCACCCGCCGGCGTCAGCAGCTGGCACGTCGATCCCCGGGCGAACAGTGTCGTGGTGAACGTCGTCGCCTCCGAGCGGGGTGACAACGATGTCCGCACGTTTCTGGCCAAGGCGCGCGAGGCCGGCCCCGTCACGGTGAAGCAGACCGCCGAGCAGCCGCGGACGTTCGCGGCGGGCACGGTGGGCGGGGACCCCTACTACACCGGCAACGTCCGTTGCTCCATAGGCTTCTCGGTGCACGGCGGCTTCGTCACGGCCGGACACTGCGGTCAGGCGGGCGGAGCCGTGAGGGGCTGGGACGGCTCGGCCATCGGCCACTTCCAGGGATCGTCCTTCCCCGGCAACGACTACGCCTGGGTGAACGTGGGCAGCGGCTGGTGGACCGTACCCGTGGTCCTGGGCTGGGGCACCGTGTCCGACCAGTTGGTCCGCGGCTCGAACGAGGCTCCGATCGGCGCCTCGATCTGCCGCTCGGGCTCCACGACCCACTGGCACTGCGGCAACGTCCTCGCCAAGAACGAGACCGTGAACTACAGCCAGGGCGCCGTCCACCAGATGACCAAGACCAGCGTGTGCGCCCAACCGGGCGACTCCGGCGGCTCGTTCATCAGCGGCGACCAAGCACAGGGCGTCACGTCGGGCGGCTGGGGCAACTGCAGCGGCGGTGGTGAGACCTGGCACCAGCCCATCAACGAGATCCTCAACCGCTACGGGCTGACCCTCCACACGGCCTGACCGAGGACCGCGCCGGGTCCGGTGACCCGGCGTGAACCGACCGGTCTGCTGCGGCAGCACGTCGCCCCTGCCGCAGCAGACCCCGGCCGCGCACTGATCCGGACGCTGCCGGGTGCGGCTCCACCGCACGCCGCAGCCGGACGGGGACCGCGCCGACGGGCCCGCCTCCGCATCCGGCCCGCGTCCGCTCGGAGGGCGTGCCACCCCGTCGGCGTGAACCGGTGTCGACGGGAGGTCCCGCCCCACCGGTACTCCAGCCGGGCGCGCACCGGCGTGCGGTGTGTGGCGAGAGCCGCCTCGGACTCGTGCGAAGCGGGGTGTGTGCCGCCACCGAGGGTGCCGAGCGGTGACGGGTGGAGCGGCGCGGGGCGGGTGCGCTTCGAGCCGTGGACAGTGAATGCCCCGTAACCCGGTCCCTTCCTCGCCCGCCGCCGCGAACCGCCCTTCCCCGGGTCCCGCCCGTGCCTAGAGGGGCCCCTCGGGGCCCTCCTCCCCGGAACTCAGCTCCTCGGCCCGCAGCGCCAGATCCTGCAGCACATCGGCGGAGGTGACGTCCCCCTGCCCCGAGTCGTGGATCTGTGCCAGCGCGATGAAGGCGAGCGTGAAGGCCCCCACCAGTTGTTCGACGGCTCCACCGACCTCGCGCCCCACCAGGGCCGCCATCTCCTCGACGGTGGCGTCGGAGGGGATGGCGATGTGCGGCATCGTCTCGTTGAGAAGGGTCGTGACCATGTTCCCGCCCGCCTCAGGGTCGACGCCGTCCGCGTCCTCCTCGGCATGGCGCTGTATCTCGCCCGCCTCCGTGAGGATGCCGATCACTCGCTTGAGGACTTCGCTCTGCTCCATACGGTGAGCATAAGCGCCTGGCCTCCCACGATTGATCGCTCTCCGTGGTGTGCCGGACGGAATGCGGCCCGGGCGCCGGTGGTGGTGCGAACGGCCTGTCCGCCCGGCGTCCCACCCCGGCCGTCCCGGGCCCGAGGCGGGCGAGCCGCCCCCCGGGAGAGACGTGCGAGGGGGGAGCTCAGGCGGATTTCCGTATCACCAGCGCGGGATCGAAGAGCACCGACGTCACCGGCCGGTCCGGCACGGCCAGCCGGTCCAGCAGGAGTCGCGCCATCTCCGCGGCCATGTCCTCGACCGGCTGTCGCACCGTCGTGAGCGGTGGCCGGCACGCCGAGGCGGCGCTGCTGTCGTCGAACCCGATCACGGCCACGTCCTCCGGGACGCGCCTGCCGTGTTCCCGCAGCACATGGCAGGCTCCCGTCGCCATCAGGTCGTTTCCCGCGAACACCCCGTCCAGGCCGGGGTGTTCGGCCAGGAGTCGTTCCATGGCCGCCTCGCCGCTCTCCTGCGTGAACTGTCCCTCCGCGACCGGGGGGCAGGAGCGGCCGTGCCGCGCCAGCACCTCCTGGAAACCCGCCAGCCGCTCCCGCCCGGCGGGTATGCCGAGCGGCCCGCTGATCGTGACGACGCGTCGGCAGCCGCGTGCCAGCAGATGCTCGGCGGCCAGCCGGGCCCCGTCCCGATGGGCCAGATCGACGTAACTGATCTCCACCGGCCGGTACGGGCGGGCGTACAGCACGGCGGGCAGCCCCGCCTCGGTGATCAGGCCGGGCAGAGGGTCCTCCGCGTGCGTCGACACGATCAACGCCCCGTCGGCGCTGCCCTGGCGCAGGTACGCCACCACCTCGTCCCGGGCCCGGGAGGTCTCGGCGAACATCAGCACCGGATGCATCCCGCGGGGCCGCAAGCAGTTGACCACCCCTGTCATCACCCGGCCGAAGAAGGGGTCGGCGAAGACCTGTGTGGTGAAGGACCCTTCCCCGGCGGGTCCCTCCCCGTCCGGCTCGGCGCCCGCACCCGACACCACCAGCGCCACCGCGTCCGTGCGCCTGGTGACCAGGGAGCGGGCCGCGCGGTTGGGCGCGTATCCGGTGACGGAGACCGCCTGCCGTACGGCCTCCTGGATCGCGGGGTCGACGTTGCGTACGCCGTTGACCACCCGTGAGACCGTGGCGCGCGACACCCCTGCCGCCCGGGCCACGTCCTCCAGGGTGGGGGCCGCGCCGGCCGGTCGCAGAGCATCCGTCATGACGGCATTTATAGCACCGGGGAAGCAGGCGATAGAGCGCTCTCCCGGTTCTGCCGAGGCGTCCGGGCGGGGCAGCGGTCCCGCCCGCAGGGGTCGTGCGCCGGAGCGCATGGGCGGCAGGAGACAACTGTTCACTTGTCACCACCCGTTGTGTGCCCATACGTTGGCCGCTTGCGACGTGTCCTACTGCAGTGGGGGGATCCTGATCATGGCCGCGAACGGACGGCACCGCAGATACCAGCCCAGCCGGATCAACCGCGCGTCACTCACGGTGACGGCGGGAGGAGCGGGCATCGCGCTTCCCCTCCTCACGGCCGCCTCGGCGGGGGCTGCCTCGGCCGATGTGTGGGAGAAGGTCGCCGCCTGCGAGTCGACCGGGAACTGGCACATCAACACCGGAAACGGCTACTACGGGGGCCTGCAGTTCACCGGTTCGACGTGGGCGGCCTACGGTGGCACGGCCTTCGCCGCGCGGGCCGACCTGGCGACCAAGGACCAGCAGATCGCCGTGGCCGAGAAGGTGCTCGACGGGCAGGGCCCAGGAGCCTGGCCCACGTGTTCCGTACGGGCCGGCCTGAAGCAGGGCGGTAACGCGCCGGACCTCGCCCCGCAGCCGAAGCGGCAGGTGGCCGCCGAGGCCGGGCAGGACAAGACGTCAGGGCCCGGCGCGTCGAAGAGGAAGACCGGTGGCTCCGGGACGAAGGCCTCACCGGCCGCCGTGCCGGGGCAGCGCGAGTCGTACACGGTCGCGCGTGGCGACTCCCTCTCCGGTATCGCCTCCGCAGAGCGCGTCCAGGGCGGCTGGCAGCGGCTCTACGCGGCCAACCGTGCCGTGGTGGGCGCCGAACCCGACCTCATCCTCCCGGGGCAGCGGCTGACCCTCGATGTGGCCGGGACGCCACCGACGGCGCCGGAACGGAAGGCGGCTCCCAGGACGGCGCCCCCGAAGGCCAAGGAGAAGGCCGCCCCCGGGCCCGCCGCTCCGAAGGCCGCCGAGAAGGCGAGGCAGACCGCCCCCAGGCAGGCGGCGAAGCCCGCCGCCGAGAAGAAGACGGCAAAGCCGCGGTCCGGCCTCACCGCCCCCGTGTCGGCCCGGACCGGGACCCCGTACCACCAGGCAGGTTCCTGGTCCAGCGGTTACCACACGGGTGTCGACTTCCCCGTTCCCACCGGGACGTCCGTCAAGGCCGTCGCGTCCGGGAAGGTGGTCTCGGCCGGCTGGGCGGGCGCGTACGGCTACGAGATCGTCGTCCGCCACGGCGACGGACGGTACAGCCAGTACGCCCACCTCTCCTCGCTCCATGTGCGCGAGGGCCAGCAGGTCGGCAGCGGTCAGCGGATCGCGCGCTCGGGGTCCACCGGCAACAGCACCGGCCCGCACCTGCACTTCGAGATCCGCACCGGCCCCGGCTACGGATCGGACATCGACCCCGTGGCCTACCTGAGGGCCGGCGGCGTCAGCATGTGAGCGCCCCGGCCATGGCCCTCCGGGCCGCCGGGGCGGGTCCGGCCGGCGGCAGACCCGCTGCCGGCGAACTCCACGCGCCCGCCACCGTGGTCCAACGGCAGGGTCAGCGGGAGGGAGAGCGCGGTGGGCCCCGGAAAGGGGTCCGGCAGTACCGCGGCCCCCTGAGGAAGCGCGGGCTGCGCGGGCCCGGGCAGCACCACCGCGTGCGGCGCGTCCGGTTCACCTGCCGGGGCCTTCCCCTCCGTCCCGGGCGTACGCTCCCCGGATCCCGTGGCCTCCGGGGTGTGCCGCTCCGCTCCCACCCGCTCCGTGGTCAGCAGCACCAGGCCGGCCGCCGCCAGCGCACCGCACATGACGGCGAGCAGGGCGCCCGTCAGGCCGTAGCGGAACTGCTCACCGAACATGGTGATGCCCACGGCGGCCGCCACGACCGGGTTGACCACGGTGACCGTCGCGAGCGGCGCCGTCAGGCCGGCACCCCGGTACGCGGCCTGGGAGAGCAGCAGTCCCGCGGAGGCGAGTCCCGCGATCACCAGGAGGGTCGGCAGGCCGGACGTCACCGAGCCGGAGGTCCACTCCACCGCAACCGTCTTCGTGAACACCGACGCCATACCGAACGCGACACCGGCGCCCGTGGCCAGCACCACACTGCGCAGCATCGGCCGGTGCAGCCCCTTGGCGGCGACCAGAAGGACCACCACGGCGCCGAACGTCCCGGTCGCCAGCACCAGCTGCTCCGGCCCGGCCAGTGTGTGGGAACCCGCGCTGCCCGTGAGAGCCAGCAGTCCGGCCAGGCCGACCGTGGCCATCACTGCCCCGCGCCATGCCGTCCGCCCCGCACGGCGCTTCACGAAGACCGCCGCCATCGGCAGCGCGAAGACGATCGTCAGGGCGCCGAGAGGCTGTACGAGGCTGAGCGGCCCGTACGCCAGCGCCACGACATGCAGAACCGCACCCACGCCGTTGAGTGTCACCGCCACCCACCAGCGGCCGTTGCGCAGCGGCGCGTAAGGGCGGCTGCCACCGGCCGCGGCCACGCGCTCCTGCACGATCGCGCCGGCCGCATAGGCGACCGCGGAGACCAGTGACAGCAGCACGGAAAGCACGAGGGAACTCATGTACACCACGATGTCCCGTCGGAGCCGTCGCGTCGTCGTCCCTGAGGGGGCGATTCGGCGTACTGCTCCGGTAGTACGTCCTTTACTCCAGGGTCCTCCTCCCGACGGTAGTCCTCCTGGCCCGAGAGCTCAGAAGTTGCCGGAAGGGTGGCGCAGCGCGTCCGCTCGGCTGCGGCGGGTTTCCGGGGGCGCTGCCCCGTCCGCGTCGCGCCGGGACCCGGCAGCGTCGTTCAGGTGCTGAGCATGAACTCGGCCCGGATGCGCTTGCCGACGGGCACCCGCTCGGCCGTGAGCCGGTCGCAGAGCGCGACGACGATCTCCATGCCGTGACCGCCGAGGCGGGCGGGATCGGGGGAGTAGAGCACCGGCAGTGCCGTGCTGCTGTCGTAGACGGTGACGCTGATGCGCCGCGCGTCGCCCTCCAGCTCCAGCAGATAAGGGCCGTGGCTGTAGCGGTCCGCGTTGGTGATGAGCTCGCTCACCGCCAGCATGAGATCGCTGCGGGTGTGCTCACCGAGGACCGCGAGCCACTCCGCCACGAGACGCGCCAGAAAACGGTCGGCGAGCGCGCGTGCCTGCGCGATGCATCCGGGCTCGCCGTCGAACACCTCGGCGATGAGCAGAACCTCTGACGACGGGGACCCGTGGAAGGGGCCGTCGGGCCGTGAGGTGGCCTGTTCGTTCATGTGCTCCAGCCAGGGCGCCGCAGGGGAGGTCGTGCGACCTCTTCTCGCCGTTCGTCTACCCGCCTCGGGAGATACCACGCGGGGAGATGTCTCAGATCTTACGCACGCGGAGGCAGCCGGACCACGCTCACGAAGAAGTCGTCGATCTGGCGCACCGCTCCGATGAACTGCTCCAGGTCGACCGGCTTGGTGACGTAGGCGTTGGCGTGCAGTTTATAGCTGCGCAGGATGTCCTCCTCGGCGGAGGAGGTGGTGAGGACCACCACCGGGATCAACGCCAGCTCCGGGTCGGTCTTGATCTGCTCCAGCACCTGCCTGCCGTCGTACCTCGGCAGATTCAGGTCGAGAAGGACCAGGTCGGGGCGCGGAGCGTCGGCGTACTCGCCCTGCCGGTACAGGAAGTCCAGCGCCTCCTGGCCGTCGCGCACCACGTGGAGCGTGTTCCGGATCTTGTTGTCCTCGAACGCCTCGCGGGTCATCAGTTCGTCGCCGGGGTCGTCCTCGACGAGCAGGACCTCGATGGGCTTGACGGCGTCGTTCACGGGGTGTCTCCCGACCGTGGGGTGAGCGGGGCGGGGGCGAGCAGCTCCGCCGTGGTGTGGGTGGGTGCCTCAGGAAGGACGGGCAGGGTGAAGTGAATCAGTGTGCCCTCGGCGGGTGCCGGATCCAGCCAGATCCGGCCACCGTGAAATTCGATGATCTTGCGGCAGAGCGACAGTCCGATCCCGGTTCCCTCGTACTCGTCGCGGGCGTGCAGGCGCTGGAAGATGATGAACACCTTGTCGGCGAATTCCGGCGCGATCCCGATGCCGTTGTCGGCGACCGTCAGGTGCCAGTCGTCGCCCTCACGGGCACAGCCGACGGTGATCCTGCACGGCACATCGGTCCGGCGGAACTTGACCGCGTTGCCGACGAGGTTCTGCCACACCATGGTGAGCGAGGTCGAATCCCCGAGCAGCTCCGGCAGTGGGGCCTCGCGGACGACCACGGCCCCGGACTCCTCGACGGCCAGGGTGAGATTGGACAGGGCCCGGTCCAGGGCCGCGTCGAGATCGACCGGTTTCCAGCTCTGCTGCACCCGGCCCACCCGGGAGAACGTCAGCAGGTCGTTGATGAGTACCTGCATCCGCTTGGCGCCGTCGACCGCGAAGTCGATGTACTGCCTCCCGCGTGCGTCAAGCTCCGATCCGTACCGCTTGTCGAGCAGCTGGCAGAAGGAGGCCACTTTCCGCAGGGGTTCCTGGAGGTCGTGCGAAGCGACGTAGGCGAACTGTTCCAGCTCGGAGTTCGAGCGGCGCAGCTCCGTGGTCTGCTCCGCCAGCAAGGTCTCCCGCTCCTTGGACTCGGCCAGCTCCGCGACCAGCCGCCGGCGCATGTCCTCGGCCGCCGCGGCCACCGCCCTGACGTCGGACGGGCCCCGGACCTCGATCCTTCCGGTGTAGGCACCGGACCTCACCTTGTTCGAGGCCGCGGTCAGCGCACCGAGCGGCCGGCCCACCACGCGGTGCAGCAGCACGCTGAGCGACACGACGGCCAGAACGAAACCGATCACGAGCGCGGCGAGCACCCTGTCGCGTGTGACGCGCGCGTCGTCGAGCTCGGCGCGTGCACGGTCGCGCGCGTCGTCCAGGTGGCTCTGCTGCGCGGTGTACAGCACGCGCAGGGCGTCGAACTCCGCCTTGCTCCGTGCGATCGGTGCCGAGGAGGCACCGGTGGGCCCGCTCGCCCGCACCGTGGCGATCAGCGGCTCGGCCCGCGCGGCCCGCCACTGCTGGGCGGCCTTCTCGATCCGCCCCAGGTCCGCGGTGTACGGCTCCTCGTCCCCGATCAGCGAGCGCACCCGGTCCAGATGCCGGCGCTCGGCCCGCATGCCCTTCTCGTAGGGCTCCAGGAACGAGGCGTCTCCCGTGAGCGCGAAGCCGCGGACCCCGGTCTCCTGGTCCAGGAGCGCGTTCTGCAACTGGAACGAGGCGGAACGGGCGGGCTGGATGCGGTCCACCAGGTCCGTGGTCCGGTCGGAGATGCGGGCAAGGACGAGCCCGCCCACCACCAGGCACCCGCACACCACCACCACGAAGCCCGCGAGGATCAGATGCACCCAGTTCTGGACCGACAGACGGGCTGTCCTGCCCGGCCTGCCGGCCGCCGGTGTCGTGGTGCTCATGAACCCGCCTTCCATCCCAGGTGCAGGACGGCGACGTCATCGGCCAGGCCGCCGTACGGAGCCGCGCTCTCGGTCGCCTCGGCGACCAGCGCGTCGATGAACGCGCGGGGTCCCAGCCCTCCGTGCTTGCCGGCCATGGCGAGCAGACCGTCCTCGCCCAGCCGGGAAGCCGGCCCCGTACGCCCCTCGAACAGGCCGTCGGTGAAGAGGACGAGCTCGCTGTCGGGAAAGAGGTCCAGCTCCGTGATCGTCCAACGGCCGGCGCCAGGAAGCAGCCCGAGGGCCATACCCGCGTCGGGCTCCACCCAGCCGACCTCGGTGCCCCGCCGCAGCAGCAGCCCGGGGTGTCCGGCCCGCGCGACGAGGACCTTGTCCCGGCCGGGCGGAAAGACGAGCGTGGTCACGGTGGCGAAGACATGGGGGTCGGAGCGTTCGGCGACGAGTATCCCCTCCAGGAGACCGATCTGCTCGAGCTGACTGACACCGGTCAGTACCGCCGTGCGCCAGGCGACCCGCAGGCAGACCCCCAGGGCGGCCTCCGCGGCGCCGTGCCCCGACACGTCGCCGATCACCGCGTGCACCACACCGTCGGCGGTCTGCACCACGTCGTAGAAGTCGCCGCTCAGGAGCCCGTGGGCGCGACCGGCCTCGTAACGCGCGGCCACGGCGAAGCTGTCGTCCAGCAGCAACGGGATCGGCAGCAGCGCGCGCTCCAGACGGGCGTTCTCCTGGGCGATCAGCCGACTGGTCCGCATCGCGGCGGCCGACCGCTCGGTGTGCTTGCGCTGGAGGGCGTACCGGACCGCGCGCCCCAGCACCTCGGGATCGATCCTGCCCTTGACGAGGTAGTCCTGGGCGCCCTGGGCCACCGCGGACAGTCCGGTCTCCGCCTCGGCCAGACCGGTGAGCACGATGACGGCCGCGTCAGGGGCGGACTCGACGAGCTGGCGGACGGCGTCGAGGCCGTTCACGTCGGGCAGGTGCAGGTCGAGCAGGACACACACGGGTGTGCGGCAGCCGAGCAGGAACCGCCGCGCCTCGGCCAGCGTCTTGCACCACGTGAGAGGGGCGTCCAGCTCGCTGTCGGTGAGCATCTCCTCGACCAGGAGCGCGTCCCCGGAGTCGTCCTCGACCAGCAGCAGGGCGGCGTCGACGTCCCACACGGACGCGTCCGCGGCGGCCGGTATCTTCTGCTGCCCCGGAATCACTCCGGGCTGGTGGACACGCGCAGAGGTGTCCAGCGGCGACTCGGTCACACTCCACCCCCTCCGACGGACGGCCGGGAGACCCACGGCCGTTTCGGCAGGAAGCATATGTGACTGAGGCCCGGCACCCGGCCGGGCCTCAGTCATCGGGTTCGTACGCGAGTGGATCAGGCCTCGACGCTCATGCCCGCGCGCAGGCGCTGGACGATCCGGCTCAGCAGACGCGACACGTGCATCTGGGAGACGCCCAGCTCGGCGCCGATCTGAGCCTGAGTCATCTCCTGCCCGAAGCGCATGCGGACGATCTTCCGCTCGCGTTCGTCCAGCTGCTTCAGCAGCGGGGCCAGGGTGTGCAGATTCTCGACGCTCTCCATCCCCGGGTCCTCCTCGCCCAGCAGGTCGGCGTAGGCGCGCTGCTCACTGCCCGACTCACTGTCGGCGCTCGGGGTGTCCAGCGAGCCCGCCGAGTAGCCGTTGGCAGCTACGAGGCCCTCGATGATCTCCTCCTCGGGGAGATCGAGATGCTCCGCGAGTTCGGCGACCGTCGGGTCGCGGTCGAGCTTCGAGGACAGCTGCTCCTTGGCCTTGGCCAGCTCGACCCGCAGCTCCTGCAGCCGTCGCGGCACGTGCACGGACCATGTCGTGTCGCGGAAGAACCGCTTGATCTCACCGACGATGTACGGCACCGCGAAGGTGGCGAACTCGACCTCGCGCGACAGGTCGAACCGGTCGATGGCCTTGATCAGGCCGATCGTCCCCACCTGGATGATGTCCTCGGTGTCGTCCCCGCCGCGGTTGCGGAACCTCGAGGCGGCGAAGCGCACCAGGGAGAGATTCATCTCGATCAGCGTGTTGCGCGCGTACTGGTACTCGTGCGTTCCCTCTTCGAGGACCTGGAGCCGGTCGAAGAAGAGCTTCGACATGGCCCGGGCATCCTGGGGTGCCACCTTGCCGGCGTCCTCGATCCACGGAAGCGCGGCCGCGTCCGAAACCGCACCCGCCTCGTCGGACCGCGTCGCCGCCGTACCGACAGTGCCGGTGGTCCGAACTGACATGGCCGTCATGGTGTCGCCCTCCCTGGAGTCCTATGCAGTGACGAGCGCATGCCCCGCTTTCCGGAAGTGATGCCACCGGACACCGAAGTTTTTTTCTGGAGATCCGGTGAAGGCCCGGATGGAGTCACGACGCGTCACAGGACGTGATCGAACGGGTGGAAATCGTCACCCACCCGGGCCGAGGTGTGAGTCACGCCTCGTTCAGGGCACCTGTTGTGTCCCGGAAGCGGAGGAGGGGCTCATGAGCGACACCGGCACGGCAGCCGGACCGACCGTCACCACCAGGATCCCGGCCAGGCTGGACCGGCTGCCCTGGTCGCGCTGGCACTGGATGATCGTGATCGGCCTGGGCACGGTATGGATCCTCGACGGACTCGAGGTCACGGTCGTCGGCAACATCGCCAGCCGGCTGTCCGAGGACGGCAGCGGGCTGGCCATCACCGACGCCCAGGTCACCGGCATCGCGGCGGCTCTGTACGTCGCGGGTGCCTGCTCGGGCGCGCTGGTCTTCGGATGGCTCACCGACCGGTACGGGCGGAAGAAGCTGTTCCTGATCACCCTCGCCGTCTATCTGGCGGCCACCGCGCTCACCGCCATCTCCTTCTCCGCGTGGTGGTTCTTCCTCTTCCGCTTCCTGACGGGCTTCGGCATCGGCGGTGAGTACGCGGCGATCAACTCGGCCATCGACGAGCTGATCCCCAGCAAGTACAGGGGCCGTGTCGACCTCATCATCAACGGCAGCTTCTGGCTCGGGGCAGTGGCGGGCTCCCTGCTCTCCGTCCTCGCGCTGAACACCGACATCTTCCCCAAGGACATCGGCTGGCGGCTCACCTTCGCGCTGGGCGTGGTCCTGGGGCTCGTCATCCTGCTGGTCCGCCGCCACGTTCCCGAGAGTCCGCGCTGGATGTTCATCCACGGGCGGGACGAGGAGGCGGAGAAGCTGGTCGACGGGGTCGAGCGCGAGGTCGAGGAGGAGACCGGACGGAGCCTTCCTCCGGCCGAGCCCGCCATCACCGTGCAGCAGCGCAAGAGCATCGGCTTCGGGCTCATCGCCCGTACCGTCTTCCGCTCGTATCCCAAGCGGGCCGTCCTGGGACTGGCCCTCTTCATCGGGCAGGCGTTCCTCTACAACGCCATCACCTTCGGTTTCGGCTCGATCCTGGTGAAGTTCTTCGACGTCTCCAGCGGCGCCACCGGCTACTACTTCGCCGTCATCGCCTTCTGCAACTTCCTGGGGCCCCTCCTCCTGGGCCGTCTCTTCGACACGGTGGGGCGCAGGCCGATGATCGCGGGGACGTACATCCTCTCCGGGCTGCTCCTCTTCGGTACCGCCTGGCTCTTCGGCGCCGGGGCGCTGACCGCCGTCACCATGACCGGCTGCTGGTGCCTCGTGCTCTTCGTCGCCTCCGCCGGCGCCAGCTCGGCGTATCTGACGGTGAGCGAGATCTTCCCCATGGAGACCAGGGCCATGGCGATCGCGTTCTTCTACGCCGTTGGTACGGCGGCAGGAGGGATCACGGGTCCGCTGGTCTTCGCGGACCTGACCGCGAGCGGGGTGGTCGGCGACACCGTCCTGGCCTTCTGCATCGGAGCCGCCCTCATGGTGGCCGCGGGTCTGGTCGCCTACTTCTTCGCGGTGGCAGCGGAACAGAAGTCCCTGGAGGACATCGCGAAGCCCCTCTCGGTGACCGGAAGCGGTGGATGACAGCCGAACGGAGCAACGCCCGACTCGTGGCAGACTTGACCGGGGCATCCGGCCCGTGCGCGCCTGCCCTCGCCGGCTCCTGGCCGGACCACTCCCCACCGAAGCCCGGCAGCGGCATGAGTGACGAGTGACAGAGGAACGGCAATGACGGTGACAGAGGACAGCCAGGAGCTCGCTCCCGGTATCGACGAGTTCGGTCCCGGTATCGACCCCGAGCGGCTGGCCGTCTGCCTGAGCGTGCTCGACGAGCTGGACACCATCGAGGTCGACCACCCGGACGCCATCGCCGTGCGCCGGGCCACGGCCGGTATCTACCGCACCGTGAAGCAGCGCCGCCGCCAGGAGCGCCGCGCCGCCAAGACCGCTCACGACAAGGCGGTCACCGAAGCCACGGCGACGGGTTCCGCCGAGCGCATCGACGACGAGACACAGGGCGTCCTCCCGTCGTCCTCGGCGACCGCCGAGATCGCGGGCGTACTCCAGCGCCCGAGGTCCTGCTACATCTGCAAGACCCGGTACGTCGAGGTGGACGCCTTCTACCACCAGCTCTGCCAGCAGTGCGCCAAGGAGAACCGCAGCCGGCGCGACGCGCGGACCGACCTCACCGGTCGCCGGGCGCTCCTCACCGGTGGCCGTGCCAAGATCGGCATGTACATCGCGCTGCGGCTGCTGCGCGACGGCGCCCACACCACCATCACCACCCGCTTCCCCAACGACGCCATCCGCCGCTTCAAGGCCATGCCGGACAGCGACGAGTGGATCCACCGGCTGAAGATCGTCGGCATCGACCTGCGGGACCCGGCCCAGGTCGTCGCGCTCGCGGACTCGGTCGCGGCCGAAGGTCCGCTGGACATTCTGATCAACAACGCCGCGCAGACCGTCCGCCGCTCACCGCAGGCCTACAGCGAGCTGCTCGCCGCCGAGTCCGCCCCGCTGCCCGCGGGTGAGCTGCCCGCCGCCCACGTGATCGGCACCTTCGGCAGTGGCACCGTCGACCGCGTCGCCGCGCTGCCCTCGGCCCGCAAGGAGGGCCAGGGCCTGAGCGCCCAGGACGTCACGGATCTCGCCCTCGTGACCGGGTCCGCCTCGCCGGCCCGCATCGCCGCGGGAACCGCGATCGACGCCGGTGGCCTGGTCCCGGACCTGCACGACACGAACAGCTGGATCCAGACCGTCGAGGAGGTCGAGCCGATCGAGCTGCTCGAGGTCCAGCTCTGCAACAGCACGGCGCCGTTCATCCTCATCAGCCGGCTCCGTCCGGCGATGGCCCGGGCCGCCGCCCAGCGCACCTACGTGGTGAACGTCTCCGCGATGGAGGGGGTGTTCGGCCGTGGCTACAAGGGTGCGGGGCACCCGCACACCAACATGGCCAAGGCCGCGCTGAACATGCTGACGCGCACCAGCGCCCAGGAGATGTTCGAGAAGGACGGCATCCTCATGACGGCCGTCGACACCGGCTGGATCACGGACGAGCGGCCGCACCCCGACAAGATCCGTCTTGCGGAGGAGGGTTTCCACGCCCCGCTCGACCTCGTCGACGGAGCGGCCCGGGTCTACGACCCGATCGTGCGCGGTGAGCAGGGCGAGGAACTGTACGGCTGCTTCCTCAAGGACTACGCACCCGCGGGCTGGTGACCGCGGGGGCCTGCGGCGCCCCTCGGCTTCTCGCTCGTTCCGCACCCCTGAACCCTTCCGTCACCTGTGGATGCAGGCGACACGGCGGCGGCCCTGTGAACAACGGGACCGCCGCCGTCCGCATGGCTGAAAGTGACCCAGGCCACACGTTCTGTCGAGCGGGATGGCGCTCATTTGGTTAGTCTGAGGTCAACGGACGTCACCAAGGGATCCACGAAGCTTCCTCGGCCGTCCTGGGACAGGTCTGTAAGCAGTCCGCCGTCCCACCCCGTACCGGCGCCACCGCGACCGAACTGTTTCTGCCCCTGCCCCGGCGAGGGCGGCCGACCGGTTCCCTGGAGCCGCAGCGTCGCACCGCCCCGGGGTGTCGCGACACGAAGGAGTCCGCGGTGACACCTGAATTGACGAAGACCGAGGCACGTCCGGCCGAACCGGCCCGGGAGCGGGTCCGTCGACCCGAGAAGCTCCGTAACATCGAGGTCTGGGCCAGGTCGGCACCGATCAGGCTGGCCGGTTACGAGGATGATCTGGCCGAGCCGCACATCCTGCCCGGAATCGACTGATCACTCCTGCCGGTTCCAGCAGTGCCTGGGCTCCTGCCCCCGTCCGCTGACGGGGACAGGAGCCCTTCGTTTCCTCTTCGTGCCCCGTCGAGGAGGGTGAGGGGGAGGCCGGAAGAGCCGCCGCTCCCGCGTCGTACCCGGCGGGCTCGCTGCCCGTGGTCTCCGCAAGGGTCGGCGAGCGCCGCCGCCTTCTCACCGGCCGCCGCCCTCCTCCCGGCCGGGACCGCCCGGGAGGAGCGGAACGGGCCGCGCGACGGGCCTCATGAAGTCCCGCACACAGGTCCGGTCCCACCAGCGTCCGGTGGCGCGTAGCTCCTGCCAGTCCGTGTACCGGTAGTGGAAGACCCTGGCCCGGATGTGGGCGGGCGGGCCGTCGGGGAACGGATTGTGGCCGAGCAGGCGCAGCGTGTCCCTGTCGCCGCGCAGCAGCCGCTCGACGAACGGCCGGAACCAGGTCCGGGCGTACGCGGGGGACAGGGCGGCGAACCACATCATCCAGTCCAGCCGCAGATGGTAGGGAGCGAACTGGCGCGGCAGTCTGCGCGGGTCGCCCGGCTTGCCCCGGAAGCCGTACTCGAGCCAGCGGGTCCCCTCGTGGAGCACCTCCTCCCCGGTGCCCTCGACCACCACTTCCAGCCTCATCCTGCTGATGCTTCCGAAGGCTCCGTAGGTGTTGACCAGGTGCAGAGGATCGAAGGACCGGTTCATCACCTGGCGGTGCGAGAGCAGGTTGCGCGCCGGACGATAGCTGAGCGCCAGGACGAGGACGGTGACGGCGATGACCACCACCTCGTACCAGAGCGGTGACCCCGGCTGCGCGGGTGGCGGGCCGGCGACCGGCGACCAGTCGACCGCGGAGAGGGCGAGCACGATGGTCAGCCAGTTCAGCCAGGCGAAATTCCCGGACATCACGAGCCACAGCTGGGTGACCACCATCAGCCCGGCGGCGACGCCCGCCACCGGCTGCGGGGTGAACAGCAGGAACGGCACCACGAGCTGGGTGACGTGGTTGGCGGCGACCTCCGCCCGGTGCACCGGTCTCGGGAGCCGGTGGAAGAACCAGCTCAGTGGCCCCGGCATCGGCTGGGTCTCATGGTGGAAATCCAGACATGTCAGCCGCCGCCAGCACTCGTCCCCCCGGATCTTGATGAGACCGGCGCCGAACTCCACCCTGAACAGGAGCCAGCGCAGCAACCACAGCACCAGCACCGGAGCAGCCGTGTCCCCGTTGCCCAGGAAGACGGCGAGGAAGCCCGTCTCCAGCAGGAGCGATTCCCATCCGAAGCCGTACCAGACCTGGCCGACCTGGACGATCGACAGGTACAGCACCCATGGCACCACCCACAGGGCCATCGCCGCCCCGAGGGGGACGTGCGCGTCGAGACCGGCCAGAAGGGCCAGGGACACCGCCGCGCCCGTCCAGGCGACCAGCGCGAAGAAGCGGTCGGAGTAGTGCAGCCGGAACAGGCCCGGTGCGGACCGCCACGAGGTGCGGCGCAGGAGGTCGGGCACGGGAAGCATGCCCCTGGAGCCGATCAGCGCCCGGAACTGGAGCGCGGCGGCTACGAAGGCGACGAGATAGACGACGGCGAGCGCCCGCTGGAAGACCAGTCTGCTCAGCCAGTAACCGTCTGCGGTGAACCACTCCATCGTTTCCAGTATCCGTCGCGCCCCGCTCGTCAGGCGGCCGACACGGTCTTCCGCAGCACCTTTCCGAGCCGGCGTGCGTACCAGTGCTGGGCGAGCGGTACGAGAGGACCGGCGAGCCGTGCGTACCAGGACGCGGGCCGCGAGAACGCCGTCACGGTGAACCACACGGTTCCGTCGTCCACCAGCTCCACGACGAAGGACTCCTCCCCGCATTCCGGATGCCGTGCCCGGGTGCCGTAGGCGAAGCCGGTGCGGTGGCTCTCGTACGCGGCCCACACGACCTCGCAGGGAGCGCTGACGCGGAGTCTTCCGACGCCTGCCGACACCTCGACGGCGACCCCGGGCTCCGCCTGTGGGGCGGAGGCGTTCACGCGTGCCCCGGCCGCGCGGTGCATGCGCCACCCGGTGACGGCGGCCCCCGCGGCTTCGAAGTCCGCCCGGCCCCTGCCGACCACGGCGCGGTGGTGCAGATGGTTGTAGCCCTCGGGGAGCGGTCCGAGCCTGGTGGCTCCGGCCTCTGGATACGTCAGGGTGCTCATGCGGTCCTGCCTTCCGGGTGGGTGAGGTCCTGGAGCCGGCGCCGGGCGAGCAGCGCGCAGAGCGCGAAACCCAGCGCGTTGCCGAGGCCGTGCGTGGCCGCCATCCAGGTCAGGGTGGGATGCGGGAGCCCGGCGGCCTCGCCGAGCGCCCAGCTCAGCGCGAGCACCATGGTCACCGCCAGCACGCCGGCCGATACGGCCAGCAGCAGGCGTGTGAACGGGTCCGGTCGTGTGGCGCGTACGGTGCGCCAGGTCAGGAGGGCGACCGTCCACATCCCGGCGGTGAGGACGACGGCCCCGGCCAGTTCGGTCAGGTCCCCGGTGAAGTAGCCGACGAGGACGAGCAGGGTGCCGAGGGGCACGCTCAGGGCGGCGAACCGGCCTGCCGCGCCGTCCTGGGCCCGGCAGACGAGACCCGCGACGAGGGCGGCGGCGAAACCGGCGAAGTGGAAGTGGGGCACGGTCAGCGCCAGGATGCCGAGACCGAAGCCGAACAGTTCGTGGCCGGACCGCTCCGCCACGAGGGCGACCGCGGCGACCGACGGGGCGACCAGCGCGGTGAGCAGGGCGGCCTCCACAGGACGCACGCTGCGCGTCCGGGCGAGGCGCCTGGGCGCCTGCGCGGCCAGCAGCAGCGTACCGAAGGCGTAGCAGAGGGCGAGCACCGTGGCGGCGCCGCCGCGTGGCAGCCACAGGCAGAGGGCGCCCGGTACGGCGAAGAGGGGCCACAGGCGCCTGGTCCGGTCGAGCGCGGGGTCACCGACGAGGCCAAGGCCCAAGGGGACGATCACCAGCATCCCCAGCACCACGATCAGTCCCACCAGTACGGACATTGCGCCACCCCCGCCTGCCGATGCGCGGAGAGCGCCCATTTGAACGCGCTCAACTACCGCCACGGTGAGCATAGAGGTCGAATTGAACATGTTCAAGAAAGCTCGTTCGGTCGAGAAAACGGACAAATGGTGGCAGAGTGGCGACATGGATGATCGGGTAGCGGGTGCCCTGTCACTCCCGGATGACTGGCCCGCCCACCCGGACCTCAGTCTCGCCCTGAACCGAATGGGCAGCTTCGACTGGGATCTGGACAGTGGCCTCATGCACATGGACGAGCCCGCCCTCGACGTCTTCGACCTGCGCCCCGAGGAGTACGACGGCCATCCCGCCGCGCTCGCGCAGCGCGTCCCCGCCGATGAGGCGATCCGGCTCGACGGCATGGTCTCGCAGGCGCTCAAGAGCGGCCGCAGCAACTACGGCGCCTACTTCCGCAGGACGCAGCGCGACGGCTCCCTGTGCTGGACCCACACCCAGGGTTTCATCCGCCGTGACGGTACGGGCCGGCCCCGGCGCATCATCGGCATCATCCGTGACGCCACCCAGGAACTGGCCGAATCGACGGCCCGCCGGTCCGTCGACGAGGAGCGGCGGCGCCGTACCAGCCTGGTCGAGGGAACCACAGCGGCCCTGGCGCACGCCCGGACGGTCAAGGACGTCACCGACGTGCTGAAGAACTCCCAGGGCCTGGCCAACCTCGGCGCCACCAGTCTGGTCATGGGGCTGCTCGAATCCGGACGCATCCACCTCGTGGCGGACGGCCCCGAAGGGGCGTACGTGCAGGGCACCCGCTACACCCGGACCGACGAGCCCTATCCGATGAGCGAAGTCATCCGCACGCTCACGCCGCGCTTCATCGAGACGCCCGAGGACTTCGCGGCCTCGTACCCCATCCTGTGGCCGCACATCAGCGATCTGGGCATCACCGCCGCCGCCTACATGCCGCTCATCGCCCAGGCCCGTCCGATCGGCGCACTCGGTCTCCTCTACGGCGACAAGGCCGGCTTCACCAGTGACGAGAGGAACCTCCTGGTGGCCCTGGGCAGTTCCATCGCCCAGAGCCTCCAGCGGGCCATGCTCTACGAGGGGGAGCACGACCTCGCCGAAGGGCTCCAGCAGGCGATGCTGCCGCGCCGGATCCCCGACGTGCCCGGAGCCCAGGTCGCCGTCCGCTACCGCTCGGCACGGCTCGGCAGGGACATCGGTGGCGACTGGTACGACATCATCGCGCTGCCCGGCGGCCGGGTGGGCGCCGTCATCGGCGACGTACAGGGGCACGACACGCACGCGGCAGCCGTCATGGGGCAGCTCAGGATCGTGCTGCGCGCCTACGCGGCGGAGGGGCACAGCCCGGCGACGGTCATGGCGCGGGCATCCGTCTTCCTGCACGAACTCGACACCGACCGCTTCGCGACCTGCACCTACGCCGAGGCCGACCTGACCACCGGAGTGGTGCAGCTGGTCAGGGCCGGGCACGTCGACCCGGCCCTGCGGGACGTGGACGGGAGCTGTCGCAAACTGCCGGTGGACGGCGGGCTGCCGCTGGGCCTGTCCGCGGAGTTCGGGCAGCTCGAGTACCCGGTCAGCACCGTCGACCTGGACCCGGGCCAGACGATGATCCTCTACACGGACGGAATGGTGGAACTGCCCGGTACCGACCTCGACGTCGGCATGCGCCTCCTGGCCTCGACGGTGAGTGACGGCCCGCAGGACCTGCAGAGGCTCGCCGACCGGCTCTGCGAGGTCGTCGACGAGCGCGGCGGCGAGGACGACATGGCGGTGCTGCTGCTGCGCCGGAACGCGGCTCACGCCCCTCACCCCGGGGGGCGGCTCCAGCAGCACGTCGCGCAGAACGACCCGGAGGCGCTCACCTCCGCCCGTCACATGATCCGGGCGGCGGTGCGCGCATGGGGGGCGAAGGGCCGGGCCGACGAGGTCGAGCTTGCCGCCGACGAACTGATCACCAACGTGCTCATGCACACCGACGGCGGAGCGATCGTCACCATCAGGGTCCTGACCGGCCCCGAGAGACGCCTGAGGGTCGACGTCGAGGACCGCTCGAGCGCGCTCCCGCGCCGTAGGGAGGCGGGGGACTCGGGAGTCTCGGGCCGGGGCCTCCTGCTCGTGGACCGGCTCGCGGACATCTGGGGAGTGGAGTCCCGTGGCAACGGCAAGAGTGTGTGGTGCGAATTCCTCGTCCCCGAGCACCGGTAGCGCCGTTCGAGGTGCCGCGAGACTGTAACAGTACGTAACGTGTTGATAATTGACCGTAACCGACCCAACGGGATTGACTAGGATCCCGCCGTTCCGCCGTCGAAGACGCGAGGCCCCGTTGAGTACCGAGCTCCTGGCACCTCTTGATCTGGCTTTCTGGCACCTCGAATCCGACACCCACCCCATGCACCTCGGCGCACTCGCCGTCTTCGACCCGGTGCCCGGAGTGGCCGCGCGGGACCTGCTCGAGCTGCTCGGGGCCCGCGCGGCCGCCATCCCCCGGCTGCGGATGCGGGTGCGCGACGTCCTGCTGCCCGTGGGCGGCGCCGCCTGGTTCACCGACAAGGAGTTCGACGTGCACCGGCACGTCAAGCGGGTCGTGCTCGCGGGGGGCGACTTCATGGAGGAGGCGACCCGCCTCGCCGGTGAACTCATGGAGCGCCCTCTCGGGCGGGGCCTCCCGCCCTGGCAGATGTACCTCCTCGACAGTCCGGGCGAGGGACCGTTCGCCGTGCTCGTGAAGCTGCACCACGCGCTCGCCGACGGCATGCGGGCCGTCGCCATCGGCGCCGGCATCTTCGACCAGATCGCCTCCGCCGGTGCCGGCCGCGGAACGGTGCGCCGCCGGACGCCCGTACCGCCCCGCTCCTGGCTGCCGGGACCGTACGAGGCGGCGGGCATGGCGATGGGCCGGCTCGGGGACGTCGGCCGGGCATTGGGCGTAGGTGCGTCCGTCGTGCGCGCCAGCCGCCTGGACCTCCGGGCCACCACCGCTCTGACCGCGCGCTCCAGCGGTACGCGCCGGCTGGCCACCGCCGAGCTCGACGCCGAGACGGTGCAGCGCGTCCGGCGCGCCGAGGGCGGGACGGCCAACGACGTGCTGCTCGCCGTGGTCGCCGGCGCCCTCCGTCGCTGGATGCTCGAACGCGGTGAGCCACTCCCCGGCGCCGAACCGCGTGCCCTGGTCCCCGTGTCCCGGCGCCGGCCCGGAAAGGCGGCCACCGCCAACAGGCTCTCCGCCTACCTGCTCGGGCTGCCCGTCGGTGAACCCGACGCCCGGGAACGGCTGCGCCTCGTGCGGACGGGCATGGACCGCAACAAGGCCGCAGGACCCCTGCGCGGCGCGGGTGCCGTCGCCGTACTGGCCGACCAGCTACCCGCACTGGCCCACCGGTTCGGAGCGCCGCTGGCCGGGAACGCGGCCCGCGTGCTCTTCGACATCCTGGTCACCAGCGTGCCCCTGCCCCGCTCGGCCCTCTCGCTCGGCGGGTGCCCGCTGCGGGCGGTCTACCCGATGGCGCCGCTGGCCCGCGGGCAGGCACTGGCCGTCGCGCTGTCCACCTACGGCGGGCGCGTACAGGTCGGGCTGGTCGCCGACGGGAAGGCGCTGCCGGATCTCGGCCGGCTCGCCTCAGCGGTCCGTGAGGAGCTGCACGACCTGCACGCACTCGTGCCGACGGTGCCCGCCCCGGCGTAGAGCCGATTCGGCCGGCCCGGTTGACGGGACCGATTGATCCGATGAATAGTCCTGAGCGGACCATCAGGGATCACCGGCGGGGGCGGCAGAGACATGCGGCGCATCAGGCTCGGACGGAGCGCGGTCGAGATCACGGAGCTCGCCTTCGGCGCGGCGGCCATCGGCAACCTCTTCACCGAAGTCGATCCGGGGCAGGCCGCCGCCGCCGTCGAGGCGGCGTGGGACGAGGGCGTCCGCTACTTCGACACCGCACCGCACTACGGCCTCGGTCTCTCCGAACGCCGTCTCGGCGAGGCCCTGCGCGGACGGCCACGGGACGCCTACACGGTGTCCACGAAGGCAGGCCGCCTGCTCGAGCCGCTGCCCCCCGCCGAGGCGGCGGCACACCATGGCCTGTCCGACGGATTCGCGGTCCCGCACACCCACCGGCGGCGCTGGGACTTCAGCGCCGACGGCATCCGTCGCAGCATCGAGGACAGCCTCGGGCGGCTCGGCCTCGACCGGGTCGACGTCGTCTATCTGCACGACCCCGACGAGCACGGGGAAACGGCCCTCCGCGAGGGCTACCCGGCGCTGGAGCAGCTGCGTGGCGAGGGCGTGGTCGGCGCCATCGGCGCCGGCATGAACCAGACCGCGATGCTCACCCGCTTCCTGCGCGAGACCGACGTCGACGCCGTCCTGTGCGCCGGACGTCTCACCCTCCTCGATCACAGTGCCCTCGACGCCCTGCTCCCGGAGGCCGCGGCCCGCGGCCTGAGTGTAGTCGTCGGAGGTGTCTTCAACTCCGGCCTGCTCGCCGACCCCCGTCCGGGCGCGACGTACGACTACGCGGCGGCCCCCGCGCACCTGCTGGACCGGGCCCTGCGCATGCGGGCCGTCGCCTACCGACACGGAGTCCCGCTGCGCGCCGCCGCCCTGCACTACGCGCTGGACCACCCGTCCGTGGCCGGGGTCCTCGTGGGCACCCGCTCCCCGGACGAGGTGAGGGACGCGGCGGCGCAGCTGCGCACGCCGGTCCCGGACGCGCTCTGGGACGACCTGCGCGCCGAAGGGCTGCTGTGACATGACTCCCCGGTCCGTCGTCGACGCCCACCACCACGTCTGGGACCTCGCGGTACGCGACCAGGACTGGATCACCGGAGAGGAACTCGCCCCCCTGCGCCGCACCTTCACCCTCGCCGACCTGGAGCCCGAGGCCCGCGCCGCCGGGGTGACCGCCACCGTCCTCGTCCAGACCGTCACGGTGGCCGCGGAGACCCCCGAACTCCTGGCGCTCGCCGACGGGAGCACGCTCGTGGCGGGCGTCGTCGGCTGGACCGACCTCACCGCTCCGGACGTCGCCGACGCCCTCGCCGAGCTCCGCGCCCTGCCCGGCGGCGGCCGGCTCGTCGGCATACGCCACCAGGTCCAGGGCGAGCCCGACCCGGAGTGGCTGCTCCGCCCCGACGTCCTGCGCGGACTGCGTGCCGTCGCCGCCGCCGGCCTGGTCTACGACCTGGTCGTCCGGCCCCACCAGCTGCCCGCGGCCGTCCGCGCCGCCGCCCTCCTGCCGGAGCTCACCCTCGTACTCGATCACGCGGGCAAGCCCCCGGTGGCACGGAGGACTCTCCGGCCCTGGGCCGACGGTGTGCGGGCGCTCGCCGCGCTGCCCCACACCGTCTGCAAACTCTCCGGCCTGGTCACCGAGGCGGATCCGCTGTCCTGGACCGTCGAGGACCTGCGCCCCTACGCCGACACCGTCATCGAGGCCTTCGGACCCGGGAGGGTGATGTTCGGCTCCGACTGGCCCGTGTGCACGCTGGCCGCCGGATACGCCGACGTCCTGGGAGCGGCACGTGAGCTGACCGGCCGGCTCGGGGAGCACGAACAGCGGTCCGTCCTCGCGGGCACCGCCGAGCGGGTCTACGGACTGGGGGAGCCCGCCGACTGACCCCACGCGTCCGTCCGGCAGGCATGCGCACGGTTGTTGCGGCAGGCTGGAGTCATGCCCGAACTGCCGGAAGTCGAAGCCCTGCGGGACTTTCTCGACGACCATCTCGTCGGCAAGGAGATCGCCCGCGTACTGCCGCTCGCGATCAGCGTCCTGAAGACCTACGACCCGCCGCCCACCGCGCTGGAAGGCACGACGGTCGGCTCCGTGGCCCGGCACGGCAAGTTCCTCGACATCACGGCCGGGCAGCTCCATCTGCTCATCCACCTCGCGCGGGCCGGCTGGCTGCAGTGGAGGGACAGCTTTCCCGCCGCCCCGCCACGGCCGGGCAAGGGGCCGCTGGCCCTGCGGACCGTCCTCGCCGGCGGTGACGGCTTCGACCTGACGGAGATGGGCACCACCAAGCGCCTCGCCGTCCACCTGGTGCACGACCCGTCGGACGTCCCCGGAGTGGCACGTCTCGGCCCCGACCCGCTCGCCGACTCCTTCGACCGGGAGGCGTTCGCGACGGTGCTCGGCGGTGTACGCCGGCAGCTCAAGGGCGCCCTGCGCGACCAGTCGCTGATCGCGGGCATCGGCAACGCCTACAGCGACGAGATCCTGCACGTCGCGAAGATGTCGCCGTTCAAGCTCACCACCGGCCTCGGCGACGACGACATCAGCCACCTGTACCACGCGATGCGCACCACGCTCCAGGAAGCCGTCGAACGCTCCCGGGGCGTCGCGGCGGGCCGGCTCAAGGCCGAGAAGAAGACCAGCATGCGCGTGCACGGCCGCACAGGACAGCCCTGCCCCGTGTGCGGGGACACCGTGCTGGAGGTGTCGTTCAGCGACTCGTCGCTGCAGTACTGCCCCACCTGCCAGACCGGCGGCAAGCCCCTCGCCGACCGGCGGCTGTCACGCCTGCTCAAATAGCGGCCACGGTCACCGCCGCCGCCGGGCGGCCGACGCAACGGCGCCGGGCCCCGGCCCGCGTGCGAACGCGGCCAGATGCCGCACCACCCCGCCGAACTCGCGCACCTGGACCACGCACGCCGCGCACTCCATCAGATGCCGCTCGAAACGACAGGTGTCGGCGGCACCGAGTACACCGAGCGCGTAGGCTCCGGCGGATCTGTGCGGTTCTCCGTGCAGGTCTGTGGCAGGCATGTCCTCCCGTACGTGACGAACCCGCGAATCGCTCATGCCCTCACCCCGGTCCAGCACCTAAACTCCGTCCTCATGCTGCGCGTACTCGCCGTCGACGACGAAGAACCCGCCCTGGAGGAACTCCTCTACCTCCTGCGCGCCGACCCCCGTGTCCGGAGCGCCGAGGGCGCCACGGGCGCCACCGAGGCGCTGCGCCGCATCGGGTCCGCCGTCGACGCCGGGCCCGAGGACCCCACGGCCATCGACGTCGTGTTCCTGGACATCCACATGGCAGGGCTGACCGGACTCGACGTCGCCCAGCTCCTGGCCGGCTTCGCCGCGCCGCCGCTCATCGTCTTCGTCACCGCCCACGAGGGCTTCGCCGTGCACGCCTTCGACCTCAAGGCCGTCGACTACGTCCTCAAGCCCGTCCGCCGTGAACGTCTGGCCGAGGCCGTCCGCCGTGTCGCCGAACAGGTCGGCGAACGCTCCGCCTCCGTCCACGACGCCTCCACCGACCAGGTCGCCGTGGAGCTGGGCGGGGTCATCCGGTTCGTACCCGTCGACGACATCGCGTACGCCGAGGCACAGGGCGACTACGCCCGGCTGCACACCGCGAGCGGCAGCCATCTCGTGCGGATACCGCTGACCACCCTGGAGGAGCGCTGGCGATCGCGGGGCTTCGTGCGCATCCATCGCCGCCATCTCGTGGCGCTGAACCGGATCGACGAACTCCGGCTCGACGCGGGCAGCATGAGTGTCCGGATCGGCACCGCGGAGCTCGCGGTCAGCCGGCGCCACACCCGCGCCCTCCGGGATCTGCTGATGCGCCAGACCGGCCGCTGACCTGGCCCTACCCGACGGCGGCCCTTCCCAGGCGGGCCCCGGGACGCCTACACTCCGGGCCCATGTCCGCAGAGAGCACGCCCCGGCGCGAAGTGGTCACCGGGGAGCCCCGGCGGGTGCGCCCCCTGCCCCGCTACCGTGCCCAGTCGGAGATCGACGAGCAGACCGCCCTCGGCGGGGCCTACGTCCGCTCGCTGATGCGCAGCCAGCTCCGTGCCGGGCTCACCGTCTTCGGCGTGCTCGCCCTCGTCACCGGGACCCTGCCCCTGGTCTTCGAGGCGCTGCGCAGCAACGCACTCGTCTGGGCGGTACTCGGGTTCGCCACCTATCCGCCGCTCACCCTCGCCGCCTGGTGGTACGTGCGCAGGGCCGAACGCAACGAGCGTGACTTCGCCAGACTCGTGGAAGGGCTCCCCGCACCGTGAGCGCGCCCGGCCACCCGGCCGCGGTGGTGGCGGTCGCCCTGGTCGTCCTGGCCACCGTCCTCGTCGGCGGCTTCGGACTGCGTATCTCCCGGACGACCTCCGACTTCTACGTGGCGTCCCGCACCGTGCGGCCGAGGCTCAACGCCGCCGCGATCAGCGGCGAGTACCTGTCGGCGGCCTCGTTCCTCGGCATCGCGGGCCTGGTGCTGGTGCACGGCCCCGACATGCTCTGGTACCCGGTCGGCTACACCGCCGGATATCTCGTACTGCTGGTGTTCGTCGCCGCCCCGTTGCGCCGCTCGGGGGCCTACACCCTTCCCGACTTCGCCGAGGGACGGCTCGAGTCCCGGCAGGTCCGCCGGCTGGTCAGCGTGTTCGTCGTCGGTGCCGGCTGGGTGTACCTCGTGCCGCAGCTCCAGGGCGCCGGCCTCACCCTGAAGATCCTCACCGGTGCGCCGAGCTGGCTCGGCGACGTCCTCGTCGCCTCCGTCGTGGTGGTCGCCGTCGCGGCGGGCGGCATGCGCTCCATCACCTTCGTGCAGGTCTTCCAGTACTGGCTGAAGCTCACCGCGCTGCTGGTGCCCGCGATCTTCCTGGTCCTGGCCTGGCAGGGCGACGGGCGCCCCCGTGTCAGTTTCGACGAACAGATCTCCGTCTTCCGAGCCGACCACCCGCTCTACGCGACGTACGGACTGATCGTGGCGACCTTCCTCGGCACCATGGGCCTGCCCCACGTGGTCGTCCGCTTCTACACCAGCCCCAACGGCCGTGACGCGCGCCGTACCACCGTCGCCGTCCTCGCCCTCGTCGGCATGTTCTATCTGCTGCCGCCGGTGTACGGGGCCCTGGGCCGTCTCTACGCTCCCGAACTCATGCACGGCGGTGACGCCGACGCCGCCGTGCTGCTGCTGCCCGCCCGGGTGATCGGCGGTCTCGGCGGCGATCTGCTCGGCGCACTCCTCGCGGGCGGAGCGTTCGCCGCGTTCCTGTCCACGGCGTCCGGCCTGACGATGGCGGTCGCCGGAGTGATCACCCAGGACGTCCTGCCCTCGCGGGGGGTACGGCACTTCAGGCTGGCCACCGTACTGGCCATCGCCGTGCCGCTGGCCGGCTCGCTGGTGGTCAGCCGGGTGCCGGTGGCCGACGCCGTCGGGATGGCCTTCGCGGTCTCCGCGTCGTCGTTCTGCCCGCTGCTCGTCCTCGGCATCTGGTGGCGCAGGCTCACCCCACCGGGCGCGATCGCCGGGCTGCTGCTCGGTGGCGGGTCCGCGCTGCTGTCCGTGGCCATCACCGTCAGCGGCGTGGTGAGCCCGCCGGGCTGGCCGCACGCCCTGCTGGCCTGGCCCGCCGTCTGGTCCGTACCGGTCGGCTTCCTCGCCATGATCCTGGTCTCCCTGGCCACCCCGGGCCGGATACCACCGGGCACCAACGCGGCCATGACCCGCTTCCACCTGCCGGAGGCACTGACCTCGGGGCGTGTGCGATGACCGGGGCCCAGGCCGCCGTCATCGCCGTGCTGGTCCTGCTGCTGTTCGGCACGGGATTCCTCCTGGGCCGCACCGCCCGTCCCGTACGCACCAGCGACGTGGGCACACCCGTCGAGCACGCCACCTTCGAGACCTTGCACACGGCCTCCCTCGCGGCGCCCCCGCTGCGCGCGGGACTCACCGAGGAGAGCGCGCGCAGGTCGGCGCGCGGCCTGCGCTCGCTGCTGGGCACCGACGCGCTGTGCCTCACCGACCGCGACCGGGTGCTGGTGTGGGACGGAGAAGGCGAACACCACGGGAAGGACGTGATGCGTCATGTCGAGGGTCTGCTCGCCAGCGGCAGGGACACCGCCTTCGACAGCGACTGCGGTGACCTCGACTGCGCGCTTCGCTGGGCCGTAGCGGTCCCGCTGACGGTGGACCACCGCGTGCTCGGCACGCTGGTGGCCTACGCACCCCGCGAATCGGCGGTGCTCGCCAGAGCGGCGGGAGAAGTCGCCCGGTGGGTCTGCGTACAGCTGGAACTCGCCGAGCTCGACCGCTCCCGGACCCAGCTCATCGAGGCCGAGATCAAGGCGCTGCGAGCCCAGATCTCCCCGCACTTCATCTTCAACTCACTGGCAGCCATCGCCTCGTTCGTCAGGACGGACCCCGAACGGGCACGTGAACTGCTGCTGGAGTTCGCCGACTTCACGCGGTACTCGTTCCGCCGGCACGGGGAGTTCACCACCCTGGCCGACGAACTCCACTCCATCGACCAGTATCTGGCGCTGGTGCGCGCGCGCTTCGGCGAACGGCTCTCGGTGACCCTCCAGGTCGCCCCGGAGGTACTGCCGGTCTCGCTCCCGTTCCTCTGCCTCCAGCCCTTGGTCGAGAACGCGGTCAAGCACGGCCTGGAGGGCACTGCCGGCGCCCCCCGGCCGCACGATTCCGCCCGGGCGGGAGGTGCCCCGATCCGCATCACGATCAGCGCTCTGGACGCGGGCGCCGAGGCCGAGGTCGTCATCGAGGACGACGGCACCGGGATGGAGCCGGAGCGCCTCCGGCAGATCCTGCGCGGCGAGGGCGGCACCTCCACCGGCATCGGTCTGGTCAACGTGGACGAACGGCTCCGGCAGGTCTACGGGGACGAGTACGGACTGGTCATCGAGACGGGAGTCGGAGCAGGCATGAAGATCACCGTGAGGCTTCCCAAGTACCGTGCGGGTGTACACGGTTCCTGAGGCTCGCCTCGGCCGCTCAGTACAGGTGGACGGCCAGGTGTCCCAGCGGCAGCCCCAGCTGCCAGGCCGGCGTCCACACCCGCGCCTCGCCCTCCTCCGTGTCCTCGCCGGCCGGCTCCCACGGCGGCGGGCCGATCGCGTCGAGGTCCGCGGCCAGCAGTTCGGTCTCCTCGAGCCACCGCCACGTGGCCCGCGCCAGCGCGAGATCGGGATCCACGAGTCCGGCGGGTGCGGTGGGCCGCTCCATCGCCTCGAGCCGCGCGCAGACCCAGCGTCTCCAGACGGCGCCGTACGCGGTGAGCAAGCGCAGTTCGTCCACCCGTGCCACGGGGAGCTCGTCGGCCACCGCCCCGTCGGACAGGAAGATCGTCAGGGCGAGGGCGTCCCGCCCCGCCCGGTACTCCAGTGTCGTCGGTTCCATCAGGTCGCCGGTCACCAGTACCTCGTCGGCGAGGTACTCGGAGTACATCCATGCCATCGGGACCAGCAGCCCGCCCCCGCCGGTTCCCTCGTGATGTTCGGGACGCATCCCGTCTCGCCTCTTTCGTCGACTCGGCACCGGGCTACACGCAGCATTGAACCGGGGGCGCACGCCCCGCGTGGGCAGAAGGGCAGGATCCGTCGGGAGATTCGAGGTGCGATGAGGGCGGAGCGTGGCGACGGCCCGCACGTACGGCACCTACTGGGCGCCTATGTGCTCGACGCCCTGGAGGAGGGCGAGAGCGGTCCGGTCGCCCGGCATCTCCAGCGCTGCGAGGTGTGCGCGGCGGCCTATCTGGAGGTCGCGCACGCGCTGACCCTGCTCGCGCTGCTCGACGTGGACGACCTGCTGGAGTAGCCGGGCAGATTGCGGCTCAGCAGCCGCAGGGCGTAGTACGAGCGGGACTTGACGGTGCCCGCGGGTATGCCGAGGACCTCGGCGGTCTCGCCCACGCTGAGCCCCCGGAAGTAGATCTGCACGAGCACCGCGCGGTGTTCGGGGCTGAGCGTGCTGACGGCCTCACGTACATCGAGCGCGTGGACCGCCGACTCGGCGGTGTCGTCGTGGGCGGGGGCACTCTCCAGGACCGCGTCGCTGACCTCCGTCGGCCGGGCCTGGCGGGACCGGCGGGCGTCGATGGCCAGCCGCCTGGCGACGGTGAACAGCCATGGGCGCATGGAGTCGTAAGGGGCGTCGAACGCCTCCGGATGCTGCCAGGCGCGTACCAGCGTCTCCTGCAACAGGTCCTCCGCCCGCTGCCGGTCGCCGAACGTCAGTCCCAGCAGGAAGTGGAACAGGGCCGGCCCGTGTTCCCGCTGCAACTCCGCGAGGGCCCGCTCATCGGTTGTCGCCGTGGTCATCGTGAACGTCCTTTCCCGAAGAGGCCCCTGACGCCTCGCTCCCGCCTGGCGTATACGAACGCATCGGGGCACGCGGGAACAGCCGGTGCACCGAGTGGTGCGCCGAGCGGTCGCACGGAGCGGCGAGTGGTGCGGTGAACGGTCAGCGGACGGCGATACGGCCGATTCAGGTACTCGGGCGTCTTTGTCCTTGACTCACCAGTATGAATATATGTGTATTCGGATGGCCGAAATCATTCGAAATGGGAGTCGTGCAGATGACGAAGCGCATCCGACAGGGCGCGGCGATCGCCGTCGCCGGTCTCCTCGCCACCACAACGGCGTGCACCGACCAGCCGTCGTCGACTCCCGGATTCGCCGGACGGCACCCCTCCGGGGAAGCGGCGGTCAAGGGGGCGGGCGCGGGGGGAGCGGAGGGCGCGCGCACCTTCACGCTGCTGGCCTCGGGCGACATCCTGCCGCACTCCACGATCATCGACCGGGCCGCCGCCGACGCGCACGGCAGGGGCTACGACTTCCGCCCGATGCTCAAGGGCGCCGCACCCGCGGTCTCCGCCGCGGACCTGGCCATCTGCCACATGGAGACGGTGTACGGCCAGGACGGCGGCCCCTACACCGGCTATCCGTCCTTCAAGTCGCCGCCCGAGGTGGCGACGGCGCTGCGCGCCACGGGGTTCGACTCCTGCTCCACCGCCTCCAACCACACTCTGGACGACGGCGCCCAGGGCGTGGGACGCACGCTCGACGCCCTGGACCGTGCGGGAGTCGCCCATGCCGGGTCCGCGCGCTCGGCCGACGAGGCGTCCCGCCCCACCCTGCTCAGGGCGGGCAAGGGCAAGAACGCGGCGAAGGTCGCCCACCTGGCCTACACCTACGGCACCAACGACATCCCGCTGCCCGCCGACCGCCCCTGGACGGTCAACCTGATCGACAAGGACCGGATCGTGGCGGACGCCCGAGCCGCCCGTGAGGCCGGTGCCGACGTTGTCGTGGTCTCCCTGCACTGGGGCACCGAGTGGCAGGAGGCGCCCGACGAGGTCCAGCTCCGGCTCGGCCGCGAGCTCACGTCCTCCGGCACCGGCGAACGCCCCGACATCGACCTGATCCTCGGCACCCACGCCCACGTGCCTCAGGCGTACGAGAAGGTCAACGGGACCTGGATCGTGTACGGCATGGGGGACCAGGTCGCCGGGGCCATGGTCAACCACGAGGGCGTCCAGGACCAGCGGGCCAACGAGAGCTCGATGGCCCGCTTCACCTTCGCACCGCCGGCGGAGCCAGGGCGGCGATGGGCCGTCAGCAGAGCCGAGTTCATCCCGCAGTGGTTCGACCCCGAGGCCGGGCGCGTCGTCGGGCTCGGCCTCAAGGCACCCGCCCGGAGCGGGGCGGCGGACAGCCGGCTGCGCGGGATCCGCGACCGGATCCACGGCGTCGTCCTCAGTCGCGGGGCGGCCAAGGACGGTCTCGTCGCCGGCCAGTGACGCACAGCGTCCACCGGGGGAAGGTACGGCGGGTGCCCACCGGGACGTCACGGTGCGGCGGGTGCCCACCGGGACGTCACGGTACGACGGTCACCGGCCAGCGCCCGGCCTTCACCAGCCGGACGGCCACCGAGCCCACGAAGCGGTGCCCGGCGGACTCCGAGGCGCCCACGACCACGGCGTCCGCCTTCAGCTCGTCGGCCGCCGTCACGAGCCCGTTGTACGGATCCCCACGGAAGGTGTGGAACTCCCAGCGGACATTCCATATGTCCTTGAGCCGCTCGGTCGCGGTCCTGATCTCGTTGACCAGTCCCTCGGCGACCTCCTCCGTCGTGTCGGCGACCGGGGCCCCCAGGGCGGCGCCGGCCGACAGCACCGGCTGCACGTAGACGAGGGCCAGCATGGCGTTCTGCCGGCGGGCGAGCCCCGCCGCGTACGCCGCGGCCCGCATCGAGGAGTCCGAACCGTCGATGCCCGCGACGATCACCTTGGGGCCGTCCGTGCCGCGCTCGAAACGGTCGTGTCGCTGCTCTGTCACGGCCCCGAGGGTAGCCGCTCCCACCCTCCGGCCCGCGGGCGCCTCCGCGGGGAGCGGGGCGCCCCGCGCGGACACCGCCGCGGCGCTCCATCCATCGGGTGCAAAACACCCCGTCCCCGGTGTCGTCGTCAGGCGCGGGCGCGACTCCGTGCGAGCAGTTGGTCATGAAGCATGATCAGATTCCAGCCGAACGCCGCACCATCCTGCGTCTCGCCCTCGCGCTGGGCGCCGCCACCGCCGTGCACGTGATCTCGGCTGATCCGGCCGGCACGCCCGCACGCCCCGGAGGCCGGCCCCCGTACCCGGCCTCCGGACCCCCGGCGAGAACCCAGGCAGGCCCCGGCAGCTACCGGCTGCGCCCCATGACGTCGGCCGCACCGCCCCGCTTCCGGCCCGCCGCACCGCCCGTGCGTACCCGGCCGCTCGAGGAGCTGCCCGAACTGGGGAGCGACGCCCTGGTGCTCACCTTCGACGACGGTCCGGATCCGAGGTACACCCCGGACATCCTGGCCACACTGCGCAGGTACGGCGTACGCGCGATGTTCTTCGTCTGCGGCGAGATGGCGGCCGAGAACGGTGACCTGCTGCGGGAGATGGCCGACGACGGGCACGTGGTCGGCAACCACTCGTGGTCGCATCCCCTGATCCCGGAGCTCTCCCCGGGTGCGATCCGCGACGAGCTGGGCAGCACGAGTGAGGTGGTCGAGAAGACGCTGGGCGCCCCACCGCTCTGGTACCGGGCCCCGTACGGCGCCTGGAACCGCAGTTCCTTCGAGATCGGTGCCGCGATGGGCATGGAACCGATGGCCTGGACCGTCGACAGCCTGGACTGGACGACCCCGGGCACCGACACGATCGTCCGCCGGGTCGCCGAGGGGGCGGCGCCCGGCGCCGTCGTGCTGTCGCACGACGCGGGCGGCAACCGGTCCCAGAGCGTGGCGGCGCTTCGCCGGTATCTGCCCGCACTCATCGAGGAGGGCTACCGTCCGACCGTCCCGTACCGCAGCTGACGAGGACCGCCGGCCGCCGGTTCAGCACTACCGCGTCTCGACCAGCCGCGCGAAGACCACCACGTTCCCGTCGTACCCGTCGGCCTTCGAATACCCTCCTCCGCAGGTGATGACCCGGAGCTCGGCGTAACCGGTGTCGCCGTACACACGGGCGCCGGGGAAGTCGTTCTTGGAGAAGACCTCGACGCCGTAGATCTCGAACACGGCGATCCGGTCGTCGTAGCGGGACACCTCGACCTGCTGGCCCTTGGTGAGTGAGCCCAGTCCGTAGAAGACCGCGGGCCCCGCGAGATTGTCGACATGGCCGACCATCACGGCCGTCCCGCGCTGGCCCGGGGAGATGCCGTTCTGGTACCAGCCGGCGAGGTTCGGGTCCTCGGCGGGCGGGGCCTCGATCCAGCCCGCCGGGTCCAGGTTCACATCGACGACCGGCGCGTCCACCCGGATCGACGGGATCTGGATGCGTGCGGCGGGGGCGTACGCCAGTGGCTGCACGGGTTCACCGTCGACCGGCGCGGACACCGCGGTGTCCCGGGGGCCGGCCACGGAGGCCGCGGCGGCGGGCTGCGGCGGCCCGGGAGACGTCTCCACGCCGTTGCGCATCAGGGCGAGTCCGGTCAGCATCACCAGGGCGATCGCGCCCCACGGTGTGCGTCTGCTCCGCTCGGCGCCCCACTGGTCCCGGCCCATGGTTCTCCCTTCGTCGCGACACCGCCACGCTAGGTGCGGGTCCGTAGGGCGGCGATCGGGGACGGGCGAACGGGTGTCGGCCGATCGGGCGCCGGTGAGGGCGTCTGCTCTTCGGAGTAATGAGCGGATAAAAATTCTGACGGACCGTGACCTGCGGGTCCGTCAGCTCAGCGGCCTCGGGCACGGCGTGTCGGATCACCGGGGTGGAGCAGTGCCGAAGTGCGACAGGCGCGGTATCTGGTGAGTGTTCGTCATGGGATGCGTTCTCGTCGACTGATCCCGGAGGACAAGACTCCGGGGCGCTTCCCGCTGGAGGTTCGAAGATGCGTGCTTCACGCGCTCTCGCGGTGACCGCGACCGCATTCGCGGCGGTCGGGCTCGCTGCCCCGCTGGCCGCCGCCGGCGGCGGCCCGGGGAGCAACCCGAGCAACTTCCCGACCCATGTGACCGTCAACCCGTCCCAGGTGCATCAGGGCGCCACCATGCAGGTCAGCGCGGAGGGCTGCGGCCGCTCCGGCGGCAGGGTGTGGTCGAACGCGTTCCCGACGGTGAACCTGTCGCCGGGCCGGGTCGGCTACGCCACGGCGCGCATCCGGGACAACGCGACGCCCGGCCAGTACAGCCTGTCCGTGAGGTGCAACGACAGCAACAACAACTTCGGTGGCGGCAACGGAGGTGACGGCGGCCAGGGCGGCAACGGCGGTCAGGGCGGCAACGGAGGCGAGCGCGGCCAGGGCGGCAACGGCGGCAACGGAGGTCAGGGCGGTAACGGCGGCCAGGGCGGCGGCAACGGTGGCCAGGGCGGCAACGGTGACCAGGGCGGCCAGACTGCCACGGCACGCTTCACCGTGCTTCCCTCGCGGGGCGCCCAGGGCGGCCTCGGCGGCTCGATGGGCCCCAGCTCCGTCGAGATGCAGGTCGGTGGCGGACTCGTCGCGGCGGCAGCCGTCGGCGGCGCCGTCTTCGTCGTCCGTCGCCGGATGAGCAATGCGGCGGTCTGACGCGCGGGAAACCCCGCCCGGCCCGATACGCCCGTCGCCCCGAGTCCTGGATCAGGACCCGGGGCGACTGTCATGTGTCCGTGCCTGCTGCTCAGTGGTCAGTGCTGACGGCTGGTACGGCGCTTGCGCAGGGCGTGGAAGGCGCCGGCCGAGGCGATCGCAACCAGTGCGGACCCGGCCGCGATCTCCGCGGGGTCCATCGTGTCGACGCTGCCGCCGAGGCCGCCCAGCACGCCGCTGGGGGATGCGGTCGAGCTGGTTGTGGGGGCCGTGGTGGGCGCCGTGGTGGGAGTGCTCGTGGGGGCGGCGCTCGTGATCCTCAGGTCGGCCGACCGCGTGGTGCTGCCACAGCGGAAGGTGACCTCGTAGATCGCGCCCCGCCTGGCGTCCCTGTCGACCGTGGCCGTGGCCGACCTGCCGCTCGGGATCGTCGTCGTGTCGAACACGCCCGAGAACGCGGTCGCGTCACTGGTGCACCCCATGGCGCCGAGAGTCACCTGACCCCCCGGCGCGACCGTGGAAGGAGTGATGGTCGGGGTGAACGAGGTCGACGTGCCGCCGTTCAGGACAGCGGCCGATGCGGCCGGTGCCATCAGAAAGCAGGCGGCGGCGCCCAGCAGGGCGACGGGTGCGACACGTATCGCGCGCATGGTGAATCCTCCGGGTCCCGAGGCGCTGCCGCGGAACGGATTTCCGCGAGACATGAGACATGCGCCTCGATGCTCGAAACGGTAGGAGCGGCTCATATCACCCGCGATCGGTGTCAGGCGAATGGGGCAACTTGTCCCCCGACCGGCCGGAGGACCGGGGCCGGGGGACAGGGCCGGGTGCGGTGTGCTCCTACCCCTTCCCGGCGTCCGGGAAGAGATCGACGAAGGGGGCCGTCGTGGCCGAGATGCCCCGGCCGAAGGGGGCGTCGAAGTCCCAGATGAGGAAGAGCAGGAACGCGATCAGCACGCTGAACAGACCCGCCAGCAGCAACTCACGGAACGTTCTGCGGATCTGGAGCGTGAAGATCAGTCCGACCGTCACCACCGCCCCGGTGATCAGGCCGAACCAGACCACTCCCGGCATCGTCGCGCCCGCGTTCTGCCCCCGGGCCCCGCGCGCGTCGTCGACGGCGGCCACCTGGTCCACCAGAGGCTGGTACGCCTGCCCCTCGTGGTCCGTCTGCGGCTTGTACTCCGTCACGTCCGCCCGCACCCGGTCCAGAAGTCTGGTGCCCTCCTCGGTGAGACTTCCGTGGTCGGTCATCGACCGCCACTCGGCGCCGACGACATGGGCGACGTAGGCGTCCACGTCCGCGCGGATGCGGTCGCGGACCTCGGCCGGGTAGACGGCCGAGCGTGCACTCACCTCGTGCAACGCCTGGGCCTCCAGGCGTACCGACTCCTGGGCGGCGCTACGGCCCTCCCAGACCCCCGCGATGGCCAGGCCGAGCACGATCGCGTACACCACGCCGATCATCATCGTCATGTACTCGATGACGTCGGGTGTCTCCGACGGATCGTCGTCCTCGGCGAGGCGGCGGTTGCTGAGGACGGCGATGGTCAGGACGACAGCGCATGCCGACGCCATCGCAATGGTCAGAACAAGCCATTCCGACATGGGTTCCCTTCTTCGGTTCAGCGGGACGATCGGGGCCGCAGCACGGCTACGGCGAAAACTGCGGGTGCGGTGATGAGAAGGGTGAGCGAGACCAGTGACGGCCCGGCCCGGGGCGTCTTGCGGGGCGGCTTCCTGTAGGTGGGCAGTGCGACGGGTGCGGGGGCAGGCGGCGTCGGGCGCACCGTGGGCCGCTGTGCGGGTTCGGGTTCGGGTTCCGGTGGCGCGGGAGCTGGGGGCGGCGGCGGAGGCGGCGGCGGGGGCGGCGGAGGTGGTGGAGGCGGTGGGGGCGGTGGAGGTGGCGGGGGGGGGGGTGGTGGGGGCGGTGGCGGAGGCGCCGGTTCGGGTTCGGGCTCGGGTTCGGGCTCCGGCTCAGCGGTGACCGCACCGCACCGCCCCTCGCCCGCCACAGCGACGGACGAGCCGCCGTTCCCCTGCCCGATGGAAGCGACCGCGCAGTCGTCGCCGGCCGCCGGCAGCGGGGCGGCGAGCAGCAGGAGCAGGGTGGCGGCTGTCAGCCGCCATATGCGTGATCCGTACACGCCGGGGAGCATGGTGCCTACAGCCGCCGAACACGCGGAGTAAGCAGTTGATTCGCCTGATGGAGGGATATTGAGCAATGCGCGTTTGCGCCCGTCGAATCTCTTTCCGGAGCCCGTTGAACGCCGGGCCACCGGTCGGCCGTACCTAGGGCCACGAAAGACGCGCACTCGCGTCCCGGACGGCAGAAGGACAACGGGAGTCGACATGAATACCTGGCGGAACGCTTCGCTCGCAGTGACGGCGGTGGCCATGTTGGCGCTGACGACGGCGTGCGGTCAGGAGAAGGGCACGGCGTCGCCGAACGGCCAGGCCGTGGGAAACGCGGCTCCCGCACAGCAGTCGGCCGAGGCCGGGTACGGCTCGGACGGCGGCTACGGCTCCGACGCCGCCGCGGGTGGCGCGCCGAAGGAGGCCGGCCAGCTCGCGGTCTGGGACAGCAAGAAACTGGGCAAGGTGCTGACCGACAGCGAGGGCTTCACGCTCTACCGCTTCGACAAGGACACCGCCGAACCGCCCACCTCGAATTGCGAGGGTGACTGTGCGAAGGCATGGCCCCCGGTGCCCGCGCAGAACGCCGAGGCCGCCGCCGGGGCCGACGCGTCGCTGATGGGCGAGGTCACGAGGGCCGACGGGACCAAGCAGCTGACCGTCGCAGGCTGGCCGGTGTACCGCTATGCCGAGGACACCGGACCCGGTGACGCCAACGGCCAGGGAGTCGGCGGTACATGGTTCGCCGCCGCTCCGGACGGAAAGAAAGCGGCCATCAACGCGGACGGACCCTCCGAAGGCGGGCAGGCCGGCCTCGCCGGTCTTTCCGTCCGAAAGGATCCGGAACTCGGGGACATTGTCGTCGACGGGCGCGGCATGACGGTTTACCGCTTCAAGAAGGACACGGCCTGGCCTATGAAGTCCGCGTGCACGGGCGACTGTCTCAAGAAGTGGCCGGTCGTCGGTCCCGTGCCGAAAAATGACGTCGAAGGCGTCACCACGAAGGGATTCGTCACCTTCGACCGTCCCGACGGCATCCAGCAGCAGTCGCTCGACTGCTGGCCCCTCTACACCTTCGCCGGTGACGCGAAGCCGGGAGACACCAACGGGCAAGGTGTCGGGGGCACATGGTACGCGGTGTCGCCCGACGCGAAGCTCGTCGGAGCCTCCAAGTAGCGTGCGCGAGCCGCTCGGTGGTGCCGGTCCGTCGCCGATTGCGTACACGCAGCGACGGACCCGCCGTGCATGCTTCCGGTGTGTGACCAATAACGGATCTCTAATTTCCGTTTCCACTCGCTCTCCTGGCGGTCGATCAGTAGCCTCTGGTCAACACTGACCATGAACATGGCCGGATCGCCGTGGCGACTTGTTGGAGACATCGATGGAGCGTCCCGCCTGGGCACCGCAGGGCATTGACATCTCGGTGCCGAGCGTGTCTCGCATGTACGACTTCTACCTGGGCGGTTCGCACAATTTCGAGGTGGACAGGGAAGCGGCACGCAAGGCCATGCAGTTCATGCCTGGTCTGCCCAAGGTCATGCAGGCGAACCGGGCCTTCATGCGGCGAGCCGTGCACTACGCCACGACTTCGGGCGTCAGCCAGTTCCTCGACATAGGGTCCGGCATCCCGACCTTCGGCAATGTTCATGAGGTCGCCCAGGCGGCCGATCCGGACGCCCGTGTCGCCTACGTCGACCACGACCCGGTCGCGGTCGCACACAGTCAGGCGGTGCTCGAGGGGAACGAGCGGGCCGTCATCGCCGCCGCGGATCTGCGTAAGCCCGGCGAGATCCTGGCGCATCCCGAGATCAACGGCCTGCTCGACCTGGACAAGCCCGTGGCGCTGCTCCTCGTGGCGGTGCTCCACTTCGTCGAGGACGCGGACGACCCGTACGCGGCGGTCGCCGAACTGCGCGACGCGCTGGCTCCCGGCAGCCTGCTGGTCCTCACCCACGCCTCGTACGAGGGGATCCCGCTCAGCCAGGAGGAGGCGGGCGGGACGGTCGGCGTCTACCGCAACATAAGCAATCCGCTGGTCATGCGTTCGCGCACGGAGATCAGCCGCTTCTTCGAGGGATACGAGATGGTCGAGCCCGGTCTCGTCGCCATGCCGGAGTGGCGTCCCGAGTCACCCGAGACGCTCGCGCAGGAAGATCCGTTCGCCTTCTCGGGCTTCGCCGGGGTTGGACGCAAGGCGTGAGCATTCCCGCCCAGCAGTCCGGCGCGCCGGACGCGGAACCCGACGGCCCCGAAGGCCGGCTCCGAAGATTCGCCACCATCTGGAGCAGGGCGATCTTCCCCTCCACAGCCACCTCGATGACACGTCCGGAGTTCGAGGAGCATCTGCTGCCCCTCGCCCGGGAACTCAACGTCATCCTCCACACCCGCGTCTTCGACGCGACGCCCGCGCAACGGGTCGGGGCCGCGCTGGTCGCCGCCCACTGCACGGATCCCGACGCCTTGAGCTCCACGCTCGGCGTCGTCGACTCCTATCTGGTCCTCTACTGCGGCGGCAACGGGCCCGTGGAGCTCTCGACCGAGGACAGCCGGGCCCGGTGCGCGCGGATCCAGCACGCGCTCGCCGGCGGTTTCAGCCAGGCCCTGCGCGAGCGGACGCTCGCCGAGCAGGAGGCGATAGCCCGCTCGGCGCTCACCGCCCGCTCGAACGCCGAACAAGCGCTGCACGCGACCGAAGCGCGCTTCCGCGCCGTGTTCAGGGACGCCGCCATCGGGATCGGCATAGCCGACCTCGACGGGAACATCCTGGAGATCAACGACACCCTCACGCGGATGTTCGGCGGTCTGGAGAACCACGTCCGCAGCCACAAGGTGAACGAGTGGGTGCACCCCGAGGACTCCCCGTACGTGTGGAAGTACTACGACGAGCTGGTGCGCGGCGAGCGCGAGCACTACAGCGTGGAGAAGCCGTACTACCGCAACGACGGCACCGTCCTGTGGACCAACCTCACCGTGTCGCTGCTCCGGGACCCGGAAGGCCGGCCGGAGTACCAGCTGGCCCTCATGGAGGACACCACCGAGCGGCGGCTGCTCAATCTGCGGCTGCGCTACGAGGCCACACACGACGCGCTGACCGGCCTGCCCAACCGGACCCTGTTCTTCGAGCGCCTGGAGAAGGCACTCGCGCCCCGGGAGGGCATGCGCTTCGGCCTCTGCTACCTCGACCTCGACGGATTCAAGGCGATCAACGACAGCCTGGGCCACGCGGCGGGGGACCGGCTCCTGGTCGAGGTCGCCGACCGGCTGCAGAGCTGCGCGACGGCCCCCGGCGAGATGGTCGCGCGGCTCGGCGGTGACGAGTTCGTCGCCCTCACCACCGGGCCCCGCACCCAGGAAGAGGTCCACGAGCTGTCCGCGCGCATCCTCTCGGCGCTCGCCACGCCCATCCGCCTCGACGGCCGGGAGCTGACCGTACGCGGATCCATCGGTGTCGTCGAAGGGCCTTCGGGCGAACGCACCGCGGCCGAGGTGCTGCGCAGTGCCGACATCACGATGTACCGGGCCAAGGCGGCGGGCGGCAACCGCTTCGCGCTCGCCGACGCCGAGGCCGACGCGCGGGCCATCACCCGTCACGGACTGACCACCGCGCTGCCCACGGCGCTCGACCGCGGTGAGTTCTTCATCGAGTACCAACCGCTGGTGCACCTCGGGGACGGCAGCGTGCACGGCGCCGAGGCGCTGGTGCGGTGGTGCCATCCGCAGCACGGCGTGCTCGGTCCGGACCGTTTCATCCCGCTCGCCGAACACACCGGGCTGATCGTGCCGCTCGGCCGCTGGGTCCTGGAGGAGTCCGTCCGGCAGGCGAACTTCTGGCAGGAACGTCACACCGACGGCGGGCCCCTGCGGATCAACGTCAACCTCTCCCCGACCCAGCTGCACCACCCGAGGCTGGTCGCCGAGACCGTCGACGTCCTGGAGCGCTCCGGTCTGGAACCGGGCGCCCTCTGTCTGGAGGTCACCGAGTCCGCGCTGATCGGGGCCGACGACGATCTGCTCAAACCGCTGCGCCAGCTGGCGGAGATGGGCGTCGACATCGCGCTGGACGACTTCGGCACCGGGTACTCCAACCTGGCGAACCTGCGCCGGCTTCCGGTGAGCGTGCTCAAGCTGGACCGTTCCTTCACCCAGGGCATGCAGCACCATCCGGCGGACCCGGTCGACCTCAAGATCGTCGAGGGTATCGTCTCGCTCGCCCACAGCCTGGACCTGGCCGTCACGGTGGAGGGGGTCGAGACCGGCGCCCAGGCCGAGCAACTGCGACAGCTCGGCTGCGACACCGCCCAGGGGTGGTACTACGCGCGTCCGGGAGCCCCGGACATGATTCACGCGCTGCTGCTGGCGGACGCGGTCTGAGGGGCCGTCCTCAGTCGTCGGCCGGGCTCCGTCCGCCGGCGGCCGGGGGCGCCGCGGGCGGCCCCGCACCCAGGAGCATGCGCTGGAGCTCACGCGCCGCCCGCGGGGGCTCGACATCGCTGCGGTGCGCCAGCGCGATCGTCCGCCGCAGGCCCGGCGAGGCCAGCGGCGTAGCCCGGAGGCCCTGGCCGGCCCGGACGGCCACCATGCGGGGGACCACGGCGATACCGAGGCCCGCGCGTACGAAGCCGAGCACGGCGTCCATCTCGCCGCCCTCCACGGTGAACGACGGCTCGAAGCCTTCCGCACGGCACGCGGCGACTGTCAGCTCCCGCAGGTCGTAGCCGTGCCGGAACATCACCAGCGGTTCGTTCTCGAGGTCGGCGACACGCACGGACCCCTTCCGCCCCGGTGCGGGGCGGGCCGCCGACGAGACCACCACCAGATCCTCGTGCAGGAGCTCCACCGTGGTGAGCGCGGGTGACGCGGCGGGCAGCGGCAGGACGAGCAGCGCGAGATCCAGAGCGCCCCGCGCCAGCTGCCGCACGAGGTCGTGCGAGCCGCCCTCCTCGATCAGCAGCCGGATCCCGGGGTGGGCGCCGTGGAAGGCACGCAGCACCTCGGGCAGCAGGCCGGTGCAGACACTCGGGGTCGCTCCGAGCCTGACGCGCCCCCGGCGCAGCTGTACCAGCTCCTGCACCTCGTGCCGCGCGGTGTCCGCGTCCGCCAGGATCCTGCGGGCCAGCGGCAGCAGCGCCTCTCCCGCGTCGGTCAGCGCGATGTTGCCTCGTGCCCGGCTGAACAGCTCGGCACCCAGTTCGTTCTCCAGGGCCTTGATCTGCTGCGAGAGCGAGGGCTGGGACACATGCACCTCCTCCGCGGCCCGGGTGAAGTGCCTGGCCTCCGCCACGGCCACGAAGTAGGCGAGCTGCTGGAAGTGCATACGGACGAGGGTACGCGCCTGCATAGCCAGCGCCTATGAAGATGAGTCGTTTCATGTCTTGGACTGATGATGCCCTTGCCCTCTAGCGTCGTGCCCATGGCATTGGCAACGCGGGACCGACGGCCGTCCATGACGCGTACGCTCTGGGACTCGTCCGTCGGCAAGAAGACGATCATGGCCGTGAGCGGCCTGATCATGCTGGGCTATCTGGTGGTCCACATGCTGGGCAACCTGAAGATCTTCTTCGGATCCGACGAGTTCAACCACTACGCGCACTGGCTCCGGACCCTCGGCGAGCCCTTCCTGCACCACGAGTGGGCGCTGTGGATCGTCCGTCTGGTGCTCGTCGCGGCCGTCGTCCTGCACGCGGTCTCCGCCTACCAGCTGAGCCGACGCGACCTCAAGGCGCGACCGACGGCGTATGTGCACAGGAAGGCGCGTTCGAGCTACGCCACGCGCACCATGCGCTACGGGGGCGTCATCCTCGCGCTGTTCATCGTCTGGCACATCCTGGACCTCACGACCGGCACCGTGCACACCGGCGGATTCCAGTCCGGGCACCCCTACCAGAACGTGCTCGACACCTTCTCGACCTGGTACGGCAACGTCATCTACATCGTCGCCGTGCTCGCTCTGGGACTGCACGTCCGACACGGTTTCTGGAGTGCGGCCCAGACCCTCGGCGTGGGCAGCGCGACCCGGAACCGCGTTCTGAAGACCCTCGCCGACGTCCTGGCAGTGTTGCTGACGGCCGGTTTCGTCTCCGTACCCGTAGCCGTGATGACCGGAGTGGTGAGCTGACATGAGCGACTACACGAACTACCGCACCGGCGAGCCCGTCGTCGACACCAAGGCGCCCACGGGCCCGGTCGCCGAGCGATGGGACACCCGCCGCTTCCAGGCGAAGCTCGTCAACCCGGCCAACCGCCGCAAGCACACCGTCATCGTCGTCGGGACCGGCCTGGCCGGCGGCTCGGCCGGTGCGACACTCGCCGAACAGGGTTACCACGTCGTCCAGTTCTGCTTCCAGGACTCACCCAGGCGGGCTCACTCCGTTGCCGCGCAGGGCGGGATCAACGCCGCCAAGAACTACCGCAACGACGGCGACTCGGTGCACCGCCTCTTCTACGACACCGTCAAGGGCGGCGACTTCCGCGCCCGCGAGTCCAACGTCCACCGCCTGGCGCAGATCTCCGTCGAGATCATCGACCAGTGCGTCGCCCAGGGTGTCCCCTTCGCCCGGGAGTACGGCGGGCTCCTCGACAACCGCTCCTTCGGCGGCGTCCAGGTCTCCCGCACGTTCTACGCCCGCGGCCAGACAGGACAGCAGCTCCTCCTCGGCGCCTACCAGGCACTGTCCCGTCAGATCGCCGCGGGCAACGTCGAACTGCACGCACGCACCGAGATGCTCGACCTGATCGTCGTCGACGGCAAGGCCCGCGGGATCGTGGCACGCGACCTCGTCACCGGGAAAATCGACACCTACTTCGCCGACGCGGTCGTCCTGGCCAGCGGCGGCTACGGCAACGTCTTCTACCTGTCGACGAACGCCATGAACTCCAACGCCACCGCCGTCTGGCGAGCCCACCGCCGCGGTGCCTACTTCGCGAACCCCTGTTTCACCCAGATCCACCCCACCTGCATCCCGCGCACCGGTGACCACCAGTCGAAGCTGACGCTGATGAGTGAGTCACTGCGCAACGACGGCCGCATCTGGGTCCCGAAGGCCAAGGGCGACGACCGCCCCGCCGGCCGGATCCCCGAGGACGAGCGGGACTACTACCTGGAGCGCGTCTACCCCGCCTTCGGCAACCTCGTGCCCCGTGACATCGCCTCGCGCGCCGCGAAGAACGTCTGCGACGAGGGCCGCGGCGTCGGCCCCGGAGGCCAGGGCGTCTACCTGGACTTCGCCGAGGCCATCGCACGCATGGGCAGGAAGAAGGTCGAGGAGAAGTACGGCAACCTCTTCGACATGTACGCGCGGATCACCGCCGAGAACCCGTACGAGACCCCGATGCGCATCTACCCCGCCGTGCACTACACGATGGGCGGCCTCTGGGTCGACTACGACCTCCAGACCACGATTCCCGGGCTCTTCGCCATCGGTGAGGCCAACTTCTCCGACCACGGTGCCAACCGCCTCGGCGCCTCCGCGCTGATGCAGGGCCTCGCCGACGGCTACTTCGTCCTGCCGTCCACGATCAACGACTACCTGGCCCGCAACCCGCACACGGAGGAGATCGACGCCGGCCACCCGGCGGTCACCGAAGCCGTCGCCGAGACCGAGGACAGGCTCAACCTCCTCCTCGCGGTCGACGGTGACCGCACTCCCGACTCCTTCCACCGGGAGATCGGCGAACTCATGTGGGAGTACTGCGGTATGGCCCGCACCGAGCAGGGGCTCCGCCAGGCCCTCGACCGGATCCCGCGTATCCGCGAGGAGTTCTGGCGCCGCGTCAAGGTGCCCGGCACCGGCGAACAGTTCAACCAGTCGCTGGAGAAGGCCAACCGCGTCGTCGACTACCTGGAGCTCGCCGAGCTCATGTGCCTCGACGCACTGCACCGCGCCGAATCCTGCGGCGGCCACTTCCGTGAGGAATCGCAGACCCCGGACGGCGAAGCCGCCCGCCGGGACGAGGAGTTCTCCTACGCCGCGGCCTGGGAGTTCAGCGCCACCGGCGACGCCCCCGTCCTGCACAAGGAAGACCTCGTCTTCGAGTACGTCCACCCCACTCAGCGGAGCTACGCATGAAGCTCACCCTGCGCGTCTGGCGCCAGCAGAACGCCGAGGCGCCCGGCGCCATGGCCACGTACGAAGTCGACGGCATCTCGCAGGACATGTCCTTCCTGGAGATGCTCGACACCCTCAACGAGGAGCTCATCCTCAGCGGTGACGAGCCCGTCGCCTTCGACCACGACTGCCGCGAGGGCATCTGCGGCGCGTGCAGCCTCGTCATCAACGGCGAAGCCCACGGTCCCGAGCGGACCACCACCTGCCAGCTCCACATGCGGTCCTTCGAGGACGGGGACACGATCGACATCGAGCCGTGGCGCGCCTCGGCCTTCCCCGTCGTCAAGGACCTCGTCGTCGACCGGTCCTCCTTCGACAGGATCATCCAGGCCGGCGGGTACATCTCCGCGCCCACCGGCACGGCGCCCGACGCCCATGCCACCCCGGTGCCCAAGCCGGACGCCGACTCGGCCTTCGAACACGCCGAGTGCATCGGCTGCGGCGCGTGCGTCGCCGCATGCCCGAACGGCTCGGCGATGCTGTTCACCTCCGCCAAGGTCAACCACCTCAACGTGCTCCCGCAGGGAGCGCCCGAGCGGGAGACCCGGGTGCTCGACATGGTCGCCACCATGGACGACGAGGGATTCGGCGGCTGCACGCTCACCGGCGAATGCGCCACGGCCTGCCCCAAGGGCATCCCGCTGCCGTCGATCACCGCCATGAACAAGGAATGGCTCCGGGCCAACCGCAAGGTCCGCCGCTGACCCGGGCGGGGGGTCAGCCCGTCCGCAACGCCTTCGCCAGGTACGCGGACGTACGGCTCCCCGCCGCACGGGCGACCTCCCGGGGTGTGCCCGTGGCGACGATCCGGCCGCCCCGGTGCCCACCACCGGGCCCCAGATCGATCACTCGGTCCGCGCCGGCCACCACCGCCATGTCGTGCTCGACGACCACCACCGTGTTCCCCGCGTCCACCAGGCCGTGCAACTGCCGCATCAACACCTCCACATCGGCCGGATGCAGTCCCGTCGTCGGCTCGTCCAGCAGGTACAGCGTGTGCCCACGCCGGGCACGCTGGAGTTCCGCGGCGAGCTTGATCCGCTGCGCCTCACCACCCGACAGTTCCGTCGCCGGCTGGCCCAGACGCAGGTATCCGAGCCCCACGTCGGTCAGGGCCCGCAGGCTGCGCCCGGCCGCCGGACTGTCCGCGAGGAAGGAGGCCGCCGCCTCCACCGTCAGGTCGAGCACCTCGGCGATCGTGAGACCGCGCAAGGTGACCTCGAGGGTCCGAGGGTCGTAACGCGAACCGTGACAGTCCGGGCAGGGGGTGTACGTGCTGGGCAGGAAGAGCAGTTCGACCGAGACGAACCCCTCGCCCTGGCAGGTCTCGCACCGCCCGCCCGCCACGTTGAAGGAGAACCGGCCGGCCCGGTACTTCCGGGCGCGTGCCGTCTCCGTGTCCGCGAACAGCTTCCGCACGACGTCGAACAGCCCTGTGTACGTGGCGAGGTTGGACCGGGGCGTACGGCCGATCGGCTTCTGGTCGACCTGCACGAGCCGGTCGACCGCGTCGGTCCCCTCCGCCGACGCGCAGCCCCGTGCCACCGGCGCGGCAGGGGCATCCGCCGTGTCCACCGGGCGCCGGTCGGCGAGCACCCCCGCCAGGACCTGGCCGACCAGGGTCGACTTGCCCGACCCCGACACACCGGTGACCGCCGTCAGCACCCCGAGCGGGAACGCGGCGTCGACTCCGCGCACGTTGTGCAGGTCCACCCCGCGCAGCGTGATCCAGCCGGAGGGGGCGCGCGGTTCGCGCGCAGGCGCCGGACCCTCCTCGAAGAGGAACCTCCGGGTCGCCGACCCCGCCACTCCGGCGAGGTCCGCCGGCGGACCGCTGTGCAGGACCCGCCCTCCGTGCTCGCCCGCCAGCGGCCCCACATCCACCAGCCAGTCGGCGTGCCGCACCACGTCCATCTGGTGCTCCACCACGAACACCGAATTGCCGGCCTGCCTGAGCCTGTCGAGCACGCCGAGCAGTGACTCCGTGTCGGCCGGGTGCAGTCCGGCGGAGGGTTCGTCCAGCACGTACACGACGCCGAAGAGGCCCGACCGGAGCTGCGTGGCGAGCCTCAGCCGCTGAAGCTCGCCGGAAGACAGGGTGGGGGCCGTGCGGTCGAGGCTGAGATAGCCGAGCCCCAGCTCCGTCACCGGCTCGATCCTGGCCAGCAGGTCCGCTGTGAGCAACCGTGCCGTGTCGCTGCCGCCTCCCGCCGCCAGCAGGACCTCGGCGAGGGAGGCCAGGGGCAACGAGACCAGTTCGGCGATGGTGCGTCCGGCGAAGGTGACCGCCATGGCCTCCGGCCGCAGCCGGCCGCCCCCGCACACCGGACACGGCGCACTCGTCAGGAAGCGCTCCGCCTTAGCCCGAAGCGTCCGGCTCCTGGACTCCGCGAAGGTGTGCATGACATAGCGGTGGGCGCTCATGTACGTGCCCTGGTAGGGGCGTTGGATACGGCCCGCGTCGCGCACCGGATGGACCGTCACGACCGGCTGCTCGTCGGTGAACAGGATCCACTCGCGGTCGGAGGGGGCCAGCTCCCGCCACGGTCGCTCGATGTCGTACCCCAGGGCGTCCAGCACGTCACGCAGGTTCTTGCCCTGCCAGGCACCCGGCCACGCCGCGACCGCCCCCTCCCGGATCGACAACGAGGGGTCCGGCACGAGCAGTTCCTCGTCGGTGCGGTGGATCAGCCCCAGCCCGTGGCACTCGGGGCAGGCCCCGGCAGCCGTGTTCGGGGAGAAGGCGTCGGAGTCGAGCCGCTCGGCCCCCGGCGGGTAGTCGCCGGCGCGTGAGAGGAGCATGCGCAGGGAGTTGGACAGCGTGGTGACCGTGCCGACCGACGAACGCGACCCGGGGGCGGACCGGCGCTGCTCCAGGGACACGGCGGGCGGCAGACCGGTGATCTCCCCGACATCCGGAGCCCCGACCTGGTGGATCAGCCGGCGGGCGTACGGGGCCACGGACTCGAAGTAGCGGCGCTGTGCCTCGGCGTAGATCGTCCCGAACGCCAGGGACGACTTCCCCGAGCCGGAGACTCCCGTGAAGACCACGAGCGCGTCGCGCGGAATGTCGACGTCCACATCGCGGAGGTTGTGCTCGCGCGCGCCGCGCACCCGTACGTACGGATCCTGTGGGGTGGACATCGGTGGTGGCGCTCCGTGGGGGGTCGGCGGGGCGGACGTGCTTGTACCGGTGATCCTCCCGCACCCGTGAGGACCACCGGCAGCGCGGGGTGCCGGACCTACACCATCGGGTCCATGCCGCGGTCGTTCATGGAGCTCTCCTTCTCGCTCTGCTCCCGCAGGCGGCCGGCCTTGTCCCGGAGCCGCTGCCGCTGTTCCGGATCGGTGGAGCGTTCCGCGGCCTCGGTGAGTTCCTGCGCCTTGGCGCGCAGCTGCTGGGCCCGACCGCCGGATTCGCCTGCAACGCTCATGATCACTCCTGGATCTGTGGGGAAGCGGACAGCATCAGCGAATCAGGGCTCCGGCGCCCGTGCATCTCGACCGGTCACCCAGTGCTATCCGCACTGTTCAGGCCCGTACGGCGCAGACCGGGCCGTCAGGTGCGGGGAGTGGCAGGATGTTCCCATGGACGTTCTGCGAAGAAACCGCGTGTCGGTGACGGGCAGGGAAGACGGCCCCGTCGTGATGCTCGCGCACGGTTTCGGATGTGACCAGAACCTGTGGCGACTCGTCGCCCCTGAGCTGGAGAAACGCTTCCGGGTGGTCCTCTTCGATCACGTGGGCGCCGGACGCTCCGATGCGTCCGCCTGGAGCCCGGAGCGGTACTCCTCCCTCGACGGCTACGCGGAGGACGTGATCGAGATCTGCCGGGCGCTCGGGCTCGGGCCCGTGACCTTCGTCGGCCATTCGGTCAGCTCCATGATCGGCGTGCTCGCCGCCAACCGGGAACCCGGGCTGTTCGACAGGCTGATCCTCCTCACGCCGTCGCCGTCCTACATCGACGACGGTGACTACCGGGGCGGTTTCAGCGCGCAGGACATCGAGGAGCTGCTCGATTCGCTGGACAGCAACTACCTGGGCTGGTCCGCGACGATGGCGCCGGTGATCATGGGTAATCCGGAGCGCCCCGAGCTGGGTGAGGAGCTGACCAACAGTTTCTGCCGCACGGACCCGGAGATCGCGCGGGTGTTCGCGAGAGCCACCTTCCTGTCCGACAACCGGGCGGATCTGGCCGACGTGACCGTGCCGACGTTCATCGCCCAGAGCGCGCGCGACTCGATCGCCCCGCGCGAGGTGGGGGCCTTCGTCCACGCACAGATCCCTGGCAGCGAGCTGGTCACGCTGGACTCGACCGGCCACTGCCCCCAGTTGAGCGCCCCCGAGGAGACGACCGAGGCGATCATCGCCTTCATGCAGAGGCCGTGATGGCGCGCCCGGACGGCGAGGAGGCCGACGGGGCGTGGGCCGCGGGAGACCGCGACCAGGAGCAGCTGCCCTTCTCCGCCCTGCTGGACGACAGCGCGGAGGACCTCTACGAGAACGCTCCGTGCGGCTACCTCTCCACGCTGCTCGACGGACGGATCGCCAAGGTCAACGGAACCCTGCTCACGTGGCTGGGTTACCGGCGCGAGGAACTGGTCGGCCGCAGACAGTTCTCCGACCTGCTGACCGTGGGCGGCAGGCTGTACCACGAGACCCACTTCGCGCCCTTGCTGCGGATGCAGGGCGAGGTCAAGGGTGTCGCGCTGGAGCTGAGGGCCTCGGACGGCAGCCGGCTGCCCGTCCTGGTCACCTCCATCGTCAAGCGGGACAGCAGCGGCGAGCCGTTGCTCATCCGGACCACCCTCCTCGACGCGGGTGACAGGCGTGCCTACGAGCAGGAGCTGCTGCGGGCCAGGCAGGAGGCCGAGGGCGAACGCGAACGCCTGCGCCGTCTCGCCACGACGCTGCAGCGCACGCTGATCCCACCGGCTCTCGAACCGGTTCCGGGGCTGGACGTCGCGGCGCACTACCACTTCGCGTCCTCCGACGAGGTGGGCGGGGACTTCTACGACCTGTTCCCGCTGGCCGCCGGACGCTGGGGATTCTTCATGGGGGACGTGCGGGGCAAGGGCGCGGACGCGGCCGTGGTGACGTCGCTGGCGCGCTACACGCTGCGGGCCGCAGCGGTGTCCGATCCGGTGCCGGCCAGAGTCCTGGCCAACCTCAACACCGCGCTCACCCAGCAGTTCCAGGACGACGAGCCGCGTTTCTGCACGGTGATCTTCGGTCTGCTGGAGCCGGAAGGGGGCGACATGGGATTCCATGTCGTCCTGGCCGGCGGCGGACATCCCCCCGCCGTCCTTCTGCGGGCCGACGGCAGCGCCGACTACCTGCCCACGCCCGGTGGCCAGCTCGTCGGCGTCGTGCCTGACGCGCAGTTCACGACGGCCACCGTCGGTCTGCGCCCCGGTGACACGATGCTGCTCTACACCGACGGTCTCACCGAGGCCCATGATCCCGTCACGGACGAACGGTACGGGGACGAGGCGCTGCTGGAATTCGCGCGGGCCCTGGCGCCCGTATCGGCCCACCGTGCCGTGGAGGCGGTCACCGGACTCCTGGACTCGTTCGGTGAGGGACTGGACGACGACATCGCACTCCTGGCGGTCGGCGTGCCCCACGGAGGGCGTCCGTCCTGAGATGAGGCGGTCCCGCCGGTGAGGAGGCGCCGCACGGTCCGCCGGTGTGCCAGGGAGCGCGGCGCCCGGTCCCGGCCCGCCACGCCGGGCAGCGGATCACCGTGACGGCCGGTGCGCGGGCGCGAGGTCGTGTCCGACGCGGCCACGAGGCGGGTGCGCGACGCGGCCCGAAGGACCCGGCGCGAAGTCGTGCCTGGCCGGCGGACCGTCGCGCCGCCGTCGTCGACGTGCGTCCCGGAGCGGGAGGGCGCACCGGGAGGACCGGACGCGGACGGCGCACCCGGGCGGAGGAGGCGTGGCCGGCCGGTCAGGCCTTCTCGTCGAGCCGGAAACCGACCTTGAGGCCGACCTGGTAGTGGGCGATGCGGCCGTTCTCGATGTGGCCGCGGACCTGCGTCATCTCGAACCAGTCGAGATTGTGCAACGTTTCGGAGGCTCGTGCGACGCCGTTCCGGATCGCCGCGTCCAGGCCCTCCTCGGAGGTTCCTACGATCTCGGTGACCCGATAAGTGTGATTGGACATCTAATGTCTCCTTTCGTGGTTCCACGGTGCCTCACCCGCCGACGGCGCGCGAGGCGTCCCGGCGGCCATCGGTGGGACGCGGGGGCTTGACCTGCGGATTGGTCCATACCAAACTCCGAGCCATACGCCCGTGCGAGCGCCGCCCGCAGTCCCCCCACCCGGGTCCTGTCATGCCGTCGTGCCGTTCCGCAGAAGGTGACCCCCGTGAAGATCCGCATACTGGCCGGAGCCGTCGCGCTCGTTTCCTCCGTCGTGCTGAGTGGCTGTGGGTATCTCCCGGGCGCGGGGGCCGACAGGAGCACGGTGACGGTATGGCTGATGAAGGGCAGCGCCTCCGAGGACTTCGTCGACCGCTTCAAGAAGTCGTACGAGGCCGAGCACCCCTCGGTCGAACTGGAGTTCATCATCCAGGAGTGGGGCGGAATCGGCCCCAAGGTCCTGAAGGCGATCGAGGGCGACGACGCGCCGGACGTCATCGAAGTCGGCAACACCCAGGTCGCGCAGTACGCGGAGAGCGGGGAACTGCGCGACCTCACCCTGGAGTCGATGCGTGACCTGGGCGGGGAGGACTGGCTGCCTGGCCTCGCGGAACCGGGCAAGGTCAACGGCGGACAGTACGGGATCCCCTGGTACGCGGCCAACCGCGTCGTGATCTACAACAAGGACCTCTTCGCCCAGGCCGGGATCACCGAACTCCCCAGGACCCGTGAGGAGTGGGTGGACATCAGCGAGAAACTGGACACCGCCGGCCGGCAGGGCATCTACCTCGCCGGGCAGAACTGGTACGTCCTCGCCGGTTTCATCTGGGACGAGGGCGGCGAGCTGGCGGACGACAGCGGTGGCGACTGGCAGGGCGCACTGGACTCGCCCGCCGCGCTGCGGGGCATGGACTTCTACAAGACGCTCCAGGCGCTCGGCAGCGGACCCAGGGACGCCGACGAGCAGTCGCCACCGGAGACCGATGTGTTCGCCGGGGGCAAGGTCGCCCAGATCATCTCCGTGCCCGGCAGCGCGGCGCTCATCGAACAGCGGAACCCCGGACTCAAGGGAAAGCTCGGCTACTTCCCCATCCCCGGCAAGAGCGCGAACAAGCCGGGCGCCGTCTTCACCGGAGGGTCCGACCTGATCGTGCCGGAGGCCGCCGACCACCGCGGCGAAGGCATCGACGTCGTCAAGGCGCTCGCGGGGGAGAAGTGGCAGACGGAACTCGCCCGGGCCATGAGCTACGTCCCCAACAAGCCGGTCCTCGCGCACGTGGTCGAGGGACAGGAAGGCACCTCCGCGATGGCGGAAGGCGCCGCCGAAGGCCGCGCCACCCCAAACTCACCCCACTGGCCGGCCGTCGAGGCCGACAACCCGATCAAGCCGTACATGACGGCGGTGCTGGAGGGCGGGGACCCGGCTGTGGAAGCGAAGAAGGCCTCCGACCGCATCACGTCGAAACTGATCACGGGCTGACCGGCACCGGGAGCGGCCGGGTCGCACCCGCGATCCGGGGATTCAGCCGTCGCACATCCCCTCGCTCCACAGCGGTCACGTCGAATCCAGCCGGTCACGGAAGAAGTAGGGGGCCGGGCCGTCGCACTCCTGCGGCAGCCCGGCAGCCGCCCCGCTGATCCGTCCCCGGAGACCGCCATGACCGTGCTGCCCCTCGCCTCACCCGCCCCCTCACCCGTCGGCGTCCCCGCGCCGCGACGACCGGCCGCCGCCGCACCCTCGGGATACCGGGTATCGCTTGCCTCCGGCCCGGACGACGTACGGGCCGCCCAGCGCCTGCGCCACCTGGTCTTCGCCGGTGAACTCGGCGCCCGGCTCGACAGCGCAGAACCCGGCCTGGACAGCGACGCCTTCGACATCCACTGCGACCACCTGCTGGTACGCGAGGTGGCCACCGGAGAGGTGGTCGCCACCTACCGGCTGCTCCCGCCCGAAGGCGCCAGGCGGGCAGGAGGCCTCTACGCGGAAGGCGAGTTCGACCTGCGGCGGCTCGGCCCGATCCGCGACGACCTCGTCGAGGTGGGCCGGTCCTGCGTCCACCCGGCCCACCGGGACGGTGCCGTCATCGCCCTGATCTGGGCCGGGCTCGCCCGCTACATGGAGCGCACCGGCCACACCTGGCTGGCGGGCTGCTGCTCCGTGCCCCTCGCCGACGGAGGCGCACTCGCCGCCCGCAGCTGGGACACCGTACGGACCCACCACCTCGCGCCCGAACAGTACTGGGTCACCCCCCACCGCCTCTGGGACTCCACCGGCCACCCCGGCGGCGGGGCGGGCGGCCGCGCGGGACTGCCCCCGCTGCTGCGCGGATACCTGCGCCTCGGCGCCTGGGTCTGCGGAGCGCCCGCGCATGACCCGGATTTCGACGTGGCGGACCTCTACGTCCTGCTCTCGATGCGCCGGACTGACCCCCGCTACCTGCGCCACTTCCTCTCGCTGGCCCCGCTGCGATGAGTGCCTGGCTGCCCGTCGCCCCCTGCACCCCGCGTGACTGCGCGCGTCACGAGGGCCCCGCGCGCACGGCGCTGCCGGCGGCGGCCCTGCTGCTCGCCGGTTGCGCCCTCACCGTCGTCGGGGTGATGTGCGTGCCGGTGGCGCTGCTCCTGCGGCCGTCCCACCGTGACCGGCTGACCCGCCGATGGGCGTACACGGTGGTGCGTGCCTTCGGCGTACGCGTACGGGTCACCGGGAACCCGGACCGGCCGGCCGGACCCCCCTCGGGTGAACTCGTGGTCGCCAACCACGTCTCGTGGCTGGACGTCCCACTCGTGGCCGCCGTGCTCCCCGCCCGCATGGTCGCCAAGAGCGAGATCCGCCACTGGCCGCTGCTGGGCCCGGTTGCCGCCCTGGGCGGCACGCTGTTCATCGAGCGGGACCGGCTGCGGTCCCTGCCGCACGCGGTTCGGGCCGTCGCCGGGGCGCTGGCCTCCGGCGCACGGGTCGCGGTCTTCCCGCAGGGCAGCACCTGGTGCGGGCGGAGCGGCGGCGGCCGGTTCCGGCCGGCCGCCTTCCAGGCCGCGATCGACGCCGGCTCCGCCGTCCGCCCGGTCCGCATCAGCTACCGGACGACCGGGACGGACGCGGCGGGAGCCGCCGCGTTCGTCGGGGACGATCCGCTCGCCGTCTCCCTGTGGCGCGTGGTGACGGCGGCCGGGCTCACCGCCGAGATCCGGATCCTCCCGCCCATCCCCGCGGAGGCGGGGACCGACCGCCGGACCCTGGCGCGCGCGGCTCAGTCCGCCGTCGCCAGCGACAGCGCGAACCTGCCCGCCGCGTCCGTCCACCACTGATCCAGCCGCAGGCCCGCCGCGGCGAGTTCGTCGCGCACCCGCTTCTCACGGAACTTCGCCGAGATCTCCGTACGCAGTTCCTCACCCTCCTCGAACTGCACCACGAGGTCGAGCTCCCGGACCTTGACCGTCATGGCCCGGCGGGCGCGCAGCCGCATCTCGATCCACTCGTGGTCCGCGTCCCAGAGGGCCACATGGCTGAAGTCGCCGGCCGGGAAGTCAGCACCCAGCTCGCGGTTCACCACCGCCAGCACGTTCTTGTTGAAGGCGGCCGTGACCCCGGCCGCGTCGTCGTACGCCGCGACGAGGGTCGCCTCGTCCTTGACCAGGTCCGTACCGAGCAGCAGCCCGTCCCCGGGTGCGAGCCGCGCCCGTACGGACCGCAGGAAGCCGGCCCGCTCCTCGGGCAGCAGATTGCCCAGCGTCCCGCCGAGGAACACCACCAGCCGGGGGCCGGGGCTCTCGGGCAGTTCCAGCACCTGGGTGAAATCGGCCACGAGCGCGTGCACGGAGAGCTCCGGCCTGTCGGCCAGCAACGCCTTCGCCGCGCCCGTGAGGGCACTCTCACTGACGTCCACCGGCACGTAGGTGTGCAGGTCCGGCAGCGCGTCCAGCAGGTGTCTCGTCTTCTCCGAGGAACCCGAGCCCAGCTCGATCAGGGTCCGGGCCCCGGACACCGCCGCGATGTCACCGGCACGGGCGATCAGGATCTCCCGTTCGGCACGCGTCGGGTAGTACTCCGCCAGCCGGGTGATCTCCTCGAAGAGGTCACTTCCCCGTGCGTCGTAGAACCACTTGGGCGGCAGGGTTTTCGGGTGCCGCGTCAGACCGCTCAGCACGTCGGCGCGCAGCGCCGCGTCCGTCGCGTCCGCAGGCAGGGAGCGGGTCAGCAGGAAGGGACTCACGCGGTGGGCTCCTCGAGCGGGGTCAGCAGGACATCGGTGCGCGTCGCGGTCAGCAGGGTGCGGTCCGGGACCTCGCGCCAGGACGGATCGTCGTCGTACGGTTCCGAGGCCACCACCGTGCGGGTGCCCGGGTCGTGGAGAAACCAGAGCGAGTCCCCCCACGCGGTCGCCACGATGGTGGTGCCGTCGGTGAGCAGCAGATTGAGGCGTGAACCGGGGGCGGCGGCGCCGACATCGAGGACCGTGCCGGCGACCGCCCGCCCTATCGCCTCGCCCCCCGCCGCCCGGTGCAGCACCAGCGCCCAGATGAGTGCCGAATCGCTCCGCGCCTCAAGGCCGAGCAGCCGCCCGGGCGGCAGGGCGCCGGCCAGCGGTGCCAGGGAACCGGGCCACCCCCGCACCGCGCCGTTGTGGCTGAACAGCAGACGCCCCTCGGCGAAGGGAGCCGCCGCGGCCTCCCCGTCCGCCCCGGCGAACGTCGCGTCACGTACCGCCGCGAGCAGCGCCGTGCTGTGCACCACCCGGGTGAGATCGGCGAAGGTCTCGTCGCCCCAGACGGGCCCGGAGCGGCGGTACCGGCCCGGTACGGGGTCCCCCTCGGCATACCAGCCGACGCCGAACCCGTCGGCGTTGACGGTTCCGTACCGCTGGCGCCGCGGTGCCCAGGACTGGCGCACGAGCCCGTGCGCGGGGGTGACCAGCACATCCCCCAGAGCCGCGCGGGGCCCCAGGTAGGCGATGTGGCGGCACATCAGGCGTCCCTCGCGGTGCGGAACCCGGAGAAGATCTGACGCCGGACCGGGAGGTCCCAGTTCCGGAACGTGCCACGGCAGGCGACCGGGTCCACGGCGAACGAACCGCCGCGCAGGACCTTGTGCCCGGGTCCGAAGAAGACCTCCGAGTACTCGCGGTACGGAAACGCGACGAAGCCGGGATAGGGCAGGAAATCGCTCGACGTCCACTCCCACACATCGCCGATCAGCTGCCCCGCGCCCGCCGGTGAACGGCCGGCGGCGTAGGAACCGGCGGCGGCGGGCCGCAGATGCCGCTGGCCCAGGTTGGCCCGCTCGGGTGTCGGGTCCTCGTCACCCCAGGGGTAGCGCAGTGAACGCCCCGAGGCCGGGTCGTGACGTGCGGCCTTCTCCCACTCCGGCTCGGACGGCAGACGTCGCCCCGCCCAGCGGGCGTACGCGTCCGCCTCGTACCAGCTGACGTGGAGCACCGGCTCGTCCGCCCGCACGGGCTCCGTCACCCCGAAACGCCGTCGCAGCCACTGCCCCGAGTCCCGGTGCCAGAACAGAGGCGCGTTCAGCGAGTGTTCGCGGACCATCGCCCAGCCCTCGGGCGCCCACCAGCGTGCCTCGGTGTACCCGCCGTCGTCCATGAAGCGCTGATAGGCGCCGCACGTCACCGGGGCGGTGTCGATGTGGAACGCCGCCACTTCACGGCGGTGCGCCGGCCGTTCGTTGTCCAGGGCCCAGGGCTCGGTGGAGGTGCCCATGGTGAACGGGCCGCCGGGCACCAGGACTTCGGCAGGCAGCGTGACCGTATCGACGGGCCCGGGGGGCTCCGGCGCGCCGAGTACCGCCGGCCCCGAACGCAACTGATGGGTGATCAGCATCGTCTCGTCGTGCTGCTGTTCGTGCTGGGCGACCATGCCGAACGCGAAGCCGGCCCGCTCCAGCGGGCGTGACCCGCCGTGGAGCGTCGCGCCACCGAGGATGTCCAGGGCCCGGCCACGTACGTCGGCGGCGTACGTCCGTGCCTCCGCGGGCGCCAGCAGGGGGAGCGAGGGCCGGCTCGCCCGTGAATGCTCGAAGGCGTCGTAGAGCCCGTCGATCTCGGGGCGCAGTGCCTCGCGGCCTCCCACGGCCCGGAGCAGCCACAGCTCCTCCTGGTTCCCGATGTGCGCCAGGTCCCAGACCAGGGGCGACATCAAGGGGGAGTGCTGCGCGGTGAGTTCGTGGTCGTCGACGCTGTCGGTGAGCAGAGCGGTGCGCTCGCGGGCGGTGACCAGCGCGGCCACAGCCCGCTCGCGCAGCGCCTCCGCGTCGAGTTCCTGGCCGGTGTGGGCGGCGGGGATGTCAGTCATCGGGCCGAGCCCCTTCCGTGCGGCGCCGGTCCCGGGCCGGGGAGATCGTCGGCCGGACATCGGCCCCGGGCCACATAGCGTTCCTGGAAGGCGGCGACCGTGGCGAGGACGTGATCGCTCGCCCCCATCCTGGGCAGTGCCTCCAGCGCGGCCTCGAAGCAGGCGGCTGCCGCCCCCGCCAGCTCGGGGTCGCTCAACCCGTCGCGGGCCGCGGCCGTCCACAGCGGGTTGCGGGGCGCCGCGGCCGGGCCCGCGGTCTCGGCCAGAGGTTTCACGGTGCGGTACACGGTTTCGGCCGCCTCCGGGTCGTCGAAGAGAGCGGTGGTGACGGCCAGCGGTACCAGCCAGCCGTCGGTGCCGGTCTGGGCGTCGATCATGCGCAGCTCCAGGTGCCCGCGCGGGCGCACCGGGGGGAACAGCGTGGTGAGGTGGTAGTCGAGATCCGACCGCACCGGGGGACGCGGTCCGCTGCCGCGGATCCAGTCCCGGAAGGTCAGACCTTCCGGCACGTCCCAAGGGCCGTCGCCGCCCCGCACGCACATCACGGGCGTCGCGAGCACATGGGCGGACCAGGCGTCCCGGGGCGCGAGACGGCCCCCCGGGGCAAGCGTCCTGGCCGGGTCGAGCTCGGCCCACAGCGACTGCCGGGTGGAACGCCAGCCGGTGCGCCGGCCCTGCCGGAAGGGCGAATTGGCGAAGGCGGCCACCAGCACCGCACCCAGCAGGTGCGCGAGCTGCCAGCGCCGCCCGTAACCCAGTGGACCCGGTTCCTCCTCACCGGCGTCCAAGCAGACCTGGACGGAGGCGGAGGTGCACATCATGGCCCGGCCGGCGGAACCCGACCGGTCGAGGGCGGTCTCCATGGCGTCGTAGCGCGGCTCCCGCAGCAGGCGCCGGGGCGGCTGCCACGGATCCACGCCGATGCCCGCCAGGGCGAGGCCGGCCCGGCCGAGGGTGGCACGGACGGAAGCCAGATCGGCGGCCATGGTGTCGACGCACGCCATCAGGGAGCCCGCCGGCTGGGAACTGAGCTCCAGCTGACCCCCCGGCTCGAAGGTCAGGGCAGCGTCCAGGGGGGTCGCGCGCACGGCGTCGGCCGAGGCGCGGAGGCGGTCGTGCGGGACGGCTGCCTCGGGGTGCTCGCGGTCGTGCACGAGCCATTCGAGCTCCACACCGACCGTCCGGGGCGGTCCCGTCTTGAAACATATGCCGCGGAGCAGATCCTCCGCCTCCTCCTCGCCGAGGGGCGCGGCGTCGGCGGGCGGGCCGTGCTGGCCGAGAGTATGCGGGGGCATGCTGGGCCTCCTCTTCGGGTGCTTGCTTCCCACCCAAACCCTTACCGGGGGTTCGCACAAGGGTGCCCCTGAGCCACGGAAAACCGGTTGCGTCCATGCCGCCGTCGCGCCCAGCATGCCCCGTATGCACCACACGGGGGCGCGCCCATGAGCGCACGACTGCGCGGTATCGCGCGAGAGACCGAGGCCATCGTCACGGCCGGGCGGTACCGGACGCCCGAAGGGCGAGAGGTGACGATCGAACGCGCCCTGGCCACCGCGCTGTCCGGCACCCGGCTGTACGGACCCGATCCCGTACCCGTGGCGGCCCTGGACACCGACCGCAGCCCGGTCGTCGAGGTGACGGACGAGACGAGCCTGCGTGCGGCACGGCGGATGACGGGTGAGGCACCGGCCGAGGTCGCCGTACTGAACTACGCCTCCGCCCGCAACCCCGGCGGCGGCTACCTCAACGGCGCACAGGCCCAGGAGGAGTCCCTGTGCCGCGGCTCCGCGCTCCACGCCACGCTGCTGCGGGCCCCCGAGTTCTACGCGCACCACCGCGCCGAACGCTGCCCCCTCTACACCGACCGGGTCATCCACTCACCCGGCGTGCCGGTCTTCCGTGACGACCGGGGGAGGCTGCTGGAGTCGCCCCACGCCGTCGGCTTCCTCACCTCAGCCGCCCCCAACGCCGGAGTCATCCGCGGCGGAGACCCCGGGCCGGCTTCCCGCATACCCGCCGCGCTGGCGAGCCGGGCGGAACGGGTGCTCGAGGTCGCCGCCCTCCACGGCTACCGGCGGCTGGTCCTGGGCGCGTGGGGCTGCGGCGTGTTCATGAACGACCCGGACGAGGTGGCCGGCGCGTTCCGTGACCTGCTCACCGGCTCCGGGCGGTTCGCGGGCCACTTCGAGCAGATCGTCTTCGGCGTCCCGGACCGTGCTCCCGACTCCGCCGTCCGGCGGGCCTTCAGCCGGGCGTTCGGCGGTCAGTTCCAGCCGTAGCGCTCGCGCAGCCGCCCCACGACCAGGTCGAACCTCCCCCGGTCCAGCGCGCAGGCCTCACGCCGCATACCGTCCTCGTGCACCCGCAGTACCCGGTCCAGATCCACCCACGACGCCCGCCCCGAGCTGTCCCACGGCCCCGCGCCCAGCGCGACCCACTCGTGGTCCCCGTCGTGCTGCCTGCTGGACAACTGTACGGCGAGGAGGGTGCCCTCCTCCTCCCGGGCCACGACCAGGACCGGCCGGTCCTTGCCGCGCCCGTCCCTCTCCTCGAACGGCACCCACGTCCAGACGATCTCGCCCGGGTCCGGATCTCCGTCGCGGTCGGGGGCGTAGGAGGTGCGGACGGGCCCCGCGACGCGCGCGTCGGCCTCCGCGGTGGCGGCCGGGCCGCTGCGGCCGGGGAAGTCGGTCGTGCTGTCGCTGCTGTGGTTCGTGTGCTGGAACGTCATCGCAACACCGTAGGACCTGGAGCGCCCCGTCCGTGGAGCGGGTCGGCCGCCTCAACCCCCTGATCACCCGCGCGCCGTCACACGCCCGCCCGGCACCACCGTCACCGGCGCCCTCCTGACGCGGTCCGCCGCCCGAGCGTCGCCGACGCACTGTCAGGCGCAGCCGCCGGTACCACCGGCCGCCGTCCGGTTACGGCGCCCCGGCGCGTCTGCGGGGCGCCGGGGTCTGGAAGACTGCCGGACGCCATGAGCCAGTTACCCGAGCAGCCCGCAGGGATCTCCGTACCGACCAGCGCCGACGTGGCGCGGCTCGCGGGAGTCTCCCGGGCCACCGTGTCCTACGTCATGAACAACAACACGACCGTCCGGATCACTGATCCCACCCGCCGCCGGGTCAGGGAGGCCGCCGCCGACCTCGGCTACGTCCCGCACGCGGCGGCCCGGAGCCTGCGGGCCGGACACACCAGGACGGTGCTGCTGCCGTCCGTGCACGCGTCGGCGGGGCTTCCCTGCCAGCGGTTCTTCACCGGTCTCGAATGCGGACTGCGCCACCTCGACTACACCGTCGTCCACTACGGCAGCGTCGGCCTCGACGCCGACGCCGCGGCCATGGCCTGGGCGGAACTCCGTCCCGTGGCCGTCGTGGCGCCCGGCGGCCTCGGACTCACCCCGTACGGCATAGACGTGCTCACCCGCTCCGGCGCCAAGGCCGTGATCACTCTGGGGCCGCAGCCGGTGGACGGCGCGCACGCCCTCCTCATGGACCAGAGCGAGGTCGGCGGCTGCGCCGTCCGGCACCTGCTCTCACGCGGACGCCGCAGCATCGGGGTGGTCATGCCCCGGGAACCGGGCCTCGCCCAGCTCGCCGAACCCCGCCTCGCGGGAGCGGTGCGCGCCGTCGAGGACTCGGGGGCGGACGCCCACGTCCAGGCGCTTCCCCTGCCGTACGAGGAGAGGCCGGCCGACGACCTCGCCGCCCGATGGCGCTCGCTCGGCCTGGACGCCGTGTTCGCGTACAACGACGAATACGCCATGCTGCTGATGAGAGCGCTCCAGGACGCCGGCATCGACGTCCCGACCGAGACGGCTGTGATCGGCGCCGACGACCTGATGCTCGGCAGGCTCCTGCGGCCCCGGCTCAGCAGCGTCGCCACGGAGCTGGCGACCACGCAGCCACCGGCGCAGATGATCGACCGGCTGGTGCGGAATCCCGGTGGCGAGCCCGAGCACCACCGTCTGCTGCGGGCCGCGGTGGTGGCCCGCGAATCCAGCTGACACGGGTCCGGCGGGCGTTGCGACATGCGAGGCAGGCAGTGGATGTCTAGCGTCGTCGGCATGAGCCATCCGCAGAGCTACGAGATCCTGCTGTTCCCGGAACCGGAGGAGTCGGCCACCGGGGCCCCCGCGCCCGGCACCGCCATCCGTTCGGCGGTCGTGGCGGCCACCGGGGACACCGGGACATCGGGATACCCGCGCTACACGGGGGGCGGCATGGAGGCGGACATCGACCCGGCCTCGCGCACCGTGGAGGCCCTTCTGGTGGACGGCGCGGAGCTGGACTACGGACTGACGGTCAGGATCGCCGAGCGCGTCGGCGGTGCGGACGAAGCACGGTGGGAGGCAGCGGACACGGAGGGAGCGGAAGCGGAGGTGGAGGCAGCGGAGACGCAGGGCGGCGGCGCGGAAGCTCCCGCACCGACCGGGGAGACCCATGTACCGGGCCCCCCTCCGGCGCCTCCCACGCCGGAACAGCCCGGAAACGGCTGAACCCGCACCGGCCCATGACAAAGGCCCGGCCGGGACGGCCGGGCCCTCACCACGTCTGCCGCGCGTCCTCAGGGACTACTGCTGCTCCGAGTGGGTGTGCTGGGCCTGCTGCTGCTCCTCGACCGACTTCCGCACCTCGTCCATGTCCAGGTTGCGCGCCTGGCCGATGACGTCCTCGAGGGCCGCCTCGGGGAGCGCACCGGGCTGCGAGAAGACCGCGACGTTGTCACGGACGATCATCAGCGTGGGAATGGACCGGATCTCGAAGGCGGCCGCCAGTTCCTGCTGCGCCTCCGTGTCGACCTTGGCGAAGACCAGGTCGGGGTGGCGCTCGGACGCCGAGTCGTAGACCGGGGCGAACTGCCGGCACGGACCGCACCAGGAAGCCCAGAAGTCGATCAGCAGGAATTCGTTGTCGCTCACGACCTGATCGAAGTTTTCCTTGGTGAGCTCTACGGTGCTCATACTCTGTTACCTCTTCCTGGGACCGTTCGGACCTGTCCGGCACAACGGTGGCGTCACTTGCGGTATTCCGCCTGCCCATGTGGCTGCGGCGCACACCCGCGAGGACACTGTTCACATGACTGATGTTGATGGTGTGCGGAGCAACGAGTACGACGTGGTGGTCATCGGGGCCGGTCCCGTGGGGGAGAACGTCGCCGACCGGGCCAGGGCCGCCGGACTGAGCACCGCGGTGATCGAGTCCGAGCTCATCGGCGGCGAGTGTTCGTACTGGGCGTGCATGCCCAGTAAGGCGCTGCTGCGCCCGGTCGTCGCGCGTGCCGACGCCCGCCGCGTCCCCGGGCTGAGCGGCGCGGTCCAGGGACCGCTCGACGCGGACGCAGTCCTCGCCCATCGCGACGAGCAGACCTCTCACTGGAAGGACGACGGCCAGGTGGGCTGGCTGGACGGCATCGGCGCGGACGTCTACCGCGGCACGGGCCGGCTGACGGGAGTCCGGCAGGTGTCCGTCACGGGCGCCGACGGTGCCGAGCAGCGGCTCACCGCCCGACACGCCGTCGCCGTCTGCACCGGGAGCCGCGCCGTCGTCCCCGCTCTGCCCGGCATCGCCGACGCCCGTCCGTGGACGAGCCGCGAGGCGACCAGCGCCAAGGAGGTACCGGGCCGGCTGGTCGTGGTCGGCGGGGGAGTGGTCGGCGTGGAGATGGCGACCGTCTGGCAGGGGCTCGGCGCCGAGGTGACCCTGCTGGTCCGGGGCAAGGGCCTGCTCCCCAAGATGGAGCCGTTCGCGGGCGAACTGGTCGCCGAGGCCCTGACCGACGCCGGCGCGCGGATCCTGACAGGGGTGTCGGCCAAGGGCGTACGCAGGGCCGGCCACGACGGACCGGTCACCGTCGAACTGGACAACGGCGAACGGCTGGAGACCGACGAGATCCTCTTCGCCACCGGCCGGGCCCCGCGCACCGACGACCTCGGCCTCGACACGGTCGGCCTCGAGCCCGGGTCGTGGCTCACCGTCGACGACAGCTGCCTCGTGGAAGGCAGCGACTGGCTGTACGCGGTCGGCGACGTGAACCACCGGGCACTCCTGACCCACCAGGGGAAGTACCAGGCCCGCATCGCCGGCGCCGCCATCGCGGCCCGCGCGCAGGGAACCCCCCAGCTGGAGACGGACCGCTGGGGAGCCCACGCGGCCACCGCCGACCACGCCGCCGTCCCCCAGGTGGTGTTCACGGACCCGGAGGTGGCCTCGGTCGGCCTCACACTCGACGAGGCGGAGGCAGCCGGCCGCCGGGTCCGCGCGGTCGACTACGACCTGGCCTCGGTCGCCGGTTCCGGTCTGTACGCGCAGGGGTACAAGGGCCGGGCCAGGATGGTCGTCGACCTCGACCGCGAGATCCTGCTCGGCGTCACGTTCGTCGGACCGGGCATCGGCGAACTGCTGCACTCGGCGACGATCGCCGTGGCCGGGGAGGTCCCTGTCGGACGGCTCTGGCACGCGGTGCCCGCCTACCCGACGATCAGCGAGGTGTGGCTGCGGCTCCTGGAGACCTACCGGGAGCAGTAGCCGCTGCGGCACCCGCGCGGAGCGAAGGCGTCGCAGCGCGTGGTGACAGGCGGAACTCCTGTCCCGGGCCGTCGCATGCCGGCGGCCGGGGACAGGAGCCGCACAGCCGGTGAGGGCCGAGGGGCGTGTCGTGCCGACGTGCGGAACCGCCGCCGGGACCGCACCCCGTCAGTACGGCGGGGGCGGAGCGGTGTTCGTCCCGACCGCCACGCGCGGACCACGCACGAAGGTGGCCGCGGGCTCTTCATCCGCGCGGAGTTCGCCAGGCGGTGGGGAGCCCGCTTCGCCGACGAGCGGAAGACCATATGGACCGAGCAGGATGTACCTCCGCGCACTCCGGCGGCATCGGCCCGGCAGCGCACACCCACGGCGCACGTCCGCTCCGACGGCGGACGGCATGCACGCCCGGGCGCCGGTGACGGTTCGCCGCGCGAACCGGTGACTTCCGCGATCGGGGGCAGCCGGTACGGAACGCACGACGGTCACCCATCAGACGCGAGGAGCTGTCATGACCACCTTCGTCATCACCGTGCCCGGGACGTTCGTCACGGACGTCACGGACACCTCCCGGGCGGCTCTGGAGCGCAAGCTGGCCACCCGGCACACGGATCTGAGCGAGAGCGAAGGCCTCGACCTGCTCACACTCAACGACGACGGCACCTTCTCCGTGCGCCTCGAAGTCGGTGCGTCGGACCGGTACGAAGCGGAGCTGGACGCCGTGGGACTCGTGTCCTCGGCACTGCACGAGAGCGGGTTCGCGGAAGCCGACGCGCTGCTGGGCACTCCCGTGGTCACCGGGATCGACAGCGACCTGTGAGCGGCCGGTCCCCGCGCGCGGGGACCCCGGCGGGCCCACGCGGTCCTGAGCCCGGGTCGTGGAGGCACGGAGGCGGGGCGCTTCGGCGTCGCGCCCCGCCTCCGTCACCGGACCGCTGGCGCGGCCGGTGCCGCCGCCACCGCCTCCCGCGGTGACGACGGAGTCGGGCTACCGGTCAGCCGGGCAGGATCCATTTCTGGTTCGTGGCGGCCAGGCAGGTCCACAGGTGGAGTCTGGTGCCGTCGGCGGAGGAGACGCCTGCGGCGTCGAGGCACTTGCCGGACTGCGGGTTCCTCAGGGTGCCGTCTGCCTGGGGCGTCCACTTCTGGGCCGCGGTGTTGTTGCAGCCGTAGAGCTGGATCTTCGTGCCGTCGGCCGTGCCGCCCCCGCTGATGTCGAGGCACTTGCCCAGGGCGCGCAGCGTCGAGTCGGTGCCGACCGTCCACTTCTGGGCGGCGGACTGGTTGCACGTCCACAGCTGGATCTGCGTCCCGTCCGCGCTCGCGCCGTTCGCGACGTCCACGCACTTGCCGCCGATGCCCGTGATGGCGCCCTCCGTGGGGCCGGTGGTGCCTCCGAGTTCCTTGATACGGATGTTCCGGAAGGACACGTCATCGCCGTCGCCGTGGTTCTGCAGGCCGATGTGGCCCTGCTGGAGACTGCGGGCGGGGACGGTGTTGGTGAAGTCGTTGATCTGTGTCCCGTTGAGGTACACCCGCAGGCGTTCGCCCTCGACACGGATCTCGTAGGTGTTCCACTCACCGGGAGGATTCAGGGCTCTGTCGCGGGCGGGCAGGTCGGCGGACTTGAAGCCGTACACGGAACCCGTGGTGCGGTCCGTGGCGTCCGTGGCGTCTATCTGTATCTCGTAGCCGTTGTCGACGGCCGACCACGGGTCGTCGGAGGCGGGGAAGCCGACGAAGACGCCGGAGTTGTCGTCGCCGGCCTGACGCCAGTCGAGCTTCAGCGAGTAGGACGTGTACCCCTTGGCCTGGTACCAGAGCAGTCCGAGGCCGCCCCGCGAGGTGAGGGTGGAGTCGGCGTTCGCGAAGGAGCCCGGCCCGGCCTGTTTCCAGCCGGTCGTTCCCGAGGTCCCGAAGAGCGTGGTGTAGCCGCTCTCCGGGCGGCAGTCCGCCTCGGTCGTACCGGCCGACCAGCGGATGCCGCCGAGCAGATGGCGGCGGAACGCCGGGTCGGCGTAGGACTCCTCGGTGTGGCCGCCACCGGTGTAGAAGGCGCGCCCGCCCTGGTAGTCCTTGCACCATGCGATGGGATGGTCGCCGCCCATCGAGCCGCCGCTGTAGCTGGACTCGTCGAGCGAGGCCAGGACATGGGCCGTGGTGCGCGGATTGGTGCGGTAGTCGTACCACTCGTCGGTCCGCTGCCAGGTGGGACCCAGGTGGGCCGTGGCGTCGTGCGCGCGGTCCTCCACCTTGACGGTGGCCGGCTGGATCGCCGGGTGTGACCGGAACAGCGCGCCGGCCAGGCCGCTGTACCAGGTCCAGTCGTACTCGGTGTCGGCCGCCGCGTGGATGCCGACGTAGCCGCCGCCGGCCGCTATGTAGCCCTCGAAGGCGGTCTGCTGGGCGGCGTTCAGCACGTCGCCGGTGGTGGAGAGGAAGACGACGCTCTCGTAGCCGGCCAGGCCCGCCGGGCTGAACGCGGCCGGGTCCTCGGTCGCCGTGACGGTGAAGTTGTTCGCGGCGCCCAACTCGCGCAGGGCGGTGACGCCTTCGTCGATGGACGAGTGGCGGAAGCCGGCGGTCCTGGAGAAGACCAGCACGTCGTACGCGGGGTCGGCGGCCGCCGCCGCGGGGCGGGCGGGGGGCACCGGGCCGGGTCCGGCGGCCGTGGAGACGGCCGGGGGCAGGACGGCTGCGGCGAGCAGACCGCCGGCCGCCCAGGCGGCGAGGCTTACGAGTCGTCGGCTCATGGCAGGATCCACTTCTGGTTCGTGGCGGCCAGGCAGGTCCACAGGTGGAGTCTGGTGCCGTCGGCGGAGGAGACGCCTGCGGCGTCGAGGCACTTGCCGGACTGCGGGTTCCTCAGGGTGCCGTCTGCCTGGGGCGTCCACTTCTGGGCCGCGGTGTTGTTGCAGCCGTAGAGCTGGATCTTCGTGCCGTCGGCCGTGCCGCCCCCGCTGATGTCGAGGCACTTGCCCAGGGCGCGCAGCGTCGAGTCGGTGCCGACCGTCCACCTCTGGGCGGCGGACTGGTTGCACGTCCACAGCTGGATCTGCGTCCCGTCCGCGCTCGCGCCGTTCGCGACGTCCACGCACTTGCCGCCGATGCCCGTGATCCGCCCGGTGCGAGCAGGCGTTCCAGCGGTGCTGAGGGTGAAGTCGTCGACGTCGAAGAGGGATCCGCTGCCGCCCTTGAAGACGAGGTACAGCGTGGTGGTGCCGGCGGGGCGGCCGGTGAGGTTCGCCGACACGTTCTGGAAGGTCTCCCAGCCTCCGGTCACGGGGACGGCCGCGGAGCCGAGCAGGGTGCCCGTGGGGGAACCGGCACGCACCTCCAGTGTGCCTCCGCCACCTCCCGACGAGACCCTCGCGGTCAGCGACGTGGCGTCGGCGAGGATGTACGGCTTGAAGGAGATCCAGTCACCGTTGTCGATGTTCCCGACCGTCTTCCCGCCGTTCGCCGTGGCCTTGTCGATGACCGACACGCCCGCCGAGTCGCCGTGGTGCTCGGCCTGGCGCTTGCTGCCCTGGCTGATGTTCTGGTCGTGCGTGGTCAGGGCGGGCTGGCCGTTCGCCCCCTTGTCGGTGTACTCGGCGTCCCAGACACCGAAGATGTTCGCGTTGGGATCGTGCTCCCCGTCGGCGATGGTCTGCACGGTGCCGGAGCAGCCGGTGGCGGATGTCTGGGGGTGTCCGTGGCTGTCGTGGCCGACGATGAACGTGACCTTGACCTTCGAGCAGTCGATCGTGCCGTCCTCGGGATCGGTGACGGTCACCTTGAAGGGCATGGCGGCCCCGGGGTCGATGATGGCGCCGTCGGCCGGCAGTTCCAGGCTGACGGTGGGTGCGGTGTTGCCCACGGTGACGATGACCGAGGCGGTCGCCGTGTTCCCCGTTCCGTCGGAAAGTGTCAGTTCCGCGGTGTAGCGGCCGTTGGCGGTGTAGGTGTGTGCGGGGTTCGCCGCCGTGGAGGTGGCACCGTCGCCGAACTTCCACGCGTAGCCCAGAGGATCGCCGTCGGGGTCGGAGCTGCCGGCCGCGGAGAACCGGACCGTGAGCGGCGCCTTGCCCGAGGTGCGGTCGGCCGTCGCCTTGGCGAGCGGTGCGCGCCCGCCGGTGACGTTCTCGATGCGGTAGAGCGCGCTGTTGGCGTCGCCGTTGAAGTAGCCGGTGCCGTAGTCCAGGACGTACAGGGCGCCGTCCGGGCCGAAGGCCATGTCCATGACCTGGGTGCCCTGCCAGGGGAAGGCGTTGATCGACTGGACGGAACCGTCGGAGCCCTGCTCGACGCGCTTGATCCACTTTCGGCCGAACTCACCGGCGAAGAAGTCGCCGTCGTAGCTCTCGGGGAACTTGACCGTCGAGGTCGACGCCGCGTCGTAGCGGTACACGGGGCCGCCCATGGGCGACTCCGATCCGCTGCCGAACTCCGGCACCGACCCGCCGTCGTAGGGGATCCAGGCGGGCTGGGCCGGGGGGAGGTCGGTCAGGCCGGTGTTGTTCGGTGAGGTGTTCCTCGGCGCGGAGCAGGAGAAGGCGGCGCCGGACGTCGAGGTGGCGAAGTCGTGGTCGACGTAGGCGTTGTTCCTGCCCGTGCAGTAGGGCCAGCCGAAGTTGCCCGCCTTGGTGATCCGGTTGAACTCGACCTGGCCCGCGGGCCCCCGGGACGCGTTCGCGGTGCCCGCGTCGGGGCCGTAGTCACCGAGGTACACGATGCCGGTGGGCTTGTCGACGCTCATCCTGAAGGGGTTGCGGAAGCCCATGGCGTAGATCTCGGGCCGGGTCCTCGCGGTGCCCGGGGCGAAGAGGTTGCCCGAGGGGATGGTGTAGCCGCCGTCGGCGCCGACCTTGATGCGCAGGACCTTGCCTCGCAGGTCGTTGGTGTTGCCCGAGGAACGCTGGGCGTCGTAGGCCGGGTTGCGGCCGGGCCGCTCGTCGATGGGGGAGTAGCCGTCGGAGGCGAAGGGGTTGCTGTCGTCCCCGGTGGAGAGGTAGAGGTTGCCCTGGCCGTCGAAGTCGATGTCGCCGCCCACGTGGCAGCACAGGCCCCGGCTGGCGGGGACGTCGAGGACCTTCTTCTCGGTGGCGGTGTCCAGCGTGCCATCGGTCCTGAGGACGAAGCGCGAGAGCCGGTTGACGCCGTCGAACGGAGCGAAGTCCGCTGCCGACCCGTTCGCGGGGGCGTCCCCGGCCGGGGTCGAGAGCTTCGGGGCGTAGTAGAGGTAGACGAAGCGGTTGGTGGTGAAGCCCGGGTCCACCCCGATGCCCTGGAGGCCTTCCTCGTCGTGCGAGTAGACGTCCAGCTTGCCGGCGACCCTGGTGGCGCCCGCGGCGTCGGTGAGGCGGAGGGTGCCGTCCCGTGAGGTGTGCAGGACGGACCTGTCGGGCAGGACGGCGAGCGTCATCGGCTCACCGGTCTCGGCCACCCCCTTGGCGAGGGTGACCTGCTGGAAGGCGTCGGCGGCGGCCGGTGCCGCTTCGGCCGGTCTCTGATGGGCCGTGAGGGCGCCCGCGGCGGCGAGCAGGGTGCAGACGAGCGCCGCGAGGGGCCGGATGGGTCTCCTGTGCACGCGAATCCTCCGTGTGGTGACGGGGCCGGGGTGGAGCACAGGCGCGCGCCGCCGCGCCGGGGAGGCGGGTGCCCACAGGGGGAGGGGAGGGCACTCGGTCCTTGTTGTCCGGTTCAGGTCAGGAAGGTAATGGCTTTTACACCCGCCAGATAGCCCTTTGACGTACCGGAACCCAACTTTCTCTAGTAGCGGGACAAAGCGGCTGAGCCGGTACACCCGTCCCGCACGTACCTCCGGCACGAAGGGGAACACGTACTCCGGCACGGGGAAGAAGCCGTCCTGTGGCAGGGAAGGGGCTTCAGCCGGGGGCGTGCCAGGAGACAGCCCCCGCCCACGCCGGCTTCGCCGCCTGCCGGAGGCCTACGCCGTACGGCCGCGACCGGCGCGCAGGGCTGTCGACGCCGGGACCGTCCCGACCGGCGGTCCGACGCTTCCGGCAGAGCGCTGCGGGAAGCCTGTGACCACCCTGCGGGCGGCGCCCTCGTCCGGGGCCACGCGCCTGCGACGGCAAGGACCCACCACCCCACTCCGGGAGGCCGCACCCCACCGGCTCGGGCGCGCTCGCCTGGCCGGCTGAGAACCGGCCCCGGCGACAGCGGGAGGACGGGGCCCCGGCGGCCGTCGGCGGGGGAGGCGCGGCACGCGCTGCTGCCTGCCCCGCCCACCCGTCACCGCGGCGCGACGGTCGCGAACGTGCCTCGTGCGGCCGTGCCGTCGGGCCAGGTCCAGCCGGCGACGAGGCCTCCGGACGGGATCGCTGATCCGTCAGCCGGCCGCAGGACACGGTGCACCCGGACATCGAACCCGCCGTCAGGGCGCGGACCGTGCACGGTGACGGTCGGGTCAGGAGTGTCGCTCCTGCTCTGGTGCTGCGGTGTCGCCTCGCCCCGCAGGAGTGCGCCCAGCCGCGCCATCACCACGGGGTCGTGCACGCCGTCGTAGATCCACCGGGTGCCGAGCACCCCGTGCTCCGAGGTACCGATCAGCGCCTCGTCCGGAAGGTCCTCCGACGCCGCACCGCGGTAGCCCAGCGGAACCAGGTAGGCCACAGGTTCCCCTGGGGAGGTGGTCACCACGACCATGAACTCGATCCCGACCGCGCCCTCCGGATCGTCCAGACGGAACCCCCCGGCGTTGGCCAGTTCCGGCCGTTCCGCGCCTCCCGCGTACCAGCTCTGCCTCGGCAGCCAGCCGGTGAGCAACTCGAGCTTGCCGGGCGTCATGGTGGTGCGGTGGATGGTGGCCATACGGTCTCCTCACGTGGCGGGCGGGCCCGTCCTCGGACGGGATGCGATCGAACCTATAGGACGCCGCCGGTCCTCCCGAGGGCGGCGAGGAACCTCACCAGGGGAGCCCGGGCTCACGCCCGCCTGTGCGAAGCCGCCCGGGAGACGCAGGTCCTTCGAGAACCCTTCTTGCGCGTCGCCCGACGGGATCCGCGATCGCATGGGGCAGCATGAGCCGGGTGCGTTCCCCTGAGCGGCCCGAGCGGACGCCCGACGGCCGGTACGTCGTGGTCGACGGCCGACGGTGGCGGGCGACCGACCCGGAGATCCCCGAGGACATCGCTGCCGCCCTGCGCCGCCACCTGATGGCGGCCCGGCGCGCGGTGGGCGCCGCACGCCGGAAGGGAGACACGGCTGCTGAACAACTGGCGCGGGGCCGGGTGCACACGGCCAAGGTGGCACTCGGTGAACGGGGCACCCCGTGGTGGGAACAGCCCGCCTCCGAGCGGCGCCGGCGCTGGGAGGACGGCGCCGCCGACCTCGACGCCACGCAGCGGGACGAAGGCGCGACGGGACCGTAGGCGGCGTGGCACTCCGGATGGTACTCGTCCGACGTCCGAGGTCTCTCCGCTTCACGGGCGTACGGTCCGTCGTGCCGGCGGCAGCACGTCGTGTGGCGCCGCGGCCCCGCCTCCACGATCCGGAGCGGGATCGCCGCCGCAGCGGGAACCCGGAACCGCCTGTCAGGCCTGAGGGGCCGCGTACGACCCGCACGAGGGTGCGGACTGCGCTGAGAAGGATCATGGCCCCCATGCCGGACCGGACGGCCGAAGCCCCGGAGAGGTACTCGTGGAGGGCGAGCGCGAGCAGCGACACGCCGACGAGGACGCCGAAGGCGGAGACCGGAGCGCCCGTCAGCCGCCCAGACGTCCACCGACAAAGGAGAATGAAGGGCGTGACCATGGTGGAAGACATCGATGCCCGCGGTATGGAGCACTGCGAGACCACGGCCCTGGGCGTGCTGCTGCGGCATCAGGGGATCGACCTGTCCGAACCCATGTTGTTCGGACTCGGCTCCGGGCTGTCCTTCGTCTACTGGGACAGCAAGAGCATGGACTTCCCTTTCCTGGGCGGCCGGGTCAAGCCGTTCGAGCTCACCAGGAACCTGGCCGCCGCACTCAGGCTCGAGCTGGTGGTCGAGGAGACCACGTCCCCGCGCAAGGCGTGGCGACACGTCGCGGAGCCCGTCGACGCGGGCCGGCCGGTCGGCCTTCAGCTCGACAGTCACCACCTGGACTACTTCAGCACCGAGGCGCACTTCGGTGGCCACGTCGTGGCGATGTACGGCTACGACGAGAGGGACGCCTACCTGGTGGACACCGCCCCGCAGGGCGGAGCGGTCCGGACCAGCCTCACCGCCCTGGCCAGGGCCAGGGCCGAGCGCGGCCCCATGACCGCCCGGCATCGCTCCTTCACCATCACTGCGCCCAGCCGCCCGGCGTCACCACGGGACCGGATCATCCCGGCGATCAGGAGCTGCGCCGACGCCTTCCTGAACCCGCCCATCGCGAACCTGGGGTACCGGGGCATCGAGAAGGCCGCCGGGCGCGTGCCGAAGTGGCTGCAGCGCGGCGGCGATCCGAGGGAGCATCTGCGACGGGCCGCCGTACTCATGGAGACGGCAGGCACCGGCGGCGCCCTGTTCCGCAATCTCTACCGGGACTTCCTCGCCGAGTGTGCCCAGCTGATCGACAGCAGCCACCTGCGCACCGGCCACACCTTGTACGCCGAGGCCGCCACCCTCTGGACACAGGTGGCCGCACTCGTCTCGGCGGCGGGCGGATCCGGCGACGCGCAGGACCTCGCCCGAGCCGGCTCCGTTCTCCACGAGCTCTCGCGCCTCGAACGTGAGGCGATGCGGGCGCTCAGCACGCTGTAGGGGCCGGTCCGGCGGGTCACGGGCGGAGTCGGCGCTCCGGAGCGGGCCAGGGGCAATGCGCCGTGGAAGGCGGAGGCGGCAACGGACGGACGCCGGGCGCCGGGCGCGCCGCCCGCCGTGGAGTACGTGCACGGGAGCGGCGCCGCCCGGCGGCTTCAGCCCGGCCAGACTCCCGTCACCCGCCGCGTGGCCACTGCGCCCGAACGGTCGACCGCGGCCTTGACCACCGCGAAGATGGCACCCTGGAGGGCGGCGGCGAGCAGGATCTGCTGCCAGGAGCGGTGTTCGTCCAAGGCGTCAGGGGCGTCGTCGTCCCCCTCGATGACCTTCCACGCCTGCTTGAACGCGGCACCCGCGATCATGCCGCTCGCGGCGCCGAGAGCGAGCCCGACCGGCTTGTAGGCGATCCTGGACGCCTTCATCGGCGCCCCCGGCCGCGGCGGACCAGCAGGAAGGCGGCGAGCAGCGCACCGCCCGCCAGGAGCGGAGTGCGGTTGGCACGTGCGAACGAGGCGGCCCGACCGGCGTTCTCGACCAGGGGGTCGGGGGCCTTGTCCGCCGCGTACTGTCCTGCCCGGCTCGCGGTCTCCCGCACCTGTGCCGCCGCCTGAGCGGTCGCCTCCAGGACGGGATCGGGCGTCTTGTCCTTGACGAGTCGGGTCGCCTGCTCCGCCTTCTCACGGATCTGGTCGGCGACCAGGGCCGCCTTCTCCGAAGCCTGTTCCTTCGCGGCGGCCGTCTTCTCCTTGGCCTGTGCCTTGACGTCGGCCTTGGCCGCCAGCGCCTCGACGGTCCGGCCGAGTTCGTCGCGGGTGGCCTCGACCTGCTCGCGCAGCTGCTCGGGGTCGGAGGTGTCGGGGACGGGGGTGCCTATGTTGGTCCGGGACTCTTCGTTCATCGGTGTGCCTTTTCCTTGATCTCGGCCAGATCGGCCTTGACGCTGTCGACGGTCTGCTCGGGAGCGGGAGAACCGGCCCGGTCGACCTGCTTCTTTCCCGCCAGGGCGGCCGCTGCGGCCACTGCCGCCAGCACCGCCGTGACGATGAGGGCCGACGCCCACACCGGCAGGACCAGCGCGAGAGCCGCGATGCAGGTCACCATCAGAGCCTGGGCCGCCAGGATGCCGATGAGGCCGGCGGCGCCGAACAGGCCGCCGCCCTTCCCGAAGCGTTTGCCCTTCTGGGCCATCTCCGCCCGGGCCAGCCGCATTTCCTCACGGACCAGCTCCGACATCTGCTGCGATGCGCGCGAGACCAGCACGCTCACCGAATCGTCGGTGGCGTCGGTCTGCCGCTCTGCCGTCCTCATGCTCAGGTCACCTTGCCTTCCTCGGTCTTCGGAAACATCGCCGTCCTCAGAGGGTTCCGGCGGGTCGGTCGTCCGCCCGCCCGTGCCGTCCGCGGTGTCCTGGACGGGACATCGGCCCTGTTTCGTGATTGCCGGTGTCTCGGCTCGACTACCCCGCGAGCGCCCCAGCACCCGTCACATCGGGTACGGCTTCGCCCGCGTGGGCTGGCACGGGCGGTCCTGTGGGTACGCGCAGGTGACGCGGATGCGCCAAGGCCGCACGGCAGTACCCCATTTCGGATGTGCTCACGGCACGGGCGGGCCCAGGGAGGGCAGGCGGGACCTCCGGTTCGCGGCGCGGTCCCCACGGGCCCGGCGAGCGCGCGTCGGGGTCGCCTGCCGGACCCCGGCAGGTGTGGGAACAGTCCGTGTCCGAGGAGAGCTCGCACTCGTCACGGGCGCGCGTGGCACCCCGGACTGCCCCGCCGGACGCACGATGGGAGACTGGTCGGCCGTGGACGACGCGGAAGGGGGCGTGCGGGATCGTGCGGCAGCGACGGGGGGCCCGGTGCCTGGTGGCCATGGTGATGGCGGCGACCGCGACCATGACGGCGTGTTCCCACCCTCTGAAGGACCTCGGCCCGCTTCCGGCCCGTTCCTCGGGCCCGCCGGTTCCGGCGGACACCGTGGTCTCCGAGCTCACCTCCGCCATGGCCGCGGAAGGTGTCACCCTGGTGCGCGCACCGCGGGATCCGAGCGCCGTCGAGTGCCAGGAGAGCCTGACAGGTGAGTACGGGTCAGCTACGGTCGGCACGGCCCTGAGGGCCGGTTTCGGCCGGGCCCGGACGGACCACGAGTGGGGTCCGGGGCCGGACCTGGGCAGCGGAACCCTCACCGTGCGCAAGGGCGACTGGATCGCGGCGACCGTTCTCCCCGGGCCTCGGGAGACAGGTTCCCCCACGGTCCAGGTAGTGATCACGCTGCTCTGCGACGGCGGCCGCTCCACGTCCTCCTCGCGCACGGACCCACCGGCGCCGGCGCCCTCAGCATCCTGACGAGGCGTGCCACCCGTTCCAGCCGGGCGGCATCCCGCCGCTCGACCGACCTCGCGGCAGCGCATGGCGCATGCCCTCGCACGGCTGCCGGGCGGAGCGCCGTGCGGCGCAGGGAGTCGAGGGGCGCGGCCTCGGACGGTGGGATCAGACCGCAGGCCGGCTGGAGGGCTCGTCCCAGCGCAGCAGGTCTCCCGGCTGGCACTCGAGCACTTCGCACAGGGCGGCCAGGGTCGAGAAGCGGACCGCCTTCGCGCGTCCGTTCTTGAGCACCGCGAGGTTGGCGGGCGTGATGCCCACGCGTTCCGCGAGCTCACCCGCGGACATCTTCCGTTTCGCCAGCATCACGTCGATGTCCACCACGATCGGCATCAGATCACCTCGTCGAGCTCGGCCCGCATCCGCGTCGCCGCGACGTCGCGGTCGACGGCCTGCGCGAGCAGCATCCGCAGGACGAGCACGACGAGTGCGACCCCCAGGCACGCCAGGGCTCCGCCGCACACCAGGAGGACCACGCCCGGTGCGACGGCCTCACCCGGCGCCAGGAGGACCGCGAGTCCGAAGACCAGGCAGGCGGCGGCCACCACCGCGCCGATCACCACGTGCACGTACCGGAAGGCGGCATGGGAGAACACCGTGCCGCGCCGCACCATCGTCACCAGCCGCCACACGCAGACCAGGACCACCTCGACCGTGACGATGCCCAGCACGATGATCGCCAGGAGCGGGGCCCTCAGGTACTCGATGTCCGCGTCCATCCCCCGCAGGTCGACGGCCAGCAGCGGCACCATCACGGCCTGCACGAACACCGACCCGGTGAGCAGCACCACGAGCACGGCCCGCAACGCGAGCACTGTCAGTCTTCCCATCATCTCTCCCTCGATCGAACTTCGATAGAAATCTATCGAAAATCGATAGGTGAGGCAAGTGGCGGGCCGTCAGGCACGGGTGGTGGGTACACGCTGCCGGACGGTCGACTCCGAGCTATCCCCGGCCGGGCCTCACCCTTGCCGGAGAGCGACTCCTCGTCCAGCGAGGCGAGTCTGCCGAGGATGTCGACCGCCGGCGCCCGTTCCCCGGCAGCGGAAAACGACGCGAGCAGAAGTGCGCTGATCCGCTCCGCCGGTGCGACCAGGGAGCGCGGCCCAGGGGTTCGGAGTACACACATCGTCCGCACGTCACTAGAGTGAAACGGTGACCTCTCTGCCGGAAGACACGTCGCTGATCGACGAGGACGACCGCGACACGGCCGTGCGGCGCCTGCAGGAGGCGTACGCCCGGGGCCACCTCTCCCACGGGGATCTGGACGAACGCCTCCACCAGGTACTCACCGCCAGGACGCGCAGCGAGCTCGTGCCGCCTCTGACGTCGCTCCCGGACGAGGACGCGGGCAGCACGTCCACGATCGCCGCCGCCGGCGGGCGGATCCGGCGACGCGGCGCGTGGCAGGTGCCTCGGACACTCAAGGTCGCGTCAGCTCACGGGACGGTGCACCTGGATCTGTCCAGGGCGGTCATCGGGCACGCGGTGGTCGACATCGAGCTGCAACTCGGCACCGGCAGGGCGAAGATCACGGTGCCGCGCGACGCCACCGTCGACTTCGACGCTCTGCACACAGGGTGGAAGGACACGCGCTACAGGCCGCGCCGGCGCCCCCGCACCGGCGGGCCGAGGATCCGGATCTCCGGAGCCATGGGGTTCGGACGGTTGAAGATCCGTCACGCGTGGCGTTGACGCCCCGGCCGGCGGCGCCGGCCACGGGGCACCGGAAGTGCCGGACGCCCGCCGCAGGCAGGTCACCAGTCGTGGACCGTCCCGTCATGCAGCCGGTTCACCGGGAGGTACGCCGCCGCGTAAGGATGTGCAGCCGCCAGAGCCTCGTCCAGCTCCACTCCGATGCCCGGTGCCTCGCCCGGGTGGAGGTATCCGTCCTCGAAGGTGTACGCGTGCGGGAACACCTCCTCGGTGAGCGGGGTGTGACCCGAGTACTCCTGGATGCCGAAGTTGTGCACCGCGAGGTCGAGGTGGACGGCTGCCGCCATGCCGACCGGAGAGATGTCCTCCGGCCCGTGGATCGCGCTCTTGATCTGGTACTGCGCCGCGAAGTCGAAGAGCTTGCGCAGCGGGGTCACCCCTCCGAAGTGCGTGACCGCTGAGCGCACGTAGTCGACCAACTGCTCGGTGATCAGGGCCTGGTAGTCGTACACCGTGTTGAAGACCTCGCCCACGGCCAGCGGCGTCGTGGTGCTGCGGCGGACCAGGCGCAGAGCCTCCTGGTTCTCCGAGGGCGTGCAGTCCTCCAGCCAGAACAGGCGGTACGGCTCCAGGTCCTTGCCGAGACGGGCGGCCTGGACCGGGGTGAGCCGGTGGTGCGCGTCGTGCAGCAGGGGCAGCTCGGGGCCGAACTCGGCGCGCACGGCCTCCAGTACGTCCGGCATGTGCCGCAGATAGGCGTCGGTGTCCCAGTCCTCCACCAACGGCCGGGCCTGCTGGTGCAGGACGGGGGAGCCGTCGTCATCCGTACCCGAGACACCGTAGACGGCCTTCAGTCCCGGAATTCCCGACTGCACGCGGACTGCGGGATAGCCCTCGGCGAGCCTGGCCCGGACCGAGTCGAGGAGCTCGGGGATGTCGCGGCCGTTCGCGTGACCGTAGGTACCCACACGGTCCCGGCTCGCGCCGCCGAGAAGCTGGTAGAGGGGGAGGCCCGCGGCCTTGGCCTTGATGTCCCACAGCGCGACGTCGACCGCGGCGATCGCGGCCATCGTCACCGGTCCGCGGCGCCAGTAGGCGCCCCGGTACAGGGACTGCCAGGTGTCCTCGACGCGGTGCGGGTCGAGACCGATGAGGAGGGGCAGCACATGGTCGTCGAGATAGCTGACGACGGCCAGCTCCCGGCCGTTGAGGGTGGCGTCGCCGAGGCCGGTGAGCCCGTCGTCGGTCGTCAGTCTGAGAGTGACGAAGTTGCGGCCGGGGCTGGTGACGACGACCTTCGCGTCAACGATTTTCATGGAGGTACTTTCTTTCGGATGGCGCCTCGGCCACGGCGTCGTGAAAGCGTGTCCGCTCCGACCGCGCCGCGAGCTCGCGCTCCGACGCGAGTCTCTTCCCGGCGGCGACGTCACCCGGCCGGATGCCGTGCTCGCGATTCCGGGCGATCCGCTCCGTCAGGAGCCCTCGCCGGGAGGGAGCCGGGGCCCGGCCGGACCGCGCGGTGGGCGAGGAGGCGGACGGCTGCATCCCCGCAGCGTACAGGCAGGTCCCGGGCGGAAAACGGCCGATCGGCGCCGCGGACCGCCGTCGGCGACGCATGTGCTGGACGGGCCCGTGCCCCTCCCGGCGGGCCGGGCCGGAGGGACGGCCCGGCCTGCTCCCGCTACTCCCGCGACGGCACGGCCGTGCCTGCCCGCGTGGCGTCCGTGCCCCAGCTCGCGAGCAGGCGCAGTGCCTCGGCGGACGTCGATCCGGGCTCGGCGTGATAGGCGACGACCGACTGCTCCGCGTCGTCGGGGAGGGCGAACGTCTCGAACGACAGCGACAGCTCACCCACCAGAGGATGACGAAGCCGCTTGACGCCGTGGCTCTTCTCCCTGACGTCGTGCCTGGCCCACAGCCGCCGGAACTCCTCGCTCTTCACGGACAGCTCCCCCACGAGCGCGGAGAGCCGCGGGTCCTCGGGATGGCAGCCCGCGTCCATCCGCAGGTAGCTGACGATGTCCGACGCCTTCTGGTCCCACTCCACGAACAGATCGCGGTACTCGGGGTTCAGGAACACCAGCCGCGCCCAGTTCCGCTCCTGCGGCGGCACCTGTGACCAGTCACCGAAGACGGCCGCGGCCATGCGGTTCCAGGCCAGGATCTCCGAACGCCGCCCGACCACGTACGCGGGAACGCCGTCCATCGTGTCGAGGAGCCCGCGGAGTGTGCCGCGCACCCGCTGCTGCCGCGGGGACTGCTTCCTCTTGTGCTGCCCGGGCCTCGCGAGGTGCGTCAGATGAGCCTGCTCGGCGTCCGTCAGCCTCAGCGCCGACGCGATCGCGCCCAGTACCTCCGAGGAGACGTTCTGTCCGTTGCCCTGTTCGAGGCGCGTGTAGTACGCCACGGACACGCCGGCCAGCTGGGCGAGCTCCTCCCGGCGGAGTCCCGGTACCCGGCGGTGCCGTCCGAAGTCGCGCAACCCCACGTCCTCCGGCTTCAACCGGGCACGCCTGCTGCGCAGGAACTCACTGAGCTCGGCGCGCCGGTCGAGGGCGCGCCCCGTGCCGTCACCGGTACCCCGGTCACCGGCGGTCCGCCGCTGAGGTGCAGGCTGCTCGTCCATGAGTCCAGTATCCACGGACGTACGCACGGCATCCTGACCCCGCCAGTAGTAGGACCACTGGACGTACGCAGAACCGTGGCCTGGGTGAAGACGGCCCGGCGGGGCAGGCTGGACCGCGTGCCCGGACCGAAAGCCGCCGGGCGCAGGACCACTCCTTAGGAGAACTCCCGCATGACCTCTGTCACCGCGTACGCCGCGCCTTCCGCCGACGCTCCGCTGGAGCGCACCACCATCGAGCGTCGCGCGGTCGGCGAGTTCGACGTCCTGATCGACATCAAGTTCGCCGGCATCTGCCACTCGGACATCCACCAGGCCCGCGACGGCTGGGGCAAGGGAATCTTCCCGATGGTGCCCGGCCACGAGATCGCCGGCATCGTCACCGAGACCGGCCCCGGCGTCACCAGGTTCGCCGTGGGCGACCGTGTCGGCGTCGGCTGCATGGTGGACTCCTGCCGCGAGTGCGACAACTGCGAGGCCGGCCTCGAGCAGTACTGCGCCAAGGGCAACACCGGCACGTACAACGCCCTGGACAAGAACGGTGAGCCCACCTACGGCGGCTACTCCACGCACATCGTCGTGGACGAGAACTACACCCTCCGCATACCCGACGGCCTGTCGCTGGACGAGGCCGCGCCCCTGCTCTGCGCGGGCATCACCACGTACTCCCCGCTGAAGCACTGGAACGCCGGGCCCGGCACGAAGGTCGCCGTCCTCGGAATGGGCGGCCTCGGACACATGGGCGTCAAGATCGCGCACGCGCTCGGCGCGGAGGTGACCGTCCTCTCGCAGTCCCTGCGCAAGCAGGACGACGGTCTGAAGCTGGGCGCCGACCACTACTACGCCACCAGCGACCCCGAGACCTTCGACGAGCTGGCCGGCACCTTCGACATCATCCTGTCGACGGTCTCCGCGCCACTGGACTTCGGGGCCTATCTGTCCCTGCTCAAGACCGACGGTGTGCTGGTGAACGTCGGCGCCCCTGAGGAGCCGGTCTCCGTCAACCTCTTCTCGCTCATCGGCGGCCGCAAGTCCCTCTCCGGTTCCGGTATCGGCGGGATCCGGGAGACCCAGGACATGCTGGACTTCTGCGCCGAGCACGGACTCGGTGCCGAGATCGAACTGATCAGCGCCTCCGAGGTCAACGAGGCGTACGAGCGAGTGCTCGACAGCGATGTCCGCTACCGCTTCGTGATCGACGCCGCGACGATCTGACGTCGACGGCCCCACAGCCGTCGACGCGCACGCCGCACGCCCGCCGGTGCGCGCCCCGCCGCATCGGGCCGGGCCCCCGGACGGTACGGCTGACGGGCCACCCGGCGCGGGGCCCGCGCGGGCGGCGAGAGGGCGGCGGCCGGCCTGAGCAGCGGGACGGCCGCCGCCTCCTCGTGACGTCGCCCCGCTCCGCCTCAGCTGTCGTCGCCGAGGTGCCGCGGTGGAGTCGTGGCGGTGTCCAGGAAGAAGGAGTCGATGCTCTGCACGGTCTCCATGAAGTCGTCGAGGTTCACGGGTTTGGTGACATAGGCGTTGGCGTGCTGGCGGTAGGCGTCCTCGACGTCGTCCGGTGCGGCGGACGTGGTCAGCACGACGATGGGGATGCTCGACAGATCGCTGTCGTTCTTCAGGACGTTCAGCAGCTCGCGGCCGTTCATCCGAGGCATGTTCAGGTCGAGCACGATCAGGTCCGGCCGGTCCTTACGCGGATCGCGGAGGTACTCCAGCGCCGCGACCCCGTCGTCGGCCCGCTCGATCCCGCGCGCCATGCCGTGCTCGGTCAGTGCCTCCTCGATCAGCATGGCGTCGGCCATGTCGTCCTCCACGAGCAGGACGGTGTAGGTGCGGGGGACGAGGCCGTTCATGAGCGAGCTCCGGGTCTGGTGTCGGGGTAGCGGGCGTGAGGCGGGGCGTGTGGTGAAGACGAGTCCGGGCCAGCGTTTACGGGCCCCCTGGCGGCTGACGCCCCAGGCCTTCCCCAGCTGGGGATAGCCGGCGCCTTCCCGAGCGGCGGCCCGTGCGGCCAGCGCCGCGCACTCCTCCACCGCCCTGCCCAGGTAGGCCAAGGCACGCAGAGACGCGAGCGCGTCCCCTCGGGGCTCGTCCGGGCCTTGGGCGCCGGTATCCGGCACGGGCGTGCGGAGGACGAGCTGCCGGGCCGCCTCGGCGACGGCCTGTCGCGCCCGTTCGGCCAGTTCCTCCAGCTCCGGACTGATCTCCGTCTCTACTGCCATGGATGCACCGTAGACGTCACGGGACCCCGTCGACAACCAGGGTTGTCCCGCGGGTAGGGTGGCGCCGCCCGGTGCGCTGCCGGGCCCATGGAGGATGAACCCGTGCAGATAGACACCGTGCAGCAGGACCCGGTCACCCTTCCGCCGCGGTCCGTCCCGGGCGGCTGGACCACCCGAGGCTGGCTCGGTGCCGGCTCGGCGGCAGTGCTCGTGCTCCTCCTCGCCCTGACCGGGTGCGGCGTCTGGGTTCTCGCTCACGCCACCGACGTCAACGAACGGCTCACCGGGCGCTGGTCGCCGGCCCTGATCGCGTCCGTCCGGATGGAGAGCGCCCTGATCAACCAGGAGACGGGTATCCGTGGCTACGGAATGACGGGGAAGCGCGAGTTCCTCGAGCCGTACCGGGACGGCGTCACCCAGGAGAGGGCCGCGGCCGGCGAGCTGGCGCGCCTGGCCGAGGGCGACGAGCGGGCGACGGCCGACCTCGCGCGGGTGCGAGAACACTCCGAGCGGTGGCAGGTGACCACCGCCCGGCCCGTCAGCGAATCGGCCGACCCCGTCGTATCCGCTCAGCAGCACACCGAGTCGGGCAAGGCCACCTTCGACGCCCTCCGTGCCGCGCTGGCCGGACAGCAGACCCACATCGAGGCCGAACGGGACCGGTCGCTCCGCGACCTCGAGGCGGCACGGACCCTGCGCAACACGGTCTTCACCGCGATCGCCTGTGTGGTCATCGCCCTCATCGCGCTCGCCTTCGCCGGGCTGCGCAGGGGCGTCCAGATACCGCTGGACAGGCTGCGCACGGACGTACAGGAGATCGCGGACGGCCGGTTCGAGCACGCCATCGCCCCCTCCGGCCCCGCCGACCTGCGAGCGCTGGCGGCGGACGTGGACGGGATGCGCCGCCGCCTGGCCGGCGAGCTGGAGTTCAGCGACCGTGCCCGGGCCCAGCTCGCGGAACAGGCGGCCGAACTGCGCCGCTCCAACGAGGAACTCGAACAGTTCGCCTACGTGGCCTCCCACGACCTGCAGGAGCCGCTGCGCAAGGTCGCCAGTTTCTGCCAGCTCCTGGAACGCCGCTACGCGGATCAGCTCGACGACCGCGCCAAGCAGTACATCGACTTCGCGGTCGACGGCGCCAACCGCATGCAGACCCTCATCGGCGACCTCCTCGCCTTCTCCCGCGTGGGACGTCTGCACGCCGAGGACGCCGACGTCAGCCTCGAGACCGTGCTGCGCCGGACCACCAACTCCCTGGCGATGGCGATCGAGGAGAGCGGAGCCGTGCTCACCCACGACCCCCTGCCCACGGTCCACGGAGACCCGGCCCAGCTCGGTGTCCTGTTGCAGAACCTGATCTCCAACGCCATCAAGTTCCGTGCCCCGGGGACCGTGCCCCGTATCCACCTCGGCGCCGCCGGACCCGTGGGAGGCGCGGACGGTGCCGACGGAGCCGAGGGCGTCCGTCCCCGCTGGCAGTTCGCCGTGAGCGACAACGGGATCGGCATCGGCCCGGAGTACGCGGAGAGGATCTTCGTGATCTTCCAGCGGCTCCACACCCGTGACACCTACCCGGGCAACGGCATCGGCCTCGCGCTCTGCAAGAAGATCGTCGAGTACCACGGGGGGAGCATCGCCGTGGACACGGACCACACTCCCGGCACCCGCTTCGTCTTCACGCTGCCGCTCGCCCACGCCGACGCGTCCACCGCCGGCTCCGAGGTCTGAGGCCCCACCGGACGGACACGCGGGCGGGCGCGGGCCGGGGCCCGGCGGAGGACGGACACGCCTCTCGTCGTGCGCCGGGGCGATCCCGGCTCCGGTCCGGGGAGTACTGCCCGTTCACGCGCCGCACCTCTCGCCTCGGCGCTGGGCGCCGCTGCGGGCCCCCGGCTCCACCGCAGCGGACGGCGACGGCCCGTCGCCGCACCCCGCGCGCTGCCCCAGCCGGCCGGGCCGGTGCCAAGAACCCGCTGCCGGACACCTTCTGGTGGGTGCTCGGCTCCTGCGTACTCGCTGCCCGGGGCCACCAGGCTGCCCAGGACCCAGGCCAGGAAGTGACGCCCGCTCGTCGGTGCCGGGAGCAGTGCGCCGAACTTTGAACTCACAGATGACAAAGTATGGACTTCTTCAGCAGAAGGCCCCTAGCGTGGCGGCGCAACCGTAGGCGTATTGCTCGTGAGCGGATCCGTACAGCCCCACCGGAGTGCGACCCCCCTTCTGGAGGACCGATGCATCGACGGCTGGTCCAGCGTGCCCGAAAACAGCTCACCGCCCTGCTCGTCGGAGGCTTCCTCGCGGGAGGTGTCTGGGCCGCGCCCCCGGCCGCCGCCGCAGCCGACGACATACCGCCCCAGGAACCGGGCGTCACCCTGCGCGTCTTCGACACCCAGGTACCACTCAGCTCCCTGTGCACGCTCAAACCCGGCCAGACACCCAACCACGACAAGCTGATGCCGACCGTGGACTGGTCGACCGCCGGGGACTTCGGCGGCTTCGCCGACAACTTCGTGGCCGAGGCCAGCGGTTACCTGGTCGTCCCCGCCGACGGGACGTACACCTTCCGGCTGAACAGTGACGACGGCTCCCGGCTCGTCATCGACGACCGGGAGGTCATCGACCACGACGGCCTGCACGGCGCCGAGCCCAAGGACGGGTCCGCCCGACTGACGGAAGGGCTGCACCCGTTCCGGATCGACTACTTCGAGCGGGGCGGCGGGCAACAGCTGACGCTGTCCTGGAGGCCACCGGGTGCCGCTGACTTCGGTGTCATCCCCGGTGAGGCCCTGAGTACCGACGCCGGGGTCGTCCGGGTCACGGCGCCGGGCCGCAAGGAGTGCGAATCCGGCACGGACACCCCTGGCGACGGTCTGCCGCTCACCGCCGTACGTCCCGACCTCGACCTCACCGACCTCCGCCCGGACGGCTTCGAACCGCAGGTGACAGGCATGGACTGGCTGCCCGACGGGCGCCTGGCCCTGTCGACGTGGGGTGGCTCCGAGACCGAGGCCGGCGAGGTGTACCTCCTCGACCACGTCACGGGTGCCACGAGCCGTGACAAGGTGACGGTGACGAAGATCGCCGAGGGGCTGCGAGAGCCCATGGGCATCACGTTCGTCGACGGTTCGCTGTACGTCTCGCAGAAGCACGAACTGACACAACTCGTCGACAGCGACAAGGACCTCGTCACCGACGAGTACCGAACGGTCGCGACCTGGCCCTACGGCGGCAACTTCCACGAGTTCGCCTTCGGGCTCCTCTACCGCGACGGCCATTTCTACGTGAACCTCTCCGTCGCCATCGACTACGGCGGGGCCACGACCACTCCGCAGCCTGCGCCCGGCCGCGGCACGACGTACCGGATCAACAAGAAGACGGGCAGGATCCACCCGGTCGCGGGTGGCCTGCGGACCCCGAACGGAATCGGCTGGGGCCCCGGCGGCGACATCTTCACCACCGACAACCAGGGCGGCTGGCTGCCGGCATCGAAGCTCGTCCACATCAAGCAGGACCGCTTCTTCAACCACTACACCGAGCCGTCGGGCCCGTTCGACAACCGGCCGGTCACCCAGCCGGTCGTGTGGCTGCCGCAGAACGAGATCGGCAACTCACCCAGCACGCCCCTCCAGCTGACGGAGGGCCGCTTCGCCGGGCAGATGCTGATCGGGGACGTCACCTACGGCGGACTCCAGCGGGCCTACCTGGAGAAGGTGAAGGGCCAGTACCAGGGGGCCGTGTTCCGCTACACCCAGGGACTCGAGGCGGGCGTCAACCGCATCACCATGGGCCCCGACGGTGCGATATACGCGGGCGGTCTCGGTGCCGACGGCAACTGGGGCCAGGAAGGGAAACTGAAGTTCGGCCTGCAGAAACTCACACCGAACGGCGGAAACACCTTCGACGTCAAGGAGATGCGTGCGGTCCCCGGCGGCTTCGACCTGGAGTACACCCAGCCGCTGTCGGAGGCCACCGCGGAGCACTTGGCGACGAGCTACCGGGCGGAGCAGTGGCGCTACACACCGACGTCCGACTACGGCGGTCCGAAGATCGGCGAGGAGCAGCTCGCGGTGAGCTCGGCGACGCTCGCCGACGACGGACGCACGGTGCGGGTACGCCTCGCCGGGCTCAAGCCCGGCCGGGTCGTACACCTCCGCTCTCCGCGCCCCTTCGCCTCCGCTTCCGGTGAGACGCTGTGGAGCACGGAGGCCTGGTACACGCTCAACGCACTGCCGGGCAAGCAGCCGCCGCCGGCCACGCTGTACGAGGCGGAGGAGGCACGGCTCACCGGGACGGCCGGCATCAACACCGACCACACCGGCTACTCGGGCAGCGGCTTCGTCGACGGCTACCGGACGGAGGGCAAGGCCGCCACGACCTTCGACGTGACGGTCCCCGCAGTGGGCGAGTACGACGTCAACCTGCGCTACTCCAACGGCCCGGACCCCTACCGGGGCACCAAGCCGCTGTCCCTCCACGTCAACGGCAGGAAGGTGGGGCAGACGGAACTCGCCCCCACCGGCACCTGGGACGCCTGGTCCACGCAGACGGAGCGGGTCCGCCTGCACGCCGGACCCAACACCCTGTCCTACCGCTTCGATCCAGGGGACGCCGGTCATGTCAACCTCGACATGATCACCGTGCGCCCTCACGGTGCACCGGTCTCCCTCTTCGACGGCACCACCGCCTCCCAGGACCAGTGGCAGCACACGGACGGCCGCCGGGTCGAATGGCCGACGGCCGACGAGAGGTCGATGGAGGTCTGCTGCGGTGACATCCGCACCAAGGACGCCTACCAGGACTTCAGGCTGCGGCTCCAGTTCCGGGTGCCGCTGCTGCCGGACGACGTGACCGGCCAGGACAGGGGAAACAGCGGCATCTATCTCCAGGACCGCTACGAGCTCCAGATCCTCGACTCGTACGGCGACACCACCCCCGACACGAACGAGGCCGGGGCCATCTACCAGAAGAAGGCGCCCGACATCAACGCCGCCACGGCCCCGGAGACCTGGCAGACGTACGACGTCACCTTCCGCGCGGCGCGGTTCGACGAGAGCGGACGCAAGACGGCCGACGCCCGCGTGACAGTGGTCTGGAACGGCCGGAGGATCCACGACGACATCGCCGTCGACGGCCCGACCGGCGCGGGCGCGGCGGAGGGCCCGTCGGCCGGAGCGATCCGTCTCCAGGACCACGGGAACAAGGTGCGATTCCGCGACATCCGGATCGAACCGCTGGGCTGACTCCCGGGCCCGGCCACGGACGTGGGGCACCCGTGAGTGGGGGTGCCCCACGTCCGCCGTACGGACCGGCCCGGGCCGGCCACGGCCCTCCGCCCCCGGCCCCCGTCAGCTGCGCGGGATCTCCGAAGCGCGCCAGGCCGTCTCCAGGCCTTCCAGCCACGCGGGGGGCAGCTCCGCGTGTTCCCATTCCGTCCGGAGCGCCGACGGCGCGGAGGTGAGCCGTTCGAGCACCGCGATGCTCGTGGGGGAGTGGAGGAGGGAGTAGCGGCCGTGGACGGCGATGCGGCTGTGCGGGCCGAACCGCGCGTACAGCCGCGACAGCCGCTCCCGGTGGGCTTCGGTGAACTGCTCCAGCCGTCCGGCGTACCCGACCCTCGCCACGACGCTCATCGTGCCGAGGAGGGCGCCGAGGACCTCGTCCGACACCTCGGGGTCCAGGTCCGACGTGTCGCTGAAGGCCAGGAAGTGCGGCGTGACGGCGACCTTCGCCCGCTCCACGTCCATCCTCCCGACGGGGTGACGCACCCGCGCGGCGTCCTCCACCGAGTCGCTCGTCGTTGGGCCGATGGCACGCTCCAGGGCCCGCTCGGCGACGCGGGCGAGCCCGTCGCCGACGGCCCGGGCGCCGTCGTGCCAGCCGGTGGCGTAGTCCTCCCCCCTCCCGGCCGGCAGGTCCTCCGCCTTCCCGGCCTCGCTGTGGGCCTCCGCGATCGCGCCGGCTTCGACGAGCGCGATCAGCTCTTCGGCCTCACCGCGGAACATGCCCGCGCGGCCCAGGAGTTCCAGGAGAGTGTTCCTCGCGTTCGCCACGCTGGTGGAGTCCAGCGGGTGCCGGTCCGTTTCGGCGGTATCGATCGTGTCCCCCTCGTCGGCGTCGTTCCGGTGCTCCAGCGCGGCGGCGCTCCTGTCGCGCTCTCCGTGCCCGGCTGTGAGGTCTTCCGCCGGGGACGGCTGCCGCCCGGCTTCTCAAGTCTCCACGACGCGGCCCCGCATCGCCGCACCCGGGGCTGATCGTGGTCCCCCGTGTCCGTGCGCGACGGGTGGGCTGCGGGGCGCGGGTCGGCCGGTGCGGGTGCCGTTCCGGCCGTCGGCCGCACCCCCGGACGCACGGCCGAGGGCTGCGGTCCATACCAAGCTCTTGACACATCCGACGTTCGTTTCTTAAATCAAGAACTGAACTAAGCGCTCCCGGCCTTCACCTCCCCTCCGGTCCGTTCGGGGTGCGCGGGGAAGCTCGATGTGGTGCCTGCCCGGATCTGAATGACATGCGCACGTCATTCCCTTGCGCTCCCCGAAGGGAGAAGGTATGAGTTCCCTCCGTTCGTCCCGACGCCTGATCGTGTCCCTCGTCATGGCGCTCGGCCTCGCCTCGCTGTCCACCGGTCTCGCGCAGAGCGCGCCTATGCCGGTGGCCGAGCGCACGGCGGCCACTTCGCACACCGCGGCGGCGGCCGTCACGTTCGCCGACGAGTTCGACGGACCCGCCGGTTCCGCCGTCGACGGCGGCAAGTGGCAGATCGAGACCGGTGACAACGTCAGCAACCACGAGCGGCAGTACTACACCGCCGGCAACCGGAACGCCACGCTCGACGGCCAGGGCAATCTCGTGATCACCGCCCGCAAGGAGAATCCCGGCAACTACCAGTGCTGGTACGGGCGGTGCGAGTACACGTCCGCCCGCCTGAACACGGCGGGCAGGTTCACCACCACGTACGGCCGTGTCGAGGCCCGGATGAAGATCCCGCGCGGGCAGGGCATATGGCCCGCCTTCTGGATGCTGGGCAACGACATCGGGCAGGTCGGCTGGCCCAACAGCGGCGAGATCGACATCATGGAGAACGTCGGCTTCGAACCGTCCGTCGTGCACGGCACCCTGCACGGTCCCGGCTACTCGGGCAGCGGGGGCATAGGCGCCGGCTACTCGCTGCCCGGCGGGCAGGCGTTCGCCGACGCGTTCCACACCTTCGCCGTCGACTGGAGCCCCAACGCCATCACCTGGTCGGTCGACGGCACCGTCTACCAGCGGCGCACCCCGGCCGATCTAGGCGGGAAGCAGTGGGTCTTCGACAAGCCCTTCTTCGTCATCCTCAACCTGGCGGTCGGCGGGTACTGGCCCGGTGACCCGGACGGCAGCACGGTCTTCCCGCAGCAGCTCCTCGTCGACTACGTCCGCGTCAGCACCGACGGCGGTCAGCCGGGTGGCGGCGGACCCGTCACCGGTCTGGCGGGCAAGTGCGTGGACGTCGCGGGCGGAGCGGTGGCGAACGGGACACCGGTACAGCTCTACGACTGCAACGGTACGGCGGCGCAGAAGTGGACGGTGGGTGGCGACGGGACCGTCCGGGCTCTGGGCAAGTGCCTGGACGTCGCGTCGGGTGGCACGGGGGACGGGACCCGGGTGCAGCTGTGGGACTGCAACGGGTCGGCGGCGCAGCAGTGGGCTACGCCGGCCGCCCGGGACATCGTCAATCCGCAGGCGAACAAGTGTCTGGACGTGAGCGGTGGGAGCAGTGCCAACGGAAGCCGTCTGCAGATCTGGACCTGCACCGGCGCCGCCAACCAGAAGTGGACGGTGACCCGGTGACTCCCTAGGGAACCCGGGAACTTCGGCGGTCACGTCCGCGAGCGGGCCGATACGGCCACCGGGCGGACGGCAGGTCGCCGACTCCCGTAGCGGCCGGCCCCCGCCCGTTCCGCCCTCGCCGCGCACCACTGCGGCGAGGGCGGCGCCGGTCGCGGACTCGCAGGTCCGGAGGGGCCCCGGCGGGCCCCCGGGTCTCTTCCAGCCCGGGACCGGCCCGTCCTGTGCCCGGCCCGTGCCCACGGGACGCGATCGGTCAGAAGGCGAAGACCGGCCCCTCGGCAAGGCTCGCGTGCATCTCGCACGCGTTGCCGAAGGTCGCCGACCAGGAGACGCGACGGCCTTCCCACACACCGCTCGCGTCGAGGGTGACGGGGTCCCACTGGCGTGTGCAGGAGCCCTGCGGCATCGGTGCGGTCAGCTGTGCGAACTCACCTTCCACGGCGTGCAGTTCCGCGCAGGCCGCAGCCGGCGCGGGGTGGCTTCCACCGGGGCGGGGCGCGCAGTTCAGCGTGACGGCCCGCTGGACGGTCGCAGCGGCGGCGCCGCCCTTGCCGACCGAGAGGACGAGCGCCGACGGGGCGTACAGCCCGGCCGGCTGCGCCGGCCGGGCCTGGGCGACGCCCGCGGCGGCCGTGCCGGTCACGATCAGTGCGGACACCGTGGCGATGGCGCCGATTCTGCAGAGCTGGTCACGCATGCGAACTTCTCCTTCGGTACGCGGGGTGCGGTTGCGGTGGGGAGTCTGATGCCTGCGGACAGTGAGTGCACATCGATCAGTGCTTTCCGGCCCGACCCGCGCGCCCTCGCCCTACCGAATGACCGTTCGGGCAGCTCGGAGGCGGTGCGCGGGTCGCTCGCGCAGTGTCCACCATATGGACGAAATGCGGTGGTACAACCGAGAACTACCGCCTGACCTGCGACGACGCCCGTGCGGTACTCCGGCGAAAAGCCCGGCTTCGGCCGGAAAGCGGCGCTGGAGACAGGCACGGGCATGCGCGGTCGAGCCCGGACCGGGCAGGCGGTTCGCCGCGCGAGGGGGCTTCCGTGCCCCTGCTTTCGGTGTCGAGCTCGGCACGGTCCGCTTCACCGCCTCCCCTCCTCGTGCCGGCCGGAGTAAGGCAGCAGTCCGGTGTCGGCCGCGAGCTCGGCCGTCGCAGCCGCCTGCCCGGGAGGTGCCGTGTCGTCTACGGAAGCGGCAACCCCGCGTAGTTCATGGCGAGTTCGGCCGCCGCGTGCGGTGAGGCGGCGATCCGGTCGAGCTGGGCGATCTGGAGCCGCGTATCGAAGGGGCTCTGGTCCGGATCGGTGTGCAGCGTCGTGGTCATGAAGGCGGAGAAGTGCTCGGCCCGCCATACACGGCGCAGACATGTGTCGGAGTAGGCGTCCAGCAGGTCGGACTCGCCGGTCCTGTGCTGCCGGATCAGTGCCCGCCCCAGCACCACGACGTCGGCAGCCGCCAGATTGAGTCCCTTGGCGCCGGTGGGCGGCACGATGTGCGCGGCGTCGCCGGCCAGGAGGACCCGGCCGTACCGCATCGGCTCGGTGACCGAACTGCGCATCGGCAGAACGCTCCTGGCGGTGATCGGCCCGCGTTCCAGCTTCCATCCGTCGCGTGCGAACCTGGCGTCGAGCTCGTCCCAGATCTGTTCGTCCGTCCAGTCGGCCGGATCCGTGCCGTTGGGTACCTGGAAGTACAGCCGGCTGACCTCGGGCGACCGCATGCTGTGCAGCGCGAAGCCGCGCGGGGAGTGGGCGTAGACCAACTCGTCGCAGGACGGTGCCACATCGGCCAGGATGCCGAACCACGAGTAGGGGTACACGCGCTCGTAGGTGCGCAGGGCCCCCTCGGGGGCGGCTGCCCGGGTCACCCCGTGGAAGCCGTCGCAGCCGACGACGTAGTCGCATGTCAGGGTCTCGTCGTGGCCGCCGTAGGTGTAGCGGATCCTCGGCCGGCCGGTGTCGGCGCCCTCGACGGAGTGGACCTCGGCCCCGAAGCGGAGGGCGGCGCCGTCGGCCAGTTGCAGGGCTATGAGGTCCTTGACGACCTCCGTCTGCGCGTACACCCACACGCGTCGGCCGTCCGTCAGCGAAGGGAAGTCGATCCGGTGCGCCCGGCCCTCCCATCGCAGTTCCACGCCGTCGTGCACCAGTCCCTCGGTGTCCAGCCGTTCGGCGGCTCCCGCCTCGCGAAGGGCGTCGACGGTGGACTGCTCGAGGATGCCCGCCCGTTGGCGCTGCTCGACGTAGGCGCGGTCGCGGCTCTCCAGGACGACGCAGTCGACGCCCGCGCGGTGGAGCAGGCGGGACAACAGCAACCCGGCAGGACCACCCCCGATGATTCCTACGGTCGTGTGCACGTCTCGTTCTCCCTCGTCCTCGGGTGCGTACCCGCCCAGGGGCGGGCCACGCGCCGCCCCGCACGGCCGAGCGCCGGCCGGCCCCGCGGGCGTCAGTCGTATCCGCCGCCCGCGTGGGGGCGCTTCCGGCTCTGTTCGCATAGTGAACTTTTGTTCACTGTGTGCGGTGAGTTTGCCGCCCGGCTCACAGCCTGTCAATGGTTCCGTCGTCCGGGCAGCGGCGCGCGCCTGTGCCGGGTGACGTGCCGTGCGCGGGGGCCATGGCTGTTCCGGCCAGGGTGCGAGCGGTCGCGCGTCATTCCCCGGATGCGGGCCTGTCCGGTACCGGCGGATCGGATAGCGTCCTGGGTATGACGACTGCCATGACCAGGACGGTCGACGACGTGAGCGTCGGGAGCCTGCTGCGGGGCTGGCGCAGGCTTCGACGTGTCACGCAGCTCGAACTGGCGCTGAAGGCCGACAGTTCCGCACGCCACATCAGTTTCATCGAGACCGGCAGGTCCACGCCCAGCCGCTCCATGGTGCTGCACCTGGCCGAGCAGCTGGACGTGCCGATGAGGGACCGCAACGCGCTGCTGCTGGCCGCTGGATACGCCCCCTCGTACCCGGAGACGTCGCTGGCCGCCCCCGCGATGACGACGCTCCGGGCCGGCCTGGAGCAGCTCCTCACCGCCTACGAACCGCACCCCGCACTGGTGATGGACGGGATGTACGACGTGGTGACGGCGAACAGGGGTGTACACCTGCTGCTCGACGGAGTCGCCGGCCACCTGCTCCAGCCGCCCATGAACGCCATGCGCCTGACGCTGCACCCGCAGGGTCTGGCCCCGCGCATCCGCAACCTGGCCGAGTGGCGTGCCCATCTGCTGGAACGGATGGAGCGACAAGCCGCGTTGCGCTCCTCCCGGCCCCTGCGCGGCCTGTACGAGGAGGTCGCCGCCTATCCGGTACCGGCCGGTGACGCCCCCGCCGGCCCGGCCGGGCCCGGAGCGGCGGCCGGCCCTCCCCTCGCGCTGCCGCTCCTGATCGAGGCGGGTGGCCGGGTGCTGTCGTTCATCTCGACGGTCACGACGTTCAACACACCGATGGACGTGACCGTCTCCGAGCTGGCGGTCGAGACGTTCCTGCCCGCGGACACGGAGACGGCCGCCGCCCTGCGCGCGGCACACTGAGCCGAGGGCTCAGGCTCCCGGGAGGCGGTCCAGGAAGCCGGCGACGCTCGTGATGCGGCCGTCGTCGGCGAGGGTGATCACGTCGAAGCCGGCGGCGGGAGCCGACCCGTCCGCGGTGGACACCAGGTCCCACGTGAAGCGCACCAGGTGGTGATGAGCGTCCGGCGTGCCGGTGAGCGTGAAGGTGAAACCCGGGAACTGCTGCTGGGCGCCGGCGATCGCCGCGGTGATCCCCTCGTGGCCCTTCGCCTCGCCCAGCGGGTCGGTGTAGGTGCCGTCCTCGGTGAACGCCGAGGCGACGGCCTTGGCCAGGTCCTCCGGGGTGGCGGCGTTCCAAGCGGCGAAGTAGCGCTCGACAGCGTCCTCGTGCATGGTCACAACGGTGTCCTCTCGTCTGAACGGGCGCACCGGACGGCGCGTCCCCGGGGCCCGGCCTCCGCCTCGTCGGCGAAGGCCCGGCCGGGCGGCGGCCCACCTGCCGTGTGCCGCCCTGCCCGCTACCGCAGCGTGCCGTACCTGTCGCGGAGGGTCGATTACCGCTGAGGTAATCCCCGGCCTCACCGGACCGCCCGGGGCGTACACCGGTCCTTCGGCGGGGTGACGAGCCGCTGAGCCATGCGCGGGCGCTCGCGTCGGCCGGGGCCGGGGCGGACGCCGTCTCGAAGAGGTTCCGCATGGCGAGACGACCCGGCATCCGGAGCGAGGCCGTCCGTATTCTCGTACGCATGTCTGCATCGGTCCTGCCCCTGTGCCTCGCGCTGTTCGCGCACTCGGCCTGGTGCGTCGACGACGGGCTCTGTAGCGGCTGAAGCCCGTGCCGGCAGCGCGCACCGCGCCGTCGGCAGCCCATGCCGCCGTCCGTCCGAGCACCATCCGGAGACCACTCGTGACCACCGCGCCACCTGCCGGGCAGGCCGCGCCGCCGCGCGTACCGCCCGCCCTGTTCGTCACTTCCCCCACTTCCGCGCCGGCCCCGGAGGCGCCGCCCCTGCCCCCGGTGCGCAGGACACCACTGGCCGTGTCCGGACTGCTCGCCGTGGCGCTGACCGCCTACGTGTGGTCCGCACACGGCGCCAGGCCCGGCGTGCTGCTCCTGCTGGGGCTCGGCCTGGGCGTCGCGCTCTTCCACTCCCGGTTCGGCTTCACCTCCGCCTGGCGGCAGCTCGTCGCCGTCGGCAACGGCACCGGGCTGCGAGCGCACGCGCTGCTGCTCGGCACCACGGCCACGCTGTTCGCGCTGGTCATCGGCACGGGCACCGGGCTGTTCGGCTCGCAGCCGGCGCCGTCCGGGGGAGCGATCGGAGTCGGCCTGATCGTCGGTTCGCTGCTCTTCGCCGTCGGGATGCAGCTCGGTGGCGCGTGCGCCTCGGGCACTCTCTTCGCCGTCGGCTCGGGCCAGACGTCCGTACTCCTGACCCTCGGCGGATTCATCGCGGGTGCCACGCTCGCCGCCTGGCAGTTCGACCTGTGGAAGGACCTTCCCGCCTGGGAGCCGGTCGTCCTCTCCGACCACATCGGCTGGGCCGGCTCATGGGCGGTGACGATCGCGGCGCTGCTGCTGGTCGTACTCGTCACTCGACGCGTGCAGGCCCGGCGCAACCCGCCGCCCGTCGGCGCCGTGCCCTCGGCCCGCACCGCGGCCGTGCGGGCCGTCCGCGGCTCCTGGCCGCTGGCGGCCGGTGCGCTGGCGCTGTCCGTGCTCGGCGCCGGCGTGCTCCTGGTCTCCGGCGGAGCCTGGGGCGTCACGAGCGCGTTCGGTTTGTGGGGTTCGGAACTCGTGGGCGCCCTGGGGGGCCACCCGGAGAACTGGAGCTGGTGGCGGCAGGCCGGCAACGCGGAGATGCTGGCGGGCCCCGTCCTGGCCGACAAGACGAGCCTCACCGACCTCGGCATCATGATCGGTGCCGCGGTGGCCGCCGCGCTCGGCGGTACCTGGGCCCTGCACCGAGGCATCCCCTGGCGCACCGCCGTCGCGTCGGTGCTCGGCGGTGTGCTGATGGGTGTCGGCGCACGGCTTGCCGGGGGCTGCAACATCGGCGCCTACCTGGCGGGCGTCTCCTCGGGCAGCCTGAGCGGCTGGCTGTGGGGGGCGGTCGCACTCATCGGTACCTGGGCCGGGCTCAAGCTGCGCCCCCTGTTCGGCCTGGGCAACCCGAAGCCGGGCGACGGCGTCTGCTGACCACCCGGGCCGCCCAGGAGCCGTTCGTCACCGAGCCGCTCCGGGGCGGCCCGTGCCGCACCACTGCCGACGGCCGCGGCCCGGCCCTCCTCTACGATCGACCGCGTGTGCGCACACGTCATAGTCGCGGAAGACGACGCCAAACAAGCCGAGCTGGTCCGCCGTTACCTCGAACGCGAAGGCCACGCGGTCACAGTGGTGCCGGACGGCCTCGCCGCTCTCGAGCAGGCGCGTCAGGGGGCACCGGACCTGCTCGTCCTCGACGTGATGATGCCGGGGGCGGACGGCCTCGACGTGGTCCGCATCCTGCGCGCCGAGGAGAGGGAACTGGCGGTCCTCATGCTCACCGCCCGGGCGACGGAGGAGGACCTGCTCCTCGGACTGGACCTGGGCGCTGACGACTACATGACCAAGCCCTACAGTCCCCGCGAGCTCATGGCACGTGTGCGCACCCTCCTGCGGCGCACCCGGCGGCAACGGGTACGCGAGGAAGACCATGTGCTGCGGGTGGGAACGCTCGCCGTCGACCCCGTACGCCACGAGGTCGCCGTCGACGGCACGGGAATCGAGTGCACACCAGGCGAGTTCAGGCTCCTCGCGACCATGGCGGCCGAGCCCGGACGGGTCTTCACCCGCGAGCAACTGCTCGCCGAACTCCACGGCTTCGACCGGTACATCAGCAGTCGCACGGTCGACGTGCACATCATGAACCTCCGCAAGAAGATCGAGCGCGCGCCCCGTCGCCCGGTCCGGCTGGTCACGGTGTTCGGAGTCGGCTACAAACTCATGGACCCGCAGAAGGGTTCCCCGCGTGCCTGGACGGGCTGAGCACGGCGGACAGCGTCTGCGGCTTCCCCTGCGCAAGAGCCTTCTCGGCAGGCTGCTGGCGGTGTCGGCGCTCGTCGCGGCGTGTTCGGTCGCCGCGACCGCGTGGCTGGCCGTGCAGACCACGTCCGGTGCGATCGAGCAGGAACAGGGCCGCAACCTGGCCGCCGACACCCGGGTCCTCGACGCCCTGCTCGCCTACGCGGCCGGACATCCGACCTGGGACGGCGTGGGCCCCACCGTCGACGAGCTGGCCGACGCGTCCGGCCGGCGGATCACGCTGACGAAGCAGAGCCGGGAGATACTCGCCGACTCCGCCGACTCCGCCGACTCCTCCCCGCCGCCCCCGTCGCTGCCGCCGCAGGCCTCTGCCGTCGTCGACCCCCTGTCCGTGGCCCCCGAGCCCACGGGGCCGGAGCCGTCCACGGGGTCCGTGACGATCGCGGCGCCCGGCACGGACGGGGAACAGCGCTCCGGGAACGCCAGGGTCGACCCGAGGGCCGTGGGCCCGTTCAGGCTGCCCGAGGCCGAACGTACGTCGTTGAGGCGCACCGCAGACCAGGCGGTGCAGTGCCTCAGCCGGTCCGGGATCGCCTCGGACGTGGTCGAGGGACCGAGCGGGCGGCCCCGCGTCCAGGTCGTGGGCAACGACCCGGACCGGGTGCGCGGCAGCCGGTGCGCCACCGACGCCCTGGACACCCCCACCGGAACGGAGGCGAAGGCGCTCACCGCACTCAACGAACTCGTCAACGCCTGCCTGGACCGGCAGGGCCGCGAGGCCGTACGGCTCGATCTCGACCTCTCATGGAACACGGACCCGGAACCCCACCCCGCAACGGCGGTGCCCGCGCCGACCCCCGCTCCCGGCGTCAGCGTGCCCCGGGAGCTCATGCCGACGGCGTCCCCCACCTCCGTGTCCCTCGACAGCGAGAACGACCGCGACATCGCCTCGTGCGTCGGCATCGCCCGCCAGGAACAGCTCAGTTCGTACGTCGCCTCACCCGCGCTGCTGTTCATCAGCGATCCGGGAGGTGGCGCCGTCCCCGGCTTCGAGCTGTCGCCTGCGAACACGGCGAAGATCACCGGGGTCGCGGCGCTCGTCCTCGCGCTCACCGTCGGCGCCTCGGTGCTCGCCGGAGTCCGGCTCGTGCGGCCGCTGCACGCGCTGACCGGAGCGGCGCAGCGCATGCGGGACGGGGAGGACCCGTCGCAGGTGGTGGTGGCTGCGGACAACGAGATCGGCAGGCTGGCCGCCGCCTTCAACGACATGTCGGCGCACCGCGCCCGGCTGGAGGAACAGCGCAAGGTGATGGTCAGCGACGTGGCGCACGAACTGCGCACCCCTCTGAGCAACATCCGAGGATGGCTGGAGGGTGCCCAGGACGGAGTCGCCGAAGCGGACGCGACGTTCATCTCCTCACTGCTGGAGGAGGCCCTGCAACTGCAGCACATCATCGACGACCTCCAGGACCTGTCTGCGGCCGATGCCGGGGTCCTGCGCCTGCACCCCGGCCCCGTCCGGATCGAGGAACTGCTCGCCCACGTGGTGGCGGCGCACCAGGCGCAGGCCGAAGCGGCCGGGGTGGGCCTCGCCGTGGCCTTCCCGGACGGGCACGGGCCGGCCCCCGAGCTCTCGGCCGACCCGGTCCGGCTGCGGCAGGCGATCGGCAACCTGGTGTCCAACGCCGTACGCCACACCCCGGCCGGGGGGAGGGTGACCCTGCGGTCGTTCGCCACCGGGTCCGGGGGAGCGGACGAACGGGTGGTCGTGGAGGTCGCGGACACCGGCGGCGGCATCGCGCCGGAGGACCTGCCGTACGTCTTCGACCGGTTCTGGCGGGCGGAGAAGTCCCGCAGCCGCCGCACCGGGGGCAGCGGCCTGGGACTGGCGATCGTCCGCAAACTCGTCGAGGCGCACGGCGGGACGACCGGTGTGACCAGCACGGTGGGCCGGGGATCGGTGTTCACCCTGCGGCTCCCGCCGGGCGGCCCTGATCCGATGGACACGGCGGTCTGACAGCTTCCTCACAACTCCACTCCAGTCTGAGGACATGCCCGGCGCCCGACGCGCATCCGTGCGCGGGCACCACCAACGCCGAGCTGGAATCGGAGTTCCTCATGTCCCTTCGCCCGACCCTGCGCACCGCAGTACTCGCCGCTGCCGGCCTCGGCGCGGTCCTGCTTCCGTCCGCCGTGGCAGTCGCCGACGGCACGCCCACACCGGCGCCCGCCGAGCGCACCGCGAGCCCGAGCGCCGCGCCCGCGCCCGAAAGCGGTGAACCCACCGAGGCGGCGACCCCGGTGCCGGCCGAGTCCGTGCCGGCCGGCACGGTGCCGCGAGGCGGCGTCGACGCCGGGGAGCGCCCGGCGCAGAGCGCCACCGGCACCGCGCTGTACGGTTCCGCGGCCGGCGCGGTGCTGCTCGCGGGCGCCGGCGTCCTCGTGCTGCGCCGCCGTTCCGCCGCACTGCGCGACGGCTGATCCCCGGCTCACGGTGGCGCCGCTCCCGCCCGGGGGCGGCGCCACCCGCCGTTCCCCGGCTCCCTCTTCCGCCCTCTCACCGCACCGGAGTTCCCCATGCCCCTCACCGCGCACTCGACAAGGCGGGCAGCCGCGTCCCTGACAGCAGCCGGCCTGCTGCTCGTTCCTGTCAGCGGGTGCGGCACGGCCGACACACCCCGGACGTCCGTCAGGACGGCCTCGGACACGCCCCGGGTGTCAGGCGTACCGGAAGCGCCCAAGGCACCGTCGCCGACACGGTTGACGGTCCCCTCGCTGGGGGTGGACACCGCGCTGCTGCGGCTCGGGCTGAACGAGGACGGCACGGTGGAGGTCCCACCCGCCGAGAAGGGCATGACGGCAGGCTGGTACGCGGGTGGTGCAGTCCCCGGAGAGCCCGGTGCAGCCGTCCTCATCGGCCACAACGACACGCGGTTCGGCAAGGGCGTCTTCCACGACCTGCACACGATCGCCGAGGGCGCGGACATCACCGTGTACGACGGGGAAGGGGGCAGGACCGACTTCACGGTCACCGGCACGGAGACCGTCAGCAAGAAGGCCTTCCCCACCGAGAAGGTCTACGCGACCACCGACGAGCCGGTACTCCGGCTGATCACGTGCGACGGAGCCTTCGACGCCGACGGTCATCCCGTCGACAACCTCATCGTCTACGCGACGTCGCGCTGACACGGCCGCGCCCGTCGGCCCCGGTCCGCCGTAACTCTTGAGGTACACGTATGCGGGCCGAGAATGATCGCGCAGTGCGCATGACAACGTTGTCGACGTCCGAGTGCCTCGCCGACGGTTTCGCCCCGTACGTCAAGGGACGTGCGTACGTGAAGCCGCTCGTCGAGGAGTGACGCGCTGCCCGGCACGGGGCCGTGGTGCGGGAACCGGCCCGGTGCACAGCACCCGGGTGCGATGATGGCCGATGCCAGGGGGCGGCGGTCCGGGAGAGCAGGAGTGCGTCCGGCGGAGAGGGGGTGGTCCGGAGTGTCCGACGACCACGTCCGGAAGACTTCCGCGCCGGTGCGGCGCCCCGCCACCCGGACGGAGGGCTACGCGTCCGCCGTGGCCGATGCCGCGCGTGCGCCGGCCGACGCCGTGGCGGCGGCCCTGGACGGCGTCGCGGACATCGGTGGCTTCTTCGCCCTGCGCGTCGGCGGTCCTGACGCGGGCTGGCATCCCGTCCGCCACTTCTACGCCCATGGGTTCGCCGGCCTGTCCGCGGCCGTCTCGGACCGGTACCGCGCGCCTGACCTGCGTGTCGGAGTGTCCATCGCCCAGCTGGGTCACGCGGCCCGCCTCTGGTCACCCGTACTCGCCTCCACCCTGCTCCACGGGATCGTGCCCGACCTGGGTGCGCTGCAGCACGCCGGCACCGGCTCCGAGGTCAGGCTCCCGCGGCCCGCGGGCTGGTACGCCGACCGGCTGCCCGACCGTACCGGGGCCATGTACGCGCAGGTGATGGGCCACCTGAGCACACTGGAGGCCGGCCTCGGCGTCAAGATCGCCCCGCGCCTGCTGGACGGAAACGCCGCGTCCGCGCTGGCCGGCTCGGCCGGGGTGCTCCGGGCCGCACACCCCGGGCTGCGGGCCCCGCTGACCGCTCTGGTGACGGAACTCCTGGCCACGGGACGGCTCGTGGGCACCGGGCGTATCACCGGACCGGACCTGGCCTTCCGCCGCCGGAGCTGCTGCCTCTACTACCGGGCCCCCACCGGTGCGAAGTGCGGGGACTGCTGCCTGGCCGGCTGAGCCGGGCGCCGGCGGACAGCGGTGAAGCGCGGACCGGGTCCGGGTGCCGCTGCTCCATCGCCCGGACGGCGTGGGACCAGGAGGTGTTGAAGCGCTTCGACGCCGGGCTGCAACGGTCCGGCTGTGGTGGTTCCCGCCGCATGCGTACGGACCTTGACGCTTCGTCTCCGCTGTTCTCCACCCGGTCTATTGACACCCTTCCACCCGGCTGCCATCGTCGAAGCGCTTCAACGATCATGGCCTTGGGACGCGGTCCTGGCCCCCAGCTCCGAGGACGGACCATGGCGTACTTCGACAATCCCGTGATACCCGGTTTCAGTCCGGACCCCAGCATCTGCCGCGTGGACGAGGACTACTACGTGGCGACGTCCAGCTTCGAGTACGTGCCAGGGGTGCCGTTGTGGCACAGCCGGGACCTCGTGCACTGGCGGCTGATCGGGCACGCCCTCGGCAGGGCTTCGCAGCTGACGCTTCCCGACACGACCCCGTCCTCGTGCGGGGTGTACGCCCCCACGCTGCGGCACCACGACGGCCGCTTCTGGATGATCACGACCGTGGTGGCCGGCGCGGGCACCGTACTGGTGACAGCCGAGGATCCCGCCGGGCCGTGGTCGGAACCCGTTCCGGTCGGTATACCCGGCATCGACCCGGACCTGGCCTGGGACGAGGAGGGGAACTGCTGGTGCGTGTTCTCGCACGACGGGATCCGTGGAGTGCGCATCGAGCCGACGACGGGCGAACTGCTCGGCGAACCCGTGGAGATGTGGTCGGGGAGCGGGCTCCAGTACCCCGAGGGCCCGCACCTCTACCGGGTCGGGGACTGGTGGTACCTGCTGTTGTCGGAGGGCGGGACGGAGCGCGGGCACGCCATGTCGGTGGCCAGGGCCCGGGCCCTGCCGGGCCCCTTCGAGCCGCACCCGGACAACCCCGTGCTGTCGCACCGCAGTACGGGTCACCCGGTGCAGAACACCGGCCACGGCGACCTGGTGCGGGCGCACGACGGAACGTGGTGGATGGTGCTGCTGGGCACCCGGCCCCGGGGGGACACCCCGGGCTTCCACGGGATGGGCCGGGAGACGTTCCTGGCCCCGGTGCGCTGGGAGGACGAGTGGCCGCTGCCGGGGCCGCTGGAACTCCGCGCGCCCGCGCCTGAGCTCGCTCCGCACCCATGGCCCGGCGAGCCGCGCCGCGACGGGTTCGAAGCACCCGTACTCGCGCCCTGCTGGGTGACGCCGAGACGGAGCGACCCGGCCGCCGTGCGCCTCGACGAGCGCCCGGGGCATCTGGTGCTGCACGCCCTCGCGGACGGCATGGACCGTCCCGGCGCGACGTTCGTGGGGCGCCGCCAGCGCGATGCGGACTGCACGGCCAGGACGCGGGTGGACGTCGGCCGGACGGGGCGGGGCGGCCTTGCCGTGCGGCTCGACGAGGCGCACCACTACCAGGTGGAGAGGGAGGGCGGCACGGTACGGGTGGTCGCCCGCATCGGGCCGGTGCGTCAGACGGTGGCCGAACGGGCCGTGCGTGAGGGCCCGCTGACCCTGAGGGCCGATGTGACCACCACAGGTGTCCTGCCGCCCACCGTCACCGTGCGCCCCGGTGACCTGGAGTCCGCGGCTCCCTCCGGCCTCCGCGTCGGTGGTCCCGACACCTTCCGCATGGGGTACGAGACCGGCGACGGGGTCTTCGAGATACTCGCCGAACTCGACGGCCGCTACCTCACCACGGAGGTCGCCGGAGGTTTCACCGGCCGGGTCATCGGCATGTACGCCACCCAGGGCGCCCCGGCCTTCGACTGGTTCGAACTGAGTCCGGCCTGACGGGGTGCCGCTTCCGGCCGGGGCGGTCGTGGGCGGAGACGCTCAGCGAGCCCGGGCGGACTCCAGCCACTGGAGGACCTCGGGCGTGACCGGGTCGGCGATGTCGGCGAACTCCCCGTGCTTCGTGAGGAACTTCGCCACGTACGGGCAGACCGGCACGATCCGCCTGCCCGACGCGCGGACGTGGCTCAACGCGTCCCGCACCAGGACGGAGGCCAGGCCCTGACCGGCGAAGGCGTCATCGATCTCGGTGTGGAAGAACACGCGCTGCCCCTCGCGGTCGCGGTAGGCGGTGAACCCCGCCATCGTCTCCTCGACCAGGATCTCGTAGCGGTGCCGGACATCCACGTTCCGGACGGTCGGGGCGGCTGCCTGGGTCATGATGTGCTGCCTTTCGGGGCGGTGGGGTGCCGGGGGAGTGGCGGGCCTCGACGACGACTGTCAGGGTGGCTCACGTACTCGGGCACCCACCGGCCACAGCACCCGGACGCCGAGAGTCCCATCATATGACCGCCGGACCTGCCCCCTCGCCGTGGCGGCCTCACGGCCCTGAAGGGGGGACAGCGGTACCGGCGGCGGCCGGTACCGCCGGCGTCTTCCGGCCCATGCGTCGTCAGCGGGCCGCGTCGTCAGTCATGTCCGGCGGCGTCGGGACGCGATCCACGCCGGGAGCAGGCCGACGGCCAGCACGATCGCCCCTCGGACCCACACCTCTCCCTCGATCTGCGTGGCGAGCAGCACACAGGACGCGGCGCCGAGCAGGGCGACCGCCTTGGGGGTCGTGAAGTGGGCATGAGCCACGGTGTCGCGGCGCAGTCGGAGAACGGCCGTGTTGACCAGGAAGAAGACGACGAGGAGCAGCAGCACGAGAGTCGACGCGAGCGCCGCCACGTCTCCCGTCACCGCGAGCACCGAAGACAGCAGGGTGGTCGTCGCGATGGCGGCCCAGGGAGTACGCCGGCCAGGAAGAACCTTCGTCAGGAAACGCGGCAGGAGCCCGTCGCGTGCCATGCCGTACGCGAGCCGGGAGGACATGATGCCGGTGAGCAGCGCCCCGTTGGCCACCGCGATCAGGGCGATCACGCTGAAGAGTCGCGTCGGCACGCCGCCCGCGACCTCGACCACGGTGAGCAGCGGACCGCTGGACTGCACGAGCGTGCTCGTGCGTACCGCGGAACTGGCCGCGGCACCGACCAGCGCGTACACCACACCGGCCGTGGCCAGTGCGCCGAACAGGGCCCGGGGGTAGGACCGCCGGGGGTCGCGGGTCTCCTCGGCCACATTGACGGACGTCTCGAAGCCGACGAACGAGTAGAAGGCCAGGACGGATCCGCTCAGCACGGCGGCGGCCGGTGAGTGCTCGGGCGTACCGAGCTGGGTCAGCCGGCCCGGATCACCGTCGCCGCGCAGCACCACCCAGACGCCGAGGCCGATGACCAGCACGAGGCCCGCGACCTCGATCACTGTCGCGACCACGTTGGCCCGGGTCGAGTCCCTGATGCCCCGGGCGTTGAGCAGGGCCAGCGCGCCGAGGAACAGTACGGCTACCAGCGCCACGGGCAGCGAGACGAAAACGCTGAGGTAGTCACCGCCGAATCCCCGGGCCAGGGCAGCCACGGACACGATGCCGGCGGCAAGCATGCAGAAACCCGCGAAGAACCCGACGAACGGACCGTAGGCCAGGGTGGTGTAGTGCGAGGCGCCACCGGCGCGCGGGTACTTCGTGGCGAGTTCCGCGTAGGAGGAGGCCGTCAGCAGGGAAAGGCCCAGGGCCACCACCAGAGGCACCCACACCGCCCCGCCGGACTCCGCGGCCACCTGTCCCACGAGGACGTAGACGCCTGCGCCCAGCACGTCGCCGAGGATGAAGAAGTAGAGGAGCGACGTGGTCAGCGTGCGTTTGAGCGGTGTGTCCGGGAGTGCCATGTCATCGTGAGCGCTGCTGTTCATGCACACCTGATTCCACGTCGCGGTGACCTCATGCGGGCGGCCGGGACTCTGCGGGCACGCACCGCGTCACGGAGGCCGGCGTCCTCTCCGCGCCTTCCGGGCGTGGCAGGGAGCCGCCTCCGTCCCCCGGCGGGGTCCGGGCGGCCCTGCCGGAGCGAGAGCTCGCCGGAAGGGAGTGATGCGGTGGCCGGGTGTCCGGCGGGTACCGGACCGACGCCTGCCACCCGACGGCCGAGCGGGCCGGGCAGGACCCGCCCCGTGGCCCCTGCCCACCGAAGGGTACGGGGTGCCACGGTCCGCAGGGCGGCAGGCACCGGAGGCAGGGGCCCTGTTTCGCTCAGGTGGGTCACCCGTGTCGCTCCCCCGCCCCCGGTGACGGAGCCTCGGGATGCGTGAGCAGCACTGCCCGCAGTACGTCGGAAAGAGGATCTCAGATGTCGGAACGCAACACCGTCCTGCGCAGCATGCACGACCTCGGCCTGGGGGCCTGGTTCGGTGGGTCCCTCATGGGCGCCGTCGGCCTGAACGGAGCCGCCGAGCAGGAAGGCGCGACCGAGGCCACCACCGCGCGGATCGCCAGTGCCGGCTGGGCCAGGTGGGCGCCCGTCAACGCCCTGGCCATCGGAGTCCACCTGATCGGCGGCACGGGGCTGCTCGCAGCCAACCGCGCCCGCGTCCAGAACCAGAAGGGGGTCGCGGGCTCCACGGTGGCGAAGGCGGTACTGACCGGCGCCGCTCTCGCCGCCACCGCTTACGCGGGTGTCCTGGGTAAGAAGGTGGGCCTCGCCAGCTCGCCGGATCCCGAGGACGTCGAGAAGGCGGCCAAGCACCCCGTCGACGTGGAACAGGCCCAGAAGCACCTGACTCTCGTGCAATGGGCCATTCCCGTGCTGACCGCCGGCATCGCTGTCCTGAACGCACTGCACGGGGAGCAGCAGCGCCCCTCCCAGCAGGCGAAAGGCATCGTGCTGCGCGTGGCCCACCGCGATCTGCACCTGTAGTCCCGCTCCTCGCCGCCGGTGAGGGGCGTCGGTGAACGGGGCGACCCGCGCCCCGCCCGGAACACGCCCCGCTCGTCATCCGGGGTGCGAGGCGGCAGCGATGTGTGAACGCCCCCGTCGATGTGCTGCCCGCCTGTACAGGGGCTGCGCCCCTGGGTGTCACCCTTTCGATGACATGACGGTTGTCATCGTTTGGATGACGTGCTACAACGGTGTCAGACGCAGCGCATTGGCAGTTTCTGCCTGACCGATGGAGGTGTTTTCGCGATGTTGATGCGCACCGACCCGTTCCGCGAACTCGACCGTCTCGCCCAGCAGTTCACGGGTGCCGCAGGGACCTGGTCCAGGCCGTCGGCGATGCCGATGGACGCCTATCGCGAGGGCGAGGAGTACGTGATCGCCCTCGACCTGCCCGGTGTCGCGAGGGACGCGATCGACATCGACGTGGAGCGGAACATGCTCACCGTCAAGGCGGAGCGCCGTCCCGTCGCGACCGGCGACGAGGTGCAGATGGAGCTCGCCGAGCGCCCGCTGGGCGCCTTCTCCCGGCAGCTCGTCCTGGCCGACACCCTGGACAGCGAGCGCATCAGGGCCGACTACGACGCGGGGGTGCTGACCCTGCGGATCCCGATCGCCGAGCGCGCCAAGCCGCGCAAGATCGCCATCGGCGGAGAGTCCGCCCCCAGGCAGCTCGGCGGCTGACCGCCGGTCGTGCCCACCGGTCGTGTACGCCGGCCGGACCAGCTTCGCGCCGGAAGCGCCGTCGGCCCCCGGACGGCTGATCGATGCCTGCCCAGTCGCAGCGCGGACCGTTCCCCGGAGCGGTCCGCGCTGCTGCGCGCGCGGGCGGTCGCGGAACGGACGGTAACGGAACGGATACGACGAGAGGTGCGAGGACTTGCCTCCGCGACCCGGGGCACACGTGACTTCGCGAGCCACCCCTTGGACCATCACTGCGGCCGGTGGCTCCTGCCTGGGCAGGCAGGAGCCACCGGCCCGCGCCGAGAAAGGCACTCCACCGATGCGCTCCCTGCGTGAGCCGGCCCTCGACACCGCCGGCATGACCTACGACCAGATGCTGGCCCAGATCAAGGACGAGGGCGAGTACCCGACGCGCGAACGAGCCGAGAGCGTCACCCACGCGGTGCTGGCCGGCCTCGGCCGCCGGCTGACCGGCGACGAACGTGTCGACCTCGCCGCCCGCCTCCCCACCGAGGCCGCCCTCGTCCTCACCGCCCAGATCCCTGACCTCGCCCCGCTCACCGGCTGGGAGTTCGTGACGGAGCTCGCCGCCGGCACAGGCGGCACCCCCGCCACCGCACGCTGGGACGCCGGAGCCGTCCTCGCCACCGTCGGCGCCCTCGCAGGCCCGGGCCTCCTCGACCGCATCCTCGCCCAGCTCCCCTCCGGATACGCGCTGCTGTTCGGCCGGGCAGAGCTCATCCAGGCTGCGTGAACGTCTCCCGGAGCGGTGCGCCCGGGAGCGGGGTTCGGACAGCGGGTTCCCGTGGCGTCCGGCCGCCCGGATCGACGGGGCGCCGGGCGCCGGGGAACGGTCGGGTTCAGCGCGGTTTCAGCCGGGTGGTGGGCAGCTGCGGCGCCGGGATGCGGTCCCCGTCATAGCCCTCCACGACGCCGAAGCGGGTGCCGTGCTCCCAGTCCTCGCGCGCCTGGCTGATGTCCTCGTGCGTACGGCCCACGAAGTTCCACCACATGACGATCGGTTCGTCGAACGGCGTTCCCCCCACGAGCACCGCCCGGGCGGGTGCGTCCGTCTCGTTGACCAGGGTCACCGCGGCGCGCCCCGGGCGCAGGTAGCCCAGTTCGCCCCCGCGCAGCACCGTCCCGTCCGTGCGGATGCTCCCCTGGTCCACGAGGAGGCCGTGTTCGAAAGCCGGGTCGGTGTCGAGTGTCGTGGTGGCGTGCGGGCCGAGAACGATCTCCGCGCCGAGCAGGGGCGTGAAGGCCGGGACCGGTGAGGTGTCTCCGGCGAGGGAGCCGAGGAACACCCGGATGACGGCACCGTCCCGGTGGACGGGAGCCGGCACGTGGTGCCGGAAGTCGCGACCGGTGTGCCGGTGTTCCCCGGGAAGCGCCACCCACAGCTGGACTCCGTGCAGGACCGTGGTGCCGGGGGTGGAAACCTCCGTGTGGCTGATTCCGTGGCCACCGGTCATGAGGTTGAGCTCTCCGGGGCGCACGAACGCGTGGCTTCCCATGCTGTCGCGGTGTTCGATCTCCCCGCTGAACAGCCAGCTGACGGTCTGCAGTCCGATGTGCGGGTGCGGAGCCACGTCCATTCCGCCCGTCCGGGCGACGTCGTCGGGGCCGTAGTGATCGATGAAGCACCAGGCCCCGATGAGCGTGCGGCTCCGCTGCGGCAGCGTACGCCGCACCGTCATCGCTCTCGGGCCGCCCAGAGGCACGTCCCGCGGTGTCAGTACCTCGACGGCCGGGACGGGGCAGGGCTGCGGGTCGCCGGGGCCCGCGGGCGGCGTGATCCGGCCCGCACCGACGCTCATCGGAGGACCGCCTGTACGACAAAGGTGCTTTCATGTTCAACGATCATGCTTGATGGTAAGCCGTCGCCCACCCGGGCGCGCGGCACGGCGAGGGGCGGTACGTCCCGGTGAGGAGTCCGGCGTGAACGGCACAGAGGCGGGCCACGAGGAGCAGCGGGTCTACGTGGACAAGCAGAGCCCGAAGGCCTACCGCGCCCTGACCGCCACGGCCGAAGCGGTACGGGTGGCCGCCCAGGAGGCGGGGCTTCACCGCGCGCTGGTCGAACTGGTCAACCTCCGGGTGTCACAGATCAACGGCTGCGCGTACTGCCTGGATGTGCACACCCGGGCCGCGCTGCGTGCGGGCGAGACGGCCCGGCGGCTGGGAGTGCTGGCCGCCTGGCGCGACACCGAGGTGTTCACCGACCGGGAGCGTGCCGCCCTCGCCCTGGCCGAGGCGACGACACACCCCGCCGACTCCGCGCTGCAGGAGGACGCCTACGCCACGGCGCGCCTCGTCCTGTCCGACGACGAGATCGCCGCCGTGATCTGGGTGGCTGTCACGATCAACGCCTTCAACCGGGTCTCCATCCTGAGCAAGCACCCCGTGCGCGGTGTCCCCAGGCAGTGAGGCGGCCAGGGGACGGCGTCCCCACCGCGCCGAGGCCCCGTGACCGCTGCCGCAGCGTCGCCGCCCGGATCCGGGTCCCCGATTCCGCCCGCCGTCCGGGTGAACTCCGCGCCGACATGGCCGCGCGCCGGGCAGGCATAGGGAGCGTCCGCGAACCTCGCGGCCGGAAGCACTGGTGGACGCGGAAGCGGACAACCGAGCGAAAGGGGCTCTCCATGCTCGGTCCACGGGCGACGCGGACAGGGACCAGCGGCGACGCCGGCCCCCAGGCGGACCCCTGCGCGGGGACCGGCCCGCGCAGGCCTCCGCACACGGCCCGGGAGGCGGCCGCGGCCGTGGAGACGGTCCTTGCGGAGCACCTGCACAGCAGGCTGCGCGAGGCCAGGCGGCTGGACGCACTGTTCGCCGATGAGGTGGCCTCCCGTCTCGTCACGTTCGTCCTGCACGGAGGGAAGCGGCTGCGGACGGCCTTCGTCTGGTGCGGGTGGCTGGCCGCCGGAGGCAGCGGGGACCCCGGGACGCCGCTGCGCATCGGCGCCGCCCTGGAACTGCTGCAGGCCTGCGCGCTGGTGCACGACGACGTCATGGACGAATCACCGGTGCGCCGGGGCGCGCCCGCCGTGCACGCGGACTTCGCGCGCACGCACCGGGCGGGCCGCATGCGCGGGTCGGCCGCGTCGTACTCGGCCACCGCGGCTGTGCTAGCCGGGGACCTGGCGCTCGCGTGGGCGGACGATCTGCTCACCGAGACCGCGCTGGCGTCCCCGTACGGCGAGCGGCTGCACGAGGAGTGGAAGGCGATGCGCGGCGAGATGGTCGCCGGCCAGTACCTGGACATGAGGGCCCAGGCGACCGGTTCGTCCGACCCCGTCCAGGCCAGGAACATCGCGACACTCAAGAGCGCGCTCTACACCGTGGAACGGCCGCTGGCCCTGGGTGCCTCCCTGGCCGGGGCGGACGCCCGCACCATGGACGGACTGCGGTCCGCCGGACGGTGCGCGGGACTCGCCTTTCAGCTCCGTGACGACCTGCTGGGCGCCTTCGGGGACCCGGCCGTCACGGGGAAGCCGGCCGACGAGGACCTGAGGGCACGCAAGCTGACCTATCTCCTCGCGGTCGCTCTCCGGACCGCCGCGGAGTCCGGTGACGAGGAGGCTCTGGCCGTGCTGGGCCCGCAGGGCGGCACGCCCGGTGGAGGAACGGTCGGCCTGATGCGCGCAGCCCTGGAACGCACGGGCGCGCGGGCGGCGGTGGAGGAGGAGATCGCGGACCTCGCGGAGGCGAGCCTGCGTCACTTCGCCGCCGCCGCGTCCGACGCCCGTGCCCGCCGGGAGTTCGCCGCGCTGGTAGCCAGAGCCGTGGGCACCGTTCCCGCCCAGGACGGGGAGGGCGCGTGAGGACCGTGTCCGGCCCCACGGACCACGTGGTGGTGGTCGGTGCCGGGCTGTCCGGGCTCGCCGCCGCCCTTCACCTGCTCGGCGCGGGCCGCCGGGTGACCGTCGTCGAACGGGACGCCGGGCCCGGAGGCCGTGCGGGGCGGCTGGAACTCGGCGGGTACCGGGTCGACACCGGGCCGACGGTGCTGACCATGCCGCACCTGGCCGACGAGGCCTTCGCCGCCGTCGGGGACAGCCTCCACCGACGGGTGGAGCTCATCCCGCTGCATCCGGCCTACCGGGCCCGCTTCGCGGACGGCAGCGGACTGGACGTCCACACGGACCGCGACGCCATGGAGTCCGAGGTGCGGAGGTTCGCCGGGGCGGCGGAGGCCGCGGGGTACCGCCGGCTGCGCCGCTGGCTGGAGAAGCTCTACCGGGCCCAGATGAACCGATTCATCGACACCAACTTCGACTCGCCCCTCCAACTCCTTCACCCGGACCTCGCCCGGCTGGCGGCCCTGGGGGGCTTCGGCCGCCTGGACCCCCAGATCGGCAGATTCCTCTCGGACCCGCGGCTGCGCCGGGTGTTCTCCTTCCAGGCGCTGTACGCGGGAGTCGCCCCGGCCCGGGCACTCGCCGCCTACGCCGTGATCGCCTACATGGACACCGTCGCGGGCGTCTGGTTCCCCAAGGGCGGCATGCACGCACTGCCCCTGGCGATGGCGGACGCCGCCGCGGACGCGGGAGGACAGTTCCGCTGGTCTGAGGAGGTCGGCGAGCTGGAGAGGTCGGCCGGGCGCGTGCGGGCCGTACGGCTGACGTCGGGCGAGCGGATCACCTGCGACGCGGTCGTCCTGACCCCCGATCTGCCCGTCGCCCACCGCCTCCTGGGCCGGGCGCCGCGCCGCGCCGTCCCGCTGCGCCACGCTCCGTCGGCCGTCGTCCTGCACGCGGGCACCGACCGCACATGGTCCGCACTGGCGCACCACACGCTCTCCTTCGGCTCCGCCTGGGAACGCACCTTCGACGAACTCACCCGGTCCGGACGACTGATGAGCGATCCTTCGCTGCTCATCACGCGCCCGACGACGCACGACCCGTCGCTCGCCCCGCCGGGCAGGCACCTGCATTACGTCCTGGCCCCCTGCCCCAACACCACGACCGGCCCCTCGGCGGGCACCTGGCGCGGCCTGGGACCGCGATACCGCGACAGCCTGCTGGCCGAGCTGGAGCGCCGGGGACTCGACGGCTTCGAGGCGTCCCTGGACCAGGAGCTGCTCGTCACCCCCGTGGACTGGACCGCCCAGGGCCACGCGGCGGGCACCCCGTTCTCCGTGTCGCACACCTTCGCGCAGACCGGCCCCTTCCGGCCCCGCAACCTCGTGCGCGGCCTCGACAACGTCGTCCTCGCCGGATGCGGAACCACACCCGGGGTGGGAGTGCCCACCGTCCTCATCAGCGGCAAGCTCGCCGCCGGCCGCATCACCGGCCTTCCGCGAGCGACGGGCGCCCGCCGTCCTCGTCCCGCCGTCCACGAAGGGCAGAGCCGATGAGCCGACGCGAACTCGACGCCGCGGGTATCACCGAGCCCGCGTTGCGTGCCGCCTACGTCCGCTGCCGGCGGCTCAACGCCCAGCACGGGCGGACGTACTTCCTGGCCACCCGGCTGCTGCCCGTGGAACGCCGCTGTGCCGTGCACGCCCTGTACGGCTTCGCCCGGTGGGCCGACGACATCGTCGACGACCTGGACCGCCGGCAGCCGCCCGGGGAACGCGACCGCCTACTGCGTCTGCTGGAGAGCGACCTGGCCCACGCGCTCCGTACGGGCAGAGGCGGGGAACCCGTCGTCAGGGCCGTGTCGGACACCGCCGGGCGCTACGCCATCGACCACACCCTCTTCGCCGACTTCCTGGCGTCCATGCGCAGCGACCTGACGGTCACCGACTACCCGACGTACGCCGATCTGCGCGCCTACATGCACGGTTCGGCGGCGGTCATCGGTCTCCAGATGCTGCCCGTGCTCGGGACGGTCGTGACCCGGGAGGAGGCCGCCCCGCACGCGGCCGCCCTCGGCGTGGCCTTCCAGTTGACCAACTTCCTGCGGGACGTGGGCGAGGACCTGGACCGTGGGCGTGTCTACCTGCCGGCGGACCTGCTCGCCGCTCACGGGGTGGACCGGCCCCTGCTGGAGTGGAGCCGGCGCACCGGACGCCACGACCCGCGGATCCGGGCCGCCTTCACCGAGGCGGAGGCGGTGATCCGCACCGTCTACCGGGAGGCGCAACCGGGCGTCGCCATGCTGGAACCGCGGGTACGGCCCTGCATCCGCACGGCGTTCGTCCTGTACCGGGGGATCCTGGACGCGATCGCGGCCGACGACCACCGGGTGCTGCACCGCCGCGCCGTGGTGACACGCCGGCGGCGGGCCGTCACCGCCGCAGGCGGACTCGTCCGGATCCTGGGAGCGCGGCTGCGCGCCGACCCGCCCGCCGCGGCGGCAGGCGCGGTCGCCGGGGCGGAGGGCTCCACCCGATGAACCACCCACGCCACCGCAGGACATGGACGTCACCCCTGCGGGTGGCGCGCGCACCCCGCTGGGAACGCCAGACTCCCACCTGGCGCGAGGCGAGGCCCGCCGTGATCGCCGAAGCGCTCGGCCGGGCCGCGGCCCGGCCGTGGGGCAACTGGTACGTCGTCGGGTCATCCCGGGAGGTCGGCGCGCAGGACCGGCCGTACGGCCGTACGGTCGCCGGGACGGAAGTCGTCCTGTGGCGGTCGCGGGACGGCGCGCTGCACGCCGGCCCCGGGGAGTGCCCCCACCTGGGAGCCCCGCTGCGCGACAGCCGGGTGGTGTGCGGAACGCTCCTGTGCCACTGGCACGGTCTGGCCCTCGACGGCGGTCCGTTCGCCGGCTGGGAACCGTACCCCGTGCACGACGACGGCGTGCTGGTCTGGGTGAGGCTCGACCTGGCGGGGGGCGGTACCCCCCTTGAGCGCCCCGTCGTACCGGCGAGACCCGCACCGGATCACGCGGTGGACGCGGTCTGCACGACGGTGGGGAGGTGCGAGCCGGAGGACGTGGTCGCGAACCGGCTCGACCCCTGGCACGGCTCCTGGTTCCATCCCTACGCGTTCGTCGGCCTGAGGGTGGCGGCCACCCCCGAGGACGGTGAGGACGACTCGTTCGCCGTCGACGTCTCGTTCAGGGTCGCCGGCCGGCTGGTGGTGCCGGTGCGGGCGGTGTTCACCGCGCCCGGACCACGCACGGTGGTCATGCGCATCACGGACGGCGAAGGCGCCGGCTCGGTGGTGGAGACCCACGCGACGCCGCTCACCGTACCCGGTGCGGCAGACCCCCGGACCGCCGTGGTCGAGGCCGTGGTCGCGGCCTCGGGCCGGCGGGGCTTCGCCCTGGCGCGAGCCGCCGCGCCTGCCCTGCGCCCCCTGATGCGCAGGACGGCGGGCCGGCTCTGGCGCGACGACCTGGCGTACGCCGAGCGCCGGTGGTCGCTGCGGAGCACCGGGCGCTTCCCGGGCTGAGCGTCACCGTCTCACGGCCCGGCCCGCGAGGGCGCGCAGGAAAGGGGAGCGACCGGCACGCGGGACGGTCCAGAGCACCTGGCCCCGGACCCCCCAGTCCGCGAGGAGCGCGTTGGCGGCCAGGAAGCCCGACGTCGCCGCGCGCTCCATCAGCGCGACGGGCAGGCCGGTGCGGACGAGGTCGCCCGCCAGAGTGACACGAGGATGAGGCGTGCGTACGCCCGGTCGGCGCCGGTGACCGCCCACGGAGAAGACGGGGCAGTCGGCACGCCACTCATGGCGGGCGTCGACGACTCCGGCGTCCGCGGTCTCCGGATAGATCTCGTGCAACCGGTCCAGCATCCGGCGCTGGACCTCCTTCGGCTCGGTGCCCTCGGCGACGGCGTAGGCATGGAGTTCGACCACCGAGCCGCCCGTCCGCGCGGCCCAGCGGGCCGACTCGCCCTCCCAGCGGTCGAGGACGCTGACGTTGTCGAGCCCGTCGAAGCCACTCGTGCCGAGGAACCCCGCGCGGTCCTCACGCAGCGGGCGGTCGAGCCACAGCCGGGACACCAGGAACGGCGGCGCGGTGCGCAGCGCCGCGATGTCCGCGCGCCATGACGCGCCCCCCGACTGCCCCAACTGTTCGGATGAGGCGACGAGATGACGCAGACCACGTGTGTCCAGAGCGAGGACCACGGCCTGGTGGCGGTCGGCCGCCCCCTCGGTCTCCACCATCAGGTCCCCGTCGGCGGCGGGACGGACCCGGAGCACCGGAGTACGGGTGCGCACCTCCGTGCCGAGCCGCCGCAGATAGCCGCCCAGCGGATCCCAGAGAGCCTGCGGGAACGGCTCGTTCGGCACGTCGAAGAGAAGGCCTTCGGACGACCCGAGGAAGTAGATGTGGAACATCAGCAGCAGCTCGGCGGCGGACAGCTCGCGGGGATCCGCGAAGAAGCTGCGGGAGAACACCTCGAAGGCCAGGTGGTGGGCCGCCTCCGGGAAGTTGATCCGGTGCAGGAACGCCTCGGCGCTGACCCCGTCGAACCGCTCGTACACCTCGGGGACCCGCACGTCGAGGAGGGGGAGAGCCGCGCGCGGGTTCATCGCCGCGAGGTCCCGCCAGCCGAACGTCGGGCTGAGCGCCACGAATCCGAGTGCGCTCCACGGCGGGGTCCTCGGCACCTGGGCGAAGCTGTCCGCCGTACCGTCGCGGTGCAGGAGCGGGTAGTCGGGCAGCGGAGTGAGCGACGCGAGTCCGGGATCCGCACGGCGCAGCAAGCCGCGCAGGTTGTAGTACTGGCGGAAGAAGGCGTGGAAGCCACGGCTCATGGTCGCCTCGGACCCGTCGGCCAGACGGACCGGCCATCCCGCGAGGCGCCCGCCGAGTGCTTCCCCCTGTTCGTACAGCGTCACGCGGACGCCGCGCTCCGCGAGTGCGGTCGCCGCCGCCAGGCCGGCGATGCCCCCGCCGACCACCGCGGCCGAAGGCGCGTCCCCGGCGAAGCGCTCCCGGCCAGGTCGCGGCACGAGCACCTCCGCCCGGCGGTCGCGTCCGTGCCGCGCGGAACCGGGCCGGTGCCGGCGGGCACTCACGACGCCTCGGACCCGGCGTGTCCGCCGCCGCGCCGGGCGAGGAACACATGGACGATCCCCGTCTGCCAGCCACGGACGGGCACGGTCCGCACGAAGGGGAACCCGGCCGAGGAGATCCGCCGCGCGAAGGCCGGCGCCGTGTCGAACGCCAGGACGCTGCGCCACAGATGGTGGTACAGCTCGCCGTTGCCGGAGAGGGTGCCCGCCGGGACGATGACGCCCCGGCAGACCGCGTTCCACAGGGCGCGGTGCACCGGTGAGCCGCTGAGGCTGTACTCGTGGACCAGCAGACGGCCGCCGGGCCGCAGCAGGGCGCGCACGGCTTCGAGGACCCCGGCGGGTTCGCTGACGTTGCGGAAGAGGTAGGCGGCGAAGACGGCGTCGTACGAGCCGTCGTCATGGGTGGTGACGAGTTCCTCCGCGGACCGGTGCAGGAAGTGCACGTTCCGTGGCCAGCGCTTCGCGCGTGCCCTCTCCAGCATGCCGGCCGAGGCGTCGGCAGCCGTGATCCGGGCGTACGGGGCCGCCCGCAGCAGCGCCCGCGTGGACGCGCCGGTACCGCAGCCGAGGTCCAGCACGCGCAGTCCCCGCCCTCCGCGGGGAAGCCGGAGGCGGTGCGCCGAGTGGAGCAGGCCGGAACGGTAGCCCGGGTTCAGGGCGGTGAGCCGGTCGTACGTGTGTGACGCGTGGTCGAAGGCGCGCGCCAGGTCGTGGTCCCGCAGCAGGGTCATCGAGGGCTCTCTTGTGGTCGGCCGGGGGTCCGGCGGGCGAGGAAGGGGAGTTCGGCGGCGGTGCGGAGCATCGGGCCCACCGGTGTGCGCAGCCCGATGCCGAACTCCTCCCAGGGTGTGCTCCCGCCGTCGAGGAAACGCAGAAGCCGCTCCATGGGGACGCGGCGGAAGAGGTCGGTGAAGAAGCGAGGCCCGTCCACCCGCCCGGTGTCGAGGGCACGGAGCAGGACGGCGTCCATGGCCAGAGCCCTGCGGCCGTGCGGTGGGGGCACGTCCGCGGCCCCGGCGCGCAGGGCGGTGGCGATCGCCCGGCTCTGGCGCTGCACGGCGGCGAACGTGTAGCCGGTCGCCGGGCGTGTCGCACCCCCGGCGGCCCCGACCCGGAAGACGGCGCGACCGCTCCGGCGGGGAAAACGGGCGTCGGTCATGGGGATGACGCCCTGCTCGGCGGACTCCACGCCGAACCGGCCGAGTCGCAGGACGTCCGCGGTGTACTGCCGCAGGGCTGCCTCGTACGCCGGCGTGGTGAGCGGGGCCCGGGAGAACTCGGTGTACTCCACCAGCGCCCGGTCCGGGGCGAGCGGCAGCACGTAGCCGAACGCGAGCCCGTGGTCCGGCTGCGGCACCCGGAAGTCCATGAGGTCCGCCACCCCGGGCTCGAAACGGGGGACGGCGGTGCGCACGAACCAGCCCCGGAAGTGCTGGAGCAGCAGTGTGCGGTGCGGCGGTGTGTCCCGCACCGGCCGGGAGTCGAAGACGCGACTGCCGCGAAGGGTCAGGGGCTGCCCGTCCGTCGTCGTGCAGCGCACGTCCGCGCCGTACGGTGCGTCGCGCACCTCGTGGGCCGTGGCGCGCAGGACGCGGGCCGCGGGTGACGCCTCCAGCCGCGCGTGGACGAGCCGTTCGAAAGGCCCCGAGCGCACCATGCGGTAGCGCAGGGGCGCGGGGGCCGACTCGATGACGCTCCCGTCCGGTCCGCGCACGCGGAGCCGCTGCCACGAGGCGACGATCGCGTCCTCGAACTCACCGTCGCCCGCCTCCCAGTAGCACCAGGTGCGCTCCGCGGGGCGCAGCGGTCCGTCGGGGGCCTCGACGAGCGTCACTGCCAGGCCCGTCCTGGTGAGCCAGTGCGCGAGGCACAGTCCGGCGGCGCCGCCGCCCACGATGACGGCGTCGTCCACCCGGCCCCGCACGCGCCCGGTCACGTCCTGGGAGTCCGCGCAGCCGCCCGGTCGGCGAGCACCTCACGTGCCGCCCTGCTGCCCGAGGCGAGCGCCCCCTGCACCGACCCGGTGGCACGGTGGTCCCCGCAGACGTAGCGGCCCCGGGCGAAGCGCGTCGTCCGGCTCAATGGCCAGGGCGGCCGCATGGCGGGCAGGGCACCCTCCACGGTGTAGGCGGCGACGGTCTCCCAGGTACTCGTGTCCACGTCGTAGAGCTCGGCCAGTCTGGCGCGGACCGTCTTCTCGGGCGGACCCGCGCCGAGGACGGAGGTCGCCACGAGCGCGGTGCCCCGGGGAGCGTGGCCGGGGGAGACCTCGGTGATGACACAGCTGTTCAGGACCGCGAGGCCGCTGTCCACGACCAGTGTCGGTTCGGTCAGCGGCGACCGGTCGGCCGCGTGGTAGTACGTCGTCACCGTGCGGCCCGCCGGTACCGGCAGACCGGGCAGCAGTCGGGCGGCCGTGGCGGAGTCGGTGGCCACGACGACGGAGGTGGCCGGCCGCTCACTCCCGTCGGCCAGGAGCACACCGCGTTCCGTGACCTCGGTGACGGCCGAGCCGAGCCGGAGTACGCCGTCCGGCAGCCGGGCGGCCAGCTGGGCCGGCACGGCACCGATGCCTCGGGAGGGCAGGCAGAGCGTGCCGCGTGCCATGCTGCGCCAGACGAGGTGCAGGAAGCGCGCTGAGGTCTCCAGGCCCTCCTCCAGGAACACGCCCGACAGGAAGGGCCGGACGAAGTCCTCGATCGCGCGCGGCGAGAGCCCCGCGCGGACGAGGGCTTCCGACGCCGTGCGGTCAGGCATGTGTCCCAGGCGCTTCGCGGGGAGCAGGGCGTCACGGGCGGTGAGCGCGGCGAGCGCGGCGAGGTCGCGGGCCGGAAGGACGCGGCCCGGCAGCAGCTGGGCCGCGTCGCCCGGCCGCCGGGTGGGATCGGTGACACGTACCCGCCCCGAGGCGGTCCGGGCGATGAGCCCGGGGGTGAACGGCCGCAGGCGCAGCGCCCGCAGGTCCAGGCGCCTCTTCACCTGCGGGTAGGAGGTGTTGAACACCTGGAAGCCGCGGTCCAGCACGAAACCGTCCCTGCGGTCCGTGCGCATCCGGCCGCCCACCCCGTCGGAGGCCTCCAGCAGTTCCACGCGGAGGCCCACACGGCTCAGGTCGAGCGCGCAGGCCAGTCCCGCGAGGCCTGCGCCGACGACGACGGCGTCCGGCGGCGGTGGGTGCGGTCGGTTCGTCATCCGTGCCCCTCGACTCGGCCCCCGTACGGTGACGGGTTGTCAACCCGATCACGTTCCGGGCCCCGAAGCCAGCAGCCGCCACGGAACCGTCTCCTCGGGTGACCCGTGTGGCTGCCCGGGCCGCCACCCACCCGGCGGTGAGGAGCCGCCGCGATTCCTCGGGCACCGGGAGCGGGCGGACTACGCGGGGACGGTCGCCTCAGGCCGTCAGGTGACGCAGAACCGTGCGCATGGCCCGTTGCACGGCCTCGCGCGACTCGTCGGTCCGGTCGACCGTCTCGAAGTCGTGATGGCCGTTCGGCACGTCGACCACCTCGACGGCCGCTCCGCACGTCCGCGCCGCCGTCATGAACTCCTCCACGGTGGCGGCGACAGCGGTCGTCTCCAGCCCGGCACGGACCAGGACGAGCGGCAGGGAACCCGCGTGCGCGACCGCCTCCGCGGGGTGGAACCGGCTGTCGAGCCGCCCCCAGTTCGGCAGGGGCGCCATCACCGGGTAATGGGCAGCCAGACACCGCAGCCAGGGCGGCGTCCTCCTCATCCAGTCGGCTGTGAGCGGTCCGCTGCCCGAGAAGAACCACAGGGCTATCCGGTCCCCGTCCACCCGCGGGTCGGCCCGGACCCGCCCGACCGCGTCCGCCACGTCACCGGCGGCGGTCCCGTAGTCGGCCACGGAGTGCAGCCGGTGGTCGAGAGTCACCCCCACCACGCCCTCGGCCGCCGCGTAACGGGCGTAACCCGTCAGGGCCGGCCAGTCCCGTGGAGTGGGACGGGCCTCGCGGGGCACCGGGCCACCGTGGACGAGTACCACCGCCGGAAGGGGACCACGGGCGCCGGGCGGCAGGTACAGGTCGATGTTGTCGTGCCGCTCACGGGGGGTCCCGGGTACGTCCAGCAGGAACGGCTGTGCCGGAGTGGCACCCCTCGGAGTCAGACGACGTCCTTCGCCGGCCGCGGCCCTCAGCAGTGTCGCCGCCAGTGCGGCGGGGTCGGACAGCATCGGCCAGTGCCCCGTGTCCAGTTCGAGGAAGGTCACCCGCGGATCGGCCAGCGCCTGGAGTGAGGGTTCGCCGAAGTCCAGGCGCGCCTGGACCATCGCGATGCTCGCCCCGTTGCCGGTGCACAGCACTCCGGCCATCGCGACCGTCGCCGCCGCACCGGTCAGCTCCAGCGGCTGGAGCAGCGTACCGAGCGGCTGCGGTGAGGCCAGGGCGGTGAGCCGGTCGAGTGCCGCGTCGGGGACGTCCGCGGTGCTGCCCCAGAGCCGCCACGCGTCGCGGGCCGGCGGTGGCAGCGCCGCGTCCGCCTCCCGGGCGCCTTCCCCCGCGGCGCGCAGCACCTGCTCGCGCACTCCTTGGTCGGGCACGGCGGCCAGGGCCGGGACGCCGTCCTGGGGCAGCCCCGAGTCGAGGCAGATGATCCTGGCGATCGACCCCGCGCGCCGGTCGGCGGCCCCCAGGACCGGATGGACCCCGTAGTCGTGGCCGACCAGCACGATCTCCCGGCCGTCGGCCCGCCCGACCGCGTCGATCACGGCGACGACGTCCGCGATGTGTGTCTCCAGGTCGACGTCCGTACCCCCGCCGGGGCCGGGTCCTCCGAGCCCGGTCAGGGCCACGGCATGGACCTCGGCGCCCGCCCCCGTCAGCGCCGCCGCCGACGCGTCCCACACGTGCGGTCCGGTGAACACACCTGACACCAGGATGAACACGGTCATGATCTCTCCTCGATACGTCCTCGTCCACGGACCGGCCCGGTGGCCCGGCCGCTCCCGCGGGTACCGTAGGAACTCCCCCTGAGGGAGATTCAAGTGTTCACGTCGAACGACGGACTGTGCGGCATCGGTGAACTCGCCGAGCGCGCCGGTGTGAGCGTCAAGACGGTCCGCTTCTACTCCGACGCCGGCCTGCTGCCCGAAGCGTCCCGCAGCGCCGGCGGTCACCGCCGGTACGGTGCCGGCTCGCTGGAGCGCCTGCGGATGATCAGGTCCCTGCGCGCCATGGACCTGCCGGTCTCCGTGGTGCGCCGCGTCCTGGACGAGGAGGACACGGCGGGCCGCGCGGGCGGTGTCCTGGAGGACGCGGTGGCGGAGCGGCTGCGCGCGGTCGGCACCGAGCTCAGAGCGCTGCGCTGGCGGGAGGCGGCGCTGCGGTCGGTGCAGGAGTGCCCGGCGGAGGAACGCGCCGGACGGTTGAGGCTGATCGGCGCGGTGACCGCACCGCCGGACACGGCGCCCCTGGTCCGCTTCTGGCGCGGGTGGCTGCCGCCGCGCATGCCGGCCCGGTCCGTCACCGCGTTCCTGGAGCGGGCGGTCCCGCAGCCGCCCGAGGACCCAGGCCCTGCCCAAGTGCTGGCCCTGGCCCGCCTGTACGCCCTGGTGGCCAGCCCTTGCGACTCGGACGAGCCCACCCAGCCCCATGCGCACAAGGCCGCGGGAGCCCGTGCGGCGGCCGTTCTCTACGCGGGACTCGCCGAGGCCTACGACCTGGCGGCCGTCGACATGCGCCGCGACAGGGCGCCGTATCCGGGGGAGGCCCTGGACGGGTTCGTGGACGCCTACGCGAGCGCGCACGGCGCAGCCGACACCCCGGGATTCCGCCGTGTGCTGGCCCGGCAGCTCGCGGCCGATCCGCGCATAGACCAGTACTGGGAACTGACGGCCGAGCTGGTCGGCCCGTCGTCCGGCCGGCCCGAACCCACCCCGGGGTCGGCCCACGACTGGCTGCTCGCCGCGCTGGAGGCCCAGTCGGGGACGGCGCTGCCCGCATAGGACAGGAAAGCGGACCGCGAGGCCATGAACGGACGGTCTTCCCCGGGCGTCGCCCTCCCCTGGCGGGAGCGGCCTCGGGGAGGGGAGTGTCTCCCGTCCCCGAGGCCGCCCGCGCTCCCGGCGGTCACGGTCACGTCACTGCGGTCTCCCCAGAGCCCAGCCCGACACATCGGCGAGGCGCCCGCGCCACAGGGGCAGGCTCAAGGACCCCGTACCGCCGAAGACCAAGGTGGCGTCCCTGAGATGGATCCAGCGCGGTAGCTGCGCGGTGCCGTCATCGGCCCCCAGCTCCCTGATGCCCTGGTCCACCGTCTCCGGGAACTCCGCCAGCAGGTTCGCGCCTTCGCCCTCCACCTGGCGGAGGCTCCGAGCCCAGTCCGCCTTCCACGCCTCGTGGCCGATCACGTCTCCGTGGAGCACGCCACCGGCCATGGCGAGGGTGATCGGCAGGCTGGAGCGCTGTTCTCTGTCCAGTAGTTGGATCAACAGCTGGAGCTGCAGATCCGGCACGGGCTCCGTGACCACCGCGGTGGTGTCCGGCCGTGTCTCGACGAACTCGCTCATGGACCACTCCCTTCACCTGACAAGCGGCAGGTGACAGCCCGTATGCCCCCGGCGGAGGCCGCCACACCCCCGGAAGGGGGATGACCGGGTCGTGGGTGACCGACGGTCCCGCCGTCGCGGGCCCTGTCCGGAGATCGTCGGCGTCGTACGCCTCAGCCGGCCTCCGGGCGGCTGACCGGCCGCCCGGGAAGGACCGGCGGCCCGCCGCTCCGCTCGGTGGCCCACCCGGCCGTACGCCCCGCGCGGGTCACAGCCAGCGGCGGATCGGCAGGACCGCCGCCTCCCGCATCCGCTGGACGGGCGAGCGGCGCTTCCACCGCCCTCCGTCGATCAGGACGCTCCGCTTGACGTCCTCGTCGAAGTGGCCGTCCAGCGTGACGGTGAACTCCCGGTCCAGGACCGCGAGCATCACTTCCTCGTCGTGTTCGAGCGAGCGGCGGTTGAAGTTCGTCGAACCGATCAGCGAGGCGATCCCGTCCACCGTCAGCGCCTTGGTGTGGAGCATGGTCGGCTGGTACTGGTAGATCTTCACGCCGCAGCCGATGAGTTGCTCGTAGTGGTGCTGTCCGGCCAACTGGCACACCCGCTTGTCCGTGTGCGGCCCCGGCAGCAGTATCTCCACGGACACGCCTCGGCGGGCCGCGTCGCACAGCACGCCGATGAAGTACGAGTCGGGCGCGAAGTACGCCGTGGTGAGCCGGACCCGCTCCTCGGCGGACTCCAGGACGACGCGCAGCAGCGTCTGCATGTCCTGCCAGCCGAAGCCCGCCGACCCGCGTACCACCTGGACGACCGAGTCGCCGTGCTGCGCGGTTGCGACGAAGCGGTCGCGTTCGGTGAACAGCTCGTCGTGGCACTCGGCCCAGTTCTGCGCGAACGCGGCGGCGAGGCCGTCCACGGCAGGGCCCTGCACCCGCACGTGGGTGTCCCGCCACTCGCTCTCGTCGCGGGCGTCACCGCACCACTCCTCGGCGATCCCCACCCCGCCGGTGAACGCCGTCTCCTCATCGGTGATGAGGACCTTGCGATGGCAGCGGTGGTTCTGCTTGAGCGGCGAGAGGTACAGCGGCTTGCGGAACCACGCCACCTCCACCCCTGCCTCGTCCATCAGGGCCAGCTGGGCCTTCTCGATCAGCCGGGATCCGAACCCGTCCAGCAGCAGCCGCACCCGCACTCCGGCGCGAGCCCGCTCCGACAGCGCCTCGGCGAACTCGCAGGCGATGTCACCGCGCCAGTAGACGAACGTCATCATGTCCACGGTGTGTTGGGCACCACGGATGGCGTCGAGCATGGAGGCGAAGATCTGGTCACCGTTACGGAGCGGTACGAGACTGTTGCCCTCGGTCGCCGCGATGCCGATCAGGCGCTCCAGCCGCCGGCGCAACCGCCGCGCGCGCTCCGCGTAGAAGGCGTCGTCGGGGTGGGCGGGCGTCGGTCTCTGGTCTATGTGGCTGGACATCTCTCACCTGGTGGGCTGAAGGCGATGGGGCAGGGCGACTGTACCCCCGCTCCGGCCTCGTACTCCGGGACGGCGTCAGGTCGCCCACCGGTCGCCGTGCCCCCGGCGCCCGCCTTCGGGGACGCGGCCGTCCGGTGCGGCCGGTCACGGCCCGTGCGTACCGGATGGTGCCCGGCCACGCCCGGGGCCGGTCGTCCACCACGTGACCTCAGGTGTGCTTGAGGTCACAGGCCGGTGCGCATGGACACGGAGACCGCAGACATCAAGGCGATCGAAGGGGTGGTCGCCACCGTGGAGCGCAGCGGCGGGCCAGGGACGCCGAAGGGTTCCTCGCGCTCTTCCACCCCGTAGCGCTCCGGACGACCGGCCACGGCAAGGTCCTGCCCGGACTCGGCGCGATCGCCGAGTTCACACGGGCGGCGCTTCCCGCAGCCGAGTGGGAGGGCGAGGTCACTGGCGGAGGGCGAATCGGAGGGTGTTCCGCTTTACGTCATGACCCAGCAGGACGACGGCGCGTGGCTGTTGCACGTCTGCCGGAACACCCGGGCACACGCCGGCCGGCGCCTCCCGCGGCGTGTCAGGAGGCGGGGTAGGGGCCGCCGTCGAGCAGGCGTGCCAGGTGGGTCGCGTTGACGGCGAGGGTACGGGTCGTCGAGGCGACCGCCTCCGGAGGGCCTTCGAGTTCCTTGTAGTCCTGCCCGTGCATCGCCTCGCCGACCCAGTAGGTGACGGCGTGCGGAGCCAGGGAGAATCCGAGGTCGTTGAGGCCCTGGAACAGGTCCGAGCTCACCTTGTGGGCGCCGTCCTCGTTGCCGACCACGGCCACGGCGGCGACCTTGCCGTACGTGAGCAGCCGGCCCTGCTCGTCGGTCTCGGACAGTTCCGCGTCCAGTCGTTCCAGGACGCGCTGGCAGACACTGGAGGGATGCCCGAGCCAGATGGGGGTGGCGAGAAGGAGGATGTCGGCCTGCATGACCTTCTCGCGCAGGGCCGGCCAGGCGTCCCCGTCACCCATGTCCACCTGCACTCCCGGCCGGATGTCGTGATCGACCGCGCGGACCACTTCGACCTGCACTCCGAGGCTTTCGAACTCCGCCATCACCTGGTCGGCGAGGAGATGGCTGCTCGAGGGGGCGGGCAAAGGGCTGAGGGTACAGACGAAGGCCAGGGCACGCATCGCGGGGGCACTCCTTCGAAGTGACGCTGCACGTCGGGTTCTGCGCCACTGTGCACCTCGACCGCCTGTTCCGCTCGACACGGCACGCGACGGCGGAAGAAATGCTCCGTACGGAAGTGCGGAAGAGGTGCCTTCGCTCCCCGGCGCCGAGGTCCCGTGCGGATCGCGTGCCGCCCGTGCGCCGGACGACTCAGAACTCGACGTTCGCGGCTGTCCGGATCGAGGCGCTCATGTTGCGCTCCATCATCTGCAGGGCGGCCTGGGCCAGGTCCTTGTGGATGTGGGCCACCGCGTCGTCCGGAATCGTCACCTTCAGGTGGCGGATGTGTGCGTCGAGCGCCGAGTAGAGGACGCATTGCTCGGTGACCTGGCCGCAGAGGACCACGCGGTCCACGTCCAGCTGCGAGAGCAGGTAGGTGAGTGGCGTCTCGTAGAAGATCGAGTGCCTGGCCTTGACGACGAACAGCGAATCGTCGTCCGGCAGCACCGGCTCCACGAGGTCGCCGTGCGCCCCCGACAACGTCGTCTCGACGATCTCACCGTGGTGCGACCGCCATTGCCCGAAGTTGTCGTTGACGTAGATGACCGGCACGTCCTCGTCCCGGGCCCGTCCGATGAGATCCACGATTCGGGGAAGCGCCTCGCGCACGGAGGGGATGAGGAGCTCGGCATCGGGGTGGCTGTAGGTGTTGAGCATGTCGATGACAATCAGGGCACTTCGACTCATAGTTCCATATTCTCATCGTTCCGTTCGCTGAGGCGCGCCTGCGACACGGCCCGGCACCAGCCGCGCGGGGGGCCGCCCACGCCGGACGGCCCCCCCCCGCGCGTTCCGCGCGGGCAGGAAGGTCACTGACGGCACAGGCAGAAGGGGTGACCCGCCGGATCGGCGTACACGCGGAACCCCCGCTCGCCGTCCCGGTCGTCGACGTCCAGGGGGGTCGCGCCGAGCGCCAGTACCTCCTCCTGCGCACGCTCCATGTCCGTCACGTCGAAGTCCAGGTGTTCCTGCTGCGAGTTCCGGTCCCCCCGGGGCCACTCCGGCGGGCGGTGGTCCACAGCCCGCTGGAACGCGATGCGTGCGCCGCCCGGGACGTGGAGGTCGTACCAGTCCTCGTCGTACTTCGAGACCTCGCCGCCCAGGACGGCCTGGTAGAACTCGGCCAGCGGCCTCGGGTCGGGACAGTCGAGAGCGACAAGGCTGTATGTGGCGATGGGCATGGCCGGTCCTTCCGTCACGTTCCGTGTACGAGTCCGTTGTGCGGCTGGTCAGGTCCCGGGATTCTCGCCGTCCACGCAGACCCGCACCGTCCGCAGGGCCGGGTCGGCCGGGTCGGGCACGTTCATGCCCGCCTCGACACCCGAGCGCAGATACCGGAGCAGTGGCTCGGTGAGCCGCTCGCCGGGCAGGACCGCGGGAATCCCGGGGGGATAAGGGGTCATCATCTCCGCGGCGACGCGCCCGACGGCCTGGTCGGCCGGCACGTCCTCGGTGGCGGCGAAGTACGCGTCACGGGGGAGGCGTGCCTGGTCCGGGCGCAGTTCGTCCGGTCCGGGGATCTCGACGACGGGTGCCGGGCCGAGAGTGTCGGCATGCCGCGACAGATCGCGCAGGGCCTCCAGCAGGCGGGCGGCGGTGTCCTCGTCGTCGGCGTGCGTGAACTGGGCGCTGATGCGGCGGTGGTCGACGAGGTGCATGTCGATCCGATGGTGGGCGCGGAGCCAGTCGGCCGCCCGGTATCCGCCGGGCCCGAGCTCACTGATGTCGATGATCACGGGCAGCGGGTCGAATTCGGCGGCCCTGCCGGGACCGCAGAAGTCTTCGAAGCCGTTCACGTGCATCCCGTCGATCTTCTCGATCTGCTCCCGGACCTCCGCGGTCAGAGCGAGCGCCTTGGACAGGAGGGTGTGCCCCTCCAGGACCATCTGCCGCCGCCAGCCGTCGATACCCGCGTACAGCAGGACGGAGGGGCTGGTGGTGCCGAGCAGGTCCGCGCGAGAGGCCAGCGTGTCGTGGTCGACCAGATCACCCTGGAGATGGAAGACCGAGCCCTGTTCGAGGCCGCTGCCCATCTTGTGGATGCTGGTGACGCAGACGTCGGCCCCGGCATCCATGGCCCAGGACGGCAGATCCGGGTGGAACGGCAGATGGGCCCCCCAGGCCTCGTCGACGATGACCGGGCGGGACCGCCGGTGGCACACCTCGGCGATGGCACCCAGATCAGCCGCTGATCCGTACGGGGTGGGGCTGGTGACCAGGGCCCCGCAGGCGTCAGGGTGCCGGTCGAAGGCCCTGTCGAACGCTTCTGCCGACGGAGGGTGGGCCAGATGGCGCTCGGGATCCCACTGCGGCTCGACCCAGACGGGTTCGATACCGGAAAGGATCAGCCCGGCGACGACCGACTTGTGTGCGTCCCGGCCGACGAGGAGCTTCCGGCCCGGAGCGGCCACGCTGAGCATGGCGGCCTTGACCGACAGGGAACTGCCGCAGGTGGAGAAGAACGTGTGCTCGGCGTGGACGGCGTCGGCCATCAGCTCCTCCGCGCGCTGCAGGACGTTGGAGCCCTGGCGGCGGTCGTCCAGCCCGCCGGAGGCGAGCACGTCGCCGTAGAACGCGGCATCTCCGAGCACGGCCCGCACCTCGGGGGCGGCGCCGCGCGCCTGCTTGTGGCCGGGAGGGGAGAAACCCAGTTCCCCTCCGTCCCTGTAGGCGGCCAGTGCGTCGAGTACGGGTGCTTCTTGATGGTTTACACGCATCTACTGCGCCTTTCCCGCGGTCCGCCGGTCAATCACGTCTATGGCAGGGGCGTACCGCCGGTCGCGTTCATGATCTCGCCGGTGATGAAGGAGGCGTTCGACGAGGCGAGGAACACGTAGGCGGGTGCCATCTCGGCCGGCTGGGCCGGCCGCCCCAGAGGGCTCTGCTTCCCGAACTCCGAGGTGTCAGGCATCGTCGCGGGAATCAGCGGCGTCCAGACCGGCCCGGGAGCGACCGCGTTGACCCTGATGCCGTCGGACGCCAGCATCTGCGCGAGGCCCTGGGTGAACGTGACGATGGCGCCCTTGGTCATGGCGTAGTCCAGCAGATGAGGGCTGGGCTTGTAGGCCTGCACCGAGGTGGTGTTGATGATCGAGCCGCCCGCCGGGATGTGCGGCAGAGCGGTCTTGCACAGCCAGAACATCCCGTACAGGTTGGTGCGCACCACGCGGTCGAACTGCTCGGTGGAGATGGCGGCGATGCCGTCGGGCTGTGACATCTGGTAGGCGGCGTTGTTCACCAGGACGTCGATCCGCCCGAACTCGGACACCGCCCTCTCGATGAGGGCCCGGCACTGCTTCTCGTCACGGATGTCGCAGTCCACGGGAATCGCTTTGCGGCCGGCCTGTTCGACCAGGCGGCACGTCTCCTGTGCTTCGCCCTTCTCCTCGGGCAGATGTGTCAGCAGCACGTCCGCCCCTTCCCGCGCGAAGGCCAGGGCCACCGCCCTGCCGATGCCGGAATCGCCCCCGGTGACGACCGCCTTGCGGTCGACGAGGAGCCCACTCCCCTCGTAGGAGTCCTCCCCGTGGTCCGGCGGCGGATCCATCGGTCCGGTCCAGCCCGGGTGCTCCTGGTCCTGCTGGGGGAAATCCGGCTGCGGATGGCGGCGTGTCGGATCCGGCTGCTCGGCGTCGGCCATCGGGGCCTCCCTTTCTGCGTCATGTGCTGTGGGCATGCTGAACTTGTGTCGCCGCGTTCCCCGGACGCGCTTGGTCAATCATCCCGGTCGGACCAACGGCGGGCACGTTGAGCGGAGTGCACCCGGCAGACGCGCCGAGACGATAAATTCGAACAATGAGTTCTCCGACCGAACCCGTCTCCCACCCGCCGGAAGAGGGCGGCCGGCTCCTCGCAGTCAGTGATCTGCACGTCGGCATCGCCGACAACCGCCCGGTCGCCGACCGTCTGCGACCGTCCTCGGACGCGGACTGGCTCATCGTCGCGGGGGACGTGGCGGAGCAGGCGGAAGAGGTCGAACGCGCCCTGGAGCTGCTCGCGGGACGATTCGCCCATGTGGTGTGGACCCCCGGGAACCACGAGCTGTGGACGGTGGACAAGGACCCGGTACGGCTGCGTGGCCAGGCCCGGTACGAGCACCTCGTCCAGGTGTGCCGCGAACTGGGGGTGTCGACGCCCGAGGACCCCTACCCGCGGTGGCGCGGAGCGGACGGCGAGGTGGCGGTGGCCCCCGTGTTCCTCCTGTACGACTACTCCTTCAGGGCACCGGGGACGACGACGAAGGAGGAGTCCCTGGCACGCGCCCACGAGGCGGGCGTCGTCTGCACCGACGAGTACCTGCTGCACCCCGACCCCTATCCGACCCGCGACGACTGGTGCCGGGCGAGGGTGGCACTCACCGAGCGGCGGCTGGCGGCGCACGACCCGGAGCTCCCCCTCGTGATCGCCGGGCACTGGCCTCTCCTGCGCGAACCCACCTCCGTCATGTGGTACCCGGAGTTCGCGCAGTGGTGCGGTACGGAACTCACCGCCGACTGGCACCGCCGATTCAACGTCGCCGCCGTCGTCTACGGCCACCTCCACATCCCCCGTACCACGTGGCACGACGGTGTGCGGTTCGAGGAGGTCTCGATCGGCTACCCCCGGGAATGGCGCAAACGGGGCCACCCGCGCGGGCTCCTGCGGCAGATCCTGCCGTACCGCGGACAGCAGCCCGTGGCCGCGAGAGGCGAGGACGTCTCGTGATCGAACGGCTTCTTCCCGACTGCGTGGCGTGCGCGGACACCTTCGACGCCGACGCTCCGGCCGGCACCCTGTACCCGGAGGAGGCGGAGCTGGTGGCCACGAGCGTGGACCGGCGCAGACGCGAGTTCGCGGTCGTACGCGCCTGCGCCAGGCGGGCCATGGCAGGCCTCGGGCTGCCCCCGGCGCCGGTGATGCGAGGCCATCGCGGCATGCCGTTGTGGCCCGAGGGGACCGTCGGCAGCATGACGCACTGTGACGGCTACCGGGCCGCGGCACTGGCCAGGGCGACCGAGGTGCGTGCCGTCGGTATCGACGCCGAGCCGAACGAGCCGCTACCGCCCGGTGTGTGGGAGCTCGTGTCACTGCCTTCGGAACGCGCCCGGGTGCCGACGGCTACGGACGGGCCGGCGATCCACTGGGACCGGCTCCTCTTCAGTGCCAAGGAGAGCGTCTTCAAGACGTGGTTCCCGCTCACCAGGATCGAACTCGACTTCCAGGAGGCCGATGTCAGTTTCCGCACCGGTCCGGGTGCGGCCACCGGGGGGACGTTCACCGCCGAGCTCCTGAGGACGGCGCCCGGGATGCCGGAGGCGTACGAGGGCAGGTGGCTGATCGACGACGGCTTCGCGGTCACCGCGATCGTCCTGCCCGTGAGCCCGTGAGCCCGTCCGCCCGACGTCCCCACGGCCTCCGTACGCCGTGATCCGGATCCGCCGGGCCAAGGGGCGGCCGGTGTCCTGCGCGCCGGCGGCGGCGTCGTCCGACCGGGGCGAGCGCGACCTGCTCCCGCTGCCGGCCGCTCCCCGGCGATGTGCACCTCCTGCGGCCGCTGACGAGTGGTACCGCGCCTGGGTGTCACGCCGGGGAGCGGGCCGGGGTGGCCCCGCTCCCCGGCGCCGCCCGCTCGTACGGGTGTCACCCCTGGCGCCGGTTCTCCGCGCGGTCAGTCCTGCCCGGGGTCCCCGGTCATCGCCTGAGCCATCCGCAGGTGAGCGGCTGCCTCCGCGTGCCTGCCCTGGCGCTCGAGGGTGCGCCCGAGCATCAGTCGCGCGTAGTCCTCGACGGGGTTGCGCTCCAGTACCTCACGCAGCTCCGTCTCGGCCTTGGTGAGCCGCGCCGAGTGGTAGTAGGCGCGAGCCAGCAGCAGCCGCGGGGCGACCTGCTCCGGGACCTCCCGCACCAGACCGCCGAGGATGCGCGCCGCGGTCAGGTACTCCTTGGCCTCGAAGAACATCTGAGCCCGGTCCCAGCGGTCGGCCGGCGTGCCGAACTCGTAGTAGGTGTCGTCCACTTCTCCTCCTCGGCCGAAATGCTTACAGGCCCGTCAACACGACCAGGTAGTTAAACATTCCACTAAAATTTCGGCGTGGGACCCCGGCGCTCCCCGACCGTACGGGAATAGGTTGAGCGCCATGAGCAATCTCGATCGCCAAGCCGCACTCTCCGTCTGCGGAGGCCGTGGCTTCGTCGTCGCCGAACCCGTGCGTGAACTCCTCACCCCCCGCCGGGTCCAGCTCGGAGAGTCCACCGAGGTGCGCAGACTCCTGCCCAACCTGGGGCGTCGCATGGTCGGCGCGTGGGCGTTCGTGGATCACTACGGCCCCGACGACATCGCCGACGAGCCCGGTATGCAGGTCCCGCCGCACCCTCACATGGGCCTGCAGACAGTCAGCTGGCTGCACGAGGGGGAGGTCCTGCACCGCGACAGCCTGGGCAGCGTCCAGCCGGTCCGGCCGCGGGAGCTGGGCCTGATGACGTCAGGCCGGGCCATCAGCCACTCCGAGGAAAGCCCGAAGCCCCACGCCAGGTTCCTCCACGGCGCCCAGCTGTGGGTGGCCCTGCCCGGCTCCGACCGGCATGTCGAGCCGCACTTCCAGCACCACACCGGTCTGCCCACCGTCACCGCACCGGGGGTCACCGCCACCGTGATCCTGGGCGAACTCGACGGGGCGGTGTCGCCCGGCACCGCCTACACCCCGATCGTCGGAGCCGACCTGGCCCTGGCCGAGGGAGCCGAGGCGAGGCTGCCACTGGTCTTTGACTTCGAGTACGCCGTCCTGTCGATGTCGGGCGAGGCCGAGGTCGACGGTGTCCCGGTCCTGCCGGGGTCGATGCTCTACCTCGGCTGCGGCCGCGACGAGCTGCCACTGCGTGCCGTCTCCGACGCCGGACTGATGCTTCTCGGCGGTGAGCCGTTCGAGGAGGAGATCGTCATGTGGTGGAACTTCGTGGGGCGTTCCCACGAGGAGATCGAGGAGGCTCGCCAGGACTGGATGGAGGGCTCCCGCTTCGGCCGGGTCGAGGGCTACGACGGTGGCCGGCTCCCTGCTCCGGCGTTGCCGCCGGTGGCGTTGAAACCCAGGGGCCGGGTGCGCTGACGTAGTGGCGTCCCAGGCGCTCGTCGGGCGGCGGGCCCCGCCGCCGGCCGGTGGACAGGGCCTCGATCAGTCTGCCGTGGTGTCGGCGATGATCAGATCGGTCACTGCCTTGAGACCGCCGTCCCCGAGTGCCCGTCGCTGGCGATCGGCGGGCGTGCCCTGGCGCAGCAGCCGGTGCACGAGTGCGGCGAGCTCCCGGGTCTCCCCGGCCGCGTCGAGCGCCGGCGTGATGTGCTCCATCAGCCGGGCGACCGCGTCACCGGCGCTGATGCGTTCACCGGTGGCGGTGATCAGGTGTCCGCCGAGGCCGTGCCGGGCAGCCTGCCACGTCGCGGCCTGCAGCACTTCCGGGAGGAGGCGGGGCGTGGGGGCTCCGGCTTCGGCCTCCTGGATGGCGGTGGTCACCAGGGCGCGCACGATGCCGGCGAACATGACTGCCTCGTCCGCCCGTAGCTGGACGTCGCAACACCGTACTTCGACGGTGGGGAACCGGTCGGACAGCCGGGCCATCCAGTACAGCTGTCCCGTGTCGCCGATGATCCCGCTCCGCAGCAGCGTCCCGATCCGCCTCTCCTCGTCCGCGGCGTCCGCGAAGGCGGGCGGTGGCCCGCTGACGGGCCAGCGGTTGAAGACGACGGTGCGCCAACTGGCGAATCCCGTGTCGTGCCCGTCCCAGAACGGCGAATTGGCGGACATGGCGACGAGTACGGGAAGCCACGGCCGCAAACGGTTCAGGACGGCCACGCCTACTTCCCGGTCCGGAACGGACGCGTGCACGTGCATGCCGTTGATCAGCTGTTCAGCGACCAACTGGGGAGCTTGGGACCGCAGGGCGCGGTAGCGCGCGTGCTCGGTCAGGGGAGCGGACGAGCCGCCCCGGCGAGGCGGCGTGCCGCAGGCGGCGAGACGGCACCCATGAGCCTCCGCGGCGGCGTTGGCGGCGAGCCGGAGGCGCAGTAGATGGCCGCCGACCTCCTGCAACTGTTCGCAGACGGGTGTGGCCACTTCGATCTGCACCTGCAGGAGCTCCGGCTGCACCTCGTTCTCACCGATGATCGCGGCCATTCCCGCCGCAGCTCTCACCTGTTCCCCCGCAGCGACCGGCAACCCGGTGACCGAGTCGAGCAGCAGATATTCTTCTTCCACGCCGATGGTGACCGGTTCCATCGGGACAGTGTCACTGTTCCGCCCGTGGCATCCACGCACGACACGGGCCGGTTTTCGCGGCGTGGCGATCGGCTGCCCCTCAGCAGCCGGCCGGAGGCGGACGCCTGAGGCGCACATGGCCATGGTGTCGTCCGAACCGTCGATAAAGTACGACGCCGCGATCCGCCGGCGCGTACGCACGCGGGGCCGGAGAGCTCATCCACCCGGATGCACGGACCGGCGGTGGAGTCGCGCGACGGGTGCACCTGGGCTTGTCTGTTGCCCATGCCGAACGAACAGAACAGCCAGGGCGGCCCAGGGTCGCACCCGCGCCGGACGGGTGCCGGTCCGGACCCGGAGGTGGAGCGCAGAGCACCGGACACACCCACGAAGGTCGGCAGAGCTTCGTGGGGGGCGGTGCTGCGACGCACACTCAAGGAGTTCAAACGGGACGAGCTCGCCGATCGGGCGGCGGCACTGACCTACTACGGAATCCTCGCCCTGTTCCCGGCTCTGCTGGTCCTCGTCTCCCTGCTCGGCATCGCGGGCGAGTCGACGACCCGGACCGTGCTCGACAACATCCAGAAGCTCGCTCCCGGTGCGGCCCGTGACGTCCTCAAGAACGCGGTGACGCAGTTGCAGTCCAGCAGTGGGACCGGCTGGGTCATGGCGATCGTGGGTCTGCTCGCCGCGCTGTGGTCCGCCTCCGGCTACGTGGCGGCGTTCATCCGGACCTCGAACGCCGTGTACGACGTGCCCGAGGGCCGGCCGGCCTGGAAGGTGCTCCCGGTCCGCGTCGGCCTGACCTTGGCGCTGATGGTGCTGGCCTGCGCCAGTGCGCTGATCGTCGTGCTTTCGGGCGACCTCGCACGCCGGCTCGGTACGACGCTCGGCATCGGGGACACGGCCGTGACCGTGTGGTCGATCGCGAAATGGCCCGTCCTGGTCGTGCTGGTGGCCACCCTGCTGGCCATCCTCTACTGGGCGGCGCCGAACGCGAAGGGGCGAGGCTTCAAGTTCGTGTCGCTGGGCAGCTTGCTGGCGCTGGTGATCTGGATGATCGCGTCAGCGGCCTTCGCCTTCTACGTCGCCAACTTCGGCTCGTACAACAAGACGTACGGCACCCTGGCCGGCGTGATCATCTTCCTGGTGTGGCTGTGGATCACCAACCTGGCGATTCTGCTCGGTCTCGAGTTCGACGCGGAGATGGCTCGTGAGCGGGCCGTCATCGGCGGTCACCCACCTCTGGAGGAGCCGTACGTGGCGCCGCGGGACACCGGCAAATGGACCGACCAGGATCGCAGGGGCATGGGGGACACCGGCCCGTCCGACCCTCGCTCCGACTGAGGAGCGGTGCGGGGGAGTGCCCGCGACCCGCGTGTGCCGGCTGTCCACGGCGGGCGGGTCGGGTGTCAGCCGCCCTGTGCCCCACGACGACGCCGACGAGGTGGCCCGGGGGCGAGTGGCGGCCCGCTGACCGCAGGCCCCCTCCGCACGCCGAACACCGTGATGACCGGAGGGAGGGAGCGCGGAACTCACCGACACTTCGCTCTCCGCCTCGCTGCTCAGGCCACCGGCAGCGGGCGAGGCGTACCTTGTCCGGTGGGCGGGTCCGTCCTGCACGCGCACCGCAGGCCGCCGCACAAGTGCTCGTCCGTCACTGTCCGTGCCCGTCCGCTCCTGTTCCGTCAGGTGGGCACGGCACCCACCGGGTTCGCCGGGAGCGGGCCCACAGGGTGAAGAAGCGAGAGAAAGACTGATGTCTGTGTCCGAGGCCGAGTACGTGACGCCGATTCCGGGACTGCCGTGCTGGATCAACCTCATGGTTGGCGACCTGCGTGCGGCCCGGGCGTTCTACTCGGCCGTACTCGGCTGGGAGTTCCGGACCAGTTCGCTGGCCAGCCAGTTCCTCGTGGCCTCCGCCGAAGGCAGGCCGGTGGCGGGCATCGGGGCCCGGCGGCCGGGCCTGGCTCCCGCTGCGGTGTGGACGCCGTACTTCGCGGCCAGGGACGCCGACAGGACGGCAGCGCAGATCCAGGAGCGCGGCGCCACCGTCGCGGTGGGGCCGATCGCACTCGGCGAAGGACGAGCCGGCCTCGCCGCGGACCGGGAGGGGGCCACCTTCGGGTTCTGGGAGGGGCCCGCTCCGGCATGGGGCGGGGAGAAGGACGTCGATCAGGTCCGCCTCAACCTGCAGACCCGCGACGTCTTCGACGCCGCGGTCTTCTACGGCGAGGTCTTCCACTGGACGGACGAGCCGGACATCGACCTCACCTACGCGAGCGATCACCTCCTCGTCGAGCAGGGCGGACGAGTGGCGCTGTCCCTGCGCGGCGGCGCTCACCAGACGTCCGAGCACGCACACCTGCGGCCACGATGGCTGGTCAACTTCACCGTCGACGATGTGGAGCGCGCCGCCGCCGCCGCGATCGAGGCAGGCGGCCGCAGGACCCAGGCAGCGGACACCCCCTGGACACCTGCCGGGTTCTCGCGCACGCTCCAGGATCCGGGCGGCGCCCTCTTCACACTCACCCACCGAGAAGCCTGACCCACCGCACACCGGGCCACGGAACGGCGGTGAGTGCGTCTCCGCCCGGCCCCGGGAGCCCTGTGCGTGGGCCGGTCACCCGCGTCGTCCGGGCCGGCGCCCGCAGCTCGCTCAGGGACGCGGATTGTCGCGCCGCCACGGCCGCCCCGAACCGGATTTCCGTCCTCCGGCCGCTGCCCGGCAACGGGGACAGACACGCTGCACACGGTCCGCCGAACCGCCCGACTCGGGAAGCACGTCCGGCCACGCCACATGGGGGAAGCGCCCGAGGTGCGAGCGGCTGAGGGAGAGCCCGCAGACGGTCTCGTTCCTGCCCTGTTCCCAGGCGTGCACCTCGCCCGACGGCAGACGGCGATTGCCCTCCTCGTCCCACCACTGCCCGGATGCCGCGACGGTGTAACTCACCAGACCTCCCGTAGGCGGGTCGGACCGCGGCCCCGTCGCCCCGGCTCGAGGCCGGATCAGGCCGGTCGTGCGCGCGGCACCGGCGATGCGCGCGGGGACGGCATGGCACGCACGACGCGGACCGTCAGCCACTGCCCGTCCGCCCGTTCGCGCGAACGGCGCCCGCCCCGGTGGAGCGGGCGCCGATGAGCTCGTGGCTCAGGCGGGGGTGATGTTCTCCGCCTGCGGCCCCTTCTGGCCCTGGGTGACGTCGAAGTTCACCTTCTGGCCTTCCTGGAGCTCACGGAAGCCCTGCGCCGCGATGTTGGAGTAATGGGCGAAGACGTCGGGGCCGCCGCCGTCCTGCTCGATGAAGCCGAAGCCCTTTTCCGAGTTGAACCACTTCACGGTTCCGCTGGCCATTCTGTCCTCCAAGTGGACTCGAAGCCGGCTGCCCGTCCGATACGGGAGGCCGAGATGATTGCCCTGGTCCTCAGAGACGCTGAACAGCGAAGTCGCCCGCGTCAACGTGCTCACGGGCGACCGGTACTTCGGAACCATGACAGCTGTCGCTGACGCTACACCGGGCTTCCCGTGTTACGAAGGATTCGCGCGGTGCGACAGGTCGAAGCCCCTCACGGACCGGGCCCAGCCCCCGTTTGAAGGGAGCCGGGCAGGGGACTGACGGCGGCCGTCCGAAGCGGTGCGCCGGCTCAGGGGTGATCGGGCTGCTGGGCCGGGGGTGTCGCCCCGCCCTCGCCGCCGCCCTTGTGCCCCTTGTCCGTCCCGTGGGCCCGTTTACCGCCCGGACCCCGGCCGGGCTGCCCGGCCTTGATCTCGGCGCTGTCCTGCGGGGTCCCACCGCCCTTGTCGCTCCTGCGCTGTTCAGGCTGCTGCGGGTTCGACATACTCACTCCCGGAGTAGGTGTACCGGTGTCGTCGGGCCTGCTGCTGTACAAGCTCACCCGCCATTCTCCTCCCGTCCGCTCCGCTCCGCACCGCCCGGCCGGGAGGTCAGGCCGTCCGGCCCACCTCCTGCAGCAGCGGTACCGGGGTGATCGGGACGGCCAGGGCACGCGGAGTCCGGCGCCGGCCGCGGGCGCGGTGGCAGAGGGCGCCGACGGTGATCCCGCCGGCTATGAGCAGTCCGCCCGAGACGAGGGCTCCGCGGGCTCCCGCGTACTCCAGCAGGAGGCCCAGCAGGGGCGGCCCCACCAGCCCCCACCCGGTGCTGGCACTCCTCCAGACACCGAGCACCCGGCCCCGCATCTCCGGGAGCGGGTCGGTCTGCAGCACCGTCGCCCCCGCCGTGTCCGACACGGACTCCACCACAGCCATGGGCACCACCAGGAGGGCGAGCACGAGCAGCCCCGGTGAGAACCCCGCCGCGACCTGGAGCAGCGCACCGGCGGCAGCCAGTGCGCCGACCAGGCGCACCGACGGGTTCCGCATCCGCCCGGCGATCAGCGCGCCGACGATGCCTCCTACCGCCAGCACCGTGGAGATGGTGCCGAAGTCACTCTCGTCCGCGTGGAGCGGGCCCGTCACGAGCACGGCGAGCGTCAACTGGTAGTTGCGCCCGAAGATCGAACTCAGCCCCGTGATCGCGGCCAGTGCCATGAGCCGGGGACGCCCCAGGAAGTAGGTGAGCCCTTCCCTGCTGTGTGCCCGTGCCGCGGGCTGCCGCTCGGCCGTGGCCCGCGCGGAAGCCCTGGTGGCCACCTCCCGGGCGGCGTCCGCGGCGGGGCGCAGGAAGGGGATCACCGCAGCGACGAAGAGGAAGGAGATCCCGTTGGCCGCATAGGCAGCCGTGGAGCCGAACACGCCGACCGCGACGGCCGCGAGCGCGGTGCCCATGAGCCGGCCGGCGCTGTGCACCATCGATCCCAGGGCGATGGCCGAGGGAAGGTCCCTGGCCGGGACCAGGTCGTTCCCGAGCAGCGCGGTCGCCGGGCCGTCGATGGTGCTCACGATGCCCGTGACCGCCGCCAACGCCAGCAGGACCGGCATGTCGAGCATGTCGAGGGCGAGCAGAGCCGCAGTGGAGAAGGCCACAGCACCCAGTACGGTCTGACTCACCGCCGCGGTGACCTTGCGCGGCCAGCGGTCGACGACCGCTCCTCCCGCCACGCCCAGGAGCAGCCCGGGGCCCGCCTGCACGGCAAGGGACAGCCCGGTCGCCGCAGCGGATCCGGTGATCTGCAGGACCAGGAGGTTCTGCACGGTGAGCTGCATCCAGGTGCCGGCGTTGGACACCAGATTGGCCAGGGACCACCACCGCATGCTCGGCGTACGCAGGCACCGCCAGGCACCCCGGTCCCCGCCGCCGGACCTGCGGCGCAGGAGCACGGGGGAGAGGCGGCGGGCCCGGGACGCTCCGGCGGTGGAGCCGGCCCCCTCCGGGGGCGGGGCTGAGGAAGGCATGGAGAAGGACAAGGCAGAGACTCTTCGAAGAGGGGAACGGGACGGGAGACTCTGCCCGGATGGCACGTGTACCGGCCGGCGTCCCTCGGGCGCCCATGAGGTGGGCGCGACGGGAGTCCCGTCGGCCGGCGCCCCCTCATCTTCACAAACGCTTCTCCGCGGTCGGAGCCGGCGGACGGAGCCCAGCGGCTCCGCGTGTCCCAAATCCGGGCGCACCGAGGGCTGTTGGCCGCCCGGTGTCGTTGCTCACACCGGGCGGGCGCGCGCTGCCCGGAGGTCGGCCAGGTGGCTGAGGTCACAGAACCGTGCGTGTGGAATACCGGTCCCGGTGTCCCGCTGACTCCGCGCCGATGCCGAGGGCCGATGCGGGAGCGGCACGTCGTCGGCGGGTGCGGCACCCACGCCCCGTACCGCCACCCCGGCAGATCCGGAGCAGGCGGACGCGGCGGCCGGCTTCCGGCGAGGTTCCGCAGCGGGTCGGACGGGGCTTCCGCGAGCGAGCGGGACCGGTCTCGCGGGTTCAGCCGGGTGCCGTCATGTTCGCTTCAGGGCGGCGCGGCAGGCCCGCCGCCTTGCCGCGCCGTTCGGGGCGCCAGGTCGCCACCAGCGCGCCGGCCAGCAGCAGTTCGGCGATGTCTCCGCCGTAGTACATGATCTCCGCCCCCTGCCGGACCTGATCGACGGGGGCGTGGATGTTGACGAGGAACCCGCCGTACATGGCCTGGGAAACCAGGGCGTGGACGGCGATCGCGACACCCAGGTACACCAGCCGGGCCCGCACGCCCGGCCGGGACGGTGCTGGGTCGGGCCCGGCGATGGCGTAGGCGAACAGACACCCCGACGCCAGGAAGTGCGCGTGCATCAGCCAGTGCCCGGCGGAGTGGCTCACGGCGTGGTTGTACAGCGGAGTGAAGTACAGCAGCCCCAGGGAGCCCGTGCTCAGCAGCAGGGCGACCGCGGGGTGGGCCAGCACCCGCGCGGGCGGGCAGTGCAGCGTCGCCGTGACCCACCGGGCCCGGGTCGGCCGCAGAGCGCGCAGCAGGAGGGTGACCGGGGCCGCCAGTACCAGTGCCAGCGGGGCGTACATCCCGATGAGCATGTGCTGGGCCATGTGCCCTCGGAAGTCGGTGTGCGCGGCCGTTCCCAGTGGTGGCAGCAACGCGACGGCCAGCAGCACCAGCCCGGCGAGGAACGAGGCCGACCGCCAGGGGTTCCACCCGAGGGAGGGGTTGCGGCGCCGGACCCGGCGTACCGCCAGGAGGTAGCCGGCGGCCACCGGCAGGAGCACCAGCACGGTCGGCGCCGCCCCCGGCATGCCGCCGGCGTCGCCGTGGTCCATGCCCTCCATCAGGCGCGCTCCCCGGCCCGCCCCGTGCCCCGGGGAGCTTCGGGGTCGAAGGGCCGGCCGCTGCGCCGGAGCAGCTGGCCGCCGATCACCAGCAGGCAGCCAAGGACCAGGAAGGCGGCATCCCACCAGGCCTGGTGGGGGCCGCCGTGCACGTGGTGGATTCCCAGGATGTGGTGGTCCAGAATTCCCTCGACCAGGTTGAACAGGCCCCACCCGACCAGGACCCAGCCCCACAGCACCCGCGAGGTCCAGACGGCTCGCCGGTTGTGCGTGACCCGTGAATAGAGCACGGCAAGTCCGAGCAGGACGGCGATCCAGCACACGGTGTGGAAGACGCCGTCCCAGACGGTGTTCATCTCCAGCCCGGACACCGTCCCCGGGTCGTAGTACTTCACCCCGATGCGGTCGTGGTCGGTGCTGGTGAGCATGTGGTGCCACTGCAGGAGCTGGTGCAGCAGGATGCCGTCGACGAACCCGCCGAGTCCCACCCCGAGGACGATCCCCGGCAGCCGCAGGCTGTTCGGTGCCCCTGTGGCCGCCCGGGACGTGCCAGCTGTGCCGGCCATCACTCGTACTCCTTCCGGTCGACGTCGCGGACCTTCCGGACACGTGTGCCCGCCCGGCCGCCTCGTTCACCCACCTGTGCGGTACTTCCGCCGTTTCGCCCACGTGCCGGCGGCCCCGCCTCCGGCCGGTCAGATCACTCGGCCCGGCCGCGGAGTGCCGCGGGCGACGCGGCACCGGGTGCGGGCGCGGGCTCACGGCGGCGTACGGCCGGGTCCGGACCGGGCACTCAGATGAGCAGCGCGTAGACCAGGAAGAAGGCCGCGACCAGAGCGACGACCACCAGGATGGCGATCAGCGGTCCCTTGCCCCATCCCCGGGGCGGGTCGTGCCGTGGTCCTGCTTCCGACATGCTGCCCTCCGCGGGAGGGGTGCTCCCGACAGGGACGCCCCCGTGCGGGTCGAGGCCAGGTGTCTCGTGCGGATCGGGGTCCTGATTTCCATGGGTCATGTCCCCTGTGTAACCCGATCGGACGGAATCACACGGTCGATCGTCCGATCGGGTGTGCCCACGGAGGTACGGGACGACGTCAGGCGCGTCCCGTCCGGGGAACTCGGCCTCCGAAGCCCATCGCCCACCGTAGCCGCCGGGCACGCCGCAACAGGCCTGCTCGGCGGCTTTTCCGCGTTCGCGACGGGCCGTCCGTTCCCGGGGCCGCCGGCCGTGGCGGCCGGGGGCACGCGAGCGGGCCGACGAGCGCCGGGCGCGCATTCGCGCTAACAATGGGTTCGCTGAGACAAACAGAGTGCGATGCCTGAAACCAACCGGCGAGGGAACTCAGCCGGTCGCGCAGGCCCGGACCGCTGCGGACACCAGGTCCGTACCGGATCCGGCCGGCAAAACCCTGGAGCCCCGGGGAGCGACCCATTTCCCCGCCCCCGCCCCACGCGTTTCTCCCGGGCCCGCGACACGTTCATCCCTCACCGCGGACGAAAGGCCGTCCCATGCCACTGCTGACGTCACCTGCCCCCTGGCGCCGGGCCGTCGTCACGGGGGGTGCCGGGTTCCTCGGCTCCCACCTGTGCGAACGGCTGCTGGATTCAGGAGTCGAAGTCGACTGCGCGGACAATCTCCTCTCCGGCTCCGAGGACAACATCGCTCACCTGATCGGCCGCCCCGGCTTCCGGTTCGTGCGGTGCGACGTCTCCGACGGTTCGATGACGGAGGAACTGGCCGGCCCGTACGACCTCGTCCTGCACTTCGCCTGCCCGGCCTCGCCGACGGACTATCTGCGGCACCCCCTGGAAACCATGGACGTGGGCAGCCTCGGCACCCGCAACGCGCTCGGCGTGGCGCTCCGCGACGGTGCCCGCTTCCTGCTCGCCTCCACGTCCGAGGTGTACGGCGATCCGCTGGTCCACCCGCAGCGCGAGGACTACTGGGGCAACGTCAACCCCGTGGGGCCCCGCAGCGTGTACGACGAGTCCAAGCGGTTCGCCGAGGCGCTGGTCACGGCGTACGTCGGCACGAAGAAGATGAACGCCGGCATCGTACGGATGTTCAACACGTACGGGCCGCGGATGCGGGCCCACGACGGTCGCGCCGTACCGACGTTCGTCTCCCAGGCGCTCGCCGGGGAGCCGGTGACGGTGGCGGGGAACGGCAGCCAGACCCGGTCGCTGTGCTACGTGGACGACACCGTCGACGGTGTCCTGCTCGTCGCGGAGAGCCAGGCGGTCCGCCCGGTGAACATCGGCGGCGGGGACGAGGTGACGGTCCTGGACATCGCCCGGCGTGTCATCGCGCTGACCGGTTCCTCCTCCCCGCTCACCTTCATCGAGCGTCCGCAGGACGACCCCGAGCGACGCAGGCCCGACACCGCGCTCGCCCGCGAAATGCTGGGCTGGGAGCCGAAGGTGACCTGGGAGGAAGGCATCAAGCGGACGATCGCCCACTTCTCCGCACTGCCCGAAACCATGTCCACGGCCACTCGGCTCTGACGGAGGCTTCCATGCGCGTCCTCGGTGTCAACGCACTCTTCCATGATCCTGCGGCTGCACTGGTCGTCGACGGGCGGATCGTCGCGGCCGCTGAGGAGGAACGCTTCAGCCGCCGCAAACACGGCAAGCGACCCCTTCCGTTCTCCGCCTGGGAACTGCCCGAGCTGAGCGCCCGCTGGTGTCTGGAGCAGGCCGGCCTGCGTCCCGCCGATCTCGACGTCGTCGCCTACTCCTACGATCCCGGCCTCGCCCGTCCCGCCGGCGACATGGGTCTCGACGACCCCTGGGACCACCTCCGTCAGGAGTACGCGCGCCGCGCACCGGAGTTCCTCGCCGAGGCCCTGCCGGGACTCGATCCGGGCAAGGTGCGCTTCGTGGCCCACCACGTCGCCCACGCCGCGTCCGCAGGCCAGGCGTCGCCGCACCCGGACTGCGCGGTCCTGGTGCTGGACGGGCGGGGCGAGTGCGGGTCGCACCTCTCCGGCCGGTACGTCGACCGCCAGCTGACGGTCCTCGCCTCCCAGCAGCTGCCGGACTCGGTCGGTCTGTTCTACGAGGACCTCACCCAGCACCTGGGATTCCTGCGCAGCAGCGACGAGTTCAAGGTGATGGCACTCGCCTCCTACGGCAAGCCGCGTTTCGCCGACCGGCTGCGGGAGTTCGTGCGTGCGGACGACGCGGGCGGTTTCACGGCACGGCCCGTGCCGTGGGAGGAGCTGGTGCCGGGACGTGACCCGGGCACCCCGTGGACGCAGGACCACGCCGATGTGGCGGCGAGCGCCCAGGCGTGTCTGGAGGAGGTCGTCCTCGACCTCGCCCGGTGGCTGCACTGCCGCACGGGCGACGACGTGCTCGCCCTCGCCGGGGGAGTGGCACTCAACTGCGTCGCGAACACACGCCTGCATCGCGAGGGGCCCTTCCGTGAGATCTGGGTGCAGCCCGCCGCGGGCGATGCCGGGACGGCGCTGGGCGCGGCCATGCACGTGGCCGGTGAGAAGGAGCCCGTCGAGTCGATGGCCACTCCCGCTCTCGGCCGGGGCTGGAGCGACGAGGAGCTGCGCGGCTGGCTGGAGCGCTCCGCCGTGCCCTACGAGGAGCCCGCCGACATCGCGGAGACCGTGGCCGAAGAGCTGAGCAGGGACGGCGTCGTCGCCTGGTTCCAGGGGCGTTCCGAGTTCGGCCCGCGGGCTCTGGGGCACCGCTCCCTGCTCGCGCACCCGGGGCGCGCCGGGAACCTGGAGCGTCTGAACGCGGTCAAGGGGCGCGAGGAGTTCCGGCCGGTCGCACCGATGGTGCTGGCGGAGCGGGCGGCCGAGCTCTTCGACGGCCCCCTGCCGAGTCCGTACATGCTGTTCGTCCACGATGTGGCCGAACAGTGGCGCGAGCGGATCCCGGCCGTCGTCCACGTCGACGGCACCGCGCGCGTCCAGACCGTGGACTCCGCCGCGGAGCCGCTGGTGGCCCGGATGCTGGAAGCCTTCGAGCGGCGTACCGGACTGCCCGTCGTCGTCAACACCAGCCTGAACACGGCCGGCCGGCCCATGGTCGACGATCCCCGCGACGCGCTGGAGTGCTTCGGGTCGGCTCCCGTCGACCTGCTGGCTCTCGGACCCTTCGCGGTCCGGCGGGGAAGGGCGTTCGCATGACCACGCCGGTGGACTACGCGGTGGTCGTCCCCACCATCGGCCGGGCCTGTCTAGCCGACTGCCTCCGGGCACTGGCAGCCGGCGCCGGACCGCGCCCGGCGGAGGTGGTCGTGGTCGACGACCGCCCGGGAGCCGAGGACGGTCTGCCGCTCGGACCGGTCGGTGCACTCCCGGTCCGGGTGGTGGCCACCGGCGGTCGCGGTCCCGCCGCCGCGCGCAACGCCGGAGCGCGGGCGGTCGGCGCGACCTGGGTGGTCTTCCTCGACGACGACGTCCAGGTGTCGCCGGACTGGGCCGAGCGGCTCGCCGAGGACCTCGCCGGGGCCGACGACCGGACCGGGGGCGTCCAGGGGCGGCTGACGGTGCCGCTGCCCGAGGACCGCAGGCCCACGGACTGGGAGCGCGGGACCGCCGGACTGGAGGCGGCGGCCTGGGCCACCGCGGACATGGCCTACCGGGCGACGACGCTCAAGGAGGTCGGCGGCTTCGACGAACGGTTCCCGCGCGCCTTCCGCGAGGACGCCGATCTGGCACTGCGCGTCATGGACGCGGGCTGGTCGCTGCGCAGGGGCCGGCGCGTCACCCTCCACCCGGTGCGCCCGGCCGGCCCCTGGGCATCGGTCCGGGCGCAGCGGGGCAACGCCGACGACGTGCTGATGAACCGTCTGCACGGACGCGACTGGTGGACCCGCGGCGAGGCACCCCGAGGAAGGCTGCCCGGGCACCTGGCCACCACGGCCCTGGCCTGCGCGGCCGTCCTCGGGATGGCGACGCGCCGCAGGCGGAGCGCCGCGCTCGCCGCGTCACTCTGGGCCGCGGCCACGGCCGAGTTCGCCTGGGCGCGCATCGCCCCAGGCCCGCGGACCCGCCACGAGGTGGCCACCATGGTGGCCACCAGCGTGGCGATCCCTCCTCTCGCCGTCCGGCACTGGTTCGCCGGGCAGATCAGGCACCGAGGGGTCCGGCCGCCGGGAGGCGCCCGGTGAACGGAGACTCCCCCGTGTTCCGCCAGGTGTCCGCCGTGCTGTTCGACCGGGACGGGACGCTGGTGGAGGACGTTCCCTACAACGGGGACCCCCGGCTGGTCAGGCTGCTGCCCGGAGCACGCGAGGCGGCCGACCTCCTGCGCGCCGAGGGCATCGCCACCGGGGTGGTCAGCAACCAGTCGGGCATCGGCAGGGGACTGCTGCGCGAGCGCGACGTGCTGCGGGTCAACCGACGGGCCGACGAACTGCTCGGCACCCTCGGGACCTGGGTGTTCTGTCCGCACACTCCGCAGGCCGACTGCGCCTGCCGCAAGCCGCGGCCGGGCCTCGTCGTGGAGGCCGCCCGGCGGCTGGGGGTGCGGCCGGAGGCGTGCGTGGTGATCGGCGACATCCGGGCCGACGTCCTCGCCGCACGGGCGGCGGGCGCACGGGGCGTACTCGTCCCCAACGCCGCGACCCTGCGCTCCGAGGTCGAGGCGGAGCGGTGGACGGCCCCCGACGTCCTGACGGCCGTACGGATGGTCCTGGACCGGCGGGGTGACCACTCGTGAGAGCACTCGTCGCCAGGCTGGACAGTTTCGGGGACGTCCTGCTGGCCGGGCCCGCGGTCCGGGCGGTCGCCGCGCACGCCTCCCGGGTGGCCCTGTTGTGCGGACCACGTGGTGAGCCGGCCGCCCGGTTGCTGCCAGGGGTGGACGAGGTGATCGTCTGGGAGGCGCCCTGGGAGGGGGTGAGCCCGCCGTCCGTGGAGGAGGCCGGAATCGATGCCGTCGTCCGGAAGCTGCGGCAGGCCGCCTACGACACCGCGGTGATCCTCACCTCCTTCCACCAGAGCCCGCTGCCCACCGCGTTGCTGCTGCGGATGGCCGGCGTCCGGTGGATCGGCGCCGACAGCGTGGATCACCCCGGGACACTGCTCGACGTCCGGCACCGGCGGCTGCCGGACCGTCACGAGGCCGAGGCGGCGCTCGACACCGCTGTGGCCACGGGCTTCGCGCCGCCGCCCGGCGACGACGGCCGGCTGCGGGTGCTGCCGTCCCCCGACACCGTGGCGCTGACCGGCAACGGGCCCTACGTCGTCGTCCACCCCGGGGCCAGCGCCCCGGCCCGCGCATGGAGCCCCGAGCGTTGCGCCGACGCCGTCCAGCGCCTCGCGGACGCCGGCCATCGCGTGGTGGTCACGGGCGGACCGGACGAGACCGGCCTGACCCGCCAGGTCTGCGGTGACGTGGCGCTGGACCTCGGTGGGCGTACCGAGCCGCGGGTGCTGGCCGGCGTGCTGCGCAACGCCGACGTGCTGGTCAGTGGCAACACCGGACCGGCCCACCTGGCCGCGGCCGTCGGCACGCCCGTCGTCTCGCTGTTCTCCCCGGTGGTGCCGGCGGAACGGTGGGGCCCCTACGGGGTCCCCGCGGTGCTGCTCGGCGACCAGACCGCCAAGTGCGCCGGCAGCCGTGCCCGGCACTGTCCTGTCCCCGGGCATCCGTGCCTCGACGACGTCACTCCCCGGGACGTGGTCCTGGCCGTACACAAGCTCATCGAGGAGACCGCGTGAACATCCTCATCTGGCACGTCCACGGCTCCTGGGCCACCTCGTTCGTCCAGGGACCGCACACCTTCCTGATCCCCGTCACGCCGGACCGCGGCCCGGACGGCCTGGGGCGGGCAGCGACCTGGCAGTGGCCGCCCGGTGTCATCGAGGTGTCCCCGGACCGGTTGCGGAACGAGGACATCGACCTGATGGTGCTCCAGCGGCCCCACGAACTCGAACTGGCCACGGCCTGGACCGGGCGGCGGCCGGGCGTCGACGTGCCGGCCGTGTACGTCGAGCACAACAGCCCCGACGGGACCGCGGTCGGAACCCGGCACCCACTGGCAGGCAGGGACGACATCCCCCTGGTCCACGTCACCCACTTCAACCGGCTGATGTGGGACAACGGGAGGGCCCCCACCACGGTGATCGAGCACGGCATCATCGATCCGGGACCGCTGTGGACGGGCACGGAGCGACGGGCCGCGGTCGTGGTCAACGACCCCGTGCGCCGCGGCCGCACCACCGGCACCGACCTCCTGCCGCGCTTCGCCCGCGCCGCGCCCCTGGACGTCTTCGGCATGCGGACCGGAGGGCTGCCGGCCCACCTCGGTCTCACGGCCGACCGCTGCCGGGCGCGCGACCTGCCCCAGGGGGAACTGCACCCGGCCATGGCCCGCTGCCGGCTCTACCTGCACCCGGTGCGCTGGACGTCGCTCGGTCTCTCGCTGCTCGAGGCGATGTTCCTCGGCATGCCGGTCGTCGCGCTGGACACCACCGAAGTCCGCGAAGCGGTGCCCGCCGACGCGGGGGTCGTGTCCAACCGCCTCGACGTCCTCGACGAGGCGGTACGCGCTTTCCTCGCCGATCCCGACCGCGCCGCCCACGCCGGGGCACGGGCCAGGTCCGCCGCACAGGCCCGGTACGGGGTGCAGCGCTTCCAGGACGACTGGGAACACCTGCTGAAAGAGGTCACACGATGAGGTACGCCCACTCCGCCTCCCTCCGTGTCGCGCTGGTCTCCGAGCACGCCAGCCCGCTGGCCGAACTCGGCGGCCCCGACGCGGGCGGACAGAACGTGTACGTGGCCCAGCTCGCCCACCACCTCGCCCGTCGCGGCCACGACGTCACCGTGTACACCCGCAGGGACGGACCCGACCTGCCACCGGAGGTCACCACTCCCGGCAGGGTCAAGGTCGTCCACGTGCCGGCCGGGCCCGCGTCGCGCGTTCCCAAGGACGAACTCATCACCTACATGCCCGAATTCGGCTCGTATCTGGCCCGGAGGTGGAAGTCGGAGCCGCCGGACGTCGTGCACGCCCACTTCTGGATGTCGGGAACGGCGGCCATGATCGGCGTCCGCGGGCTCGGAGTCCCCGTGATCCAGACGTTCCACGCGCTCGGCACGGTGAAGAAGCGTCACCAGGGGGCGGAGGACACCAGTCCGCCCCAGCGGCTGGCGATCGAGGCGTCCATCGGCAACTCCTGCCGACGCGTCCTGGCCACCTGCGCCGACGAGGTCTCCGAGCTCGCCGCGATGGGCGTGGAACGTGATCGTGTCTCCGTCGTGCCGTGCGGAGTCGATCCGCGTCACTTCACCCCGGCCGACGGCCGGGCCCGCGATACCTCCGGCCCGCGACGGCTGGTGGCCGTCGGACGTCTCGTACGCCGCAAGGGCTTCGACCGCGCCATCAGGGCGCTCGCCGAAGTGCCCGACGCCGAACTCCTCGTCGCGGGCGGACCACCGGCCGACCTGCTGTTCGCCGAGCCGGAGGCGGAGCGACTGCGGAAGGTGGCCGAGGACCACGGTGTCGCCGACCGGTTCACCCTGCTCGGCTCCGTTCCCCACGGGCGGATGCCCGCTCTGATGTCCGGCGCCGACCTGGTCCTGTCGCTGCCGGACTACGAACCCTTCGGCATCGTGCCGATCGAGGCCATGGCGTGCGGCACGCCGGTGGTCGCCACCGCCGTCGGCGGCCACCTCGACACCGTCGTGGACGGTGTCACGGGCGCTCTGGTCCCGCCCGCCGAGGGCGGCGGCCACGACCTCGCCGAAGTGATCCGCACGCTGCTCGACGACCCGGTACGGCTGGCCCGCTACGGCGCGGCCGGACGTGAGCGGGTGCTCGCGCACTACACCTGGGACCGCGTCGCCGACGGAGTCGCCCGCGTCTACAGCGCGGTGAACGCCACCCCCTCACTCTCGGGAGTCGTCCGATGAACCGCACGCACCACGGCAAGCACTGCGACGACCTTGCGGACGCCCTCGCCGCGTTCCGTGGCTCGTGCGCCGTCGCCCACCGGTGGGGGGCCGAACTCGCCGGCCGCCTCGGAGCCGGGGCCAGACTGCTCGTCGCCGGGAACGGCGGAAGCGCCGCCCAGGCCCAGCACCTGACGGCAGAACTGGTCGGCCGCTACCGGGACGACCGGCCGCCGTTCTCCGCCCTGGCCCTGCACGCCGACACCTCCTCCACCACGGCGATCGCCAACGACTACGGGGTACAGGAGGTCTTCGCCCGTCAGGTCTGCGCCCACGGCCGGGCCGGTGACGTCCTCATGCTGCTGTCGACCAGCGGCGCCAGCGCCAACCTGCTGTCGGCGGCGGTCGAGGCGCGCCGGATCGGGATGACCGTGTGGGCGCTGACCGGCCCCGCGCCCAACCCCCTCGAAGCGGCCTGCGACGAGGCGCTGTGTGTGGACGCGCCGGTGTCGGCCACCGTGCAGGAGCTCCACCTGGTCGCCGTCCACATGATCTGCGAGGCGTTCGACCAGGCATGTGAGGAGAGCGCGGCGGGAACCGGCCGGAAGCCCGGCTTCCCGGCGGTCGAGGGCGCCCTGTGAACGCCCCCGCCCCCCTGCTGGTCGTCGGCGACGCCCTGCTGGACCACGACCTGTCCGGCCGGGCCGACCGGCTGGCCCCCGACGCACCGGTGCCGGTGGTCCACAGCGCCCGACGCGTCACGAGACCCGGCGGCGCCGCGCTCGCCGCCTGCTTCGCCGCCCAGGACGGGCGCGAAGTCACCCTGGTCACCGCCCTGGGCGACGGCGAGGCGGGCCGCACGGTGCGACTGCTCCTGCGGGGCCTGGTCCGCATCGTCGAACTGCCGCTCGCCGGCGAGCTGTCCTGCAAGACCAGGGTGCTGGCGCAGGGGGTTCCGGTCCTGCGTCTGGACGACGGCGAGGGACGTGCGTCCGGTACGACGGACGAGGCGCTGGCGGCCGTCGCGGCGGCGGGCGCCATCCTGGTCGCCGACTACGGCCGGGGCGCCGTCGACGTGCTCCGGGATGCCCTCGTGCGCGCCGCGGCACGGGTCCCCCTCGTGTGGGACCCGCACCCGCGGGGCGGCTCGCCGGTGCGGGGGACCCGGCTGGTCACCCCCTCGGCGGCCGAGGCCCGGGGGTTCGCCGCGCACACCCCGGCAGGCCCCGGGACCCCACCAGGACCCTCCGGCACCCCGGCCGTCACGAAGACCGGCGCGGGGGCACATGTCCGGCGGTCGGCCGACGACGCCCGCGCGCTGATCCGCGCCTGGGGAGTCACCTCCGTCGCGGTGACCCTCGGTGCGGAGGGAGCGCTGCTCTCGCACGGCGGGGACCCGCTGCTCGTGTCCGCCCCGCAGTCGGTGGAAGGGGACGCCTGCGGAGCGGGCGACCGCTTCGCGGCGACCGCCGCGGGCCTGCTCGCCGACGGCGCGCTGCCCGAGACCGCCGTGCAGGAGGCCGTCCAGGCCGCCACCCGGTACGTCGAGGACGGCGGCGCCGCCGGTCTCCGCCTCGACGCGGCTCCAGCCCTTCCCGACGCCGGCACCGGTGTCGCCGAAGCCGACACGGCCCCGGACGCGTTCGCGCTCGCCACCCGGGTACGCGAGGAGGGCGGCACGGTCGTGGCCGCCGGCGGCTGTTTCGACCTGCTGCACGCCGGGCACGTCGCGCTGCTGCAAGCGGCCAGGCGCATCGGCGACTGCCTCGTCGTGTGTGTCAACTCCGACGACTCGGTACGACGGCGCAAGGGCGGCTCACGGCCCCTCGTGCCGGCCGACGACCGGGTCCGGGTCCTGCTCGCTCTCGGCTGCGTCGACGCGGTCGCCGTCTTCGACGAGGACACCCCCGAGCGGTTGCTGGAGGAACTGCGCCCCCACATCTGGGCCAAGGGCGGCGACTACGCGCTGGCCCAGCTCCCCGAGGCACGGCTCGTACGCAGCTGGGGAGGCGAGGTGGTGCTCCTGCCGTACCTGGACGGCCGTTCCACCACACGGCTCGCCGAACGGGCGGCCCTCGGACCCGGACCGGCCACCGGTGACCGCCGTGCGGCCAGGAGGCGGTGACGGTGTCCGCTCCGGTCGCCGCCCGGCGCCCCCGCGTGCTCGTCCTGCGCGCCCTGGGCCTCGGTGATCTCCTCGCCGCGGTGCCCGCGCTGCGGGGGTTGCGCCGCGCCTTCCCGGACCATGAGACCGTGCTCGCCGCTCCGGCCCCGCTGCGGGACGCCGCCTCGGCCACCGGCGCCGTCGACACGCTCCTTCCGGCCTCGGCCCCCCGACGCGGGGTCCCGGAACTCACCGGGTGGCACGGTGCCCCGCCGGACGTCGCCGTGGACCTGCACGGCAACGGTCCGGAGAGTCACGCGGCGCTCGCCGCGCTCGGCCCGCGGCGGATCCTGTCGTACGCCTGTCCGTCCCCCGGTCCGACCGCGCCACCCGTGTGGCGGCGCGAGGACCACGAGCGGGAACGGTGGTGCCGGCTCCTGAGGGCCTACGGCATCGAGGCGGATCCCGGGGACGTCCTGCTCTCCCCTCCGCCGGGCCCCTCCCCGGCGCCCGGCGCCGTCGTGGTGCACCCCGGTGCCGAGGCCGCCGCCCGGCGCTGGCCGGCCGACCGCTACGCCACCGTGATCCGGGCGGTCCTCGCGGCCGGTCGCAGAGTCGTGGTGACCGGCGGTCCCGGCGAGGAGGAACTGACGGCGGCCGTGGCCGGCGCCTCGGGGGTCGCATCCGGGGACGTGCTGTCCGGAGGGCTGCCCTTCGCCGAGCTGTCCGCCCTGGTCGCCGAGGCCGCGTGCCTGGTCAGCGGGGACACCGGGCCCGCCCACCTCGCAGTCGCCCACGGCACGCCCTCGGTGACGTTGTTCGGCCCGGTCGCCCCGCGCCTGTGGGGGCCGCCCCCGGGCGACCCGCTCCACACCGCGCTCTGGCACCCCGGCCCGCCCGGTGACCCGCACGGCACGGTGGCCGACCCCTTGCTGCTCCGTATCGGCACGGGTGAGGTGGTCGCCTCGGTCCTGTCGCACATCGACCGGGGGAGGACGGCCGGCAGCAGGAGCGGTTTCCGGGCCGCGGAGGCGAACGGGTGTGCCTGAGGGACGTGAGGACATGCGGGAGGCCGACAAGCGGACCACCGTCGCCATGATCACGAAGGACCGGCCGGAGAGCGCCCTGCGCACCCTCGACCGGCTGGCGGCGCTGCCCGAGCGGCCCCCCGTCGTCGTGGTCGACAACGGCCAGGACCCCGCGGTGACCGAGGCGCTGCGCGCCCACCCGGCCGGCGCGCAGGTACTGGCCCCTGGACGTAACACCGGGGCACTGGGCAGAAACCTGGCGGTGCGGCACGCCCGCACCCCCTACGTCGCCTTCAGCGACGACGACTCCTGGTGGCGGGCCGGAGCCCTGCGGCGCGCCGCCGACCTGCTCGACGCACACCCACGTCTCGGGCTCCTCGCGGCGCGCAGTCTGGTCGGCCCCGAGGAGCGTGACGACCCGCTGAACGAGCTGCTCGCCCGGTCGCCCCTGCCGCCGGACCCCGGACTGCCCGGCCGGCCCGTCCTCGGCTTCCTCGGTTGCGCGTGCGTCGTCCGCCGGCGCGCCCACCTCGAAGCGGGCGGCTACCACCCGCTGCTCTTCTTCGGAGCTGAGGAGACACTGCTGGCCTACGACCTGGCGGCCGCCGGCTGGGGCGTCTCCTACGAGCCGTCCGTGACCGCTCATCACCACCCCGACCCCGGTGAGCGGCCCGGCCGTTCCGCACTGCTGCGGCGCAACGCGGTGCTCACCGACTGGCTGCGCAGGCCGGTCCACGTGGCCCTGCGCAGCACTCTCGCGCTGGGCGTGGCGGCGGCCCGGGGCGATGCCGGGGCGGCCGTGGCGCTGGGCGGAGCCGCGGCGCGACTCCCCGCCGCCCTGCGCCTGCGCCGCCGTCTGCCGGCGCGGGTCGAACGAACCGTTCGGCTGCTGGAACGGCACGTACCCGCGACGCCGGCGTACGGGGACCTGGAAACGGAGGGGCGGACATGACCGACGACCGCACCACGGTGGTGGTCATCACCCACAACCGCAGGCCCGAGCTGCTGCGCACCCTGCACACTTTGCGCGCCCTGCCCGAGAGACCCCGGGTCATCGTCACGGACAACGCCTCCGACGACGGCACCGCCGATGCGGTGGCCCGGCAGTTCCCCGAGATGACCCTCCTGACCCCCGGCCGGAACCTCGGGGCGGTGGGGCGGAACCTGGCGGTGGAGCACGTGCGCACTCCGTACGTGGCGTTCTGCGACGACGACACCTGGTGGGAGCCGCTGTCGCTGGAGCGCGCCGCCGACCTCCTCGACACCCGTCCGCAGCTGGCGGCGGTCACGGCGCGCATCGTCGTCGAACCGTCGGGCGAGGAGGACCCCGTCGTCGCGGAACTGCGCGACTCGCCCCTCTCCGGGCCGGACTGGCTGCCCGGCCCGGCCCTGGGCTCGTTCCTGGCCGCCGCGACAGTGATGCGGACCGACGCCTTCCGGTCGGTCGGCGGGTTCCACCCCGGACTCTGGCTGGGCGGCGAGGAGGAACTGCTGGCGACCGACCTGCTGCGCCGGGGGTGGTGGCTCAGCTATGTGCCGGACCTCCTCGTCCACCACGCGGCGTCCGTCGTCCGGGACAGCACCGAACGCCGGACGCTGGGCCTGCGGAACACGCTCTGGTTCACCTGGCTGCGCCGCCCCTGGACGTCCGCCGTGCGCCGGACCCTGCACCTGCTGTGCACCGTTCCCCGGGACCGGGCGTCGCTGAGGGCCTTCGCGCGGGCGGCCGCCGGTCTGCCCTGGGTGCTCAGGCAGAGGCAGCCGGTGCCCCCCTCCATCGAGGCACGTCTACGTACGCTGGAACGTGCACGCCGGACTTCCACCGCCCGTCGGTACGTGGGCTGACGACGTCCTTCCGGCGCGTGCCGGAAGGACGAGGCAACCCGTCACCCGCCGGCCGTGCCGAGCCGGCGCGCGGTGGCGTCCGTGCCTGTGTTTACTCCTGCCGTTCGGGGTCACTCCTGAGATGCGGCAACGCCAGTCCGCCGCCCCGTCGGGCGCGGCGTGCCGTCCCTCACGACGGGGGCGGTCAATCCGGATGAGGAGACATGAACCGCTCGACCATGGATCTACTGCTGTCTGCACAGGAGGACACCATGCGTGACGTGCGCCGGCTACTCAGGGCGAAGGCCATGAAGGCCCGCGGTCTGTGGAAGGAGTCGGACGGCAAGGCGCTGGGAGACGCCGGCCTCGAGAAGCAGGGCCGTGACGCGAGGACGGCTGCCCGCGACATGGAACGCGGCGGCCGGACGGACGGTACGCGCGACGTCTGACTCGCCGAGATCCAGCGGTGACGCAGGCGTGGTGCCGGGCCGGCCCCACGCCGTGCGGGGCCCCGGTTGGGCCAGGGCCCCGCAGGCGCTCCCGTTCAGGGGCGACGCCAGTCGCCGGAGGGCAGATGGGACCCCGCCTGCGGCCCCATGCGCAGCATGCCCCCGTCCACCACCCAGGAGGCCCCGGTCGTGTAAGAGGACTCCGGACCAGCCAGGAAGGCCACCACCGAGGCGACCTCCCGCGCGTCACCAGGACGCCCGAGGGGGATGCCGGGCCGGTCGGCGGCCTGTACGTCCGTGTCCTCCTGGCCCGTCATCGGGGTGGCGATCTCACCGGGAGCCACGGAGTTCACGGTGATGCCGTACTCGGACAGTTCCAGGGCCATCACCTGCGTCAGCAGACCCAGACCGCCCTTGGCCGCGCAGTAGGGCGCCGCGCCGACCCTCGGCTGGTGCTCGTGGACGGATGTGATGTTCACGATGCGACCGCCCTCGCCCTGGTCGATCATGCGGCGGGCCGCCCTCTGCGAGCAGAGGAAAGGACCGATGAGATCCACATCGATGACGTGCCGGACCGTCGTGTGGTCGAGATCGAGGAACGGCGTGGACGTTCCGGTGCCTGCGCAGTTGACCAGTACGTCGACGCGGCCCAGTTCGTCCGCGAGCGAGTCGACCACCGCGGCCGCGTCCGGCAGCTCCGACAGGTCCATGCGGGCCACGGCGGCGCGCCGGCCGGCCCCACGTACCTCACGCGCGGTGTTCTCCGCGCCGTCGCTGTCACGGTGCCAGGTGATGCCCACGTCCATCCCCTGCTGTGCCAGCCGCACCGCCACGGCTCTGCCGATCCCCGAGTCCGCCCCGGTGACCACCGCTACGGGGGTGACGGGCGTGGCCTTCTCGGTCATGTGTCCTCCTGCGCTGTTCCGATGTCGCACGAAGCCGGATACCGGACGGACGGGTACCACCGGCCTGCCCGCGCCAAACGTCGCAGCCGCCCCTGCCCGGAGCCGGAGGGACCGCGTCGCTTCACACCCCTGCCGCGTGCCCGGCCGTCGCTCTGCGCTCCAGCGCGGTACGGCGGCGGCGCGCCGCCGCCGTACCGGCGGGGGACCGGCACCAGTCCCACCAGTGGTCGAGCAGTTCCTCGGTCAGGCCCTCACCGGACAGCGCGGCCGGCCAGTGCATGAGGCGTGCCTGCGCAGTGACCTTGGCGCCTCCCCGGACGGGATCGACCGCCAGGGCGGGCACGCCGGCGCGCAACGCGAGAACCAGGCCGTGCAGCCTGTCGGTGACCATGAGGTCGGTCCGGCCGAGCAGCGAGAGGTACTGGTCCGGAGTCGCGCAGTGGCGCCAGTCCCCGTGGGCGAGCCTGGTGTCGGCGTCGATCCTCGCGCAGTCCTTGCGGGCGAGCCAGGGCAGCAGGATCCCGGCGACGCTGTCGTGGAGGCGCCGGTCGCCGTACTCGCCCTGTCCGTGGGTCAGAGCGACCCCGACGACGGGGGCGGGGAGGGCCGTGGGCGCGGTCGCGGCCAGATCCAGGAGGCTTCCGCCCTCCGGCCCGTCGCGTTCCAGGATGCGGTGGAAACCGCCGGCCGCCGGACTGTCCCGCGCGACGACGCTCACTCCCACAGCCACGCGCCGGCAGGAGGCGTAGCGGTGGTGCAGAGCGGCGATCTGCTCGCCGTGGACGGGGCCGCAGACGAACAGAAGCTGGCTGTAGTCACCGGGAGGAGCGGATTCGAGGGTGAGCTCACCGGGGGCGAAGCCCGCGCTCCAGGCCGTGTCATGCGCGATCCCCAGCCGTGCGAGAGCGTCCGAGACGGCCCGCTGCGCCAGGGCGTCCCCCGCCGTCACCTCCCCGTCCATGAAGCTGAACCAACCGGTGACCAGTACTCGGCCCGCACGGTCGCGGGGGCCGAGCAGCTCCTCGAGCCGGGAGGACAGATCCGGGCGGCCGGGCGACGCGGAAGGCGGGACCGCGGACCGGTCCGAGCCCGTCACACGGCCTCCCGCAGCACGGAGTCGCGCACGTGGGCACAGGACCGGCGGAGCAGCCTGGACACGTGCATCTGGGAGATCCCGAGAGCCTCCGCGATGCCCTCCTGGGTCATGTCGCGGAAGTACCGCAGGTAGAGAACGGTCCGCTCGCGCTCCGGGAGTTCCCTCAACCCCGGCTTGACGGCCTCCCGGTCGACGGCCACGTCAAGGGCCCGGTCCCGGCACCCCATACGGTCCGCGAGGGTGGTTCCGCCGTCACCAGGCGGTTCGGCGTCCAACGACAAGGCGCTGCAGCCGTTCACAGCCTCCAGGCCCAGCCGGACGTCCTCCTCACTGAGGCCCGTGTCCGCGGCCATCTCGGCGCAGGTGGGCGGGCAGCCCCCATGGGCCTGGGTGAGGTCGCGCCGTGAGGCGCGCACGCGGTTGCGCAGGTCCTGGATCCGGCGCGGGACATGGACGTCCCACATGTGGTCGCGGAAGTGCCGCTTCAGCTCGCCCGTCACCGTGGGGACGGCGTAGGTCTCGAAAGCCTTGCCCCGGGACGGGTCGTACCGGTCGACAGCCTTCACCAGGCCCATGGCGGCCACCTGGCGAAGATCGTCCATGTGCTCGCCGCGGTGGCGGAACCGCGAGGCGATCCGGTGCGCCATGGGCAGCCAGGAGCAGACGAGGTCGTTCCTCAGTGCGTCGCGCTCCGCCCCGCGCGGGAGTGTGCGCAGCCTTCGGAACGCCGAGTCGGTCGACGGGCACAGCCCGCCCCGTGGCGGGGCGGCGGGGGGTGCGGTGTGCATGGTGGTCACTCCTCGACGAACGTCACCGCGGTCACCGTGAACAGCAGCCCGGCGACGGAAAAATGCGGCCCGGCGACTCCCGAGGGCACGCCTCATGCCTGAAGCGCAAACCGCCTATACCCTTACAAGAAGACGCTAAACGCCAATTACGGGCAGCGCCGTTCCAGATGCGTGTTCCAGGTGCGTGGGCCCGGGTCCGGGGTCACGCCCGGACCGCTCGAACAGGCGGAGAGCCGCCTACTTCTCGGGGTCGTGGCCCCAGTTCATCAACGAGTAGCGCCAGCGGGTGTCGCTGACGTCGCCGTCGGGGCGCTGGGCCATGTGCCGCCGGACATAGCCGGTCACCTTGCGCATGTGGGCGAGGTCGCTGTCATCGAGGTCGCCCTTCCGGGTACGCAGCAGTTCGACGATCCGCCGGCCGGAAGCATGACCGGTGGACTCCCCGCCGCCGTCCTTCTGACCCACCTCGCGCGACTGATCGGAGTCGAGCCACTTCTCCAGCTCGCCGGCGGTCATGTTCACCGCCTCGCCGAAGCGGTCGAGCGTGTCCTGACGCTCCTCGTCGTTCCCGCCGCTCACGAACCGCCCCCGCTCTTCCTGTGCAGCGACTCCGGCTTGTGGACGGCGTTCTTGCCCGTCTTGTCGCTGCGTACCTCGTACTGCGGCTCGTCCTCGGAGGCGTCCACGGTCCGGCCCGCGGCCTCGGTCCGTTCATCGATCTTCCGGGTGACGGATCCTTCCACGTCCTGCCCGTGACTCCGCCAGGTGACGTCGTCGCCCTTGGTGAGTTTCTTGTCCTTCTTCGCCATGGTGACGGTCCTTCCGCGTGCCGGTCGCGGGCGGCGCCTTCTGCACGCCCGACCCTGCCAGGATCCCGGCTGTACGCCCGGGGCGCACGGCGACGGAGGCCGGTGCCGCGCCCTCGGCCCCGTCCGCCCGTCGGCCGGACGGCGGCCGCCGACGTGGTCACCGGCCTCCGTCGCACCCGTTTCCCGTACGTCGCTCGGCCGGAGCGCGTGATCAGCCGCCCTTCGAGACGCGGCTCATGACGAACCCGCTCCGGGGGGCTGTGGGAACGCGCCGCAGCGGAATCCCGAGGTCCTGGGCGGGCACCTCGTAGCGCAGTGCCGCCAGCCGGGGAACGAGGGTCTCGAGGACCACCAGCGTGACGTCCTCGCCCGGGCAGCGGTGGTTGGTGGCCGCGTCCCCGCCGCCCTGCGGCACGAGTTCGTCCGGGCCGGGCTCGCGGAGCAGGAAGCGGCGGGGGTCGAAGGTGTAGGGCCGGGGCCACAGCTGCGGATCGTGGTTCTGTCCGTACAGGTCCAGCAGAACCATGCTCCCCGCGGGGATCTCCTGCCCGGCCCAGCGAAGGTCGGCGGCGGCGAGACCACCGATGAAGGGGGCGAACGGGTAGAAACGCCGGACCTCGTGGGCGAAGGCACGCGCATGGGCCGCGCCACCTTCCGCGAGGAACTCACGGTGTTCAGGCCAACGGTGCAACGCATGCGCGGCGAAGGTGAGGAACCAGGCGACCGCGACGGTCGGGCGGATCACGTTCAGGACCTCGACCGCCGCCGTGCGCGGGTCGAGCAGTCGGCCGTCCGCGTCGCGATGCCCGGCGACAGTCGCCGGCACGGAGCCCTTCGGCGCCTCCCCGGTCCCGGCCCTGATCTCTTCGATGTGCCGGGCGAGCCTGGCCTCCTGACGACCGCGTGCGCGACGGGCCCGCACGTGACGGGGCCCCACGGACAGGAAACCGTCGACCATGGCCACGAGATCCTGCGCCGTCTCCCGGGCGGCACCGGGGGAGAGGGGCACACCGGCCCACGCGCAGACCGCGCGGGTGAGCACCACGCTCGACTCGTCGAAGAGTGTCACCCGGTCGCGGCCCACCCACTGCTGGTGGGCGTCGTCCCACGCCGCGCCGAGATGCCGCGCGAGGGAAGCGAGACCGCCGCGGTCCTTGAGCAGGGACATGAACAGGGCCTTGCGCACGCGGTGCGCCCCGCCGTCGAGCGTGTGCACCGCTCCCCGTCCGAAGAGCGTGTCGAGAAGAGGGCCCGGCAGAGCGCCCCGGCGCTCGATGTGGCTCTCGTCGTAGAAGAAGCGGACCGCTTCCGGGCCGTGCAGCGCCACGGCCCTCCTGCCCATGAGGCGGGTCCTCACGGGTTCGCCGTGGCTGCGCCGCCGACGGTCGGGCAACCACCCGTATCCCTCCGTCAGCAGGGCAAGAGTGCTGTCGATCATGTAGAACCTCCGCTCGGGATGAACGGTGCGACGCGATGCGCGCGGTGCGACGGGCGGGCGCTCCCGGAAACCGCCCCGGCGCCCCCGGCGGTGATCAGGCCCCGCCCCGCTCGTCGTTCTCCTGCGCTTCCTTGTTCGGCGTCATCGCGTCCGCGCTCTCTCCGTCCTTCTCCCGCCGCTCACCGTTCTCCCCCACACGGGTCCCGGCTTCCTCGACCTCGTGGAGGACCTCGTCGAAGGCCGTCCTGGGCTGTGACCCACCGGGCGACGGCTCGACGCCCTCGTCGACCTGTTCGTGCTGCTCACGCTTCGAGCTGGAATCCTGCGGCATGACACTCTTCCTTCCCGGACCGACCGGCCCGCTTGCCGCTTCCGTTCTCGGACGACCGTGCGCGTACCCCGGGGCACCTCGCTTCTCACTCCCGGATCCGCGACTTCGGCACGCGCCCCCTCCATCTGACGGGTGGCGCCCGCTGTGTGCGAGCAGCCGTCCTCCGAACGGATGAGGGAGCGGGCGAGCGGACGTCCCGCCGGAGTGCGGCGGACCCTCCTCGCCGGGCCGTCCGTGTGCCGCCCGCGCCCTGTCACGAGACCCTGCCCGGGGGCCGGGGCGTGTCCCGCGCCTTTTCGGGCACACGGAAGCCCACCATGAGGACGGGCACGCACCTGCCGAGAGGGAGCCAGCGTGAGTGGACGACGTCGGCGCACCAGCCGCGTACTCGTGTGGGCGAGCGCCCTCCTGGTGAGCCTGTCCGCCTGCGGCGGCGCCGGCGGCCGCAGCGCTGAGGTGTCCGCCGCCGCCGCGGCCCTCGAGCGGTCGCTGGCCGACGGCGACCGGGCGGCGACGTGTGCGGCGCTGGCACCGGAGACGCTCGGCGAGGTGGAGGAGGCGGAGAAGAAGGCCTGCGTGGACGCCATCGGCACCCAGGACCTTCCGCCCGGGGGGCGTGTCCGTGCCGTGGACGTGTACGGGCGTCAGGCGCGGGCCGTGCTGGCCTCGGACACGCTGTTCCTGTCGCGGTTCCCGGACGGCTGGAAGATCGTGGCCGCCGGGTGCCGCCCGTCGCGCCCGGACCGGCCCTATCAGTGCTCGGTCGAAGGAGGCTGACGCATGCGCACCATGTTCGCCGTCTGTCTGACGCTCATCCTGGGCGGCCTCGCCTACTTCACCACAGTGGGGCTGATGCATCGATGACTGCTCCCGAGCCGCCGCCTGCGCCCGGCGCCCGGGGCGACACCCCGGGTGGACGTCGCGTGCGCCGGTTCGTACGCGACAACGGAATGACGCTGGGCTTCGGCACCGCCTTTCTGCTCGCTCTCACCGGCCAGGCGATCGCGGGCTGCGCGGAATTCAACAACCAGCTCGCCACCGACGGGCTCGCGCGGACCGGCTTCCTCGACTACCTCGCGTCGTCCGACTTCGCCGTGGACGTGACGGAGAACTGGCAGTCGGAGTACCTGCAGTTCTTCCTGTACATCTTCGCCACGGTCTGGCTCCTGCAGCGGGGCTCGCCCGAATCGAAGGAGATGGACAAGGCAGGCCCGGAGTCGGACGAGGACCAGCGGATGGGCGAACACGCGGGGCCGGACTCCCCCCACTGGGCAGGCGTCGGGGGAGTGCGACAGGCGGTGTTCTCCCGGTCGCTCGGCCTGATGATGGCCCTCCTCTTCCTGCTGTCCTGGCTCGCCCAGTCCGTCGCGGGCGTCGCCGCCTACAACGAGCAGCAGCTGAGGCAGCTCCAGGCACCCGTCGGCTGGACGCAGTACCTCGCTTCCGCCGACTTCTGGAGCCGGAGCCTGCAGAACTGGCAGTCCGAGCTACTGGCCGTCGCCTCCATGGCCGTCCTGTCCGTCTACCTTCGCCAGCGCGGTTCCCCGGAGTCCAAGCCGGTCGGCACAGCGCACACGGCCACGGGCATCGAAGGATAGGCGAGACGGCCGTCCCCGCCGGATCACGATGCCGGAGGCGACACGGTGGGCAAGGGCACACGGCCGTGGACGCGCGCCACTCCTGGCCGAGGTGAGGAGGCGCGGCGGACCCGGTCCGGCGGGGGTGCCGTTACGGGCAGTCGATCCCGGGAACGCGGAGAAGTGAAGATCAGGCGAACCGCCAGGCGGCCGGATGAGCCGTCGACGCCTGAGGAATCGACGCGCCTCCCGAAAGGATCCGCACCATGCGCGCATTGACCTGGCAAGGCAAGAGGGATGTCCGGGTGGAGACCGTTCCCGATCCCCGGATCGAGGAACCGACGGACATCGTCGTCAGGATCACGTCCACCGGCATCTGTGGCTCGGACCTGCATCTCTACGAGGTCCTGGGGCCCTACCTCGACCCGGGGGACATCCTCGGCCACGAGCCCATGGGCATCGTGGAGGAGGTGGGCCCCCAGGTGACCTCGCTCGCCCCCGGGGACCGGGTCGTCGTCCCCTTCAACGTCTCGTGCGGGCGCTGCTACATGTGCGACAGGGGGCTGCACTCCCAGTGCGAGACCACACAGGTCCGCGAACACGGCACGGGAGCCTCCCTCTTCGGCTACACGAAACTCTACGGCCAGGTTCCGGGAGGCCAGGCCGAGTTCCTGCGCGTCCCCTTCGGAGACCATCTGCCCGTCAAGGTCCCGCACGGGCCCTCGGACGATCGTTTCGTCTACCTCTCCGACGTACTGCCGACCGCCTGGCAGGCCGTGGAGTACGCGGCGATCCCGCCCGGCGGGACGGTGACCGTCCTCGGACTGGGGCCGATCGGCGCGATGGCGGCGCGGATCGCCAGGCACCGGGGCGCCGAGCTGGTGGTGGGCGTCGACCTCGTACCCGAACGCCTCTCCCGCGCCGCCGCGGACGGAGTGACCTGCCTCGACCTGCGCCGGTACGGCAAGGACCTCGGCGACGCCATCCGCGATCTCACCGACGGACGGGGCACCGACGCGGTGATCGACGCGGTCGGAATGGAGGCGCACGGAGCTCCGGCGGCCAAGGCCGCGCACGGCGCCGTGGGACTGCTGCCCGACGCCCTGGGGCAACGCCTCATGGAAACGGCCGGCATCGACCGCCTGACTGCTCTCAGGGCAGCGATCGACGCGGTGCGCAGGGGCGGCACGATCTCGGTGTCCGGCGTCTACGGCGGCGCGGCCGACCCTCTGCCGATGCTCACCATGTTCGACAAGCAGATCCAGCTGAGGATGGGGCAGGCGAACGTCAAACGCTGGGTCGACGACATCCTCCCGCTGCTCACCGACGACGATCCCCTGGGCGTCGACACCTTCGCCACGCACAGGCTTCCCCTGGAGGAGGGACCGCAGGCGTACAAGACCTTCCAGGGCAAGCAGGACGGCATGTTCAAGACGCTGCTGGTTCCCTGAACGCACGACAGGACGGCCGGCCGAGGGGCCGGACCGGTGTGGGATCCCCCCGGGCCCGCCCGACTTCTCCCGGTCGGGGCGGGGCCGGGGGACCGCGGCCGGAGCTCCGGGCGGGAGGACGCCCGCTCCGGCCATGAGCGGTGACCGCGCTCAGACCTCGCGGGGAGGCAGCGGGCGCAGGGCCGGACCGTGGAGCACTTCGCCGTCGATACCGAAGCGTGAACCGTGACAAGGGCACTCCCACGCGGTTTCCGCCTCGTTGAACGCCACCAGGCAGCCCAGATGTGTACAACGCGCGGACACGGCATGGGCGGTACCGTCCTCGTCGCGGTAGACGGCGCAGCGGCGTCCCTCGACCCGTACGACCGCGCCCGAGCCGGGGGCGATCTCCGCGACCGAGTCGACGTGGGTGGTCTTCAACCGGTCGCCCACGAAGTGCCGGGCGACGTCTGCCTGCTGTTTGAGCAGTGTTGCTCCCTCCCGGACGGTGCTCCACAGACGGCGTGGGTCGTACAGCCCCGCCCACTCGGGTTCCTCGCCGGTGAGAGTTGAGGCCAGCAACTGTCCGGCCATGGCGCCCCCGCTCATGCCCCAGCCGCCGAATCCGGTCGCCACGTACACATGGCGTGAGCCGGGATGGTACGGGCCGACCAGCGGCACGCCGTCACTTGCCTGGTTGTCCTGGGCCGCCCACCTGTAGGCCGTGGCGGCGACCGGGAAGTGCTCGTGCATCCACGCGTCCAGCCGCAGGTAGCGCTCGCGGGTGTCACCGGTTCCGGGTGTGAAGCTCTCGCCCGTGACGATGAGCAGTCGCCTGCCCTCGTCGAGAGGAGCCGTGCGAACGGATCGCTTCCCCATGTCGTCGGTGATGTACATGTGCTCCGGTGCCTCGGAGGCCGGCACGGGCGCGGCGACCACCAGCTCGCGGTTCGGGGACAGGCGCGCGAAGTGCAGGCCACGGTCGAAGACGGGGTAGTGCGTGGCGACCACGACCTCCTGGGCCGTGACCGTCGTACCGCGCTCGGTCGTCAGCCTGCACGGACTGCCTTCGGTGAGACCGGTCACGCGGGTTCGTTCATGGATGACACCTCCGCGTGCGGTGATCTGGCGGGCGAGGGCCAGCAGGTACTTACGAGGGTGGAACTGCGCCTGGTGGTCGACGCGGACAGCCGCGGCCACGGCGAACGGCAGGTCCGTCTCGGTCACGAAGCCGGCGTCGAGACCCGCTTCCGAGGCAGCCTCTGCCTCCGCTTCGAACGTCGCGCGTTCCTTCCGGTCCGTGGTGAAGGTCAGGGCCGACGACCGCTCGAAGTCGCAGTCGATGCCGAGTTCCGCCGCCACCGCCGCCACCCGCTCCACCGCCGCCTGCTGGGAACGTGCGTACTGGCGTGCGCCGTCCCGCCCGCGCGTGCGGCGCAGGCGGTCGTAGACGAGGGAGTGGGCCGCGGTGAGTTTCGCGGTCGTGTAGCCGGTCACTCCGGCGGCGACGCGGTCGGCTTCCAGCACGACCACGCTCCGGCCGGCCGCGGTCAGTTCCCATGCGGTACTCAGACCGGCCATGCCTGCTCCGATCACCACGACGTCCGCCGTCGTGTCGGTGCCCAGCGCCGGCCACGTGGTGCCCGGCGCCGTGTCCATCCAGTAGGACTCCGCCATGCCCGGTAGTGCGTCTCGTGTGTTCATGGACCACGTGTTCCCGCAGTCGTCCGATGAAGACGTCCTCGGTGGGATCTTCGCCTGAGCGGCCCTGGCCCCGGTGGCCGTCCGCACTCCGCCTCCTCACAGACTGCTGAGCACCTGCGGGGACAGAGTCTTGATCATGGTGTTGGTCCACCGCATCTGGCGCAGGGTCCGGGGATGGCAGGCCGATGCGAGGGTGACCAGGCCGGGGGTCCGGGTGGCCTGGGCCACCTGGGCGAGCATCTCCCAGTGCAGTGAGTTGTGCGTCGCGGCGAGATGCAGGTCGTGAAGATCGCGCAGCAGGAGCAGCCGGGGATCCGGGCCGCGGCCCGCCGGCCCGGGGGCGTCGCGACGTGGCGTCGCGGGCACGCCGTCCGAGAATCCGCCGGCCGGGCCGCCGAGCTCGGCACCATGGCGGGCGGCCGCCTCGGCGAGCCGGTGGACGTGTTCGTGCGACCATGCGGCGAGATCGGTGGCGACATGGTGGATCTCATGGTCCGCGCGGTGTCGGTCCGCCGCGGACACCAGTTCCGTGGCCAGATGGCGTTCACCGCGGTGCAGTGCGTGCAGGGCGAGCTGGACACCGTTCACCGGTCGCCTCCCGGCTCGTCCCACGAGGTGTCCCCGGCCTGGGACACGCGTGCGTCGACTCCGCCGGCGGTGCTCCGTACGGCGGCAGACCCGACCGGTGCCGACGCGGCGGTGGTGGGGGCGGGCGCCTGCTTCCCGTCGCCCCGTTCGACGAGGGTGAGAGCAGCCGCCGCCGTCTTGAACAAGGGCTGTTTGGAGGCAGGGTCCCAGGCGGTGATGGTCGTCTCGTTCGCCGCCCGGCCAGGTGTCGTGGCATCCGGGCCCGATCCGGCGGGCGTGTCCCAGTAGCCGTAGTGGAACGGCACGAACAGCAGTCCCGGGCGCAGTCCGGTGACGCGGAGCCGGCCCCGGAGCGCGCCGCGTGGGGAGCGGACCTCCACCAGGTCACCCTCGGCGAGGTCCTGTGCGCGCGCGTCCGACTCACTGATCTCGACCCACACGTCAGGCGCCGCCCCGTTCAGCTGGGGGGCGCGGCCGGTCTTCGTCCGCGTGTGGAAGTGGTACAGGGTGCGACCCGTCGTCAGCTGGAAGGGGTACTGCTCATCCGGTTCCTCGTGCGCCGGGACGTAGCCCGCGGCCTTGATCATGGCCTTGCCGTCCGGATTGAGCACCCGGTACATGTCTTCGCTGTTCGCAGCGCCTGTCACGAGGTCCTTCCCGTAGCTCTCGCACGTCTCGGGACGGGCCCAGCTGATGCCCCGCGTGTAGAGCCGCTCGGTGCCTTCGGGCGCCTGCGGGCCGACCGGCCACTGGACACCGCCTGCTCCACGCAGCTTCGCGTACGTGAGCCCGCTGTAGTCGCAGGGCCGTCCGGCGCTGCACCGTTTCCACGCCTCGAATGCCGACTCCGGGTCCTGCCAGGAGATCAGCGGCCCGCCGTCCTTGTCGCGGAAGTCCATGCGCGCGGCGTAGTCCAGGAAGATGTCCAGGTCCGGCCTGGCCCGGCCGGGCGGATCCACGGCTTTGTCGCTCAGATGCACGGTGCGGTCTGCGTTGGTGAACGTACCGGTCTTCTCGCCCCAGGTGGCAGCGGGCAGTACGACATCGGCGAGCTGGGCCGTCTCGGTGAGGAACAGGTCCTGCACGACGACGAACAGGCGTTCCTGGGCGAGGATAGAGCGCACGCGGGCGAGTTCGGGCAGGGAGACAGCCGGGTTCGTCCCGCTGACCCACAGCATCCGGATGGACCCCTGCTCGGCGTACCGGAACATCTGCAGGGCGTGGGTGGGGGGCGCGTAGTGCGGGATGCTGCCCGGCTCGACGTTCCACACCTCGGCCAGTTCGGCCACGTGCGCGTCGTTCTGCCAGTTGCGGAAGCCCGGGAGGTCGCCGTTGGCGCCGCACTCACGGGTGTTCTGCGCGGTGGGCTGCCCGTTCATCTGCAGTACGCCCGCGCCGGGCCGCCCCAGCATGCCCCGGACGAGGTGGAGGTTGTTGACCTGGACCGCTGCGGCCGTCGCCTGGTTCGACTGGTAGAAACCCTGCAGCACGGTGGACAGCAGCCGGTCGGCGGACCCGAGGAGTTCGGCCGCCTCCTCGATCCGGGACACCGGCACGTCGCAGATGCCGGCCGCCCAGCCCGGCGTGCAGTCCTTGACGCGGGCGGCGAGCTCCTCGTACCCGACCGTGTGCGCCTCGACGTACGCGTGATCGACGCGGTCGGTCCGGATGATCTCGTGCAGGAGTGCGTTGAGCAGAGCGACGTTGGTGCCGACGCGCGGGGCGAGGTGCACGGCGGCCCGTCGGGCCACCTGGGTGGGCCTCGGATCCACACACAGCAGCCGCGGGGGCTCGGTGCCTTCCAGACGGTCGAGGACACGCATCCACTGCACGGGCTGGGTCTCGGCGATGTTGTGGCCGAACAGGGCGATCACATCGGCGTGGTCGATGTCGTCGTAGCTGCCGGGCTGTCCGTCGCAGCCGAACGACTCCTTGAGCGCCTCGGCGGCGGTCGAGGTGCACAACCGCGTGTTGCCGTCGAGGTGATTGGTGCCGATACCGGCCCGGGCCAGGACGGCCAGGGTGTAGTACTCCTCCAGGAACAGCTGGCCCGAGGTGTAGAAACCGAGGGAGCCGGGGCCGCGCTCCCGGAGCAGTTCGCGGGAGCGGGCGACGACACGGCTCATCGCGGTGTCCCAGTCGCTCTCCACCAACCGCCCGTCCTCACGCACCAGCGGCCGGGTCAGCCGGTCGGGGGAGGCGTTGGCCTGCCAGCCGAAGAGGTCCTTGGGGCCGAGCCTGCCGCGGTTGACCCGGTCGGTGGCCCGCCCGCGCACACCGACCATACGGCCGTCGATGACGGCGATGTCCATGGCGTCGCCGTCGGAGTGGAGGATCGAGGCTGCCTGGACCCACTCCTGCACCATGGCGGGCTCCACGCCTTCGGCGAGGAAGGTGTCCACCCGGGCGGGCCAGCTCCTGTGCCGTCCGTGCGGTACACGGCTTCCCCAGGGTTCACCGATCCGGTCGAGCGCGGGTTCCATCGTTGCCTCCTTCTGGCCGACCGGTCCCCTCGTACCCGGGCGCCGGGACCCGATGCGGCTGCCCTCGGCGGAATCCCCCGCGGTACGGTCCGGCCGGTGAGCCGGGCGCGGCCGACCGCTGTCAGCCGGTGCTCCCGCTGTCGCCGGATCCGGGTTCGGCCATCTTGCGGTGGGCCTCGGCCTTGGCCGTGTCGGGCAGCACCTTGCCGGCCACGCCCTGTGCCTTCGTCCTGAGCGAGCCGGCGACGAGCTTGGGCTTGCCGGAGAGGAGTGCGTCCAGCCCCTGCCGCGCGACCTGGGCCGGGTCGTCCTTGTCCTGCCGGCCCACCTTCGTGTCGTCCATGTCCGCCCGGTGGAAGAAGTCGGTCTCGGTCGGCCCGGGCATCAGCGACGTGACGGTGATGCCCGTGTCCTTCAGTTCGTTCCGCAGTGCCTCGGTGAAGGACTGCAGGAAGGACTTCGAGGCGTTGTAGACCGCCTGGAACGAGCCGGGCGTCGTCGACGCGATGGACGAGGTGACGAGAACGCGCCCCGCGTCGCGGGCGACCATGTCCCGGACCACCAGCTTGGCCAGGTGCACCGTCGACCGCACGTTGAGGTCGACGATCTCCAGCTCGTCCTCCAGGTCGGTGTCCGCGAACGCCCCGCCCCGCCCCACCCCGGCGTTCAGAGCGACCACATCGAGTGGCCGGCCCAGGGACACGGCCGTGGCGAAGAGCGCCTCGGTCTCCTCACGGACCCGCAGATCGGCCCGCACCACCTCCACCCGCGCTCCCGCCGCACGGAACTGTTCGGCGGCCTGCCGCAACCGCGCACTGTCCTCGGCATTGACGACGAGGTCGAAGCCCCGCTCGGCCAACTGCTTCGCCAGTTCGAATCCGATGCCGGAAGAGGCGCCCGTGACGAGGGCGAGGGGCTTGTCGGCGCTCATGGGGCTTCTCTCTCATCGACGAGGTCATGACCTGGAACGGCGGGTCAGGCGAACGGAGTGCCGGGGACCGCCGGGCGTCCTCAGCGGCCCAGAGCCTTGCTGAGCTGCTCCTTCGTCATGGAGGAGCGGCCCTCGACGTTCTTCTTCTTGGCCTCCTCGTAGAGCTGGTCCCTCGTGGGTCCTCCGGAACCGCTGTGTGAGCGCTGCCCGCCCCGCTCGGAAGCGGATTTCGGGTCACGCGTGGACGTCTTGCTCGCCGTCTTCGACTCTCCGGAGCGAGCCCGTTCCTTGTTGACCGTACGGGCGGCGATCTCCTTCGCCCGCTCCTCCGAGGTGCCGCGCTTCTCGGCGCCCTCCTTGATGTGCTCGTACTGGCGTTCACGCTTGGGGCTGGATCCCGCGGGCATGTCACTCTCCTTGTCTCTCGAGCGGGCCGACAGGCCTCCACAGCCTGCGGCTGGTATTCGGCTACCCCCACCTCACTCGCAAAACCACGTGATCGCGATTCGAGGGCACTCTTCGGGCGTAGGCCGCCGACGTCGGGTGTCCCTCCTGCCCCGCCCGCCGCCACGACCGGCCGGACAGGCGGGGCGCGGTGAAGGTCACCCGTCGTCCTCCGCGCTGTCGTGCGGTCCGGCGCCAGGTCGTCCGGCACGGTGCCTGCTGCCCGGCAGCATCTCCTGCACCTTGGCCTTCAGCCCCTGCCTCAGCATCGGGCCACGATCGCTGTCACCGTGCAGGACGGCCGAGGCCGCGGCCTCGATCTGGTCCAGGGAGGCGTGCGGCGGAATGGGCGGGACGGCAGGATCGGTGCGGAAGTCGATCACGAAGGGACGGTCGGCCGCGAGAGCCCGGTCCCACGCGGCCTCGACGTGCCTGGGCTTCTCCACCCGCACCCCGTCCAGCCCCATGTGCTTGGCGATCTCCGCGTAAGGCAGATCCGGAATGTGCTGCGACTCCTCGAACTGCGGTGCTCCGACCAGGGCACGCATCTCCCAGGTCACCTGGTTGAGGTCGCGGTTGTTCAGCACGGCCACGATCAGCCGCGGGTCGGACCACTCATGGTGGTACTTCGCCGCGGTGACCATCTCCATCATGCCGTTCATCTGCATGGCGCCGTCACCCACCAGGGCGATGGCCGGCCGGCCGGGGTGGGCGAACTTGGCGCCGATGGCGTACGGCACGCCGGGCCCCATCGTCGCCAGGGTTCCGGAGAGCGACCCGCGCATGTGTCCGCGCAGGCGCAGATGACGCGCGTACCAGTTGGCGGCGGAGCCGGAGTCCGCGGTGAGGATGACGTCGTCGGGCAGTTTGCCGTCCAGGGCGTGGACGACGTACTCAGGGTTGATCGGGTCGGCGTCCACGGCGGCGCGCCGCTGCATGACCTCCCACCAGCGGGCCACGTTCTCCTCGACCTGGTTCCGCCAGGTGCGGCTGTCCTTGCGGTGCAGGCGTGGCAGCAGCCGCCGCAAGGTCTCGCGGGAGTCGCCCACGAGATTCACCTCGAAGGGATAACGGAGTCCGATCATGTGCGGGTCGATGTCGATCTGGACCGCTCGCGCCTGGTCCAGTTCCGGCATGAACTGCGTGTACGGGAAGCTGGAGCCGATCACCAGCAGGGTGTCGCACTCACGCATCAGCTCGTAGGAGGGGCGCGTGCCCAGCAGCCCGATGGAACCGGTCACGTACGGCAGGTCGTCGGGGAGGACGTCCTTGCCCAGGAGGGCCTTGGCCACACCCGCCCCGAGCACGTCCGCCAGCCGCTCCACCTCGTCCCTCGCCCCGCGGGCGCCCTGCCCGATCAGGACGGCGACCTTCTCGCCCGCGTTCAGCACGTCGGCGGCGCGCTGGATGTCCTCGTCGGCCGGTACCGGAGCGTAGCGGCCCAGGCCCAGGCTGGACGGCACCATCTTGAAGGCGTGCGTGGGCGGACTGTAGTCCAGCTCCTGCACGTCGGCCGGAAGGATGATGGCGGTGACGGTCCGTTCGGCGTACGCGGTGCGCACCGCCCGGTCGATCAGGTTCGGCAGCTGCTCCGGAACCGTCGCCGTCTCGCAGAACGCCGACGCGACGTCCTTGTACAGACTGTGCAGGTCCACCTCCTGCAGATACGAACCCCCCATGGCGCTGCGGTCGGTCTGCCCCACGAGCGCCACCACGGGGACATGGTCCAGTTTGGCGTCGTACAGGCCGTTGAGCAGGTGGATGGCGCCCGGCCCGGACGTGGCCGCGCACACCCCCACCTTGCCGGAGAACTTGGCGTACCCGACGGCTTGGAAGGCGGCCATCTCCTCGTGGCGGGCCTGGACGAACTTCGGTTTGTTCCCGGCCCGTCCCCAAGCCGCCAGCAGACCGTTGATCCCGTCGCCGGCGTAGGCGAAGACATGGTCCACGTCCCATTCGCGCAGCCTCTGGAGGATGTAGTCGGACACCTTCGCGCTGGTCATGAAAACTCCGTCCCTGTCCTGGCTGTCGTGCTGTGTCCCTCACCACCACCTCCCGATCCGTCATGGACGGCGCGGGAGGCGGTGACTCCACCCGGCAACCGTGCGCGCCCGAGGGGGACACCGCACCTCGGGTGTTTCTCCCGTCGATCAAACCCTTCGCGTCTCCCGCCCGCCCGGTTCGAAACGCCGCCTGCCGGCAACCGGGAGGAACCGGCGTGAACGGCGCGCGCGACGGGGCGTGGAGACGTCATGGCAACGACCCGGCCGGTAACCCGTACGCCCTGCCCGCTGCCGTGCACCACGGCAATGATTGAGCGCATCGCACGTGATCACGACGACTCCGCACATCTGCCCCTCCGGCAGACGGACACACGGTGGAAGGGATCCACGTTGTTGCTGCTCATCTCTCCGGACGGTGTCGAGGAAGCACTCGACTGCGCCAAGGCGGCCGAACACCTCGACATCGTCGACGTCAAGAAGCCCGACGAGGGCTCGCTCGGCGCGAACTTCCCCTGGGTCATCAAGGAGATCCGCGCCGCAGTCCCCGCGGACAAACCGGTCTCCGCCACAGTGGGGGACGTCCCGTACAAGCCCGGCACCGTGGCCCAGGCCGCGCTCGGCGCAGTTGTCTCCGGAGCCACCTACATCAAGGTCGGTCTGTACGGGTGCTCAACGCCCGAGCAGGCCGTCGAGGTCATGCGCGGGGTCGTCCGCGCGGTGAAGGACCACCGGCCGGATGCCTTCGTCGTCGCCTCGGGCTATGCCGACGCCCACCGGATCGGGTGCGTCAACCCGCTCGCACTGCCCGACATCGCCCGGCGCTCCGGTGCGGACGCCGCCATGCTGGACACGGCCGTCAAGGACGGAACACGCTTGTTCGACCACGTACCACCCGACCTCTGCGCGGAGTTCGTCCGCCTGGCCCACGACGCCGGGCTGCTCGCCGCGCTCGCGGGCAGCATCAAGGCCGAGGACCTCGGCGCGCTGACCCGTATCGGCACGGACATCGTGGGAGTGCGTGGAGCGGTCTGCGCGGGGGGAGACCGCAACACCGGCAGGATCCAGCCGGGACTGGTGGCCGCGTTCCGGGCGGAGATGGACCGGCACGCCGAGGAGTACGCAGCGGCCGTGACCCCCACGAGCTGACCGCCGGGCATGCAGACATCCCAGCCCGACGACCGTGTGCCGTGCGCGCGCGGTGACCGGCTGCCCGTGCTCGATCCGGCCACGGGCGAAGCGTTCGACGAGGTCCCCGACCAGCAGTGCGAACTCGACGCCGTCGTCCACCGGTCGCACGAGGCGTGGCGCAGCTGGCGGACCGACTCCGCCGCCCGTACCGGAGCGTTGCTCGCGGCAGCCGACGCCGTGGAGGCGAGCGGGGACGCCCTCGCCTCCCTGCTCACCCGGGAACAGGGAAAACCCCTGACCGAGTCGTACGCGGAGGTCGCGCGCACGGCGGCCCGCCTGCGGTACTTCGCCGAGCTGTATCCCGGTCCCCAGCCCATCGCGGACGGCCGGCCGGTGCACAGCGAGATCCGCTGGAGACCGCTCGGGCCCGTCGCCGCGATCGTCCCGTGGAACTTCCCCCTCCAGCTCGCGTCGGCGAAGTTCGCGCCCGCCCTCGCCGCGGGCAACACGGTGGTACTCAAACCATCCCCGTTCACCCCCCTGGCCACCAGGCTGCTGGGGTCCGTCATCTCCGCCGTGCTCCCCGAGGACGTGCTGACGGTCGTCACCGGCCGCGAACCCCTCGGTGCCCGCCTCGCTTCCCATCCCGGTATCCGCCATGTGACGTTCACCGGTTCCGTTCCCACCGGCCGGGCTGTCGCGAAGGGCGCGGCGGACACTCTCACCCGGGTCACCCTCGAGCTGGGCGGCAACGACGCCGCCATCCTGCTGGAGGACGTGGATGTGGAGCGGATCGCCGACCGGTTGTTCTGGGCGGCGTTCCGCAACTGCGGGCAGGTGTGCATGGCGGTCAAGCGCGTCTACGCCCCGGCCCGGCTCTGCTCCCGGGTGGTCGAAGCCCTCGCCCACCGCGCAAGGACCGTGGTCGTCGGTCCGGGCCTCGACCCGGGTTCGGAGATGGGGCCGGTCAACAACGCACCCCAACTGGCCCGCGTCGAGCGCTGCACGGCGCGGGCCTTGGCCGACGGGGCCCGCGTCGCCGCCGGCGGCCGACGGCTGGACCGGCCCGGCTACTTCTTCGCCCCCACCGTCCTGACGGACGTCCCTTCCCATAGCCCGGTCGTGACGGACGAGCAGTTCGGCCCGGTGCTGCCGGTGCTGCCGTACGCACGCCTCGACGAAGCCGTCGAGGCGGCCAACGGCACCGGCTTCGGGCTCGGCGGCTCGGTGTGGGGGACCGACCTCGACGAGGCGGAGGCGGTCGCCGACCGGCTGGAGTGCGGTACGGCGTGGATCAACCACCACGCCGAACTGTCCCTCGCCCAGCCCTTCGCCGGCACGGGGCGAAGCGGTCTGGGTGTCGCGGGCGGGCCGTGGGGACTCTACGGAAACCTCAGGCCGTTCGTCGTGCACCGACCGAAGGAGCCGTGACGATGAGGTTCGGTGCGGCGGTGCTGCGCTCGTACGGAAACCGCTTCGCCGTCGAGGAGGTGATGCTGAACACCGGGCCCGCGGACAGGGAGGTCCTGGTCAGGATCGCGGGCTGCGGGATGTGCCGGACCGACCTCGCGGTCCGGCGTTCGGAAGGCCGCACACCGCTGCCGGCGGTGCTCGGCCACGAGGGCGCCGGGGTCGTCGTGGAGACGGGCGGTCCGGACACCGGCCTGAGCACCGGTGACCATGTCGTGCTGAGCTTCGACTCCTGCGGACACTGCCGGAGTTGCGTGAGCGGGTCCCCGGCCTACTGCGACTCCTTCGCCTCGCTCAACCTCTTCGGAGGGCGCAGTGAGGACGCGGGGCGGTTCACCGACGCGGCAGGGGGCGCGCTGGCCCCCCGGTGGTTCGGCCAGTCCTCGTTCGCCGAGTACGCGATGGTTCCGGCCCGCAACGCCGTCCGGGTCGATCCCTCGCTGCCCGTCGAACTGCTCGGGCCGCTCGGCTGCGGCTTCCTCACCGGGGCCGGAGCGGTCTTCAACTCCTTCGGAGCCGGCCCCGGCGACACTGTCGCCGTCTTCGGGGCGGGAGCGGTCGGCCTGGCCGCGGTGATGGCGTCCGCCGCCGCCGGGGCGGTGACCGTGGCCGTCGACCGCCACCCTCAGCGACTGGCCCTCGCCGAGCGACTCGGCGCGATCCCGCTGCACGCCGCGTCAACCGGCCTGTCCGACCGGATCAGGCGGCTGACCGACGGCGGCGCGCAGTACGCACTCGACACCACGGGTTCCGCCGAGCTGATCGACGCGGCGCTCCGTGCCCTGCGCCCGACCGGTCACCTCGGCCTGGTGGCACGGCTGCACACCGTCCTCCCGATCCGGCCGGGCGCACTGGACCGAGGCCGCACGATGTCCCACATCTGCGAGGGGGACGCGGTACCCGCACTGCTGATCCCACGCCTGACCGCACTCTGGCAGGCCGGACGGTTCCCCTTCGACCAACTGATCCGCACGTACCCTCTGGCCGCCATCAACGAGGCCGAGCGCGACTGCGACACGGGCCGTGTGGTCAAGCCCGTGCTGATTCCGGAGGGGACCGGCCGACGGGGGAGAACCTCGGCCGCGCGCCCCGTCGGTCCGGACGCCACGTGACGCGCGGCCACAGCCGTACAGGGCCCTCACCCGTACCGAACAAGGGAGTACACATGGCCGGCACAGCGCAGAGCACCGCCGTCGAGGGAGTCGAGGGCGGTGTCGGACTGACCGCTCTTCTGGTCGCCGCGGCACGGGCGATCGAGACCCACCGTCCTGACAGCCTCGCTCAGGACGTCTACGCGGAACACTTCGTGCTCGCCGCTCCGCCGTCCGCGAGGTGGCCGGTCCGTATGGAGCACGTTCCGGACGGCGACGACAACCCGCTGTGGGGACGGTTCGCCCGCTACTTCGGCCTGCGCACACGGGTCCTCGACGACTTCCTCCTCCAGTCGGTGCAGGTGGGTGGCGCCCGCCAGGTCGTGCTGCTCGGGGCAGGGCTGGATTCACGGGCCTTCCGGCTCGACTGGCCCTCCGGCTGCGTGATCTTCGAGATCGACAGGGAGGGCGTGCTGGCCTTCAAGGACCAGGTGCTCGGCGGCATCCGGGCCACACCGAAGGCAGCGCGCGTGCCGATCCCCGTCGACCTGCGGGCCGACTGGGCAGGAGCGCTGACCGGTGCCGGCTTCGACCCGGCCGCACCGAGCGTCTGGCTGGCCGAGGGCCTGCTGTTCTATCTGCCCCCCGCCGCCGAGACCGGCCTCATCGACACGGTGGACCGGCTCGGCGCGGCCGGGAGCTCACTGGCGTACGAGGTGAAAGTGGAGAAGGACCTGCTGGCCTACCGCGACAGCGCGATCTACACCGCGACGAGACACCAGCTCGGCATCGACCTGCTCGACCTGTTCGACACCGAGCCGCGGCCTGACTCCGCGGGCCGTCTCGCAGCCAGGGGCTGGTCCGCCTCGGTCCACACCCCGTTCGACTTCACCCGCCGCCACGGACGGGGCCCGCTGCCCGAGCGGAACGACGCGCTGGCGGGCAACCGGTGGGTGTTCGCGAGGCGGCCCACGCCCTGAGGAGCTTCGCGACCGGCTCCGGGCGCTGCTCCCGGGCCGGCGCGACAGGGAGCGTGGGCCGCCGTACGTGTCCGGGGCGCCGGCGGGGTCCCGGACGGGAGCCGTCAGGCGGTGAGCAGCGAATCGTCCTGGGGACGCGCGCCGGGCAGCTGGTGCCGCGCGGCGATGAGGGCGGCATCGATGTCCCGGGTGCCGGTGACCACGCACAGCGTGTAGGCGATGTCGTCCATCCGTTGCCGCACCTCCGCGGTGCCGTTCTCCGCGTGCAGGATCCGCAGGGTGTCGTACTGCTCGAGCAGGTTCCGCAGCACCGCGGGGTGGGCCATCAGCACCGGAATCTCCTTCTTACTGTCACTGACGAGTCGTTCGCGGACCCGCTTACCCCCGGTCTCCGCCGCTATGCCGGCCCCGTCCCGGCCTCTTGGTCTCCCGCACGGGCGAGAACGCGCGGACGCATGCGTGAGGGCGAGCGACGGGGGCATGGTGGGGGTATGACGACCATCCTCGGTGCCTTCGTTCTCGGCACCCCTGACCCCCCTGCCCTCGCCGACTTCTACCGGGCGATGCTGGGCTGGGAGGAGGCCGAGCGCACGCCGGAGTGGGTCCGCCTGCGGGCTCCGGACCAGGAGCGCCCCGGTCTCAGTTTCCAGCTGGAGCCCGACCACACACCCCCCACGTGGCCTCAACGCCCGGGGACGCAGCAGATGCAGGCGCACCTGGACCTGCGCGTCGACGACCTGGAGGCGGAGACCGAGCGGGCTCGCGCGCTGGGCGCGCGACTCGAGGAATACCAGCCCCAGGAGGGCGTACGGGTCCTGCGCGACCCCCACGGCCACCCCTTCTGCCTCTTCCTCCCGGGCTCCTGAACGACCCGCACTCCTGACGGCCCGCCCTCTCATAGGCGTTCACCGGGCGCCGGAGTGTGCTGCCGGCCACGGCGGGCGTCGCGGCGACCGTGGTGATCCGGAGGAGGACCTGCGGCCCATAGGGTGACCACATGTCTGTCACGTTGAGTCCCACCAAGTCCCGCGCCGCCCTCCGCGCTTCGGCGCGCGTCTCGGGCGAGTTCCTCCTGGTCCTTGCCATGGCCGCAGTGACGGTGTGGCTGCTCGGTCGCATGTGGTCGGTCGTCTGGCCGCTCATAGTCGGCCTGTTGCTCACCACCCTGACGTGGCCCACCGCACGCTACCTACGCCGGCACGGGTGGCCGCCGGCCCTCGCCGCCTCGGTGGTGACGGTGCTCTTCCTCCTGGCTGCCGGAGGGGTGGTGGCGCTGATCGCGGTGCCTGTCGCCTCCCAGTCCGGGGAACTGACCGACGGTGTGGTGGAAGGAATCCAGCGGCTGCGCGAGTGGGCGTCCGGGCCGCCGCTCAACATCGGTGACGACCAGATCACCGGGGCGCTCGATTCGGCGACCGCCCGCATCCAGGACAGCGTCGGCAGCATGGTCACCACGGTCGTCACCGGGGTGGGCACGGTGGTCAACGGTGTGGTCACAGCCGTCCTGGCGATCTTCCTGATGTTCTTCATGCTCAAGGACGGCCCCCGGTTCCTGCCGTGGCTCACACGGCAGCTCCCCGGCCGCTTCGCCACCGACGTCCCCACCGTGGCCGCGCGTGCCTGGACGACGTTGGGTGAGTTCGTGCGCTCGCAGGCCTACGTCGGTCTGCTCGACGCCGTCCTCATCGGCCTCGGCCTGTGGATCGTGGGGGTGCCTCTGGTGCTCCCCCTGGCGGTGCTCACCTTCGTGGCGGCGTTCGTACCCATCGTGGGTGCCCTCTTCGCCGGCTTCGTCGCGGTTCTCATCGCCCTGGTGTCCAACGGACTGACCGACGCCCTGATCGTGCTGGCGATCATCGTCGTGGTGCAGCAGCTCGAGGGCAACGTGTTCCAGCCCATGATCCAGAGCCGCGGGCTCGGTCTGCACGCGGCGGTGATCCTGCTGGCGGTGACGCTGGGTGGCAGTCTGGCCGGCATCGTGGGCAGTCTGCTCGCCGTACCCGTCACGGCGCTGATCGCGGTCGTCTGGAACTACCTGCGCGAGCAGCTCACCGAGCCGCCGCGGGAACCGGGGACCCAGGCGTCACCGAGTGGTGTCGTCCCCCCGTCATAGGACTCCGCGGCGAAGGCCGGACGATCCGGCCGGGGCGTCGGGGACCCCGGGGGACGGCCGCCGCGCAGCAGCTGTCGTCGAGCTGCCCGGCCGTCTCCCTCCGGGGGCTCACCCGCGTGCTGGTCAGGTCCGGCCGGACGGCCGGGTGGCGTCGGTGACGCGGTCGATCCCGTAGTAGTCGGCCACGCACCCTCCGGGCCAGTAGGAGCGTCCCTCCCGGCTGAACGGCTCCAGCATCTGACTGATGACCAGCCGTTCGTACGGGAGGACGGTGGCGCCCGCGTTCGCCCCCTCGCGCAGCCGCCGGTCCTGGGCGTCCCATTTCCCGGCCCGTGCGCGCATGTCCGCGTCAAGTTCGTGCAACGCGACGGCCGGGCCGAGGCAGACCAGGACGCAGAGTGCCCCGCAGGCGGCCGGCAGCGGGCCGGTCCGCCGTACACGCCGTCCGGCCGACACTCCCAGCAGAGCCCCGGCGCCGACGAGCAGGGCCACGTACAGCAGGAGGTAGTCGTTCCACAGCCGGTTGGCGCTGGGGGCGCTGACGCGGTCCTGGAACACCGGGTACGTGACGACGGTGCAGAGGTAGCCGGACACCAGCAGGGCGGCGACGCCGGCACCGGCCACCAGGGGCCACCAGGCGGGCAGGCCGGGCGGGCTCCCGTCCGGTCTCCGGCAGAGCAGACCCAGGAGCACTCCCACCGCCACCGCACCCACGTACTGCCAGGTGGTGACCACCGTCCACGCGATCTCCGCGAACCCGCGCAGTGACGCGGCGAGCGACTCCGGCGCGACCAGGGAGGTCGTGCCCGCCCCGAAGCGTTCCCGCCTGGAGTTCGAGCCGGGTGAGGTGATCAGGACGAGGGCCCCGGCGACGACCCCGGCGACACCCGCCGCACACCAGAGGCGGACGAAGCGCCGAGAAGGGCCGGGGGCGGAACGGCCGCTGAGGAGAAGGGCGGTGACCAGGAGCACCACGACGACGATCGCGGTCTCCTCGGACAGTGTGCCCAGGATCAGACCGGCCACCAGGACGGCCGCGAGGGCCGCCCCCCTGCCACGGCGCGAGCGCGCCACCAGGAGCGGGAGCAACGCGGCGCAGGCCAGCACCGGTGGCATCGTGTGCGAGACGGACGCGGCGGGCCAGTAGAACGTCTTGTACGTGTTGGGCGTGACGAACAGGAAGAGGGCGGTGGAGATGGCCGCGACCAGCAGCGGCAGCCCCCGTGGCACGGCGAGCCTGCCGCGCCGCAGCGCCAGGGCGGTCACCGCCCACAGCACCGCGAGCGTCAGCGCGCCACTGACCGTGCCGAACCACTGGTGGCCCGCCACCTGGAACTTCGCGTAGGCGCCCACCAGCACCGCGTTGGCGACCCGGCCGTTGTCGTCGAAGTAGAACCGGCCGATGAGCCCGGTGACTCCGCTGTCCCGCACCGCGGGCAGGAAGCACCAGTCGTCCGCGCCCGGCCGGACCGACCGGCCCGCCCATGCCGCCGCGGCGAGCAGGAGGAGCGGCGGCAGGGAGAGGGCGGCCAGCCAGGCCGAGGTCCGCGAGCGCGGCCAGGTGTCCCGCTCCGGCCTGCCCGGCGCGTCCTCGTGGCCTCGCGTGTCCTGCCGTCGCGTGGGCTCGGGGCGCTCCGGGGGCGCGGATTCCGGTGCGCCGTCGGACATCTGTCCTCACCTGTCCTCTGAGGAGTGGAGGGGCCGGCCGGGGAGCGGCTCCCCGGCCGGCCCCTCCGCCGGCGCGACGGCCCCGGCGGGTGCGGGGGCCGGGCGGCGGCCCGACATGATCGCCCACCGGGCCAGCAGGAAGGAGACCGGTGTGACGAGGGCGCCGGCGGCGAGGGCAGCCACGTTCTTGTCCATGCCGAGACCGCTGACGGCTCCGTACAGAAGCGCGCCGGACGCCGCGAGGTTGACGGCGCTGGACAGGGGATAGCGCACGAACGCGCGCACGGTCGGCTTGGTCCGGCAGGTGACGTAGGAGTTGAGCAGGAACGAGCACACGATGCTGACCGCATAGCCGAGGACATGGGCGGTCAGGTAGGGGATCCACCGGTTGAGGACGGCGTAGACACCGAGATAGACGACTGTGTTCACACAGCCGACGAGCACGAAACTGCCGAACTGGCGTGCCGTGCGCACCCGGGGTGCGACCAGGCCGTCCAGCTCCGCGACGACCGGGGGAGGGGAACGGTCCTGCAGCGCGGGACCGTTCTCTTCGGTCTCCCGCACCACGTAGGGCGGGCGGTGCTTCGTCTCGTGATAGATGCGCCCCACGTACTCACCGATCACCCCGAGCGTGACCAGCTGGATGCCGCTGAGGGCCACCACCGCGGTGAGCAGGGTCGCGTAGCCCGGAGTGTCGGCTCCGTGCAGCACGACGGTCACGACGGTCCACGCCGCGTAGGCCAGAGCCGACAGGAACACCCAGAAGCCGGCGTAGATGGCCAGGCGGAGCGGACGGTTGTTGAACGACAGGAGCCCGTCGATCCCGTAGTTCAGCAACCGTCTGCTGCCCCACTTCGACCGGCCGGCCACGCGTTCGCTGTTGCGGTACCGGAAGCTGACCGTGTCGAAGCCGATCCAGGAGAAGATCCCCTTGGAGAAGCGGTTGCTCTCCGGCAGGGACAGCACGCTCTGCACCGCCCGCCGGGACAGCAGCCTGAAATCCCCCGACCCGTCGAGGAGCTCCACGTCCACGCAGCGACGCACGACCGCGTAGTAGGCGTGGCTGAGGGTGCTGCGGAACACGCCCTCACCCGAGCGGTCGCGGCGCGGGATGACCTGGTCGTAGCCGTGCCGGTGCAGTTCGAGCATGCGGGGGATGAGCTCGGGCGGATGCTGGAGGTCGGCGTCCATGATGACCACGGCGTCCCCGCGTGACATGCGGAGACCGGCGAGCATGGCGGCTTCCTTGCCGAAGTTCCGGCTGAACGCCGTGTAGCGGGTCCGTTCGTCCTGTGCGGCGAAGGAGTTGAGCAGGAGCCGTGTGCGGTCGGCACTGCCGTCGTCCACGTAGCAGATCTCGAAGCCCTCCCCGAGCCCTTCGAGGACCGGGACCAGAGCCGCGTGGAACGACCTGATGCCCTCGGCCTCGTTGAAGCACGGCACGACGACCGACAGCTGAAGGCCGGTCACGCGACACCTCCGGACGTCCTCGGACTCGGGACCACGCATGCCGGATCGCTCCGACGCTCCACCGCGGCCCATCCAACGGCGAGGGACTGCTCTTTGCGCTCCGCACGCGCGGACAGCCGCACTCTTTCGCACGAACGGCGCACGCACGGGCGCACGAGCGGCGGCGTCGGGTCAGCCGAGTGTGCGCTCCCACCGGGACGGCACACCGGCACCCACGTCGCAAGTACCCTGCGTGATCATGACACGTGTGTGGATCATCCCCGTGGTGCTGGTGCTGTCCGGCTCGTTCCTCGCGGCCTCGCAGGGCGCCGAAGGGGCCGTGGGCGCCTCGGTGGCGCTCCTGGCTGTGTTCGTCCTGCTCGCGGGGGTGTACTCGCCGCTGCCCTTCCCGCCGTCGACGGACACGGCGGAGGCGCGACGCCGCAGCGCGGCCGACGGCGGACCGATCGTCTTCTGGCGGCCCGGCTGCACGTACTGCCTGCGCCTGCGCCTCCGGCTGGGCCGCAGCGCCCGCCGGGTGCACTGGGTCGACATCTGGCGCGACCCGGCCGGGGCGGCGGTGGTGAGGGAAGCGAACGGCGGTGACGAGACCGTGCCGACCGTCGTGGTGGCGGGCCGGCCGTACGTCAACCCCGATCCCCGCTGGGTGCGCGGACAGCTGCCTCCGTCATCCTGAGCAGGCGAAGCGCTTCGTACGCGCGTCCGGGCGGGGCGGGCCCGACGGACCACCCCGCCCGGTCTCAGCGTCGCGTGCGGACCAGCAGGTAGACGAAGTACGGCGCGCCGATGACGGCCGTCATCAGACCGGCGCCGAGCTGCGCCGGTGCGATCACCGTGCGTCCCGCCAGATCCGCCAGGCAGACCAGCACGCCCCCGAGCATGAGCGCCACCGGGACCACCCTTGCGTGCCGCTTGCCCACGAGCGCGCGTGCCGCGTGCGGGGCGACCAGCCCCACGAAGGCGATCGTTCCCGCGGCAGCGACGGCGGTGGCGGCGAGCAGGACGGCCACCACGAGGAAGCCGAGACGTGTGCGGGGGAGCCCCAGGCCGAGGAGTCTCGGCGTGTCCTCGTCGAGCGCGACGAGATCCAGCTCCCGGCGGCGCACCACGGCGAGGACGGCACCGACCGCCAGGACGACGGCCACGGGGACCACATCGGGCATGTTCCGGCCGTAGGTGGATCCCGAGAGCCACGTCAGCGCCTTCGTCGTGTCGAACGGGTCGCTGAGCACGATGACGAGGCTGATCAGCGCCGCCGCGGCGGCGGAGACCCCGACCCCGAGCAGGACCAGACTGTTCTGCCGGAAACCGCCCCGGGCGGCCAGCCCGAAGACGAACGCCGCGGTGACGGCCGCTCCGCCGAACGCGGCTCCCGCGACCTCCCATGAGCCCGGCGACTGCACGGTGGTCACCAGGAGGACGGCGCCGAGACCGGCGCCTCCGGAAACCCCAAGGACGCCGGGTTCCGCGAGCGGGTTCCGGGTCACGGCCTGAACCAGGGTGCCCGACAGGGCCAGCGCGCCTCCCGCGAGTACCGCGGCCGTCACCCGGGGCACCCGGGTGTCCAGGACGAAGGTGACGACCCGGCCGGCCCGTCCCTGCGCCCAGTTCACGACGTCGCCGAGCAACAGCTTCGAGTCGCCCAGGAGAACGGCCGCGATCAGCAGGCCCACGAGGGCGAGGGCGAGCACGACCGCGGTGACGAGGAACGCCGTCCGGCTCGGTATCCGCAACCGGTCCGGTGCCTCGGCCGAGGCAGTATCACGGAGACGCAGCGCCATGACCACGAGGAACACCCCGCCGACCACGGTCGTGACGACGCCCGTGGGTACCTCCACCGCGGTGTCGGCGGGCACGACGGCGCGCAGCAGCACATCCGAGCCGAGCACGAGGGCGGCGCCGACGAGCCCCGCCACGGGCAGGTGCACCCGGGAGCGTACGAGACCCCGGAACCGGCGGGCGAGGGGCCGGACCAGCGCGGGCGCGCAGAGGCCGACGAAGCCGATCGGGCCCGCGAGTGTGACCGCCGCCGCGGAGAGCAGGGTGGCGAGCACGACGGTGGTGATCCGGGTCCCGCGGACGGGGACCCCGAGTCCCCGGGCGGCGTCGTCCCCCAGGGCGAGGGCGTCGATACGGCGTGAGACGAGCAGCAGCCCGGCCAGGCCTACGACGATGACCGGAACCATCTGGAGGGCGCCGTCGAACCCGTTCTGGCCGATGCTTCCCTGGTTCCACCTGTACAGGCCCTCGGTCTGCTGGGGGAAGAGGAGGAGGAGCGCCTCGGTCACCGCGTTGAGTCCCAGTGCGAGCGCCGTGCCCGCGAGGACGAGGCGGACGGTGCCCCTGCCGAGTCCCGACAGCCCGAGCACGACCGCGGCGGCGGCGAGACCGCCGACGAACGCGGCTCCGGACGAGGCGAGGAGCGGGAGGGTGGTGCCGGTCACGGCGACCACCCCGAGCGCCAGGTAGGAACCGGCGTTCACGGCGAGGGTGTCCGGCGAGGCGAGCACGTTGCGGCTGACCGCCTGGAGGGCGGCGCCCGCCATACCGAGCGCCAGTCCGACGAGGATGCCGGCGACCATCCTCGGGAGCCGGGACGCGATGACGACGGAGGAGTCCTCGGCCTCCGCGTTCCCGGTGAGCGCGTCCCATACCTCGGACGTGCCGACGTGTGCGGTGCCCTGGGTGATGTCGACTGCGGCGAGAGCCGTGACCAGCAGCACGAGCGTGGCCGTCACGGCGGCCGCGCCCGTCGTGGCCGCGGCGGAGCGGTCACGGCCCACCGCGGTCTTCTCTATGACGGCCACGGTGTACTACTTCGTCAGCGCGTCGACGAGGGAGTCGATGTACGCCTCCATCGAGCGGGGACCGCCGAACATCCAGACGCCGTCGGGCAGCCGGTGCACGTTGCCTGCCTTCACGAAGGGGAGCGACTTCCACACGGCGTTCTTCGCGAGCGGGCCGGTGAAGGCGTCACCGTCGACGTCGTTGGCGACGTACGTGAACTGGACGTCGCCGAGGCCGGTGAGGCCTTCCACGTCGGTGGTGGCGAGGCCGTAGCTCTTGTCCCCTTCGACGGTCCACGCGTTCTTCAGACCGAGCCGCTCGTTGACGGCGCCGAGGAGGGATCCGCCGGTGTACGCGCGGATGGAGACCTGGTTCGACGCCACGTAGCCGTCGGCGGAGGCGATCTCAGCGCCACCGAGGCCCGCGTCCGCGAGAGCCTTCTTGCCCTCGGCGACACTCGCCTCGAAGTCCTTCTTGAGCGTGTCCGCCTGGGCCTCCTTCCCGGTGGCCTTCGCGATGAGGTCGAGACCGTCCGTCATCGTGCCGATCTGGTCGGCGGCGTCTGCGGCGGTGACCTCAAGGACGGGCGCGACCTTGCGGAGCTGCTTCACCACGGCGGGCGGGAGGTCGCTGGTGGCGACCACGAGGTCGGGCGCGAGCGCCGCGACGCTGTCGATGCTCGGCTCGCCGCGGGTGCCGATGTCCTTGGGGCTGCCGGTGAGCGGGGCCGCGGTGTTCCACGCGGTGTAGCCCTTCACGTCCGCCACGCCCACCGGGGCGACCCCGAGGGCGACCAGGTCCTCGACGACGTTCCACTCGGTGGCGACGACCTTCGTGGCCGGGCCGTCGAGAGTCACCTTCGTGCCCTTGGCGTCGGTGAGCGTGATCTTCTCGGCGGCCTTGCCCGAAGCCGCGGAGTCGTCGGAGGAAGGCTCCGTGGTCCCGCAGGCAGCCAGGGAGAGGGCGGCGACGGCGACGGTGGCCGTGGCGAGGAAGTGACGTCTCATGAGGAGGTGCTGAGCCTTTCGGATCGTGAGTGGTGGCGGCCGATCGCGCGGGTGCGCAGCCGGCCGGTCGAGGCATCGGTGTCCACGTCGATGCGGATGCCGTAGACGTCCGACAGAAGGTCCGGAGTGAAGACGTCCTCGGGTGCGCCGTCGGCGACGATGCGACCCGCGCGCAGCAGTGCGACACGGTCGGCGACGGCGGCTGCCTGGTCGAGGTCGTGGAGGACGACACCCACGGCGATACCGTGGACGTCGGCGAGATCTCGCATGAGGTCGAGCAGTTCGACCTGGTAGCGGAGGTCGAGGTAGGTGGTCGGTTCGTCGAGGAGGAGTACGCCGGTCTCCTGGGCGAGGCAGCTGGCGAGCCAGACACGCTGGAGTTGTCCGCCGGAGAGCTGATCGACGCCCCGGCCGGCCAGGTCCTCCACGCCGGTGAGGCCGAGCGCCCGGTCCACGGCGGCTGTGCCGCGTGGGTCGGGGCGGCCCCAGCGGCCCCGGTGGGGGTAGCGGCCGAACTCGACCACATCGCGGACGGTAAGCCCGCCCGGCGTCGAACGGGACTGCGTGAGGAGCGCGACCCGACGGGCGAACTCGCGGGTTCCGAGTGCGAAGCCGTCCGTCGCGCCGTCCGCCCCGGTGCCGACGGTGAGCGTGCCGGTGCGAGCGCTCTGCAGCCGGGCGAGGGTACGCAACAGCGTGGACTTCCCGCTGCCGTTGGGGCCGACGAGGGCTGTCACCTCGGCCGGCCGCAGGGCGATGGCCGCTTCGTGTACGACGTCGACGCGGCCGTACGCCACCGTCACCCCGTCGGCGGACAGACCGTGGCCACGCGTAGGCGGCACACCGGCAGCCACGGGGGCGGCCACAGGGGTGGCCACGGCGGTAGCCACAGCACTGGAAGTGCTCTCACCAGCTCTCATGGGCCTTAGGTTAGCCTGCCCTTACGTTGTTGTTGACCACCCCCTCCCCGGCGGGGAGAAGAGCGACGGATGCCGGTGCGCCGCCGCTCCGGCCCGGCCGGGGCGGCCCGTGACGCGGGCCGGTCTCCGGGGGTCCGCGCAGCCGGTGGCCGCCGCGCCGACGCCTGCCTCCCGGTCGTCGGGATCCGCGCCGGTACCGGCCGCCCCGCGTGCCGAAGCGTGGCGGTGCCATGCGTGTGACGTCTGCGGCTGACGCTTCCCGCATCCGGCGTTCAGGGATCCGCGCGGGCCGCGCCGGGCGGGGCGGGGCGCGCGGGGTCCGCTGCTTCCCGGTCCCGCCCTGGTGCACCCTCACTCACCGGTGGCGGCGAGGGTTCACCCCGCGCCTCGGCGGGGCAGGTCCGGACCCTGCCGGTGCGCGCCCAGGTCCGGTACCCGAACATGGCGATGCGGATGGGGCCTCCACGTACGGGAACTGACGGGGGATCAGTGGACCGAGCCCCGCGTCGTCCCACAACAGGGCCTTGCGGCACCCCTGTTGTGGGGTGCGGGAGTGCCGCTCTCCCGCATTGCCCTATCGACAGCTCCGCCAGATGAGCTTAGGCTCACCTAAATTAACGGGGCCACCCCGTCGGCGCGCCCGACCTCTGGTCTCCGCACGTCTTCAGGCGGGTTCCCCGCACGATGGGAGTGACATGTCACAGGTTCGCCCTGGCGACGCACCACCGGTCCACGACCTGATCGGCATAGGCTTCGGACCGTCCAACGTGGCCATGGCGATTGCGCTCACCGAGCACAACGCGGGCCCCGGCGGGCAGGAGCCGGTCAGCGCCCACTTCTTCGAGCAGCAGCCCCGGTTCGGCTGGCACCGCGGCATGCTGATCGACGACGCGACCATGCAGGTGTCCTTCCTCAAGGACCTGGTGACGCTCCGGAACCCGGCCAGCGAGTTCAGCTTCCTGTGCTATCTGAAGAGCAGGGGCCGGCTGGTCGACTTCATCAACCACAAGAACCTCTTCCCCCTCCGGGTCGAGTTCCACGACTACTTCGAGTGGGCCGCGGCCAAGGTCGGGAGCATGGTCTCCTACGGCCACGAGGTTCTCGGCGTCACTCCTGTCCTCCGTGACGGAGTAGTCGAGCACCTGGACGTGACGGTCCGCTCGGGTGAGGGGCTGGTGGTGCACCGGGCCCGCAACGTCGTCATCGGGACAGGGCTGCGCCCTCTCATGCCCGAGGGTGTGGAGCGCGGTGACCGTGTGTGGCACAACTCCGAACTGCTGGCGAAGGCGGACGGGCTGGAAGGCACTTCGCCCTCCCGGTTCATCGTCGTGGGTGCCGGGCAGAGCGCCGCCGAGAACGTCGCCTACCTGCACCGCCGGTTCCCGGGAGCCGAGGTCTGCGCGGTCTTCTCACGCTACGGCTACAGCCCCGCCGACGACAGCAGCTTCGCCAACAGGATCTTCGACCCCGGGGCGGTCGACGAGTACTTCGCGGCACCCGAGGGCGTCAAGCGCAAGCTGATGGGCTACCACGGCAACACCAACTACTCCGTGGTGGACATCGACCTGATCGACGACCTGTACCGGCAGATGTACCAGGAGAAGGTCCTCGGCACCGAGCGGCTGCGCTTCCTCAACGTCTCCCGGCTCGCCGCCGTCGAGGAGAAGCCCGACACCGTCCACGCCACGGTGCAGTCCCTCGTGACGGGCGAGGAGACCGTCCTGGACGCCGATGTCGTGGTCTTCGCCACCGGCTACAGCCCGGTCGACCCCCTCGGCCTCCTGGGGGAGGCCGCGAACCGCTGCGTCCGCGACGAGGACGGACGCGTCCGCGTCGAGCGCGACTACCGCATAGTGACCGATCCCGAACTGCGGTGCGGGATCTACCTGCAGGGCGGCACGGAACACACGCACGGCATCACCTCGGCCCTGCTGTCCAACACCGCTGTCCGAGTCGGCGAGATCCTGGACTCGCTGCTCGACAGGGGTCTCAAGGCCGCCTCGGACGAGGCCCGGCCGGTCGTGGAGGCGGCGGGCGGCACGGTCGGCTAGGCCGCGCCCCGGGACCGTTCCCTGTACACCGTGCCCCCGGGCGCCGGGCGGGAGCGGGCTCGGCCCCGCCGCCGCGCGCACGGCCCGTGGAGCGCCGGTGTGCCCACCTCGCTCAGGCGGACAGCGCCCGACCACCCACGCGTCAACCGTAGATCAAGAGGGATATCGTACGTCGACATGAGCGCGACTGCAGTGGAGCGCCCTGCGCCCGGGGGCACGGCGGAAGCCCGTCGAAGGCGGGTCGCGGGCTTCGGCGCGCTCGCGGCGATCCTCGTGGTCCTGGCGGCCGCTTCCCTGGCGGTGGGCGCGCGTGCGCTGAGTCCGGCGGAGGTGTGGCACGGGCTGTCCGCCGCGCCCGACGCCGACCAACGCCTCACCGAGATCAGGCTGATCGTGCGGACGGTGCGGGTGCCCAGGACGGTGCTCGCGATCGTCGCGGGCGTCGCCCTCGGGACCGGCGGGGCGCTGATCCAGGGGTACACACGCAACCCGATCGCGGACACCGGGCTGTTGGGGGTGAACGCCGGAGCCTCGTTCGCCGTGGTGACGGTGATCGCCCTGTTCGGTCTCGCCGACCCGCTCCAGTACGTCTGGTTCGCGTTCCTCGGGGCGGCGCTCGCCGGGGTCGTGGTGTTCGGGCTGTCGAGCATCGGCCGGGGAGCAGGCAACCCGCTGACCCTCGCCCTCGCGGGCCAAGGGGTCACGGTGTTCCTCGCGGCGATGACCACGGCGGTCGCCCTGTCGGACCTGAAGTCGCTCAACGCGCTCAGGTTCTGGAACGCGGGGTCGGTGGCCGGTGTCGGCTTCGACGTCATCTGGCCGGTGACCGTGTTCATCGCCGCCGGTGTGGTGCTGGCGCTCACCATGCTGCCGGCCCTCAACCTGCTGAACCTGGGGGACGACGTGGCCCGGGGGCTGGGCGTGAACACGGCGCTGAGCCGGACGGTCGGCATCGTCGCCATCACCCTGCTGGCCGGGGCGGCGACCGCGGCGTGCGGACCCATCGCGTTCCTCGGGCTCATGGTCGCCCACGTCGCCCGGTACCTGACCGGGCCGGACTACCGCTGGCTGGTGCCGTACGCGGGGCTCCTGGGGGCGGTCGTCCTTCTGGTCTGCGACATCGTGGGTCGAGTGGTGGTGCGGCCGGGCGAGCTGGACGCGGGTGTCGTCGTCGCCCTCCTCGGGGCCCCGTTCTTCGCGGCTCTCGTGTGGCGAGGAAAGTTCAGGAGCGCATGACGGGAACGGATGCGGGGCGACCGGTGACCGGGGCGGACGCGAAACGACCGGTGGTTCCCGGTGTGCGACTGGGGCGGGTGTCGTTCGTCTGGCGGCCCTGGCTCGTGTGCGTCACGCTGCTGCTGGCGGCGGTCACCTGCCTGGTCTTCTGTCTGTCGATCGGGGTCGGGGACTTCCCCATCGGTCTGCCCCGGGTGGTCGCGACGATCCTCGGCCGGGGCGAGCAGGTCGACGAGTTCGTGATCATGGACCTGCGGATGCCGCGTGCGCTGGCCGGCCTCCTGGTCGGGACCGCTCTGGGGGTGTCGGGGGCGATCACGCAGTCCATCGCCCGGAATCCGCTGGCCAGCCCCGACATCCTGGGGATCACCGGGGGAGCGAGCGCCGTCGCGGTGTTCCTGGTCACGGTGTCGGGCGGGACCACGGCCGCGGTCGTCAGCACCGTCGGTCTGTCGGCCGCCGCGCTCGCCGGCGGCCTCGGGACGGGCCTGCTGGTGTACTTCCTGGCATGGCGGCGCGGGATCGACGGTTTCCGGCTCATCCTCATCGGCATCTCGGTGACCGCGGTGATGGAGGCGATCACCACCTGGCTCCTGGCCACCGCCGACATCAGGGACGTGGCCCGGGCGCAGGCGTGGCTGGTCGGATCGCTGGACAACCGCTCGTGGGACGAGGTCCGGGTGGTGTTCTGGTGCACGCTCGTCCTCATGGCGGTCGTGGCCGGTGCCGCGTTCCAGTTCAAACCCATGCACCTCGGCGACGACATCGCCGCGGGTCTGGGCGTCCGCTTCTCGAGGGTGCGGGCGGTCCTCCTGCTGTGCGCGGTCCTGCTGGCCGCCGCCGCGGTGAGCGCGGCCGGTCCGGTCCCGTTCGTGGCGCTGGTGGCGCCCCAGGTGGCGATGCGTCTGGCGCGGTGCCCGACGCCACCCCTCCTGGCCTCAGGCCTGGTGGGCGCGCTCCTGCTGACCGGCGCCGACCTGACCGCGCGCTCGGCGCTGCCGATCACACTCCCCGTCGGCGTGGTCACCGCCGCGATCGGCGGGCCCTTCCTGGTGTACCTGCTGGTGCGGGCGAACCTCCGCTAGAAGAAGAAACGACCGTACGGACCGGACAACGGGGGGACCTGTGGGCGCTCAGCACATCACGACGACCGATTCGGCGGCCGGGGACGTCCCGCGTCTGGCAGCCAGGGGTGTCACGGTCGGCTACGGCGGACGGACCGTCATCGAAGACCTCGACGTGACGGTCCCGCCCGGACTGATCACCACGATCATCGGCCCCAACGGCTGTGGGAAGTCGACGCTGTTGCGCACCCTGACGCGGCTGCTCAAGCCGACGGCGGGCGCCGTCGTCCTGGACGGCGAGGACATCGTCAAGCTCAGGACCAGGGACGTGGCCAAGAAGCTCGGCCTTCTGCCGCAGGCTCCGGTCGCGCCGGAAGGGCTCACCGTGGCCGATCTGGTGGCCAGAGGACGTCATCCCCACCAGAGCTGGCTGCGGCAGTGGTCCTCGGACGACGCCTCGGTCGTCGAGCGCGCGCTGGCCATGACCGGGGTGTCCGAACTCGCCGACCGTCCGGTCGACTCGCTGTCCGGCGGTCAGCGCCAGCGGGTGTGGATATCGATGACACTGGCTCAGGGCACCGACCTGCTGCTGCTGGACGAGCCGACCACGTATCTGGACCTGGCCCACGCGATCGATGTGCTCGACCTGGTGGACGACCTGCACGAGTCGGGCCGCACCGTGGTCATGGTGCTGCACGACCTGAATCTGGCCACCCGTTACAGCGACCATCTCGTCGTCATGCGCGCGGGGGCCGTCCTGGCGCAGGGGCACCCGAGGGACGTGATCACGGCCGAGCTGTTGCAGGAGGCGTTCGGGCTGCGGGCCAAGGTGATCGAGGACCCGGTGGGTGACCGCCCGCTCATCGTGCCCATCGGGCGTACCCACTCACAGCCCAACTGAGGCCGCCGCAAAGGAATCAGGGAAAGTTAGGCTAGGCTCGCCTCACCCGAGCGGATAGGGTTTGGCTGCCCTCGTACGGGGTGCAGCGAACAGCGCGAAAGCAGGGGATCGCAGGATGTTCTTCCACAGATCGACGTTTCTCAGGCCCCGGCGGCGGCTGGCGGCGACCCTCTCCGCCGCGACGCTCGGCGTCGCCCTCCTCGCGGGATGCGGCTCGGACCCGGCGAAGGAGACGAACGACAAGGCCCCCGCCGCCTCCGGCGCGTTTCCGGTGACGGTGGAGCACGCCTTCGGATCGACGAAGATCACCAAGACTCCCGAGCGGATCGTCTCCGTCGGATACACGGACGACCAGGCCATCCTCGCGCTCGGCATCAAGCCGGTCGGCATGGTCGACCAGTACCCCAACCCGGCCGGCACGTCCCCCGACATCAACACCCAGTGGCCCTGGGTCAAGGACAAGTGGGGCGACACCCGGCCCGAGGTCGTGATGAGCAACGGCGACTCCGGTCCCAACTACGAGAAGATCGCCGCCCTGCGGCCGGACCTGATCATCGCCGTCTACTCCGAGATCGACCAGGCCGCCTTCGACAAGCTGTCGAAGATCGCCCCGACCGTGGGCCGCACCAAGGCCGAGAAGGAGCTCTTCAGCGCTCCGTGGCAGGACAACGCCGTCCACATCGCCAAGGCGCTCGGCAAGGAGGACGAGGGCGCCGCACTGGTGAAGGGCATCCAGGGCAAGCTCGACGCCGCCCGTGAGGCGCACCCGGAGTTCGCGGACCAGACCGCCGTCGCGCTGTCCTGGTACGAGGACTCGGTGGCGCCCTTCACCACCACCGACGTACGCGGGCGCCTGATCACCGGCATCGGCTTCAAGGGTGCGACCAAGATCGACGAGATCGCGGGCGACAAGTTCTACACCCAGCTGTCCCCCGAGCGCATGGACCTGATCGACGTGGACCGCATCTTCGTCATCAACGACAAGGCCGACCAGGACGCGCTGAAGAAGTTCGAGCTGTTCACCAACCTGTCCGCGGTCAAGGCCGGAAAGGTGTCGTACCTGCTGGACAGCGAAGGGCCCGCGGTCGGCGCGGCCATGTCGCAGGGCACCCTGCTCTCCCTGCCGTACGCCATCGACGAGCTCGTCAAGTCGGCCGGCTGATGAGGCAGTCCCCCCGGCCCTCTCCGGGTCCCGAGTGAGCGGCACCGACACGCGCGTCGCCCCGGCCGCCCTGCGCACGGCGGCCGGCGGCGAGTCCACCCGATGGGTGGCCGCGCACTGCCGCGAGACGCCGTGGCTCACGACCGCGACCGTGCTCACCACCGTGGCGGGCGCGGCGCTCCAGGTGCTCCCGGTGCTCCTTCTCGGCCGGGTGGTCGACGCCGTCGTCGACGGCGACGGGCGCTCGGTGCTGGTCACGACCGGGATCCTCATGGGCGCCGCCGCGCTGCTCGGCGCGGCGGCGACCGCGGTCTCCACCTACCTGATCGGACGTCTGGGCGCGGACCTGCTCGCTCAGCTTCGGGAAGCCGCCGTCCGCGCGGTGCTCGGTATGCCGAGCGCGCGCATCGAGCAGGTCGGCCGGGGGGACGTGCTGTCCCGGGTCGGCGACGACGTGGCAGTGCTGTCCAGGGGCATCCGCTCGGCCGTCCCCACGGTCTTCTCGGCCGGCGTGCTGGTCGCGATCGCCACCATCGGCATGTTCGGCCTCGACTGGAGACTGGGCCTGGCGGGCGCCGGCGCGCTGCCCGCGTACGCGCTGGCCCTGCGCTGGTACCTGCCCCGCTCCGCCCCGCTGTACCAGAGGCAACGGGCGGCCCAGGGTGAACGCGCTCAGGCGCTGATCAGCGGTCTGAACGGCATCGACACCGTACGCGCCTACCGCCTGGAGGGTGACTTCCGCGAGAAGGTCACCGTCAAGTCGTGGCACGTACGCGATCTGGGCATCGAGGTCTTCCGGGTCTTCGGCCGGTTCGTCGGCAGGGAGAACCGCGCCGAGTTCATCGGGCTCGTCCTGATACTCGTGGTGGGATACGTCCTGCTGGAGACCGGCGCCGCGAGTCTCGGCGAGGTGTCGGCGGCGCCGCTGATGTTCCACCGCCTGTTCACCCCGCTGGGCGCCATCATGTTCACCTTCGACGAGGCGCAGAAGTCGGGTGCGAGCCTCACCCGTCTGGTCGGGGTGCTGGGCGAGGCCGCTGAGGACCGGCTGGTGGGCGACACCTCCGTGGCGTCCGCCGGCGTCACGCCGCACCAGGTGACGGTGGAGGGACTGACCTTCGGATACCCGGGCTCCGAGGAGCCCGTCCTACGGGACGTCAGCCTGACGATCCCGGCAGGCGGTTCGCTCGCTCTCGTCGGGGCGACGGGCGCGGGCAAGTCCACCCTGGCCGCCCTGATCGCGGGCATCGGCACCCCGCAGACGGGTTCGGTGCGCATCGGGCCGCACGACCTCGCCGGTCTTGACGAGGCGGGCGCGCGGGCCCTCGTGAGCATCCTGACGCAGGAGACACACGTCTTCTCCGGCCCGCTCTCCGGCGACCTGCGGCTCGCCGCACCCCGGGCGACCGACGCCGAGCTGCTCGAGGCACTGCGCACGGTCGGAGCGGGAGACTGGGTCGACGCGTTCCCCGACGGGATGGACACCGTCGTCGGCGAGGGCGGCGAGCGCCTGGACGTCACGAAGGTCGCCCAGATCGCCCTGGCCCGGCTGCTTCTGAGCCGGGCGCCGGTGGTGGTGCTCGACGAGTCGACCGCAGAGGCCGGAAGCGAGGGCGCCGCCGCACTCGAGAGGTCCGTGCGGGCCGCCTGCGCGGGACGGACCACGCTGTTCGTGGCGCACCGTCTGACCCAGGCGATGGCGGCGGACCGGATCGCCGTGCTGGACGCCGGACGCGTGGTGGAGCAGGGAACGCACGAGGAACTCGTGGCCCTGGGCGGACGCTACGCCCGGCTGTGGAGCGCCTGGCGCGAAGGCAGTTAGACACACCTGGGTCGAGATCGGTCCAGCTCGTACCGTGGAAGGACGATGAGTCATCGATGACGGATCCCACTGCTCGTTCCGTGCTGCTCTCTCCCACGGACCTGGACGGCATACGCCGGCGCACCGGTGACTACGACGACAGGACCATCGCCGGGGCGTGCGCCGTCGGGCTGTCCTACTGGGCGACCGGTCACAGTCCCGACGGTATCGACCTCACCTCCGGCACCCTGTTCGCCGACGTCCTCCGATGGGTCGGCAACGGTGGTCCGGTGACCGCCGGATGGGGGGTCGGCGCCGACGGCCGGACCATCCTGGTCCCCGAAGGCGTCCTCCCGGCCCAGGCCCAGCTGGCCTTGGACGACCTCGCCGACTTCCCGGACCGGCCCCTCGGCACCATCGGCCCCGTCGGGGCCGCGGCGAGGATCAGAGCGCTGACCGAGTGGAACGACACCGAGGCCGACCGCGTCCGGCCCACGGTCGTGCAGATGTTCCGCGAGCAGGCCCGGACCAGGCCGGACGCCGTCGCGATCGTCGACGAGCACCGGTCACTGACCTACCGTGAGGCAGCGGAACGCGCGAGTCAGCTGGCCCACCACCTGACCGGACGCGGGATCACCGCCGAGCAGGTCGTCGGCATCTCGCTGGACCGCTCGGCCGACATGGTGATCGGGCTGCTCGCCGTGCTCCAGGCCGGGGGAGCGTTCGTTCCGCTCGACCCGCGGTGGCCGGCCGCGCGCCGAGCCGCCGTCATCGAGGACGCCCGGGTCGTGTTGCAGCTCAACGCTTCCGGGGAGCAGCCGGAGGGCGAACCCGAAGGCGTGGCCGTCGACCTCGGGGCCTGGCGATACGCCTCCTGCCCGGCCGGGGGGAGCGAGGCCGCCGTTCCCGGTGCCGCCCTGGCCTACGTGATTTTCACGTCCGGTTCGACGGGCCGGCCCAAGGGCGCCATGATCCGCCACGAAGCGATCAGCGAGCGCCTGCTGTGGCAGTCCGAGGAGATACTCGGCTTCGGTCACGACGACGTCTCGCTGTTCAAGGCCCCCCTGTCCTTCGACATCTCCGTCAACGAGATATTCCTGCCCCTGGTGCGCGGCGGCAGGCTGGTGGTCCTGCGGCCCGGGGGCGAACGCGACCCCCACCACCTGCTGAGCGTGCTGTCCGAACAGCGGGTCACCTTCACCTACCTGGTGTCGTCCATGCTGGACGTCCTCCTGGACATGGCGGGCGACTCCGGGCGACTGGACAGCCTGCGGCACGTGTGGTGCGGCGGCGAGGTACTGACCCCGGAACTGTACGAGCGTTTCCGCACCCGGCTCGACATCCCCATGTACCACGGCTACGGTCCGGCCGAGACCACGATCGGGGTCTCGCACGTCGTCTACCGAGGCGCGGCGGAACGCCTGTCGACGTCGATCGGCAAGGCCAACCCCAACACCCAGCTGTACGTGCTCGACGAAGAACTGCGCCCGGTCCCGGTCGGCGTCGGCGGCGAGCTGTACGTGGGCGGGTTCCTCCTGGGGCGCGGGTACGTCAACGCACCCGGCCTGACGGCGTCCCGGTTCGTGGCGAACCCCTTCGCCGGGGACGGTTCCCGGCTGTACCGGACCGGCGACCTCGCGCGGTTCGCCCCGGACGGCTCGCTGGACTTCCTCGGCCGTGCCGACAACCAGGTCAAGATCCGCGGCATGCGGCTGGAGCTCGAGGACGTCGAGACGGGCCTCGCGGAGCACCCCTCGGTACGGCACACCTGCGTCGTCGCGAAGAAGAACACGGCGGGCGGCACCTACCTGGTCGGTTACGTGATCCCGGCGCTTCCCGGCGAGGAGCTGCGCGGCGACGAGGTCAAGGCGTGGGCCGCCGAGCACATGGTGGAGTACATGGTGCCCGCCCACATCGTCGTACTGAAGGAGTTCCCGCTCACCGCGAACGGCAAGCTCGACCGTGGAGCACTCCCCGAGCCGGGAACCGGGTCAGGCCCGCTCGTCCCGGCCGCCACGGAGAACGAGCGCGCGGTGTGCGCGGCGGTCGCCACCGTGCTGGGGCTGCGCGAAGTCGGCGTCGACCAGGACTTCTTCAGGCTCGGCGGCGACAGCATCCTCGCCATCTCGCTCCTGAGCACGCTGCGCGGCGCCGGGCTCTACGCCACCGCGCAACAGATCTTCACCCACAGCGTCGTGGGAGCCCTGGCGGCTGTCCTGAGCCGGGAGGACGTCGCCACGCCGGAACACGGCGACGTGGCGACCGGCACCGTCGTCGGCTCGCCGATCGTGCAGTGGCTCGGCGCGACGACGGACGCGATCGACGGGTTCGTGCAGTCGGTGGTGCTGAACACCCCCGCCGGCCTGACCCCCGGCTCCCTCGACACGGTTCTCGCGGCTCTGACCACGCGGCACGACATGTTGCGGGCCGTCCTCGTGCGTGACGGCCGCTGGGGTTTCGACATCCCGGAGGCGGGCGGCGCGGACGCGGTATGGCAGGAGAGCGATCTGCCGCTCGACGACTGTGTCGCCCTCGCCACCGCGGGGCTCGACCCGGACCGCGGTGCCATGCTGCGCGCGGTCTGGCGACGCGAGGCACGGCAGCTGGTCGTGGTCGTCCACCACGTGGTCGTGGACGGCGTGTCCTGGCGGATCCTCATGGAGGACATGGCCACCGCCTGGCGGCAGTTGTCGGCCGGAGTGCCGGTCGAGCTGCCTTCCGTGGGCACCTCGTTCCGACGCTGGACACTGGCGCTGCGGGACGCGGACTTCGAGCAGGACCGCGAGGCCTACCGGCGTCCCCTGCCGGCCGTGGACGAACCGGTGGGCAGACGTGCGCTGTGTGAGGACGACACCGTCGCCCGGGAACGGACCCGGACCGTCGCGGTGGGCCCCGAGGTCACGGCCGCACTGCTGGGCGAGATCCCCGGCAGGTTCCACGCCGGTGTCAACGACGTGCTGCTGACCGCGCTCGCCGTCACCCTCGCCCGGTGGCGCCGCGACCTGGGGCAGCACCAGACCTACGCGCACATCGAGCTCGAGGGGCACGGCCGCGAAGGACGGTTCGTGGCGGAGGCGGCTGGTTTCGAACCCGAACTCTCCCGGACCGTCGGGTGGTTCACCACTCTGTACCCGGTGGTCGTGGACCCCGGCGCGGCGGCGGATCCCACTGATCCCTCCTACCTGGCCGCCGCGCTCAAGGCGGTCAAGGACGATCTCGCCCGGGTGCCGCGCAACGGGCTGTCCCACGGTGTCCTGCGGTACCTGACGGACACCGGGCTGGACGGGCCGGCCCCGCAGGTGCTCTTCAACTACCTGGGCCGTTTCGACTCGGGCACGTCGGAGGACTGGCAGCTGGCCGGCCCGGCCGGACAACTGGGGGAGAGGCGCGACCCGCGGATGCGCCTGCCGCGCGCCCTGGAATTCAACGCGATCGCCGAACCGTCCCCAGGCGGGGGACACGAGCTGGTCACCACCCTCTCGTGGCCCGACGGGATGTTCACCGACGACGACATCACGGCCATCGGCGCGTACCTGCGCCAAGCCCTCACCGGGCTGGCCGCACTCGACCAGGGTGGCCACTCGCCCGGCGACTTCCCCCTGGTGCCGCTCACGCAGACCGACGTCGACGCCTTGGACGGCCCGGCGCTGCGGGACATCCTTCCGCTGACCCCGTTGCAGGAGGGCCTCTACTTCCACTCGGTCTTCGACGACGACTCGGCGGGCAGCTACGTCGAGCAGCAACTGCTCACGCTGGAAGGCGAGGTGGACCCCGCCCGGCTGGCCGCCGCGGCGACCCGGCTGCTCACGCTGTACCCGAACCTGGCGGCGCGGTTCGTCGCCCTCGCCGACGGCCGGGTCGTCTCCGTGCTGGAGAACGGGGTCCGGGTGCCCTTCACCACCCTGGACCGCCCCGGCATCACCGGGACCGAGATCCGCGACCACGCCGAGCGGGACCGCCGGGCCGGGTTCGACCTGGCCACGGGTCCTCTGATGCGCTACACCCTCATCCGCGCGGGATCCGGCAGGAGCGTCCTGGTGCAGACCGTGCACCACATCATCGCCGACGGCTGGTCGGTGCCCCCGATGCTCCGCGCCCTGCTGGACGAGTACCACGCGCCGGGCACCCTGTACGAGCTCGGCGGCTTCCCCGACTACGTACGCCGCCTCGCCGGACTCGACGACGCCGCGAGCGACCGGGTCTGGCGCGAGCAGCTCGCCGGCCTTCCGGGCCCCTCCCTGGTCGCCGAGGGCCACATCCCGTCCGACCGCTTCACGGACACCGCCGTCGAGCCCGATGAGGACATCGACGCGGCCGTCCGGGCCGCGGGCGTACCGCTCAGCGTGGCGGTGCACAGCGCCTGGGCGCTGGCACTCGGCGGCATCCTGGGCAGCACGGACGTCGTGTTCGGCTCCACGGTGTCCGGTCGCGACGCGGATGTGCCCGGCATCGAGGACATGGTGGGCCTGTTCATCAACACGATCCCCCTGCGCGCCCGCTGGACCGAAGGCACGACGGCCCGCGACCTGCTCGCCTCCGTGCGGGACCACCGGAGCGCGGTGCTGGCGCACCAGCACGTCTCCCTGGCGAGGATCGGCCGCCAGGCCGGCGGCGGCGCCCTGTTCGACACCTTGGTGGTCTTCGACGTCGCGACCGACGTGGGCGCCCTGGCGCGCCCCGGCCACGACGTGGTCATCACCGGCATCGTGAACGAGGGCGCCCCCCACTACCCGCTGACCCTGGTGGTCGAGCGCACACCCGCGGGCCGCCCCCGCTTCACCCTGATCCACGACGGCGAACTGCTGCGCGGGGCGGGCGCCAGAGCGGTCCTCAGCACGTTCACCCGGATCCTCACCGGCCTGCTCACCCGGCCGGACGCCCCCGTGCGCGACCTGACGTCCGAGGACGCCCGGCGCCCCGCGCGGATCGAGCCGACGACCCTGGGCGGACTGTTCGACGCGGCGGCTCACCGCGCCCCCGAGGCCCCCGCCGTCACCCACTGCGCACTCGACGGCGGCACCAGGTCCCTGACGTACGGGGAACTGGCGGTCGCGAAGGAGGAGCTGGCCTCGGCCCTGCGCGCGGCGGGCGTCGGTCCGGGCACACGCGTCGCCGTCGCCGTCCCACGGTCCGTGCAGCAGGTCGTCGCACTGGTCGCGGTCGTCAGCGCGGGCGGCGCGTACGTACCCCTCGACCTCGCCTACCCGGACGAACGGCTGGAGTACGTCCTCACCGACGCCGCTCCGCAGGTCGTCCTCGTGGACCGTGACGAGCGGGAGCGCTTCACGCGGCTGCTGAGCCGGGCAGGGGTGCCGGCCCGCGTGCTCGCGCTGGGGGACGACAAGCCCCCGGCCGGACAGCCGGCGGCTGCCGCCGCGCGGGCCGGATGGCACGACCCGGCGTACGTGATCTACACGTCCGGATCGACCGGCAGGCCCAAGGGCGTGGTGGTCCCGCACTCCGCCGTCGTGACGCTGCTCGCGAACACCCGGCCCGGCATGGGATTCGGACCCCACGACGTGTGGGTCCAGTTCCACTCCTACTCCTTCGACTTCGCGGTCTGGGAGCTGTGGGGCGCGCTCGCGCACGGAGGCGAGCTGCTGGTGCCGGAGTACGCGCTGACCCGCTCCCCGGTCGACTTCCACCGGCTGGTCCGCGAGCGCGGAGTCACCGTGCTCAACCAGACCCCCTCCGCCTTCTACCGGTTCATCGAGGCCGACCGGCAGGACGGCCGGCCCCTCCCCGCGCTGCGGCGCGTCATCCTCGGCGGCGAGACGCTGGACCCCGCACGACTGCGTACCTGGGTGGAGCGGCACGGCACCGCCTCGCCCGAGCTGGTCAACATGTACGGCATCACCGAGACCACGGTCCACGTCACCCACCGGGTACTCACCGACGAGGACTTCGGCCACGACGTCAGCCCCGTGGGCGGTCCGATCCCCGGACTCACGACCTACCTGCTCGACGAGCGGCTCGCGCCCGTGCCGCCGGGCCGGGTGGGCGCCATCTACGTCGCCGGTGACCAGGTGTCGCTCGGCTACCTGGGACGGCCCGGTCTCACCGCGGGCCGGTTCGTGGCGGACCCGTTCGCAGGCGACGGATCGCGCATGTACCACACGGGCGACCTCGCCCGCCGCACCCTCGACGGCGAGCTGCAGTTCGCCGGCCGCGCCGACGACCAGGTGCAGCTCAAGGGGTTCCGCATCGAGCCCGCCGAGGTGGAGTCCGCGATCAGGGAACTCGACGGGGTGACCGACGTGGCCGTCACCGTCGCCGGCAGCGGTGACCACCTGGTCGCGCACCTCGTGGGCAGGGTGCCGGGCGACCTCACCGAGCGCCTGTCCGCGAAGCTGCCCCCGCACATGGTTCCGGGCCGGGTCCTCCTGGCGGAGGCGCTGCCGCTGACGGTCAACGGCAAGCTGGACCGCAAGGCACTGACCGAGCGCGCCGCCAGGGCCGAAGCCCCGGACCCCGCGAGCGACTCCGCAGCCGAGGTCCCCGGCACCTTCGGTGGCTCCGCGCTCGACGCCCTGACCGGCATCTTCGCGGAGACACTGCCCGGCTCCGGGCCCGTGGACGGTGACACCGACTTCTTCCGGGCCGGGGGCGACAGCATCGTCGCCATCACGGTGATCAACCGGGCCCGGGCGCTCGGCCTCTCGGTCGCGCCACGGGACGTGTTCCTGTTCAGGACACCGCGTGCGCTCGCCGGACAACTCGCCTCACGGACACCGCGGGCCGCCGCGCCCGACCCGGCCCCCCGTGGGGACGGCCCGCTGGCGCCCACGCCCATCATCCTGCGCCAGCGGGAACTGGGCGGCCCGCTCGCCCGGTTCGCCCAGGCCAGGACGCTGGTCGCGGCCGAGGGAACCGCGTACACCGACGTCGTGCGCGCTGCGAACACCCTCGTGGCCGCGCACCCGGTCCTCCGGCTGCGCCTGCGCGTCGACCACGGCGTCTGGGCTCTGCGCACCGAGCCGCTCCGGAACGTCCACGTGCTCCGGACGGACACCACCGACGCGACGGCCGCGGCGGACGAGGCGGCCGGCCGCCTCGATCCGGAAACCGGCGACGTAATCGCGTTCACGTGGCTGGCCCCGGCCCACACCCTCGTCGTCACGGTGCACCACCTCGCCGTCGACTCCGTGTCCTGGCTGATCCTGCTGGAGGACCTGGCCACCGCACTGAGCGGGGCGGCACTGCCGCCGCCGACCACCTCCTACGCCGAGTACGCGGACGCCCTCGGTTCCCGGCCCGGCCAGGCGACCGACGACCTGGGCCACTGGATCGACACCCTCCAGGCGCCACCGCTGCTGCCCGCGGTCGGACGTCTGCGCGCGACCACGGTCGTGCTCGCACCGGAGGTGAGCGTCCGGGTGACGCGTACCGCGCCCGCAGCACTCGGCATCGGTCCGACGGAACTCCTGTGCGGCGCGCTCAGGGTCGCGCTGACACACGTCCAGCCCTCGCCCGGCGATCTCGCCGTCGAGCTGGAACGGCACGGCCGGGTGCCGGCGCTGGAACACCACGACTACACCCGCACGGTCGGCTGGTTCACCTCCATAGCCCCGGTGCGGCTCACCGCGCACACCGACCCCGTCGCAGCGGCCCGCGAGGTCGCCGAACGCCAGCCCGACGAGCACGGGCACGTCGCGTACGGCCGGCTCAGGTACCTCGACCCGCAGACGGCGCCGCTGCTGACGGCCCGCCCACAGGTGTTGTTCAACTACCTCGGCAGGGGAAGCGAGTCGCAGGCGGTGCACATCACCGACGGGCACCGCAGCAGCCCGTACGCCGTCGAGGTCAACGCGTGGACCGACGCGGCCACCGGAAGCCTGCACGCGGCCTTCACGCTCGCCGACGGCATCCCCGACGAGGTGACCGCTCACTGGCGGCGGGCACTCGAACGCGTCGCGGACGCCTCCGCCACAGCCGAGCGCACGGCACCCGTGACCCCGCTGCAACGGGGCCTGTTCTTCCAGGCCCAGATGACCGGTCCGGCCGGACACTACGTCGCACAGAGCTACTTCGCCTTCGACCGGCGGCTCGACCCCGACGCACTGGCCCGGGCGATGGAGTGCGTCATCACCAGGCACCCGGTCGTGGGCGCCGGCTTCACCACCGACGACGACGGCAATCCCGTGCAGGTCCTCGCACCTGGACGGCGTGTAGACGTCCGTACGGTCGAGTTGGCGACGGACACCGAGGTCGAAGCCCTGCGTGCCCGGGACCGCGACACGGGGTTCGACCCGGCAGAGCCGCCGCTGCTCCGGATGACCGTCGTACGTCTGCCGGGCGGGCGCGACGGCCTGCTGCTGAGTTACCACCTGCTGCTGTGGGACGGCTGGTCCCGCGAGATCCTCCTGCGGGACCTGTTCGAGGCCTACCGGGCAGTACTGGCGGGCGACGTTCCGGACGCGGCCCCGGCGGCACCGAGCTTCGAGGACCACGCACGGGCCCTCGACGCCAGGGACACCGCGGTGTCCGAGCGCTTCTGGGCGGACCACCTGGCAGGTCTCACCGGTCCGACGCTTCTCGCCGGCCCGGAGCCCACATTCGCGGACGGCCGGCCCCAGGCACTCGTGCACACGCTGTCCGTCGAACAGTCGGACCTGCTGAGGGAGGCGGCGAAGGCGCACGGCGTCACGTTGAACACGGTGCTGACCGGCGCCTTCGGCCTCCTGCTGGGCGCCCGCACGGGCCGCAGCGACGCCGTGTTCGGCGTGACCGTCTCCGGCCGGGAGGGCGAGGGGCTGTCCGGCATCGTGGGGGTGCTCCTCAACACCGTGCCCATGTGGACGCGGGCCCGGCCGGGCGACACGGTCCAGGAGTACCTCGCCGCCGTCCAGGAGGCCAGAGTCGAGGCGATGGAGCACGAGCACCTGGGGCTCGGTGAGATCCAGCGGGCGAGTGGACACGGGAGCCTGTTCGACAACCTGTTCGTGCTCCAGAACTTCCTGGACATGGACGCGTTCGCCGAGATGAACGCCAGGCACGGCATCACGGCGGTGCGGGCCGACGACTCGACGCACTACCCGTTCACCTGGGTCGTCACACCCGGTGACCAGCTCACGGTCAAGCTGGAGCACCGCGACGACGACCACCGCGGAGCCCGCCGTCTCGTCGACGACTACCTGCGCGTGCTCGAGGACCTGGCCCGGACGACCGGCCCCGTCGGCGCGCTCGGCGGCCTCGGCCCCGAACCCGGGACCTCCGTGCGCACGGACATCGGCACGGACACGGTCGTCGACCGGTTCGACCGGGCGGCTGACCGGGACCCGCAGCGGGTCGCCCTCGTCGCCCACGGTTCGGTCATGACCTTCGCGCAGCTCCGCGACCGCAGCCGCGACGTGGCCGGCGTACTGGCCCGACGTGCCATCGGCCCGGAGAAGACGGTCGGCCTCGCGCTCCCCCGCTCCCTCGACTCCATCGTGGCGCTGTTCGCCGTGCTGCGGACCGGAGCCGCGTACGTACCGCTGGAGCTGGACCACCCGGACGAGCGGATCGCCTCGATCGTCGTCGCGGCACGCCCGGACGTGATCCTCACGGTGAGCGCGGTGGCACCCCGGCTGACCGGCGATCTGATCGAACTCGACCGGCCCCTGCCCGGGGCCGAACCGTACGTGACGTTCGCGCGGGACGCCCCGAACCGCCTGCGGCACCCCGCGTACACGATCTACACCTCGGGATCGACCGGGAAGCCCAAGGGCGTGGTGACCGAGTACGCCGGCCTCACCAACATGCTGATCAACCACCAGCGCCGTATCTTCGAGCCGGTTCTCGCGGAACACGGACACCGGACGTTCAGGATCGCGCACACCGTGTCGTTCGCGTTCGACATGTCCTGGGAGGAACTGCTGTGGCTCGCCGACGGCCACGAGGTGCACATCTGTGACGAGGAGTTGCGCCGTGACGCTCCCAGGCTGGTCGAGTACTGCGCCGAGAACAGGATCGACGTCATCAACGTGACCCCGACCTACGCTCAGCAACTGGTCGCCGAAGGCCTGCTCGACGACCCCGCACGGCGTCCGGCGCTGGTGCTGCTCGGCGGGGAGGCCGTCACCCCCACGCTGTGGCAGCGGCTCGCGGAGACCGAGGGGACGGCCGGTTACAACCTGTACGGCCCCACCGAGTACACCATCAACACACTCGGCGTCGGCACGTTCGAGTGCCAGGACCCGGTGGTGGGCGTGCCGATCGACAACACCGACGTGTACGTCCTGGACCCGTGGCTGAGGCCGCTGCCGGACGGCGTGCCCGGAGAGCTGTACGTGGCCGGCATCGGCATCGCGCGGGGATACCTCGGGCAGCCGGCCCGGACCGCGGACCGGTTCGTGGCGTGCCCGTTCGGTGCGCCCGGCGAGCGCATGTACCGGACCGGTGACCTGGTGGCCCGGCGTCCCGACGGGAACCTCACCTACCTCGGCCGCACGGACCAGCAGGTGAAGATCAGGGGCCACCGGGTCGAACTGGGCGAGGTCGAGGCCGCGTTCGCCGCGCACCCGGCGGTGCGGTTCGTGGCCGCGGTCGCCCAGCCCGACCCCCAGGTCGACGGCACGTACCGGCTGGCCGCCTACCTCGTGCTGAGCGGCTCCGGACTGGCGGCGGTCGCCGCCGAAGTGGGGGGAGGACTGCCGGACTTCCTGCGACCGACGCACTACGCCCAGGTCGACGCGATCCCGCTGACCGTGAACGGGAAGGCCGACACCGGCGCGCTGCCGGAGGCCAAGCCGCTGGGCGTGCTCACCACAGGCGGCGAGCGCGGCCCGGAGACCGCGACCGAGAGAGCCGTCTGCGAGTTCTTCGCCGAGGCGCTCGACCTGGACGACGACGAGGTGAGCGCGGTGAGCGACTTCGTGTCCCTGGGCGGGCATTCCATGCTGGCGGTGCGGCTGACCGGGCTGCTCCGCCGGGAGTACGGTCCAGTGGTCACGATCCGTGACCTGCTCACCCTTCGAACCCCGGAAGCGATTGCCCGCCACCTTGATGACAACACCTGACGTGCGACGGCCCCGCCCCGGGGCCGACATCCTCCGGACCGCACTGCGCCGCAACGCGGGCGCCGTGGTCCGGGGCACCGTCCTCATGGGCCTGTACCAGGCGGGCGAGACCGCCTTCCCCATCGCGCTCGGCCTCATCGTCGAACACACGATGAGGGACCGGAGCGCCGGCTCGCTCGCGACGGCGATCGCCGCTCTCGCCGTGATCATCACGACCGTCTCGCTGTCGTGGCGTTTCGGGATGCGTGTCCTGCAGAAGGCCAACACCACCGAGGCGCACCACTGGAGGGTGCGCGTCGCGGCCGCCGGGCTGCAGCCCGTGGCCAGGGACGTCGACCTGAAGTCCGGCGAGATACTCACCATCGCCACCGAGGACGCCGACCAGACCGCCGACATCGTCGAGGTGGTGCCGCTGCTGATCAGCTCGCTGGTCGCGGTGGCCGTCGCGTCGGTCGCGCTCGGCCTGGCCGACCTCCGGCTCGGACTGCTGGTGATCGTGGGGACGGTGGCCATCCTGTCCGTCCTCAGTGTGATGTCCCGGCGCATCGGTTCGAGCACCCGTGAGCAGCAGGCGCGGGTGGCACGGGCGGGGGCCAAGGTCGCCGACCTGATCACGGGCCTGCGCCCGCTGCACGGTTTCGGCGGCAACCACGCGGCGTTCCTGTCCTACCGGGAAGTCAGCACGGAGGCGAAGCACCAGGCCGTCACCGTCGCCAGGGTGAACGGTGTGTACGCGGGCGCCGCGCTGGGCCTCAACGCCGTCCTCGCGGCCGTCGTCACCCTGACGGCGGGCTGGCTGGCGTACGGAGGGCACATCACGATCGGGGAGCTCGTGATGGCCGTGGGACTTGCGCAGTTCATCATGGAACCGCTCAAGATGTTCTCGGAGATGCCGAAGTACGTGATGATGGCACGCGCCTCGGCCGACCGGATGGCTCTGGTGCTTTCCGCGCCGCCGTCGGCGGCCCCGGGCCAGGGCCGTCCGGACGCAGGCGGAGACCTCGAGATCGACGGTGTCCGTCACGGGGCCCTGCGAGCAGTGACGTTCCGCGTGCGCGCGGGCGAGTTCGTGGCGGTCGCCGCCTACCAGCCACGCGCGGCGGCCGATCTCGCCTCGGTCCTGGGCGTCAACGTCCCGCCCCGGGCGTACGAGGGGGTGGTGCGGGTCGGGGGGCGCGAGATCACGGACCTGTCGGTGGAAGCCGTCCGCGAGCACATGCTGGTGAACCCGTACGACGGGGAGATCTTCGCGGGCAGCCTCCGCACCAACATCGATCCGTCGGGTACCAGCCGGATGGTCCCGGAGGCCGTGGAGGCCTCGCTCCTCACGGACGTCGTCGCCCTCCACCGCGAGGGGCTCGACCACGGCGTCCGCGACCGTGGCGCGAATCTCTCCGGAGGACAGCGCCAGCGCCTGTCCCTGGCCCGCGCCCTCGCCGCCGACTCCGACATCCTGGTGCTGCACGATCCCACGACAGCGGTCGACGCGGTGACCGAACAGCTCATCGCGCGGAACATCGCGAAACTGCGGAGGGGCCGCACCACCCTCGTGCTCACCAGCAGCCCCGCTCTCCTGGACGCCGCCGACCGTGTCCTGGTCCTCGACGACGGTGTCGTCACGGCGGAGGACACACACCGTCACCTCCTCGCGTCCGACGAGGACTACTGCAGGGCGGTGGCCCGGTGACCCGTCTCGGGGCCACCCGCTCCCGTCCCTGGCCGTGGCTCACGCGCTCACGCGGCGCGCGCCACGGCACCTGACGGCCCGCACGTGCCACCGGGTCCGGACGGCAGGCCGCGCACCTCAGGAGGGCCGGCCCGCCGTCCGTCAGGCGAGTGCCCAGGCCACATCCCTGAGCAGGGCGTGCCGCCACCCGGCCCGGTCGTGGTCCGACGCGGACCGTGAGACCCGCACGGTCGCGCCGGCCCGTCCGGCGAGAGTTTCGACCGGCTCGCAGTGGGGCAGCATGCGTGACTCGTGTTCCCCCACGTCGAACGCGACCCGCAGGCCGGAAAGATCGGGTCGCTCGCGCAGGCGGGCGGCGACGGCGCCACCGGCCGGACCGCCCAAGGGATCCGCCCGGTCCGCGGCACCGGGCGTCCACCAGAACGACGGTGACTGGCAGGCGACGCGTGAGACCAGCTCCGGGAACTCCAGTGCCGCGTACATCGCGCTCAGCCCGCCGAGGCTCTGTCCGGCGACCACCAGCGTGTCCGGGTCGGCCGGCACCCCGGACGCGGCGACGAGGGGCAGCAGTTCGTCCCGGACCGCTTCCCACAGTTCGGGTCTGCACCCGAACTCGGCCTTCCTGTCCTTGGACGGGAGGAAGACGAGGGTGACGGCGGGCATCTCGCCGGCGGCGACGGCCGAGTCGAAGGCGCTCATGGCCGGGTGCAGGTACAGCCAGTCGTCCCCGTCGAGCAACAGGACGACCGGCCCGCCACCGCCGACGGGGTGGATGCGCACGGTCCGCCGTCCGCCGATCCGCTCGCCTGCCCAGCGGATCCGCGCCGGTGGCACCGGCAGGACATCGGCTGGGCCGACCGCCGGCCAGTGCGGCTGGTGCGGTGCGTCGGGCGTCGCGGCGAGGGACCGGTCACCGCCCGCACCGACCGGGTTGAACGGGTCGGCGTACGCCGAGTCGTCCGTGAGGAACTGGTAGGTCACCCGCAGCCGGGGTGGCATGTGCACCTCGGCGTACCAGCAGTCGGTGTCACCCCACCGCAGCAGGGCCACGGGACCCGACCAGCTCTCGAAGCCGATGCGCGCCGGCGTCCCGCGCCAGAGGAACAAGGTCGACCAGCCGCCGTCGTCGGCGGGCACCGACGCGGGCGTCCGCGCCGCCGCCCAGAACTCGGCGGTGCCGGGGCGGCCCGGCAGCCCGTAGGCGACGAAGGGGTTCTCGCCACTGGCCGCGGCGCGGGCCTGTTCCGTCAGCCGGCGCATGTGTGTCTCCTTGTCAGAGGGGGGCGAGGGGGTGAGGGGGTGCCAGGTGATCACAGTCCGACGGGCGCTTCCGCCTCCAGGACCTCACGGTCACCGGCCGACCGGATGCGGCGGTCGCCCGTCCGGCCTGGCGTCCGCGAGGTGCTGGTGCCGTCGTGCCCGTCGTCGGGCACCACTGTGGTGCCGCGGCCCTCCTCGGCGAGGACGCCGCGCAGAACGGCGTGCGGCACGCGGCCGTCGAGCACGTGCGCGCTGCGCACACCGCCGCGGACGGCCCGCAGGCAGCCCTCCATCTTGGGCCGCATGCCGCTCTCCAGCTCCGGCAGCAGCCGCTGGAGTGCGTCGGCGGTCACACGCCGGACCACTGCGGTGCTGTGCGGCCAGTCCGAGTACAGCCCTTCCACGTCGGTGAGCATCACGAGACGCTCGGCGTCGAGGGCCACGGCCAGGGCCGAGGCGGCGAGGTCGGCGTTCACGTTGTAGACCTGGCCGTCCTCACCGCGCGCCACCGGAGAGACGACCGGGATGTGCCCCTGTTCCAGGTGCGCGCGCAGGACGCCCGGCCGCACGTCGACGACATCCCCGACGAGGCCGATGTCCACGGGGCGGCCGTCCACCCACGCGGGCCGCCGTACCGCCGTCATCGTGTGCGCGTCCTCGCCGGACAGGCCCACCGCGAGGGCCCCGTGGGCGTTGATGTGGCCGACCAGATCTCGCTGGACCTGCCCGGTCAGCACCATGCGCACCACCGTCATGGTCTCCGGCGTGGTGACCCGCAGGCCCGCCGTGAAGCGGGTCTCCAGGCCGAGGCGGCTGAGCATGGCGCTGATCTGCGGGCCTCCTCCGTGCACGACCACGGGGCGCAGGCCCGCGTGCCGCAGTTCCACGACGTCCCGCGCGAACGTCCGCTGCAGGCTCGAGTCGACCATGGCGTTGCCACCGAACTTGATGACGACCGTGCGGCCTCGCGGATCCTCCGGCCGGTGCGGCGCCCGGGTGGCCGGGTCGGCGCCGGAGTGTTCTGTGTCGGCCGGTCTCATCTCTGCCCTACCCCGTTCGAGAGCTGTGCGAGGGGGGCCGGTGGGACTCCACGGGCGATTCCCCTCCTGACGCGCACGCACCCTCATGTTCACTCCGGCACGTTAAGCTTAGGCTAACCTAAATCAAAGCCCTGTTGGCGTGAACTGGCCCATGAGCCAGCGCTGTTGGGTCGTCTCGCCGGCGCTGCGGGGTGGGCGGTGGGCGAGTCCGGGGCGCCGCGTCGCAGGCACCGCCGCACGGCTGTGACCAGGTGACACCGAACGTCAGGTGGGTGTCACGGCGCGGTCGGACTCGCTGCGCAGTACGCAGAACTCGTTGCCCTCGGGGTCGGCCAGGACGGTCCAGCCCGAGCCGTCGGCTTCCCGGCGATCGGCGACGACGACGGCTCCCAGGGCCAGCAGCCGCCCGACCTCTTCCTCGCGCGAGGTCTCCGGACGCAGACACAGATGGACACGGTTCTTCGCCGTCTTCGCTTCCGGCACCTGGTTGAAGTACAGCACCGGGCCCTCGGGCGGCGTCACCTGTGCTTCCGGGTCACCCGGACTGCTCCCCGGATCCAGTGCGCCCCCGGTCACCTCGCTCCAGAAGCGGGCCAGTCCATGGGCGTCCCCGCAATCGATCGCCACGTTCTGCACTGTCGAGACCATGCGCGGAAGCCTGCCTGAGTAGCCTGCGGACCGCTACCCGGCCGGCCGGGGTGTTCAGGCCGCTGCCTCGTAGGCGGCGCTGATGGCCATGTCGACGTGGGGGTGGACGACGAGCCGTGCCCCTCCGGAGGCGGCGTTGGCTTCCAGGAGGCGCCGGACCGGGGTGCTGGGGGTGGCGACGGACATCGGTACGCCCAGTTCCTCGCACTGGCGGTGGGCGCGCAGCACCGCACTGGCCGTCGCGGGGGTGGCCGCCGGATCACCGATGACCACGAGGACCGGAGCCGGCTGGTAGGCCCGCACGAACGCCGTGATCCCGGCAGCCAGTTCGGCCCGTCCGCCGATGCCCGGATCCTCCTGCACGGTGAGGACCAGGACACCACGGTCAAGTCTGTGGGACAGCATGACGACCTCCGCTTCCGGGCCCGCCGTCGGGCTCTGCTGCACTGGGTCTTCCCGCCCCGGCCGTTTCTCATGCGGACCCCGCACCCGCCGGCGGTCAAGGGCGGGCCGGTCAGGCCGGATCGCGTCACCTCAGGTGCGCCGAGTGGCTCAGCGTCCTTCGCTCCGACGCCCGCCCCGCCACCGCCAGCAGACCTGTCGGCGAAGGCGGTCGCTCCGTCGTCCAGCCGGAACGGAATCATGGGGGCGGGGCGCCGCACCACCAGCCCGGCCCCCGCGACACGACCGAGAGGACCCCGTGGCCGACCCCAAGAGCTACATCATCGAGTCTTTGGACACCGGACTGCGCCTCATGAGCCTCTTCCTCACCCATGACACGCTGTCGGTGACCGACGCCGCCAGAGAGCTGGAGGTGGCCCGCTCCACCGCGCACCGGGTGCTCAGCACCCTCGAGTCGCGTGGCTTCGCCACCCGGGACGCCTCGGGCCGGGGTTACTCCGCAGGGCCCGAACTGGTCACGCTGGGGCGTCCGGCGGGCTACGGACCCGAGATCAGGGCGCGCCTGCAGGTGGTGCTGGACGCGGCGGCCTCCGCCACCGGAGAGACGGTCGGCGTCGCCGCCCTGATCGGCGATCAGGTGATCATCACGGACGGACGGGAGTCGTCGCACTCCGTGCGTACCGTGCTGGAGGCAGGCCGCACACACCCCGCGCACGCGACGTCGGCCGGCAAGGTACTGCTCGCCCAGCTGGCCACGGAACAGGTGTGCGCCCTGTACCCGGAGGAACGACTGCCCGGCCTCACCGGCCGCACCCTGCTCTCCCGTACCGCCCTGCTGGCCGAGCTGGAAAGTGTCCGTGCCCTCGGCCGCGCCGACAGTCTCGGCGAGTCGGTACGGGGCATGCACACCGTCGCCGTGCCCCTCGCGGGCCACAGCTGGCGCGACCGGCTCGCCCTGATGGCCTCCATGCCGGCGGACCGGGGCGGTGAACCCGAGCTCGCCGGGCACGCCGCAGCACTGCGGACGGCGGCGGCACTCATGCCGTCGGCGTCCGCCTGACCCGCCCAGACCCCTCCCGTCCTTGCGCAAGGATCTGAAAGGAATTGCAGAACTGCTTGACGGCTGCACGGATCGAGCGGCAGGCTCCAGGACGTTCCCCCCACGGCAGCCTGGCGCGTGGCTGCCTTCGAGGGCACGTCCGTGCCCTGTCGTCGAAGGAGCCGCACATGCAGTACCGATTCCGTCTGATCGGCGGAACACTGGCCGGAGTCATGGCAGTCGGCGGTCTTGCCACGCTCGCCCCCTGGCAGTCGCAGGCGGCGCCGCCCGGCGACAAGTCCGTCACCGCCACCATGTTCGAGCGGCCGTACGCCGAGGTGGCGTCCGCCTGCACCAGTCGGCTCGGCCCCGCCGGCTACGGCTACGTGCAGGTGTCACCCGCCACCGAACACATCCAGGGCGACCAGTGGTGGACTTCCTACCAACCGGTCAGCTACAGGATCGCGGGCCGCCTGGGGGACCGGGACGCGTTCGCCGCCATGGTCAGGGCCTGTCACACCGCAGGCCTCAAGGTCGTCGCCGACGCGGTCGTCAACCACATGGCCGCCGGGTCGGGTACGGGTACGGGCGGGACGGCCTACACGAAGTACGCCTACCCCGGTCACTTCGAGGACGCCGACTTCCACACCTGCCGCACAGCCATCAAGGACTACACCAGCCGCGGCGACGTACAGAACTGCGAACTGGTGGGGCTGGCCGACCTGGACACCGGCAGGGAAGAGGTGCGGTCCACCATCGCCGCGTACCTCGACGACCTGCGCTCCCTCGGTGTCGACGGCTTCCGTGTCGACGCGGCCAAGCACATGGCGGCCGACGACCTGGCCGCCGTCAAGGCGAAGATGCGCGACCCGGGCTTCTGGGTGTCGGAGGTCATCCACGGAGGCGGCGAGGCCGTGCGGCCCGAGGAGTACACCGGGATCGGCGACGTGGACGAGTTCCGGTACGGAGCGCATCTCAAGAGCGCCTTCCAGGGCGGGGACATCGCCCAGCTGAAGTCCGTCGCCGACGGCAAGCTGAGCAGCGCCACCGCCCGCACGTTCGTCGACAACTGGGACACCGAACGCAACGGCTCGACGCTGACCTACAAGGACGGCGCGGCCTACACCCTCGCCAACGTCTTCATGCTCGCCTCGCCGTACGGTTCGCCGAACGTGTACTCGGGCTACGAGTGGTCCGACAAGGACGCCGGCCCGCCGAGCGGAGCCGACGGCTGGACGGACACACACGCCCAGCAGGCGATCACCGGCCTTGTCGGCTTCCGCAACGAGGTGGGCCCGGCCGAGCTCACCGACTGGTGGGACGACGGTGGCAGCGCGATCGCCTTCGGGAGGGGCGACAAGGGCTTCGTCGCCGTCAACAACGGGGACGGCCCCCTGACCGAATCCTTCACGACGTCCCTGCCCGGCGGCACCTACTGCAACGTCGCCGCGGCGTCCCCGGACGACTGCGACGGCGACACCGTCACGGTGGGCGACGACGGCACCCTCCAGGCCACGGTGCCGGCCCGCGCGGCGCTGGCGCTGCACACAGGGGCCCGAGCGGCCTGACCGCCCGGGAGACGGGCCCACACCGGCCGGCGACGCGCAGGACGGAGCACGCTCCGTCCTGCGCGTCCTGGACGGACCGGGCCACCGGGCCGAGCGACGACGCGTACCCATCCCTGAACCGAGAGGCTCCGACACCCTCATGCGCAAGCGAACCGACGTCCTCGTGCTGGGCGGCGCGGGCGTGGACACCATCGTGCACGTGCCCGAACTGCCCCTCCCCTTCGCCGACAGCTACATGATCCGGCCGGGCATCGAGACCCGCGCGGGCCAGAGCGGGGACTTCGTCGCGCTCGGGCTGCACACCCTCGGCCTGCGTACGCATCACCTGGACATGATCGGCGACGACCACGAGGGAGAGCTGGTCCGCGGATTCCACCAGGACCGGGGAATTCCGCTCACCGCGGTACCCCTGCCGGGCGGCACCAAGCGCGCGGTCAACCTCGTGGGCCCCGACGGCCGGCGGTTGTCGCTCTACGACGCCGCACGCTCGCACGACTCCGACAGGTTCGAGGAGTCGACGGTCCGTGAACTCGCCACCGCCACCCTCCACGCCCACGTCGTCATCACGCAGCCGTGCGCCCTCACGCTGCCGGTGCTCCGCGAGGCCGGGGTGAGCATCTCCACCGATCTCCACGACTGGGACGGTGCCGACCCCTACCACGAGGCCTTCGCCCTCCAGGCGGACATCGTCTTCCTGTCCACCACCGCACTGGCCGACCCCGAGCACACCATGCGGGACATCGCCGAACGGGGCAGGGCCCACGTCGTGGCGGCGACCGCCGGCGCCGAGGGATCCTACCTGCTGTACGACGGCGAACTGACGCACACACCCGCGGTCGCCCCGCCCGCCCCGGTGGTGGACTCCAACGGCGCCGGCGACGCCTACGCCTCAGGCTTCCTCCTCGGCCGGCTGACAGGTGAACACCCCCGGCGCTGCGCCCTCTACGGAGCCGTGGCCGGCGCCCACGCCTGCACGGTGCCCGCGACCCGCACCGACGCCATCGGCCGCGAGGAGCTTCTCGCCCGGGTCGCCGAGGTGGAGAAGGGGTGCGCGGCCGACGCGGCGCGCGGCTGACGGAGTCCCGCCTCGCGCGCCTGCACGAGCCCGCCACCAGCGGCGCGTGCGGGGCGGGGCCGGTGCCGCGCAGCAGCCGGCACACGGCCCCGGCGGAAGGGCCTCGGGAGCGGTGACGGAGGATACGTGGACCCCTACCGGATCTTCCTGACAACTGGAGTACGCGTGGCCGGCTCTGCCCGCTCCCTGTCCTTCCGCCGCAGGCGTGTGGTGGCCCGCATGGCGACGGGCATCGCCCACGCCCTCGCGGTGGGCCTTCTGGCGGGCTGTTCCGCCGCCGGGGGAGAGTCCGCGGAGGCCGGGCCGGAGCAGCGCGCGAAGCCCGCCGAGGTGCTCCTGCCGACGGCCGGAATGGGGTTCGACTACCAGATCGGCGGGGGCTACACGCCGTCCGACGGTGTGCGGGCGGTGTCCCGGGACCGGGAGGACGAGCCGGCCCGCGGCATGTACAACGTCTGCTACGTCAACGCCTTCCAGACGCAGCCAGGTGCGCTGGAGTGGTGGCAGGATACCCATCCCGGCCTGCTGCTGCGTGATGACGAGGGGGAGCTGATCATCGACGAGGGCTGGGACGAGGTCCTTCTGGACACGTCCACGGCCACGGGCCGCACCCAGCTCGCGGAGATCGTGGGGGAGTGGATCGACGGCTGTGCCGAGAGCGGCTTCCAGGCGGTGGAGCCGGACAACCTCGACTCCTTCGAGCGTTCCGAGGGCAGACTGACGAGCGCCCACAACGCGGCGTTCGCCCGGACGCTGGCCGCGCGGGCGCACAGCGACGGCCTGGCGATCGGACAGAAGAACACCACCGAGCTGCTCGCCGGGCACGCTTCGATCGGCTTCGACTTCGCGGTGACGGAGGAGTGCGCCCAGTTCGACGAATGCGGCGCGTACGCCGAGGCCTACGACGACCGGGTCTTCGCGATCGAGTACGAGGGAGAGGGCGAGGTGGGCTTCGAGGAGAGCTGTTCCGCCTGGGGCGACAGGCTCTCCCTCGTCCTGCGAGACCTCGATGTGCTCCCCGCGGGCGAGAGGGGCCACGTGTTCCGGCGCTGCTGAGCACGGGAGTCACCGGTGTCAGCGGTAGCGAGGAGTCCGACAGGTGGGACGCTCGGAGCCGGGTGCCGGGCACCTGTGAGCAGTCCCGGCCCCCGCCCGCCCGCTCACGCGGTCGGCAACGGGGGAGAAGGCCGCCGGACACGGTCTGCCGACGACCCCGGCCCCGGGGCCGGCCCCGCTCACGGACCGGGCCCTCAGAAGTCCACCGGCTCGCGGATGAGGGGGCAGGTCATGCAGTGCCCGCCGCCCCGGCCGCGGCCCAGCTCCGCGCCGACGATCGTGATGACCTCGACCCCCGCCGCGCGCAGCAGGTCATTGGTCTGTGTGTTGCGGTCGTAGGTGAAGACGACCCCAGGTTCGAGCGCGACGGCGTTGTTTCCGCTGTCCCACTGCTGCCGCTCGGATGCGTACACGTCACCCCCCGTCTCGATCACCCGCAGGGCGGACAGCCCCAGGCTCCTGGCCACGACGTCGGTGAACGGACGCGGGCCCTCGTCGACGACCTCCACGCCGGGTGACCGGTCGCTCGGGCGGAGCGAGAAGGTGTGGATCGCGTCCACGATCTTCGGGTAGACGGTGACGATGTCACGGTCGGCGAAGGTGAAGACGGTGTCCAGGTGCATCGCGGACCTCAGCTTCGGCATGGCGGCGACCACGACGTGGTCGGCGGCCCCCTGGGCGAACAGGGAGGCGGCGACCTGGGTGATGGCCTGCCGCGAGGTGCGTTCGCTCATGCCCATGAGGACGACTCCGTTCCCGACCGGCATGATGTCACCGCCCTCGAAGGTGGCCTGGCCCCAGTCGAGCTCGGGATCGCCCCACCACACCGTGCTGCCCGAGAAGTCGGGATGGAAGCGGTAGACCGCCTTCATCAGCAGCGTCTCGTCGTGGCGGGCGGGCCAGTACAGCGGATTGAGCGTCACCCCTCCGTACAGCCAGCAGGTCGTGTCGCGGGTGTAGAGCGTGTTCGGCAGCGGTGGCATCAGGTACTCGCGCGCCCCGGTCGACTCACGGGCGAGAGCGAGATAGCCGGACCGGTATGCGTCGGGCAGATCGGTGGTGGCCATGCCGCCGATCAGATAGTCGGCCAGCGCCCGGGGGGCCAGTGACTCCAGGAAGGCGCGAGCCGGGTCGACGAGTCCAAGGCCCACCTCATTCGCGGTGATCTTGCGGTCGAGCAGCCAGGACGTGGCCGCGGGGTCGGTCAGGGTGGCGGCCAGCAGATCGTGCAGCTCGACCACCTCGACGCCGGCCTGCTGGAGCTTGCCGACGAAGTCGGCGTGGTCCCGCTGTGCGTTGTCCACCCACATCACGTCGTCGAAGAGCAGTTCGTCGGCGTTGCTCGGGGTGAGCCGCCGGTGCGCGAGACCAGGTGCGCAGACCAGCACCTTGCGCAGCCTGCCGACTTCGGAATGGACGCCGTGCGGGGAAGCCGCGTCCGCCGCGGAGGGGGTCGTCATGTGGGCTGCCTTTCGCTGCGGGGCGGGTGGGCCCGCTCGTGGACGCGCGGGGTGGTGCCGGGAAACAGGGGGAGAGGGCGTCAGAGGCTGATCCAGCCCGAGGCCAGGGCGACCACGCCGATCACGGCTCCGGCGATCGAGGCCGCGCAGATGACGAGTTCGACCGGGGAGAAGACGCGGCGGCCCTGTTCCCTGCGGGCCATCGCGAACAGGATCGTGGCGGGGGCGTAGATGATGAAGGAGACCAGGACGAACTTCAGCCCGGCCGCGAACAGGAGGAAGGCGGTGTAGAGGGTCGCGACGACGCTCACGACGAGATCCCGCCCGTGGCCCCGCCCCTTGGTCAGTGCGTCCGGACGCACCATGATCTTGACGGCGAACGCCGCGGCGAGCAGGAACGGAATCAGGGACAGGGCGCTGGTCAGATCGAGGGCGAAGTTGAACGCGTCGTCCGAGAAAAGGGTGATGACCAGGACGACCTGGGACAGCAAGGTGGTCATCAGGAGCGCCGACACGGGTACGTCGGCGGCGCTGGAGCGGCGCAGGAAGCGCGGCATGTCGTGGTCCTTCGCGGCCACGAAGAGGACTTCCGCGGCCATCAGGGTCCATGCCAGATAGGCGCCGAGCACCGACACGATCAGCCCCACGCTGACGAAGACCTGGCCCCAGGTCCCCACGGCTTCCTCCAGCACCCCGGCCATGGAGGGCTGGCGGAGATCCGCGATCTCTCCCATCGGCAGGATCCCGTACGACACGATGGTCACCGACGCGAAGACGGCGAAGACACTGAGGAATCCGAGGACGGTGGCCCGCCCGATGTCCTCGCGGCGCTTCGCGTGGCGCGAGTAGACGCTGGCGCCCTCCACGCCGAGGAAGACGAACACCGTGGCCAGCATGGTGCCGCGTACCTGGTCGAACAGGGAGCCCGCGTAGTCCGCGCCGCCGAAGTTGTCGGCGAAGACCCGCACATCGAAGAAGAACAGGGCCAGGATGACGAAGACGATGATCGGGACCACCTTGGCCACGGTGACGACCCTGTTGATCGCCGCCGCCTCCTTCACGCCCCTGCGGATGAGGAGGTAGAAGGCCCACAGGCCGACCGTGGACACCAGGGCAGCCACCACGGTGTCGCCGTCGCCCAGCGCCGGCCAGACAGCCCCGACCGTCGAGGTGATGAGCACCCAGTAGGTCACGTTGCCGACGCAGGCACTGGCCCAGTACCCGAAGGCTGAGAAGAACCCGAGGTACTCGCCGAACCCGGCCTTGGCGTACGCGTAGACCCCCGCGTCGAGGTCGGGCCTGCGGACCGCCAGCGTCTGGAACACGAACGCGAGCATCAGCATGCCCGTGCCGGCGATCGACCAGGCGATCAGCGCCCCGGCGACACCTGTCTCCTGTGCGAAGCGGGAGGGCAGGGAGAACACGCCGGCGCCGACCATCGAGCCGACCACCATCATGGTCAGCGTCAGCACCGACATCTTGACCGCGGTGCCGGGCCCTTCTGGGACGTCGGTCCCGGTTCGGGAGCTGGTCATGAAGTCCCCTCGTGCGATGCGGACACGAAAGGGACTTTAGCCTCATATGGGGCGCACTGTCCTCGGGGGCGGAGTGCGGCGGGTCGTGAGCCCGTCCGCCCCCGGCGCCCACGCCGACCGGTGACGGGGCCTCAGGCGCCGGGCGGACCGGGCCGGGCGGTGGCGCGGGCCCCCCTGTGATCGAGCCCGGCCGCCCGGGTCCAGGCCTGTTCGCGCAGCAGCCGGAGCCCGTTCAGGCCCACGACGACGGTGGACCCCTCGTGGCCCAGGACCCCCAGCGGCAGGGGCAGATGGCCGACGAGGTCCCAGACGACGAGAGCGGAGATGAACACCCCCGCGATGACCAGGTTCTGCACGACGAGGCGACGCGCTGCCCGGGACAGAGCCACCGCGGCGGGCACGGTGGCCAGTTCGTCGCGGATGATGACGGCGTCCGCCGTCTCCAGCGCCAGATCCGAGCCCGCCCTGCCCATCGCGATCCCGATGTGGGCTGCCGCGAGAGCGGGTGCGTCGTTCACGCCGTCTCCCACGACCAGAACCCTGCGCCCGGCGCGCTCCTGCTCGCGAACGGCGGCAGCCTTGTCCTGGGGGAGGAGGCCGGCCCGGACGTCGGTGATGCCCGCCTGGGCGGCCAGCCCGGCGGCGGCCCCTTGGTTGTCACCGGTCAGCAGTATCGGGGTACCGCCGGTGAGGCGGGCCAGCGAGGCGACGGTCGCCGCGGCGTCACCCCTGATGCGGTCGGCGATCCCCAGCACACCGACCGGCATGCCGTCGCGCAGGACGAGTACCGCGGTCCGTCCGGAGTCCTCCAGGCGGGCGGCCACGGCGGCGGCGCGGACACCCGCGGGGGTGGTGGCTCCACGCAGGAGCCGGGCGGGGGAACCGACCGCGACCTGATGGCCGTCGACCGTGGCGGTGACTCCGGTGCCCGGCGCCGAGGTGAACGCCGAGGCCGGGGGCAGGGACAGCCGTCGCTCCAGGGCGGCGTCCACGACGGCGCGGGCCAGCGGGTGTTCGCTGGGATGTTCGGCGGCGGCGGCCAGGACGAGCAGTGCGTCGTCGGTCAGGCCGGCCCCGGGCAGGGGGTGGATCCCGACGACTCGCGGGGTGCCCTCGGTCAGGGTGCCGGTCTTGTCCAGTGCCACCGCGTCCACCTGGCCGAGCCGCTCCATGGCGACGGCGGACTTGACCAGGACGCCGTGGCGCCCCGCGTTGGCCATGGCGGAGAGCAGGGGCGGCATGGTCGCCAGGACCACGGCGCACGGCGAGGCCACGATCATGAACGTCATGGCGCGCAGGAGACTGTCCGTCACGTCGTCGCCGAAGGCGAGGGGGAGGAGGAACACGGCCAGGGTGGCTGCCACCATGCCGAGTGAGTAGCGCTGCTCGACCTTCTCGATGAACAGCTGTGTGGGTGCCTTGGTCCGTGAGGCCTCCTCGGTCATCGCGACGATCCGGGCGATGACCGATGCGGACGCGTCGCGCTCGACGGCGATCCTCAGTGTTCCCGTGCCGTTCAGCGTCCCGGCGAACACCTCGTCGCCGGGTTCCTTCGTCACGGGCAGCGGCTCCCCGGTGATGGTGGCCTGATCGACCTCACTCGCGCCGTCGAGGACGCGGCCGTCGGCGCCGACACGCTCACCGGGCCGGACACGGATGACGTCGCCGACGGCCAGGTCTCCGGTCGCCACGCTCTCCTCGGTCCCGTCGGCGGTGATCCGCGACGCGGTGGCCGGGGCCAGGTCGAGGAGCCCGCGGACCGCGTCCTGCGTGCGCGCCGTGGCCAGTGCCTCCAGCGCCCCGGAGGTCGCGAAGATGACGATCAGCAGCGCCCCGTCCATCACCTGCCCGATCGAGGCGGCGCCGAGCGCCGCCACGATCATCAGCAGGTCCACGTCCAGGACCTTCCCCCGGAGTTCCCGCAACCCCGAGAGGGCCGGCTCCCAGCCTCCGGCGGCGTACACGAGCGCGTACAGCGGGCCCCACACCCAGACCGGCGCGTCGGAGAGCTCCAGCGGGAGCGCGCACAGGAACAGGACCAGGGCCGCGCCCGCCCACCGGGCCTCGCTCAGCGCGAGGACGCGCGTCCGGCGCCGGGGGACGTCGCCGGTACCGCCGGAGACGGTGTGCGAAGGGTGCGGAAGGACATCGGCGGGCATGGCGGAACAGCCCCTCACAGGTGGCGGGAACGGCGACGCCCTCACCGTACAGGAATATGTGAACAGGTCTTCATGTGTCGTCCGTAGAATGTGAGCCATGGGTCACGGACGCGACGAGCAGACCACCGCCACCACCCGCGAGCGCTTGGACGCCGTGGGGGCAGCGGGGGTCGCCGAGACCCTCCAGGCCCTGGCCACACCCTCCCGGCTGCGGATCCTGGCGCGGCTCCAGGAGGGCCCCTGCGCGGTCGGCGATCTCGCCGGAGCGGTCGAGATGGAACCGTCCGCCTGCTCACACCAGCTGCGTCTGCTGCGCAACCTCGGGCTGGTCGCGGGTGAGCGCCGAGGCCGCTCCATCGTCTACGCCTTGTACGACCACCACGTCGCCGAACTCCTCGATCAGGCCCTCTACCACGTCGAGCACCTGCGCCTGGGACTGCGTGACGCGCCCGCCGAGAGCGCCACCTCCGCCACGGGGCGCTGAACTCGCGACGCACCGGGAATCCCGGTGCGCCCGCGGCGTTGCACCATGCGTGAGCTCTTCCATCGCATCGACCCGGTTCTCCTTCCTCGACCGTTCCCGCACCCGGGAGGGACACGACGGACCACAAGCGCTACGGGACACCGTCACGCTGGCCCGCACGGCCGAAGCGCTCGGATACCACCGCTTCTGGGTCTCGGAGCACCACGGCGTACCCGGTGTGGCCGGCTCGGCGCCGACCGTGCTGGCCGCCGCCGTGGCGGCCGCGACGTCCACGATCAGGGTGGGAACCGGCGGGGTGATGCTGCCGAACCACCAGCCCTACGTCGTGGCCGAGCAGTTCGGCGTTCTCGCGTCTCTCTTCCCCGGGCGGATCGACATGGGACTGGGCCGCTCGGTCGGCTTCACCGACGGGGTCCGCAGAGCCCTCGGCCGGGGCAAGGAGGACGCCGACGCCTTCGCCGGGCAGCTCGCCGAACTCCTCGGATGGCTGGACGGCACCCAGCAGGCCCATCCTGGGGTGCACGCCCATCCTGCCGAAGGGATGCGCATACCCCCGTACGTCCTGGCGACCGGAGCAGGCGCGGCCATCGCGGCGGCGGCCGGTCTGCCGCTCGTCGTGGGCGATCTCCGCGGCCGCGAGAAGCTGACAAGGGCGGTCGCGGCCTATCGGAGCGCATTCCGGCCCTCCGCGTGGAGCCGGACACCCTATGTGATCGTGGCGGGAACCGTCGCCGTCGCCGCGACCACCGAGGAAGCGCGGCGCCTGCTCGTCCCGGAAGCCTGGTCCATGGCCTACTCGCGCACCCACGGGTCCTTCCCGCCGCTGGCGCCTGCCGAGCGGATCGAGGCGCTGGCCATGACGGACAGGGAGCGAAGGCTGTTCGAGGGCGGACTCGGCGGCCACCTGGTGGGTACCGAGGACGCGGTGGAGACCGGGCTCGACGAGCTGATCAAGGAGACCGGTGCCGATGAGGTGCTGGTCACCACGAGCACGTACGACCGGGACGCCCTGGTGGACTCCATGCGGCGGCTCGCGCGGATCGCGGGGATCGGCTGACGGTCAGCCGCTGCCGGGATGGCCGAACAGGAGGTCGTAGCCCGGGGGCAGTTGCAGCAGGAGCCGCTGGAGCAGCTCCTCGCCCGCGGCGTCGGCGACCACGCTGAGCACGGCACTGGTGTCCCATGCGGCCGTCTTCTCGTTCGCCCCTTCGATCCAGGCGGAGACCGCGCGCACGAAGCGCTCGGAGCTGAGGGGCTCCGCGGCCTGGAGGGGATTGAGGAGGATGAGCGCGAAGGTCTCCGGCAGACGCGCGGCCAGCTCGTTCCGCTCCTCGCCGACCAGATGCGCCCCCAGCAGTGCCAGCACCACGCGTGACGCGCGCTCCGCTTCCAGCGCCGAGGGGTAGGCGCCACGCTCCCGGACCGCCTCCAAGAACTCCTGCCACTTCATGTACGTCACCGGATCCCCTTCGCGGAGCGCGGGCGGAGAGCGGGGCGGGGGAGGGGAAGCCCGTACCCCGCCCTCCGCGTATCCACCGTATGACACCTCAATTCCGGTAGTAACATGCCAACCCGGTGAGGGCAAGCGGAGCCTCGGCGCGCGCCTCCGAAGCTGCACCATCCGGCCTACTCCATGGGGTAGATGTCACCGCTGGCCATGCCGCTGACCTGCACGCTCCTGGACTCGAGCCGGTGCGCCTCGTCCAGGAGACGCCGGCGTTCCGCGGGGTCGGTGGCCTGCTCGGCGGCCCTCTCGAGATCCTCGGCCCGTCCGCGCATCCGCTGGAGGCGGGACCGGACGTCTTCTGACTCACTCATGATCACTCCTGGCGCTCGGCGGAGCGGACCCCTCCACCGAACCAGGAACCCGGGGGTGCGCGCATCTCAGCGGGGCGGCCGGAAGCGCGGAGTGACTGGGCGGGCGGACGCCTACTCGAAGCGGGCCAGGTCGCCGGCTCCCCGGCGTACGACCTCCAGCTCGCCGCCTGAGAAATCGATCACGGTGGTCGGCTCGGTCCCGCAGTCGCCGGAGTCGAGCACGACGTCCACCACGTGGTCGAGGCGTTCCTTGATCTCCCAGCCCTGCGCCAGAGGCTCCTCCTCGTCCGGCAGGAGCAGTGTGCTGGACAGCAGCGGCTCACCGAGCTCGGCCAGAAGGGCCTGAGTGACGGTGTGGTCCGGGATCCGGACGCCCACGGTCTTCTTCTTGGGGTGCAGCAACTGCCGCGGCACTTCTCTGGTCGCCGGGAGGATGAAGGTGTAACTGCCGGGCGTCGCCGCCTTGATCGCGCGGAACACGTCATTGTCGACCTGGACGAACTGGCCGAGCTGCGCGAAGTTCTGACACACGAGCGTGAAGTGGTGGCGGTCGTCGAGGTTACGGATCGACCGGATCCGGTCGATCCCGTCGCGGCTGCCCAGCTGGCATCCCAAGGCGTAACAGGAGTCGGTCGGATAGGCGACGAGGGCGCCGGACCGGATGCTCTCGGCCACGTTGGTGATGGTGCGGCGCTGGGGGTTCTCGGGGTGCACATCGAAGTACTTGGCCATTCCGCGAGTCTACGGCCTCGGGGAACCCGCGTTCCGTCAGCATGTGTCCGCCCCCCGCCCCCCGCCCCCGCCTCCGCGCGGGACCCGGCACGTCCGACGACGGCGTCCGCCTGCTCGCGCGGGCCGGCCGGGAGCGTCCGGGCGAGCGGGTGCGCCAACGGGGCGCCGCGGGCGCCGATCGCGCCGGCGGCAGGGCCTTGATCACCCCGGCGCATGGCCCGGACGGCGAAGCGCCCCCGGAGCGGCGCGCGAGGCGGCTCCAGGGGCGCGGCTGTCCGGCCGGCCTCAGGCCCCGGACGCGTCCAGCATGGCCGTGCGGTCGACGACCTTGACGCGCTCGCGGCCCTGCTCGGCGCCGAGCGCCTGCTCGTGGGCGTCCAGGCGGTGCCAGCCCTGCTTGGTGGTGTACCGGACGCCGCGCTGCTCCAGGAAGTCGGCGACCGCGTCGGGCTCCGGCTGTGCGGGAGCGGCCAGCCGTCCGGCGGCGTGGTCCTCCAGCAGGCAGGCGACGGTCTCGTTGGCGTCACCCTTGGTGTGCCCGATGAGCCCGATCGGACCCCGCTTGATCCACCCGGTGACGTACACGGAGGGCATCGGCTCGCCGCCGGTCAGTACGCGTCCGGCCGCATGCGGGACGGTGCCGGAAACGACGTCGAAGGGCAGCTTCGGGAGCTCCTCCGAGTAGTAACCGACCGCGCGGTAGACGCTCTGCACGTCCCAGTCCGTGTGGCGGCCCGTGCCCCTGACGTTGCCCGTACCGTCCAGCTCCGTGCGCTCGGTTCGCAGGCCCACGACGCGGCCGTCCTCGCCCAGCACCTCCACGGGGGACTCGAAGAAGTGCAGGAACAGCTTGTGGGGACGGTCGCCCACGTCCCGGATCGCCCAGTTCTCCAGCGTGGAAGCGACCATGTTGGCCTGCTTGTTCTCCCGCCGGGTGGCGATCGAACCCTCGTCGTAGTCGATGTCCTCGGGGTTCACGATGACCTCGATGTTCGGCGAGTGGTCCAGTTCGCGCAGCTCCATGGGGCTGAACTTCGCCTGAGCCGGCCCGCGTCGTCCGAAGACGTGCACCTCCAGCGCCTTGTTCGCCTTGAGCCCGTCGTAGACGTTCGCGGGGATCTCGGTCGGAAGCAGCTCGTCCGCCGTCTTGGCCAGGATGCGCGCGACGTCCAGGGCCACGTTGCCGACGCCCAGCACGGCGACCTTCTCCGCCTCCAGCGGCCAGGTGCGCGGGACCTCCGGGTGCCCGTCGTACCAGGCGACGAAGTCGGCGGCGCCGTAGGAGCCCTCGAGCTCGATCCCGGGTATGTCGAGGGCGCGGTCGGCGTCGGCACCGGTGGAGAAGATCACGGCGTCGTAGAAGGACCGCAGGTCGTCGAGGCCGATGTCGTTGGGGTAGTCGACGTTGCCGAAGAGCCGCAGCTGCGGCTTGTCCAGGACCTGGTGCAGCGCCTTGACGATGCCCTTGATGCGCGGGTGGTCCGGAGCCACTCCGTACCGGATCAGGCCGAACGGGGCGGGCATGCGCTCGAACAGGTCGATCGAAACGCCCGGCTCCTGGGCGGCCTCGGACTTGAGAAGCGCGTCCGCTGCGTAGATTCCGGCGGGACCGGCTCCGACGATGGCGACGCGGACGGGGCGTGTCATGGAGTGTTGTTCCTTAGGGCGGACGAGCACGGGCAGAGTGCAGCGGGGTAAGGCTTGGCTTACTCCGCTGCCCCCACGGTACGGCCTGTGCCTCGAAGCTCCCCGATCGGGGCAAGTGGATATTTCGGATATAGGTGGAGGTATAGGTGCGAAAGTTCTTCGTTTCTGTGCAGGGAACCCCGTCCATCCGTCTCACGGCTGTCCAGGGAATGAGACGCCATACGGCGGGCAGGCTGTACGGCGGTGTCCCTGGACGTCCCGCTCCCACGCCGACGCCATGATGGGCACACGACCGCAGCACTGCGACGAGAGGACATGAGTCATGCCGATCGAGGGCGAGTACGAGCCGAGCCCGACGACGTGGGTCCGTGAGCAGGTCGAACTGATCGAGAGCTCCGGCGGAACGCAGGGCACCACCCTGCGCGGCCTGCCCGTCGTTCTCCTGACGACGCGGGGCGCCAAGAGCGGCAAGCTCCGCAAGACGCCGCTCATGAGGGTCGAGCACAACGGGGAGTACGCCGTGGTCGCGTCCCTCGGCGGTGCCTCGAAGCACCCCGTCTGGTACTACAACGTGCAAGCGGATCCCGTGGTGGAGCTGCGGGACGGGACCCGGCGGCAGGACATGGTCGCCCGTGAGGTCACGGGGGAGGAGAAGGCCCTGTGGTGGGACCGAGCCGTCGAGGCGTTCCCCGACTACGCCGACTACCAGGCCAAGACGGACCGGGAGATCCCCGTCTTCGTCCTCTCGCCGGCAGAGAAGAGCTGAGGCGACGCCCAGGGGACGGAGGACCCGCCGGGGAGCGGCGGACACGACGGGTGATCCGGCCCCCCTCTCGGCCGGAGCCCGGTGACCGCCGTCCGGTGTGGCCACTCGCCCGGACGCCGGCCGGAATCCGCGCCCAGGTGGGGGCCGGGCCCTCTTCCGGCCGTTCAACGGGTTCGGCAGCCCTTGACCGCACAGGCGACGCGCCGGCCGCGCGTCGCCGGGGCGCGGGCTGCCACCGCCGGCCGCTTTCCGGAACCCCGGCCGACGCCGGAGGCGGTGCGCCGGACCGGACCCGCCTCCGTCCCGCCGACGGTCACGCGGGCGCCCCGCCGCCGTGGGCGTCCGTCGGCCGGTGAGACCCGGTCCGGCCTCCGACCCGCCTCCCGGTCCCACCGGCACGCCGGTCATGTGGCGCGCCGGTCCGTGCGCGTCGCACGCCGGGAGGACACGCCAGTTCCGGGCGACAGGTTCCGGGCGACAGCCCACGCGGGTGCCCGGAAGGCGCCGCGCGCCTCCGCCCGGAGTCCGGGGAACCGGCCCCCGCGACCGGGGCCCCTACCAGGGGAGGCCGCTGACCGCGGAGACGATCCGGTCGCGCTCCCAGGCCCCGTCGGCGACCAGCACCCGGTACCGGCGGGTCAGGGTCGCCCCCGGGTCAAGGACCAGCTCGTCGTGGAAGGCGAACGACGGGGCGACAGCCGCGAAGGGGGAAGCACGCACGAACCAGTGCGAGGGATGCCCGCCACCCGCGCCCGTGTGGTCGTTCTCGGGGGAGTGGACGAAGACGAGCGTCGCGTGCCCGTCGGCTCCGTCGTGCTCACCGCTGTAGGCGAGCCAGGGGGACTGACGTCCCATCATGTCCGGACCCCCGGAGTCCGGGGCGATGATCCGTCCCTCCCTGAACGCGCGCGGCCCTCGCCAGAACAACCCGGTGTACCCGGCGTTCGGACGGCCGTGCGTGGTCGGGCTGCCGAACCGCAGCGGTTCCCGGCGACGGTTGGTGACCGCGGAGGACCAGGTCAGTGCCCAGCAGCCCGCCCCCGCGTCGACGTCGTGCACGTCGATGCGGCGCGTCTCCCCGGCCCAGACCTCGCCGCCGCGCGGATGCCAGGTCAGCCGCTCCGTGAGACGGACGCCGCCGTCATGCACCGACACCTCGTCGAAGCCCGCGTGCCTCATGGAACCGACGCGCTCGGGCAGGGCGAGATAGCCCTCACCGTGCACATAGCTGTTGCCGCCCCACAGGTTCGCCCCCGACAGATGTGAGGCGGTCATCTGCAGCCCCTTGTGCCAGCGGTGGTCGTTGGGCCTGTACCCGGTCACCACCTGGCCGGACAGGGTGCGCAGGGGATGGATGTACGGCTTCGGGGCCTCCCAGGCGTCCTCGGCGCGGTAGACGTAGCGCAGCAGTTCCACCCCGCTTCCCGCCACGGTGACGGACAGGTGGTCGCCATGGCGGTGCACCAGTTCCAGTGCCTCGGTCACGCCAGGACCTCCGAGGGCTGTCCCAGGCGTCCCGGCGCCCATCCGGGAGCGTCGCCGTGCAGGGCGGCGTAGTACGGATCCCCGGGGCCGATCTCGCCGGCCCGGACCGTTCCCCCGGTGAAGGCGGCCTTGTACAGGGCGGTGACCAGCTCGAGGCTCTTGCGGCCGTCCGCGCCGCTGCTCCTGGGCCGCCGTCCCGCACGCAGGTCGTCGAGCAGGCCCTTGAGCTGCGCCTCGTGCGAGCTGGGCACGTCCGGTCCGAAGGCCCGCCAGGCGTCCGCCTCCACGGAGTCGACCCCGGGCGCCGGGGTGATCCGCCAGTCGGCGTTGCGGTGACCGTAGAGATGGGTGAGCTCGACCGTCGCGCGTTCGCAGTCGATCCGTATCCGGCTGAGTTCGTCCGGACTGAGCACGCTGTTCACGACGGTGGCCAACGCGCCGTTCTCGAAGCGGATCAGCGCGGTGGAGACGTCCTCCGTCTCGACCGCGTGCACCAGGCGCCCCGCCATCGCGCGGATCTCCGCCCACGGCCCCAGCAGATCGAGCAGCAGATCCATCTGGTGGATACCGTGGCCCATCGCCGGGCCCCCGCCCTCGCTGCTCCACGTCCCGCGCCAGGGGACGGAGTAGTACGCCTCGTCCCGGTACCAGGTGGTCTGGCAGTGGGCCACCAGCGGCCGGCCCATGGCCCGGCCGGCGAGCAGCTTCCGGACATGGCGCGAGCCCGAGCCGAACCGGTGCTGGAAGACGATCGAGGCATACGGGCCGTTCTGCCCGGAACCCTCCTCCGCCTCGATCGCGTCGAAGTCCTCCAACGACGGGCAGGGTGGCTTCTCGCACCACACCCACGCCCCGGCGCGCAGAGCGGCCACGGTCTGGTCGCGGTGGAACCGGGGCGGGGTGGCGAGAGTGACCAGGTCCGGGCGCTGTTCGGCCAGCATCCGGTCGAGGTCGGTGTACGGGCGGGCGATTCCCGCGTCGGCGCAGAACGCCTCGACCGAGTCCGCGTCGACATCGACCGCGGCGACGACCTCCAACGGCTGCCCGGAGCCGAGCGCGGTGAGCGCGGGCAGGTGACTGCCACGCGCGATCGCGCCCGTCCCGACGATCGCGACCCGCACCGGCTCCCGGCGCGAAGGATTGCTGGTCGTGACAAACACCCCTTCAGATGGAGATGGAGGCACCTACCGGACAGCAAGCGCTTTCTCCCCGGGAAAACCTAGGCTCCGCGCGCGAGAGAGGTCAAGGGGCCCGTACCGCGCGCGTCCGTCAGGCCTTCAGCAGGCGGGGCAGCCGTGCGAGCTGCACCGCGTGCTGGAACGGACCGCCTCCCTCGTGGTCGTTGAAGTCGTACACCTCGATCTCCTTGTCCGGGTGCGCGTACGCGTTGAACGCCGCGAAGACCGTCGACGGCGGGCAGGTCAGGTCCTCCATGGCCACCGAGAACAGGGCCGGCGCCCGGCCCCGCGCGGCGAAGTGGACCCCGTCGAAGTAGGCGAGCGTCCTGTCCGTCTGCTCGGCCCGGCCGCGGTGGGTCTTGAGGTAGTCGCCGATCTCGCGGTAGGGCTTGCGGTCGGTCATCCGGGTCGCACGGGGGAAGTCGCAGAGGAACGGCACGTCCGGCGCGACGGCCGCCAGGTCGGCCACGAGCCCGCCGACCGCCAGCGCGAGACCGCCGCCCTGGCTCGCGCCGATCGCGGCGGTGCGGGACGCGTCGGCCAGCGGGTGCGAACGTGCCGCCTCCACCGCGCGCACCGCGTCGGTGATCAATCTGCGGTAGTAGTACGTGGCGGGGTCCTCGATGCCCTGCGTCATGAATCCGGGCAACGAGGGCCCCGAGCCGACGGGGTCGGCGGTGGCGCCGGGGGCCCAGCCGCTGCCCTGGCCCCGGGTGTCCATCACGAAGTGGGCCATACCGGCCGAGGCCCAGAGCAGATGCGTGTGAGGAAGGCTCCGCCCTCCTCCGTACCCGATGAACTCCACGACCACCGGCAGTGGCTCGGTCGCGCCGGCCGGTATGACGAACCACCCCTTGACGGGATGGCCGCCGAAGCCGGCGAACGTCACGTCGTACACATCGACGGTGACGAGACCGAGATCGGCGCACCGTTCGAAGCGGGCGTCCAGGGCATGGGTCCTGGCCTCCTCGAGTGTGGCCGACCAGAACGCGTCGAAGTCCTCCGGCTCCACCGACCGGCTGCGGTAGGCGTGCAGTTCCTCGAGGGGCAGATCGAACAGGGCCATGCGGGACCGCCTCATGTCGTCAGGGTGCATGAATGGTCACACCGTACGACGGTCAGCCCGAACGTCAACAAGCGCTCGTATGCCGAGAAAACGCGTTGCCCGCCGGGCCGGCTGCTGGAAGGCTCCGTGCATGTCCGATACGAAACCCGGAGGTTCCCACCAGGTGGCCGCCCTCTTCTCCGGCGGGCGCCTGACGGCGATCCCCCGGAAGCCTGCCCGTCGCGAGCAGTTGCTGGGGCACCTCGCGGACACGCTCTTCGAGCGTGACCGGGTCTACACGGAGCGCGAGGTCAACGACGCGTTGCTGACCGTGCACGAGGACTGCTCGGCCCTGCGCCGGTACCTCGTCGTCGCCGGCCTGCTGGAGCGGCCCCGGGACGGCAGCAGCTACCGGCGCGGGCGGTAGCCGGCGGAGCGCCGCGCCCCGCGCGCGGGCGCGGCCGGGCAGCCGTCACTCACGCCTGCCCGGGGTGTGATCGGCCGACGGCCCCTGAACGGTGGCGACCCGCTGGTCAGTTGAGCGTGTCAGGATCGGGGCCCGTGCGCATGCCGCGGTCCAGGCCCGCGATCGCGTCCATGTCGGCCGCCGAGAGCTCGAAATCGAAGACGTCGATGTTCTGCCGGATGCGTGCCGGAGTGACCGACTTCGGGATCACGATGTTCCCGAGCTGGAGGTGCCAGCGAAGAACCACCTGGGCCGGAGTCCTGTCATGCCGTGCGGCGAGGGAGGTGAGAACCTCGTCGTCGAGCAGCGCGCCCTGCGCCAGAGGGCTCCAGGCCTCGGTGGCGATACCGGACTCGGCGTGGACGGCACGCAGCTCGCTCTGCTGGAGACCCGGGTGCAGCTCGATCTGGTTGACCGCGGGGACGAGCGGGCTCTCCTCCCGCAGCCTGCGCAGGTGCGCGGGCTGGAAGTTGGAGACACCGGCGGCCCGGATGCGCCCGTCGGCCAGCAGCTTCTCCAGGGCGCGCCAGGTGTCGACGTAGAGGTCGCGGGCGGGGGTCGGCCAGTGGATGAGGTAGAGATCCACATGGTCGAGGCCGAGCTTGCCCAGGCTCGTGTCGAAAGCCGCGAGCGTGGCGTCGTAGCCCTGGTCGGCGTTCCAGAGTTTCGTCGTCACGAAGATCTCGTCGCGGGCGAGGCCGGACTCGGCCAGCGCGCGGCCCACGCCCGCCTCGTTGCCGTAGACGGCTGCCGTGTCGATGGAGCGGTAGCCCGCCTCCAGCGCGTCGGCGACGGCCGTGGTGGTCTCGTCGTCAGGGACCTGGAAGACGCCGAAGCCGAGCTGCGGAATCGTGACTCCGTTGTTGAGGGTGACGGTGGGGACCGTGGACATGGTGGCGCCTCTCGTGGTGTCGGACCGAGTCGATCCGCGTGCAGCGGTTACTGGCGTAGACAATAATTGCATACGCGGGTTACTTGCAAACGCCAGCAATCTTCTCCGTGTCGGTGCGCGATCGCGACGGGGCCGCGACCACGCGGGGCGGAACCGTCTCGGGCCGCGACCGCGTCGCGCCCTGCCCGCACGGGCCCGCCGTCACTGACCGGCCGGGCGCGTCCGGGCCTTCGTGCAGGCCGGGCACCGACGGGCTCACTTCGTCCCGCGCCGCGACCCGCCCCTCACCGTGCCGCGGTGCCCCGCTCGACGGGAGTCACCGTCCGTGCCCGGTACGCGTCGTCCGGTCGCACCTGCCCCGAGGGGCCATGAGTGCACAGTAGGAGCAGTCGGGGCGGTGCGCACACGGGCCGGACCGACCGGGGCCCCGGCCCGTGTGCTGGACTGTCGGAGAAACGACGGACACAGGAGTTCCCTTGCACAGCTACCGCCAGCCCGGCCTCGTCCTGACCGACCGACGGTTCACGGTGCCCCTCGACCACGACGATCCCGGCGGCGAGACGATCGAGATCTTCGGCCGCGAGGTGGTGGCGAGCGGAAGGAGCGCCGAGAGTCTGCCGTGGCTGGTCTACCTCGAGGGCGGCCCGGGCTTCGGGGCCCGCCGCTTCGTCGGTACCGAGGCGTGGCTGGGGCGAGCCGTGCGGGAGTTCCGTGTGCTGCTCCTGGACCAGCGTGGGACCGGGATGTCCACCCCCGCCAACCGGCAGACGCTGCCGCTGCGCGGCGGGGCGCGCGAGCAGGCCGACTACCTCGCGCACTTCCGCTCCGACGCCATCGTCCGGGACTGTGAACTGATCCGTTCCCGGCTCACGGGCGGCGCGCCCTGGACCGTCCTGGGGCAGTCCTTCGGCGGCTTCTGCGCCGTCCGCTATCTGTCAGCGGCCCCGGAGGGGCTCGAAGCCGTCCTGATCACCGGCGGCCTGCCCTCCCTGGACGCGCACGCCGACGACGTCTACCGGGCCGGATACCCACGGGTCGAACGCAAGGTCGCCGCGCACTACGCCCGCTACCCGCAGGACGTCGCACGTGCCCGCGCGATCGCCGCGCACCTCGCCGAACACCGCCCGGACAGCGCCGGGCACACCCTGACACCGGAGAGGTTCCAGTCCCTCGGCATCATGCTGGGCTCGGGCGGCGGCAGCCACCAACTGCACTACCTCCTGGAGAACGCGTTCGTCCAAGGCCGGCACGGCGCCGAACTGTCCGACGGCTTCCAGGAGGCCATGCGCACCGCCACCTCGTTCGCCGGTCACCCGCTGTACGCCCTGATGCACGAGGCGATCTACGGTCAGGGCGCGCGGCCCACCGGCTGGGCGGCGGAACGCGTCCGCGCCGAGTTCCCGCAGTTCGACGTCGACGCGGCCCTGGCGGGTGGTGGTCCCGTTCTCTTCACGGGTGAGAGCATCCACCCCTGGCATTTCGACGTCGATCCCGCCCTGCGCCCCCTGCGCGAGACGGCGGAGCTCCTGGCCGCCCGCGCCGACTGGCCCCACCTCTACGACACCGAGCGGCTCGCGGCCAACGAGGTGCCGGTGGCTGCCGCCGTCTACCACGACGACATGTACGTGGACACCGGTCACGCGTTGCGCACGGCCTCGTCGATCCGCGGGCTGCGGACGTGGGTGACCAGCGAGTACGAACACGACGGCGTGCGCGCCGGCGGCCCCCACGTGCTGGACCGGCTCCTGGCTCTCGTGCGGGGTGAGAGCGACCGTTAGGCGCCCGGGTCAGCCCTGGAGGACGTCGAGAGTGGCGTCCAGGCCGGCGGACGAGTGTGGCGCGCGGTTGTGCGGGAGCCTTGCCAGGGCAGCCGCCATACCGCAGGTGTCGGTCACCGCGGAGTAGACCAGCCCGGCGCCGATGCCCACGGACAGCCAGCGCGCCGCCGGGAGCCGCCGGCCCGCCACCAGCCCGGCCACCACCAGTGAACCGGCGGCGAGGCGCACCTGGCGCTCCATGGGCCAGGTCGCCCGGGCCCCGGCGGGGCGGTCCAGGGCGTGGCCTTCACCCTCCCAGGCCGAGGTCCCGCCGGTCAGCGTGGCCGCGTCGATGTCGGCGTTCGCGAGGATCTCGCACGCCCTGGTGGAGCGGACGCCGGAGGCGCACACCACCAGCAGCGAACCCCGGGCGGCGGCCGACTTCAGGGCGGGTACCGCTTCGGGGATCCGGTCGAGCGGCACGTTCAGGGCGCCGGGCACATGCCCCGAGGCGTACTCGCCGGGGGCCCGGACGTCGACGACGGTGAACTCCTCCAGCCGGGCGGCGGCCTCGGACGGAGAGAGTGAGACGAGGCTGATCATGAGCGGATTCCTTTCGGTCGCCGGAGCGGGGCGCCCGGGGATCATGGTCGCCCGACGGCCCGGACACCAGATGATACCCCCGGGGGTATAAAGGCCGAGCCGGTCGGCCGTACGGCGCCCGGCCGGAGCAACTCCTCGCCCCCTGCCCCGAACCGCGTCCGGAATGCGCGCGTCCGCCTTGTCGGCTGGATAGCCTGCCGTGCATGACTCAGCAGCTGGAGCCCATGCCCGCGGACTGGCGCCGTGCGCTGGCGGTGGTCGCGCACCCCGACGACCTGGAGTACGGCTGCGCCGCGGCCGTGGCAGGCTGGACCGATGAGGGGCGCGAGGTCACCTACCTCCTGGCGAGCCGAGGCGAGGCCGGGATCGACACGCTCGCCCCTGCGGACTGCGCTCCGCTGCGGGAACGCGAGCAGCGGGCGAGTGCTTCCGCCGTCGGAGTCGCCGCCGTGGAGTTCCTCGGACACCGGGACGGTGTCATCGAGTACGGCACGGCTCTGCGCCGCGACATCACCGCGGCCATCCGCCGGTACCGGCCCGAGCTGCTCATCACCCTCAACCACCGGGACACCTGGGGAGGCGTGGCGTGGAACACCCCGGACCACCGCGCGGTCGGCAGGGCCACCCTGGACGCCGCCGGTGACGCGGGGAACCGCTGGATCTTCCCCGAGCTCGGCGAACAGGGCCTCGAGCCGTGGGACGGCGTGCGCTGGGTCGCCGTGGCGGGTACCGACCGCCCCACCCACGCGGTCGACGCGACACCTGGGTTCGAGCGTTCCGTCCAGTCGCTGCTGGCCCACCGCACCTACATCGAGGCGCTGACGGATGAGGATCCCGAGGCGTACTGCCGCACGTTCCTCGCCGGCGCCACCCGGACGGCCGCCGAACGCTTCGGCGGCCGCCCGGCCGTCACCTTCGAGGTCTTCGCGCGCTGATCCGCCCGTACGGATCATCGCCGTCCACGAGGGCGGACAGCAGGATTGACAAACGCGATTGCCGATCCTGCAATGGGCGTCATGAAGGAACCGATCCAGGACACGCCCGAGCTCGACGCCGTACTCAGCGGGGTCGGTCCACGGCTGCGGCGGCTGCGCAAGGACCGGGGGGTGACGCTCGCAGGGCTCTCCGAGGCCACCGGGATCTCCGTCTCCACCCTCTCCCGTCTCGAATCCGGCGGCCGGCGTCCCAGCCTGGAACTGCTGCTCCCGATCGCGCGTGCCCACGAGGTGCCGCTCGACGACCTCGTCGGGGCGCCGCCGGTAGGCGATCCGAGAGTCAAGGCGAAGCCGATCGTGCACGGCGCGAAGACCTCCCTGCCGCTCACCGCCCGGCCGGGGGGCCTGCAGGCGTACAAGGTCGTGCAGAAGGCGCCCTGCACCGAGGCGCCGGAGCAGCGCACCCACGAGGGATACGAGTGGCTGTACGTACTCAGTGGGCGGCTGCGGCTCAAGCTCGCCGAGCACGACCTGGTCCTGGTCCCGGGGGAGGCCGCGGAGTTCGACACCAGGCTCCCGCACTGGTTCGGCCCCGCGGGCGACGAGCCGGTCGAATTCCTGAGCCTGTTCGGGCCGCAGGGGGAGCGGATGCACGTCAGGGCCAAACCGAAGCCTGCCTGAAGGCGTCCGGGCCGTCCGGTGCGAGGGTGTTCCCAGACGGGCAAGCGACCGCTTAGTATGCGCCGGAGCAGTGGTAATGCCGACAGTGTTGTGGAGGCCCCTCATGCAGGCATGGCGAGTGCACCGGAACGGCGAGCCGAGCGAGGTGATGGAGCTCGAGGAGACGGACCGTCCGACCCCAGGGGACGGGCAGGTGCTGCTCAAGGTGCGCGCGGCGAACATCAACTTCCCCGACGCGCTCCTCTGCCGCGGCCAGTACCAGGTGAGGCCTCCGCTGCCCTTCACCCCCGGTGTGGAGATCTGCGGCGAGACGGAGGACGGGCGCCGGGTGCTGGCGACCCCCGCCCTCCCGGACGGCGGGTTCGCCGAGTACGTCGTGGTGGACGAGGCCGCATTGCTGCCGGTCCCCGACTCCTTGGACGACGCGGAGGCCGCAGCACTGCACATCGGCTACCAGACAGGCTGGTTCGGACTCCACCGACGCGCACACCTCCAGGCCGGTGAGACGCTGCTGGTGCACGCGGCCGCGGGCGGTGTCGGCAGTGCGGCCGTCCAGCTGGGCAAGGCCGCCGGTGCCACCGTGATCGGCGTCGTGGGCGGCCCCGAGAAGGCCGCGATCGCCCGTGAACTGGGCTGCGACCTGGTCATCGACCGCCGGAGCGAGGACATCGTCGCGGTTGTGAAGGAGGCAACGGGCGGACGCGGCGCGGACGTCGTCTACGACCCGGTCGGCGGTGACGCCTACGCGAAGTCCGTCAAGTGCATCGCCTTCGAGGGCCGGGTGGTCGTCGTCGGCTTCGCGAGCGGGACCATCCCCACGCCCGGCCTCAACCACGCCCTGGTGAAGAACTACTCCATCACCGGCCTCCACTGGGGTCTGTACAACACCAAGGACCCCGCCGCCGTCCGCGCCTGCCACGACGAACTCACCGAGCTCGCGGCGCGGGGCGCCATCAAGCCGCTGATCAGCGAGCGTGTCCCCATGGCGGGCGCGGCACGAGCCGTCCAGCGCGTCGCCGACGGCACCAGTACCGGCCGTATCGTCGTCCTGCCGTCCGGAGGTGACCGATGAGCACCGCCATCGACGCGGCGCACGTCCGCAGGCTCACCCAGGAACTGCTGGCCGCCCACCCGCCGGCCACCACAGGCCGCACCGACTTCCTCAAGGCGCGCTTCGACGCGGGCCTGGCATGGGTGCACTACCCCGTCGGACTCGGCGGGCTGGACGCACCCCGTTCCCTGCAGCCCGTCGTCGAAGCCGAACTCGCCGCCGCCGGAGCACCCGACAACGATCCGCGCCGTATCGGCATCGGCCTCGGAATGGCCGCTCCCACGATCCTCGGATACGGCACCGACGAACAGAAGCAGCGGTTCCTCCGGCCGCTGTGGGTGGGTGAAGAGGTGTGGTGCCAGCTCTTCAGCGAGCCGGGCGCCGGGTCCGACCTGGCCGCGCTCGGTACGCGTGCGGTGCGGGACGGCGAGGACTGGGTGGTCGACGGTCAGAAGGTGTGGACGTCGAGTGCCCATGTGGCGCGCTGGGCGATCCTGATCGCCCGCACCGACCCGGACGTCCCGAAGCACCGCGGGATCAGCTACTTCATCTGCGACATGACCGACCCCGGGGTCGAGGTGCGGCCGCTGCGTCAGATCACCGGCGAGGCCGAGTTCAACGAGGTCTTCCTCACCGGCGTACGGATCCCGGACAGCAGGCGCCTCGGTCCGGTGGGTGAGGGCTGGAAGGTCGCTCAGACCACGCTGATGAACGAGCGCGTCTCCATCGGCGGAGCCCGGATCCCCCGTGAGGGCGGCATGATCGGCACCGTCGCGAAGACCTGGCGCGAGCAGCCCGGACTGCGCACCCACGACCTCCATCAGCGGCTGCTCACCCTGTGGGTCGAGGCCGAGGTCGCCAGGCTCACCGGCGAGCGGCTGCGTCAGCAGCTCGTCGCCGGACAGCCCGGCCCCGAGGGCTCCGGTATGAAGCTGGCGTTCGCCCGGCTCAACCAGGAGATCAGCGGGCTCGAGGTCGAACTTCTCGGCGACGAAGGCCTGTTGTACAGCGACTGGACCATGCGCCGCCCTGAGATCGTCGACTTCACCGGACGCGACGCCGGCTACCGCTACCTGCGGTCCAAGGGCAACTCGATCGAGGGCGGTACGAGCGAGGTCCTGCTCAACATCGTCGCCGAGCGTGTGCTCGGCCTGCCCGTCGAGCCGCGTAACGACAAGGACGTCGCCTGGAAGGATCTTGCCCGATGACCGCACAGACCGAAGCCGGCCAGGCCCCGGACCTGCTCTACTCGGAGGCCGAGGAGGACCTGCGGTCCGCCGTGCGCTCGCTGCTCGCCGACCGGGCGGACGCGCCGACGGTGATCGCCGGGACCGAGTCCGGCACGCCGTACGACCAGCGACTCTGGGAATCGCTCGCCGCGGGGATCGGAGCGGCCGGACTACTGGTCCCGGAGAAGCTGGGCGGCCAGGGTGCCACCCACCGCGAGGCCGCCGTGGTCCTGGAGGAACTGGGCCGCAGCGTCGCCCCGGCGCCGTACCTGACCAGCGCCGTCGTCGCGACCGAGATCCTCCTCGCACTGGGCGCCGAGGACGGCCCGGTCGCCGGACTCCTCGCTGAGCTGGCGGCAGGCCGCAGGATCGCGGTGCTGGCCCTGCCGTTCGGCACGGCTCCCGAGGACGGCGCCGCGGCGATGGCCGGCACCCTGGAGCGGACCGTGACCGGTGTCGCCGAAGCCGCGGCTGCCGACGTGCTGCTGGTTCCCACGGCGGAGGGCCTGTACGCCGTGGAGACCGGCGGGGGCGGTGTCACGGTCCAGTCGCTCGTCCCGCTCGATCTGACCCGCCCGCTCGCCACGGTCACCCTGACCGGGGCCGCGGGTACCCGGCTGGCGGAGGCCGGCCCGGCGGCGGCTGCCGTGCGCAAGGGCCTGCTGGCCGGCGCCGGACTGCTCGCGTCGGAGCAGCTCGGGCTGGCCGAATGGTGTCTGACGGAGACCGTCCGCCACACGCGTGAGCGTCACCAGTTCAACCGGCCCGTGGGCTCCTTCCAGTCGCTCAAACACCGGATGGCCGAGCTCTGGCTCGAGGTCGTCTCCGCGCGCGCCGCCGCCCGCAACGCCGCGGACGCCCTGGCGACCGGCAGTCCGGAAGCCCCGCTCGCGGTGGCCGTGGCGCAGGCCTACTGCTCCGGGGTCGCGGTGCACGCGGCGGAGGAATGCGTGCAGCTGCACGGCGGGATCGGGATGACCTGGGAGCATCCCGCTCATCTGTATCTGAAGCGTGCCAAGGCGGACTCGATCGCGTACGGCACCGCGGGCAGGCACCGCGAGACCGTGGCCGGACTGATGGAGCTGCCCGCTCCGTGACGCGGAACCCGGGGTGGGGGTGCGCACACGTGCCCCGCCCCGGGTTCCGCCGCGTGGCCTTCCGGAGCGGTGGGCGGGAGAACGGCAGACGCAGCGCACCCGACGCGCGGACGACGGCATGTCCAACTCTTGGCAGGTACCTGCCTTTCGGTGGAAGCACGCCACCATAATCGTCGCGTCCCCCCGCCCGCTCTGCCCGCCCGACCGCTTCAGGGAGACCCCATGGCACACCTGACCCGTCGCGGAGTCGTCACCACCGCCCTCGCCACCGCAGCCGCCGGCGCGCTTATCCCCGCCCAGGCGGCCGAAGCGGCACCCGCCGCGACCGCCCTCCCCCGGGGCCCCCGCCCGCTGTCACGGGCCCACGCACACAACGACTACCTGCACGCACGTCCGCTCCACGACGCACTCGCGCACGGGTTCACCAGCGTCGAGGCGGACATCTTCCTCGTCGAGGGCGAACTGCTCGTCGCACACGAGCCCGAGAGCCTCGACCCCTCGCGGACCCTCGTCTCGCTCTACCTCGACCCCCTGCTGGCCAGGGTCCGCGCCAACCACGGCTCCGTCCACCGCGGGTACCACGCCCCGCTGCAGCTGCTGATCGACATCAAGAACGACGGCGCCGCCGCCTACCTCGCGCTCGACCGGGTGCTCCGCCGGTACCGTCACATCCTCACCCGCTCCGTCCACGGCCGGGTCCGTGCCGGCGCGGTCACCCCGGTCATCTCGGGAGACCGGGCCGCCCGCATCCCGATGGAGACCCAGACCACCCGGTTCGCCTTCTACGACGGCCGGCCGGAGGACCTCGGCGCAGGGGCTCCCGTCTCCTTCATCCCGCTCGTCAGCGGCAACTGGGCCACGAACTTCAGCTGGAAGGGTGCCGGGCCCTTCCCCGCGGCCGAGAGGGACAGGCTGCGCACCCTCGTCCAGGCCGCCCACGCAGGCGGGCAGCGAGTCCGCTTCTGGGGCACGCCCGACGTCGCGGGCCCGGAACGCGAGGCCGTGTGGACCGAGCTCGTCGCCGCGGACGTCGACCACCTCAACACCGATGATCTCGCCGGACTCGCGACGTTCCTCCGCCGGCGGGAGCGCTCCGGCCGCCGGAGCGGCTGACGACAGCAGACGTCGTTCGGGGTCACCCTGCGTCAACACCCGTTCGGCGGACACGCCAGTGCGCCGAACGGCCTCTCCGCTGCGCCACACTGGCGGCCGAATGCCGCAAATCCGGCGCGGCGGAGGAGGTTGGCCATGGCCATTTCGATCTCGGTGGTACTGCTCCTGCTGGTCCTGGCAGCGATCTTCCTGCGGAACGGCGGACTCAAACTCTCGCACGCGATCGTCTGCGCCCTTCTGGGATTCCTTCTCGCGAGTACGAGCATGGCTCCCACCATCCACGAGGGGATCACAGCCACCGCCGACGTGGTCAGCGGCCTGAGGCCCTGAGCTCAGGCACCATCCGGGTGCGGGACAATGTCGACCTGATCGTGGCAGAGCGCCGCAGGGGAACCGCACGAGGCGGTACCGTCGTCCCAGGGCCCCCGCGCGCTCGTCGACATGGCCTGGACCTCACCGGTCCCGGCCACGCACCTGGAGAACCACCCATGTCCTTCCCGCCCCCCGGGCGACACTCGGGCGCCGCTCACCACGAGTACTGCAACAACGCCCTGTGCTGCCGTTGCCAGCAGCGCCAGTGGACGACGAAGCTCGGCGACGAGCGCCTCTGCGGACCCTGTGCCGCTTGCTGCCGCGACTGCGGCCGGGCCCCCGCGCCCCATCTGGACGGACTGGACGACGGGCTCTGCGCGGAATGCCGGGGCCAGTGCGGCCGGTGTCAGCGGGCGCTGCCGCCGGAGGGCCCCTGCGGCTGCCGCAAGTGGCGCGAGCGGGCGGGCGGCGACCCGGTCGCCTACATCCTCCAGGCCCTCCCGCAACCGCTGGTCCAGGCGCTCGGACACCGCCACCCCCGCACGGTGCACGACCTGCTCCACCGGGAGCTCGCCCGACGCACTCCCGACCAGCTCCTGGAGCGCCTCGAGCGCCGGTGGAACGTGCGCTGGTCCCATGCCCTCCACGAGAAGGACGAGGACGGCCGGCGCCGCTGGGCTCCGCAGGAGATCGCCGAAGCGCTGGTCGGCCCCGGCCACTGCGCGAACCCCCAGTGCGAGGACGGCTACCTGATCACCACCGACACGCCGTGCGGGCAGTGCCTGCGCCCCACTCACCGCTTCGTGACATCGGTGGCCGACCGCAGGGCGACGTCCGACCACGCCCGCGCGACGGCGGCGCAGATCAGGCGCGCGCTGGTGGAGGGCCGGTCCGTCAAGCCGGGCAAGCGGCGCCATCAGAGCTGAGCCGGCTCACCCCTTGTCGAGCGCGCCCCGCACCAGGGCCGCCGCGAGAACAGCCGGGTCCAGATCCTTCGCCAGCCGGGACAGCTTGTCCGGCGCCTGGGGGAGACCGAGCCGTTCGGCGCCCTGGATCGCCTTCGCGTCCAGGTAGGGCGCGGTCTCGGGCCACACCGTCTGCACCTCGCGGAGGAAGATGTCGGCGCCCGCGGGCCCTATCCCGGGAAAGCGGCGAAGCCCCGCCCGGAGGGTCTCCGTGTCACCGTCCGCCTCTTCGCGAAGACGCCGGAGATCCCCGCCGTAGGTGTCGAGCAGCAGGTGGGCGCCGTCCCCCAGCTGGGTCGCCGTGCGCTCGTCGTACCGGCGGTAGCCGCCTTCGCCCAGCGCGTCGACGCGCTCCTGCCATGTGGCGTCGGCCATGCGGCGCGGCGTGCGCAACCCGTGCGAGTAGAGCGCCCGCGCGGCTGCCACGGCGACCTGGGCGCGGATCCGCGCGCTCAGCAGATGGCTCAGCACGAGGAGCTGGTACAGGGGCTGCGGAGTGTCGCGCATCCGGATGCCCGCTTCGGCGGCATACGTGATGCCGTGCTGTTCCAGCAGCGTGTCGAGAGTGTCGCGCGCACTCACGTGAACCCGAAGACGCGTGCGATGAAGTAACCGGCGACGACGGCTGAGCCGAGCATCACCACCATCGCCCAGAAGACAGGGTGTTCCCAGATTCCTCCGTCGGCGCGTTCGACGTGCGCTTCGCTTATGCAGCCCTCTGCGGGAGGCGTCTCCCCAGGGGGCGTCAGTGAGATAGCCATGGGTCCAGCTTCTCTCCATCCGGCCGCGACCGCGAGACCGGTACCGATGGGCGCACGCGTACGTCCGTACGGAGTCCGACCGGCTCGGGAAGCGCTGAGCGGCCGGTATTCGGGGCACCGTGAAGGAATGCCTGCAGTTTCCGCGCCCGAACCCGTCATCAAACTCGTCCAGCGCACCACCGAGCCGGCCGCCGCCCAGACGCTGCGGTCGACGGCGGCGGCCGTCATCGCCTTCGCGGTCGCCCAGACGGTTCTCCCCGCCCCGCACCCGGCCCCCCTCACCGCCCCGCTCACCGCACTCCTCGTCGTGCAGGTGACCCTCTACGCCACGCTGACCACCGGGATCAGACGTGTGAACGCCGTCGTCGTCGGGGTGCTGATCGCCGGCGGCTTCAGCGCTCTGGTGGGCCTGAGCTGGTGGAGTCTCGGACTGACGATCTTCACGTCCCTGCTCATCGGACGGCTGGTACGGGTCAACGAGTTCGTACCCGAGGTGGCCATCAGCGCCATGCTGGTCCTCGGCGTCTCGCAGGCCGCCGCCTATGCCTGGGAGCGCGTGCTGGAGACGCTGATCGGGGCCGGCGTGGGCCTGCTCTTCAACCTCCTGCTGGCACCGCCCGTCTGGGTCGAGTCGGCGGGCGCGTCCATCGGCGGCCTGGGGGAGCGCATGGGGAGGATGTTCCGGGCCCTGGGGGAGGAGATCGGCGGCAACCACCCCGTGCGCGAGGCCGCGGCCCGTCTGCACGAGGCCCGCCGCCTGGACCACGACATCGTGGAGGTCGACGCGTCCCTGCGGCAGGCCGAGGAGAGCCTGATGCTCAACCCGCGCGTCAGGGAAGGGCTGCTCCACCGCGTCGTCCTGCGGACCGGTCTCGACACGCTGGAAATCTGCGCCGTCGTCCTGCGCGTCCTGACGCGCACGCTCACCGACCTCGCGAAGGCGCGCACGGACGAAAGGCTCTTCCCCGAGGACGTGGCCACCGACCTGAGGGAACTGTTCGGGCACATGTCCGATGCCATCGAGGGGTTCGCGGTGATGATCACCACGCCGATGGCCGAGAGCGGCGAAGAGGCCGAGGACCGTCTGGCCGAGGCGCTCGCCCGCAGCCGCTCGACGCGCGACCGGGTGGCGGACCTGCTCCTCGAAGACGTCCAGGAGCACCCCAGGCAGTGGCAGCTGCACGGCGCCCTGCTCGCGGAGGTCGACCGCATCCTCGACGAGCTCGACATCGACAAGCGCACGGAGCGCCTGGCCGAAGAGCTGGACCGCCGTTCGGCCGAGGCGCACGAACGCCACCCGCGGCTGCGGGCCATGTCCCGTCGGCTGCGCGGGGCGACGCAGACGCGGCTGCGCGCCGACAGCTGAGCGACCTCAGTCCGCCTCGCGGCCGGGCTCCTGGTCCGGCCGCGAGCGGCGTCGGTGGCTGGTGTCGCACCACGGATACATCCGGCTCCGCCGGCACATGCAGAGCGCCACGACGAACCGGTCGGAGACGGCCACACTGCCGTCCGGGCAGGTGACCTCCACGGGTCCTTCGACAAGCAGGGGACCCTCGTCGCCGAGGGTGACCCGGCACGGGCGCTCAGGCTTGTTCGGCACGGATCACCACCAGTTCCTCCGCCATCTCCCCCTCGTGGACGAGCCCCCTCTCCCGGAGCCAGCGCAGTCTGGAGCGGAGCACGGGCCCGAGGGGAACGAGGGCGCGGTCGGTGACACGGGCTCGCAACCCGGCATCCGAGAGGCGCCGCAGCGTCACGTCGCTGTCGCACAGACCGGAGTGCACGAGGAGGAGACGGCCTCCGGGCCGCAACGCGGAAGGAGCGGTCTCACAGATCCGGTCGAGGACCGCCCTGCCGTCACGCCCGGCCTCCCAGGCCCGCGCCGCCCCGCGCACCGGCAGTCCGCCCATGGGTGACGGCACGTAGGGCGGGTTGCAGATCACCAGGTCGTAGGACCGGCCGGGCAGGGCCGAGAGGAGATCGCTCCGCTGCACGGTGATCCGCCGGCGGTGCAGCAGCGCGTTCAGCCGGGCGGTCACCAGGGCACGCCGCGCGATGTCCACGGCAGTCACCCGCGCACCCAGTTGAGCCGCGTGCAGCGCGAGGGCCCCGCTGCCCGTGCCGACGTCCAGGACCTCGGTGCCCGGCCCGATGTCCTCCCGGTTCAGGGCGTCCATGAGCAGGCGGGTGTCGTGCTGGGGTGCGTAGACCCCTGGGAGGGTCATCAGGCGCGGTGCCCGGGTGTCCTCGGCCATGTCTGCGGACATCTGTGACTCCGTTCGGTGTTCGATGGTGTTCGTTGCTGGTGCGCGGGCTCGGGCCGGGGCGGTGCCTCAGGCCCGCCAGTCCTTCAGCAGCCGGTCTCCGAGACGGTCCTCGAGATACGAGGTCGCGGTGATGCCGAAGGCGACGTCGCCCGCCAGTCCGGGTTCGTCCTCGAGCAGGCCGCCGATCACGTCGCGGCGTACCACCTGCTCGTGCACGGCGTCGGCCTCGACGTGCTCGGTGTAGAAGAACTCCGCCGCGGGACCCGCGCCGGTGCGCTTCATGGCGCGGGCGAGGCGCCGCGAAGCGGGGGAGGAGGTGATTTCGACGGCTGCGAAGTGGCCGACCAGCGCACCGCGCAGACGCCGGTGCAGACCGAAGAGCGACATCTGGTTCACCAGGGCCAGCATGGGTGCGCAGCCGTCGTCCAGATACCGGCCGTACGTGGTGTCGAGACCGAGATCGGTCATGAGGTCGGCGAACAGCTGGGCGTGGACCCGTTCGGCGCGTCCCGCACCGAACTCGTCGTACTCGATCGCCGCCATACCGGCCTTGGCGCGCCCGCTGAGCCGGGGCAGCACCCAGGCGTGCGGGTCGGCCTCCTTGAGGTGGTACAGCGAGCGCTGCACCGCGTAGTCGCGCAGGTGACGGAGCTCGCCTTGGTCCTGCAGGAACCACGAGAGTCCGGTGCCGCGGACCGGCTCCACGAGAAGACCGTCCAGGATGTCGTCAAGGCTCGACGCTTCGGTGGCGTCGCGCCGCAGGGCGGCCAGGAAGCGGTCCTCCAACGCGGCGCGGACGGCGAGGAGCGGCGGATGCCACTCCAGTTCCGGGCGCACCCCGGCGAACCCGCGGTAGTGCAACTCGTAACAGACGTACAGGGCGAGCTGCAGGTCGTCGCCGTAGGGATCGACAGCCCGCGCGGCATCCGGGTCCGGCAGAGCGCAGCCGTCCCGCAGGAAACCGATGACCCCTGCGGAGAGCTCTCCGCGTGCTCGCGGTAGGGAAGGGCTGGTGTGATGACGTGACATGGTTTCCTCCTGCCCCGGCATGCCCCGGAGTCACATGGACAACCGGGATCGACTCTACGCCCAACCCCCGTGACCGGCCCGTCTTCGCCGGCACGCCCCGGTGACGGCCTACGCGCGTGTCTTCTCACCCGTCCAGCGCAGGAGCCGCTCCACGGGCCACGTGGTGACGACCCGGTCCACCGGAACGCCGCACTCCTCCGCCCGGGAACAGCCGTACCGCTGCCAGTCGAGCTGCCCCGGCGCGTGCGCGTCGGTGTCGATGGACAGGAGGGCGCCCGACGCGACCGCCTTCCGCAACAGTTCGCGCGGGGGATCGAGCCGCTCCGGGCGGCAGTTGATCTCCACCGCCGTCCCCGCCTCCGCACACGCGGCGAAGACCCGGCCGGCGTCGAACTGCGACTCGGGCCGCTTCTTGCCACCGAGGAGCCGCCCCGTGCAGTGCCCCAGGACGTCCGCATGCGGATTGCGTACGGCGGTGAGCATCCGCTCCGTCATCTCCGCCGCGTCCATGCGCAGCTTCGAATGCACGGAGACGACGACCACGTCGAGCCGCTCGAGCACCTCGGCGTCCTGGTCCAGTGAGCCGTCGGCCAGGATGTCGCACTCGATGCCGGTGAGCAGACGAAAGGGTGCCCAGCGCTCGTTGAGCTGTGTCACGACGGACAACTGATCGAGGAGGCGCTCGGTCGAGAGCCCGTTGGCCACGGTCAACCGGGGGGAGTGGTCGGTGAGTACCGCCCACTCGTGGCCCAGCTCGATCGCCGTCCGGCCCATCTCCTCGATGGAACTGCCACCGTCGGACCAGTCCGAGTGCAGATGGCAGTCACCGCGGAGCGCGGCGAGCAGCGTCTGACCACCCGGGGCCAACGGCGCCGAGGCCTCCTCCTCCAGCGCCTGGAGATAGCCGGGCGTCGCGCCCTGCGCGGCCTCACGGATCACCTTCGCCGTCTTCGGCCCGATGCCGCGCACGGTCTCCAGCGAACCGTGCGCCACCCGCTGGGCGATTTCGTCCGCGTCCATGGTGCCGATCGCGTCCGCCGCCGTGCGGAAGGCCTTCACCCGGTACGTGGCTGCCTGGGACCGCTCCAGAAGGAAGGCGATCCGTCGCAGGGCCTCCGCCGCATCCATCGTCAGGGCCGCGCGGTGTGGTGAGGATGCCCGTGGGTACGGCGGGCCTCTTTCATCTCCGCCTCGAAGAGGTGGCGCCGTCCTCCCGCCAGCTCCTCGCGCACCCGCTCCTCAACCGCGACGAACGGCCGGTAGTACGTGTCGTCGTACGCCTCGACGAGCTGGAAGGTCCAACAGCCGGGGATGACGTTGCGGCCGAGGATCTCCCGCTCGACCAGGTCGGCCTGCTCCGCGTGACCACCCATCCGGAGCAACTCGACCGCCCGGTCGAGGGTCAGATCCGCCCCGCCCGTGAGCTGGTGGAATCCGTAGAGCTGCCCTCGGGCCCTCTCCACCTTCTCCAGCGCCTCCGTCAGCGCTCCGAGCGCCTCGACGGTCGTGTCGCCGACACCCGATGGCCGTACGTGCTCTTCATCGGGCCTGTCCGGGCCACGGCTCTCACTCATGCCTACGACTGTGCACACGTCGAGTGCCACGCGTCCCGCCGGAACGCCGAAAGGGTGAGTGTCCCCGAGCACCCGCCGGTCCGTCGAGATGCGCCGCAACCGATCCTGACCAGACTGGATCCCATGGCAGAGAATCGGCGCGCCCGATCCGGGCAGACAGCGAAAACGGCAGCCCCCCGCCCCTCGTCCCGCCGCGGTCCCGAGGACGCTGCGCGCGCTGCCTGCGAGAGCCTGGAACGACTCATCCGTCACGCCGCGGAGGGCGTGTCGGCCGTGCGGCGCAAGGACGACGGATGGTGCGTCGTCGTCGACGTACTCGAAGTGCCCCGCATCCCGGACACCACGAGTCTGCTGGCCTCCTACGAGGTGCAGATCGACGACCGGGGCGAACTCATGGAGTACAGCAGGGTCCGCCGTTACCGGCGTGGCTCCGCCGACGAATGACCCGTGCCGCCCCAATCACCCGGAAGGACGCTCCATGACCACGACCATGTACGCCGACGAAGTCGCCCCGTGCCCGCCCCGGGCAGGGACGCTCTACGACGTTCTCGAACTCATCCTCGACCGGGGCATGGTCATCGACGTGTTCGTCCGGGTCTCACTCGTCGGCATCGAGATCCTCAAGATAGACGCGCGCATCGTCATCGCGAGTGTGGACACCTACCTGCGTTTCGCCGAGGCGTGCAACCGGCTCGACCTCGAGCGCGACTCGGGCAGCACCACCATCCCCGAGCTGCTCGGTGGACGCGCCGCCAAGTCGGTCGGCAAGCGGAAGGTGCGCAAGGCGGCGGAGTCGGTGGGGGACACGGTGCGCAAGGCGGTGGGGACGGGCGACGACGAGGACGACCACGGCGAGCGCGAGGAGCGGCCGAAGAAGCGCCGGGCCCCCGCCCGCGACGGCGCGAGCCGACGCCGGCACGCGGAGGCCTGAGCCGTGACCGAGAGCGGTGTGTACGTCTACGCGATCATTCCGGCAGGAAGGAAGCTCCCGGCCGACGCCGTCGGTGTGGGCAGCCCTCCGGCCGCTCTGCGGCTGGTCGGTGAGGGGCAGGTCACCGCCGTGGTGAGCGCCGCCCCACCACGACTGCGCGCGCGACGGCGGGACCTGATGGCGCACCAGGACCTGCTGATGCGCCTCTCGGACGGGAGCCCCCTGCTGCCCATGCGGTTCGGCGCGGTCGCACCGGACGAGGCCGCGGTCCGCGCTCAGCTGACAACATCGCAGGCCGATCACCTGGCGGCTCTCCGCCACCTCGAAGGAAGCGTGGAGATCAACGTCAAGGCGCTCCCCGCCCAGGACGCGCTCGCGGCCGTCGTCGCCGAGGAGAAGGACGTACGACGTCTGCGCGAGGCAGTGCGCAGGCGACCTGACTACGAGGCGAACGTCCGGCTCGGTGAGGCTGTGGCCACCGCCCTGTCCCGTCGGGCCTCCGAGGCCGGCAAGAGACTTCTGCACGAGCTCACGCCTCTGGCCCGTGCGGTGGCTGCAGGGCCGGAGGTCCCGGGATGCGCGCTCAACATGTCGTTTCTCGTCGAACGCGGGGAGAGCGACGCCTTCCGCGCAGCGGTGCGCCGGTTCGCCGACGCCCACCGGGCACGCGTCGAGCTGCGCGTGGCGGGGCCCCTGCCCTGCTACAGCTTCGTCTCCCCCCGCGGCAAGCGGCCGACGGCCGCGGGGGTCTGACATGGGACTGTTCACAGGCCTGCTCCTGCTACCCCTCGCACCGGTCCGCGGTGTGATCTGGGTCGCCGACAAGGTGCATGACGCGGCTGACCGTGAGCTGCACGACCCGGGGGTGATCCGGGCCCAGCTCGCCGCTCTGAACCAGGAGCTGGAAGACGGGAACGTCGGCCTGGAGGAGTTCGAACGGGAAGAGGAGGAGCTGCTCGACCGGCTCTACGCCGGCCGGGTCCGCCCCGCACCTAACCATCGAAGGTGACGCACTCATGGAAGATCAGACCAAGGCCACGCTCGCGGCAGCCGTAGTGGGCGGATACGTACTCGGACGCACGAAGAAGGGCCGCCTGGCCCTTTCCGTCGCCACCTATCTGGCGGGCAGGCGCTTCGGCCTGGAACCCCGGCAGCTGGCGGCCGAGGGCGTGCGCAGGTTGAGCGAGATGCCGCAGTTCGCGGAGCTCCAGGAACAGTTGCGGGGCGAGTTCCTCGAATCCGGCAGGAAAGCGCTGACGGCGGCCGCGGACCGTGGCATGAATTCGCTGGCCGACGCCATCGGCGACCGGACGGCGCGGCTGGGGAAGCCCGACGAGGAAGACGACGAGAACGAGGAGCACGAGGGCGAGTACGACGAGGACGAGCCCGAGGACGAGGAGGACGAAGAGGAGGAGGACGAAGAGGACGAAGAGGGTCCCGACGAGGACGAGGAGCCGGAGGAGGAGGACGAAGAGGACGAGGAGGACGAGGAGCCGGACGAGGAACCGGACGAGGAGCCGGACGAGGAGGACCAGGAGCCGGACGAGGAGGACGAGCCGGAAGAGCCTCGACCCAGCACGCGCCGGGGCAAGTCCTCCGCCGAGGACGGTGGACGCGGAGCCGGCAAGAAAGCGGCGGCGAAGAGGCAGGCTCCCGCGAAGAAGGCTGCTGAGCACAAGGCGCCCGCGAAGAAGGCAGCGGCGAAGAAGGCCACCGCCAAGAAGGCCGCTGCCAAGAAGTCGGCTCCCGCGAAGAAGGGCGCTGCGAAGAAGTCGGCTCCGGCCAAGAAGGCCGCCGCCAAGAAGTCGGCTCCGGCCAAGAAGGCCCCGGGGCGGAAGGCGCCCGCGAAGAAGTCGGCTCCGGCCCCGAAGTCCTCGGCCAAGAAGAGTGCCCCAGCCAAGAAGACGACGTCATCGAAGCGAGCCGCGTCCAAGCGCGGCGAACGGCGGAGGTAGGCAGCCATGGCCAGGACGGACAAGGAAGAACCCGAGGCGGAAGCGTCGGGCATGGACCGCCTCCGCGAGGAGCTCTCCAACTTCGTCGGCGCGCAGACCGGGAAGCTCGCACAGAAGGCGGGCGACAAGCTGACCGGTCTGACGGGGCAGCTCACCGACATCGCCGAGAACGGCGGTTCGCTGCCGTCGATCGGATCTCGGGTGCTGCAGGGCGAATCCCCCGTGAAGGCGTTCGTCTCGGAGAAGGCGGGGGACGTCAAGGACAAGGTCGTCGACAAGGCGAAGGACGTGTTCGGGGGTGGGAAGGGGAAGAGCAAGTCCGGTGGCGGCAAGTCCATGAACATCATCGAGGTCCTGGACGTCGGGGTGCCCCTGCGTGACGCCTACGACCACTGGACGCGGTACGACAAGTTCGGCAGCTTCGCGAAGGGCGTCCAGAGCGTCTCGATGGATGAGGAGATGTCGAGCGACTGGAAGGTCAAGATCGGCCCGTCCACGCGCGGCTTCAAGGCGACCGTCCAGGAGCAGGTCCCCGACGATCGCATCGTGTGGACGTCCGAGGGGGCCAAGGGCTCCACGCGTGGATGTGTGAGTTTCCACGAACTGGCGCCGAGTCTCACCCGCATCGTCCTGGTGATCGAGTACTTCCCCTCCGGGTTCTTCGAGAAGACGGGCAATCTCTGGCGGGTGCAGGGCCGCCGTATGCGACTGGACTTCAAACTCTTCCAGCGGTTCGTCACGCTCACGGACGAGGAGGCTGAGGGCTGGCGCGGTGAGATCCGTGACGGTGAAGTCGTCATGACGCACGAAGAGGCCATGGAGAAGGAGGAGTCCGAGGGCGAGGAGTCCGACGACTCCGGACGGGACGACGAGGAGTCCGACGACTCCGATGAGGAAGGGGGCGACGAAGAGCCGGAGGACGAGTACGAGGACGACGAGCCGGACGAGGACGAGGAGCCGGACGAGGACGAGGACGAGGAGCCGGACGAGGACGAGGAGGAGCCTGAGGAGGAGGAAGAAGAGGAGGAGGACGAGCCCGAGGACGACGAGGAGCCCGAAGAGGAGGACGAGGAGGAAGACCCCGAGGAGGACGAGGAGGAAGAGGACCCCGCACCCAGGAGACGACGTGGGCGGAGGGCATCGCGGTGACCGAGCTCGATCTCGGGCGGGACGCCTACCCCGTCCCAGGGCCGCAGAACACCAACCTCGCCGACATCCTCGAACGCGTTCTCGACAAGGGAATCGTCATCGCCGGCGACATCAAGATCGACCTTCTCGACATCGAGCTGCTCACCATTCGGCTCCGTCTGTTCGTGGCCTCGGTGGATACCGCCAAGAAGGCCGGGATCGACTGGTGGGAGACGGATCCGGCACTGAGCTCGCGCGCCGCGCGTCACTCGCTCCAGGACGAGAACCGGGAACTGCGCGAGCGTCTGGAAGCGCTGGAGTCGAAGTCGGACGAGACGTCGGACGACCGATGAGCAAGGAGAACGGAGCCACATGACGGAGTGGGGAACCGAACAGGTCGTGGAGGGGACCGCCCTCTACGTGTTCGCCGTGTGTGAAGCACCGGATCCGGCCGTGTTCGCCTGTCTGCCGGGTGTCGCGGCGGGCGAACCGCTGCGCCCACTGTGCTTCGGTGCTCTGACGGCGATCGTCCAGGCGGTGCGGGCGGTGGACTTCACGGAAGAGGTGTGGCAGGCCCGCATGTCCGACCGGGGCGAGCTCGAGCGCTATGCCCGCGCACACCACGACGTGGTATCGGCGGCGGCTGCGTCGTGCCCGACCGTCCCTCTCCCGATGGCCACGCTCTACCACGACGAGGAACGGGCCCGGCAGGCGCTGCTCGGCGAGACGGAGCGCTTCCGCGGAGCTCTTGAGCGCACCGCGGGCCACTCGGAATGGGGCGTGAAAGTCTATGCCGCCCCCTTGCCGGCCTCTGACCCCACTCCACCGGTGCCCGGGACACCGACCGCACGCTCCCGCCCCGCTCCAGGAGCCGGCCTCGCCTATCTGGAGCGCAAGCGAGGAGTGCAGGCGCAACGCGAGCGGAGGCATGACGACGCACTCCGACTCGCCGAGACGGTGGACGGCGCCTACCGGAACCTCGCCGCCGCGGGGCGAAGGCTGCGGCTCCACGGTCCGGAGCTCGAGACGGACGGCCACCTGCAAGTGCTCAACGCCACCTACCTGGTGGCGGAGGACCGTGCGGTCGAGCTGGAGACACTCACCCGGAACCTGCGGGACGCGACAGGGACGCGGATCGACGTCTCGGGCCCCTGGGTGCCCTACTCCTTCGTCGGTGAGGTGTAGAGATGGAGCGTGAGGTGGTGCCCTGGGACAATCCCGAGCCGCTGACCGGCCCCATCGGCGTGCCGCTGGTCGACCTGCTGGACCGGGTCCTGGCGACGGGAGTGGTGGTCAGTGGTGACCTGGTGATCGCGATCGCGGACGTTCCGCTCGTGCGGCTGTCCCTCCACGCGTTGCTCTCCTCCGTCAACGAACGCATTCCGGCGCCCTGGGCGGACGGGGGCCCGCTGTGACCACCTCGCGACTCGATGTCGACTCGGACCAGCTGGGGCGCGATCTCGTGGCGCTGGTTCTGACCGTGGTGGAGCTGCTGCGGCAGCTGATGGAACGGCAGGCCATCCGCCGTATCGATCAGGGTGACCTCACCGAGAGCCAGGTGGACGAGATCGGGACGACGCTCATGCTGCTCGACCAGCGGATGGCGGAGCTCTGCGAGCAGCACGGAGTGCGGCCCGAGGACCTCAATCTGGACCTCGGCCCGCTGGGGAGCCTGCTGCCCCGCGACTGACCGAGCCCCGGCGTCGCCGACAGCACACGCTCACGGGCTCTGCGCTGCTGCTCTGGGCTTGGGGCGGTTCGCGGCATATGCTCATTTATATGCGCATACACAATGCGTCGCTCTGTGGTCGGAGGCAGTCATGATCATCATTGGAGCCATCCTGCTGATTCTCGGCCTGGTGACCGGCGTGGGTGTCCTCTGGACCATCGGCGTCATCCTGCTGGTGATAGGCCTCGCCCTGTGGCTGCTGGGAGCGGTGGGGCACGCGGTCGGGGGCCGCCGCCACTACTGGTGACCCCCTGGCGGATGTTTGAGAGGGCGCTGGCGGGGCAAAGCCACCATGGCGCGGGAGCGCTCCCACGCCGACTGATCCCCCCACCTCCCGGAATGGAGATCGCATCCATGATCTGTCATGACCGCGTCAATTTAGGCGGCTGGGCCGTGCGGCTCTGCGGTGTCTTCGTCGCCGCCGTACTCTGCCTCCTCCCGTGGACGGGCACCGCGAACGCCCACGGCTCGGTCGTCGACCCGGCCTCCCGCAACTACGGCTGCTGGCTGCGCTGGGGCGATGACTTCCAGAACCCCGCCATGGCGCAGGAGGACCCCATGTGCTGGCAGGCCTGGCAGGCCGACCCCAACGCCATGTGGAACTGGAACGGGCTCTACCGCAACGGCTCCGGCGGTAACTTCCCGGCCGTCGTGCCCGACGGCCAGCTGTGCAGCGGCGGCCACGCCGAGAGCGGGCGGTACAACTCCCTGGACGGGGTGGGCGCCTGGAAGACGACGGACGTCACCGGTGACTTCACGGTGAAGCTCCACGACCAGGCCAGCCACGGCGCCGACTACTTCAAGGTGTATGTCACGCGGCAGGGCTTCGACCCCGCCACGGAGGCGCTGGGCTGGGGTGATCTCCAACTGGTCGCCGAGACCGGTAGGTACGCCCCCGGCCAGAACTACGAGATCCCGGTGAGCACCTCGGGTCTCAGTGGCCGTCATGTCGTCTACACGATCTGGCAGGCATCGCACATGGACCAGACGTACTTCCTGTGCAGTGACGTGAACTTCACCTGATTCCGGCTCCCCGCCCCCTCGTGGCCCCGTCGGCCGTTCCTGACCGGCGGGGCCGTCGGACGTGCGCCTCGAGGTGGCCGTGCGCCCGTGCGCGCGTGCGTCACGTGATCGATTGGCGGTGCCGTCCGGCCCGTCCTAACGTCGATGAGTGAACGTTTCTGCGCACTGCCGACCCGTACGGCGCGTATCGCGATGACCGAAGCCCGAGCGAAGTCCTCGCCCGCTGCCGCATCCCCGGAGCGGGGCCGTGGCAAGGGGATAGCCCTGCTCATCATCGCCTCCTGTCAGCTGATGGTGGTACTCGACATCACCATCGTGAACATCGCCCTGCCGCACATACAGACCTCCCTCGGCTTCTCCACCGAGAGCCTGTCGTGGGTGATCAACGCCTACACCCTGACTTTCGGCGGGCTGCTCCTGCTCGGCGGCCGGCTGGGCGACATCCTCGGGCGCCGCAGGGTCTTCGTCTTCGGAGTCCTGCTCTTCGTGCTGGCCTCCCTGCTGGGCGGGCTCTCGCAGGAGTCGTGGCAGTTGCTCGCCGCTCGTGCGCTGCAGGGCGTCGGTGGTGCCATCGCCTCACCGACCGCCCTCTCGCTCATCACCACGACCTTCCGCGAAGGGCCTGAGCGGAACAGGGCGTTCGGAGTGTTCGCCGCCGTGTCCGCGGGCGGAAGCGCGATCGGCCTGCTCGCGGGGGGCCTGCTGGTGGAGTGGCTCGACTGGCGCTGGGTGCTCTTCGTCAACGTGCCCATCGGTCTGCTGATCGCCCTCGCGACACCCCGGTACATCAAGGAATCCGAGCGCCATCCGGGCCACTTCGACCTCCTGGGCGCGCTCACGTCCACCCTCGGTATGGTGCTGCTCGTCTACGGCTTCATCCGGGCGTCCGAGGACGGGTGGACCGACATCTTGACGATCGGCGCCTTCGTGGGTGCCGTGGTCTTCCTCGCGGCCTTCCTGGCCGTCGAGCGCCGGTCGAGGCAGCCCATCACGCCCTTGCCCATGTTCCGTGACCGCAATCGCGCCGGTGCCTACGGGATGATGCTGAGTCTGGCCGCGGCGATGTTCGGCATGTTCTTCTTCCTCACCCTCTTCGTACAGAACATCCTCGACTTCAGCCCGCTGCGGGCCGGCCTGGCCTTCCTGCCGGTGAGTGTGATCATTGCGATCAGCGCGGGACTCGCCTCGCAACTGCTGCCCAGATGGGGTCCCAAACCCTTCATGGTGGTGGGCGCGATCCTGGCGGCGATAGGGCTCGGCTGGCTCACGCTGACCGATGTCCACAGCACCTACCTGGGCAGCATCCTCGGGCCCATCCTGGTCTTCGGCTTCGGCATGGGTATGCAGTTCGTGTCCCTGACGCTGATGGCGGTGTCCGGGGTGGCACCCAGGGAGGCGGGCGCCGCCTCCGGGGTCCTCAACGCCACCCAGCAGGTCGGCGGCTCGCTGGGACTGTCCATCCTCGTCACGGTGTTCGGCACCGCCAGCCGCAACGAGGCGACGGACCAGGTTCCCCGCTTTCTCGCCGAGGCGACCCCTGCCCAGCAGTTGGAGTTCCGCAGGACGGGGGAGCTCCCCGCACCGTGGGCCGACCAGGTACTCGCCTCGGGCGTCTCCAGTGCCTTCGTCGTCGCCGCGGTCTTCTCCGTCGTCGCCGCGCTCATCGCGCTGCTCGTGATCCAGGTCCGGTCCTCCGACCTGGAACGGCTGAGGGGCGGAGGAGCCATGGGGCCACCGATGGTGGCCGATGAAGGTTCCACGGAAGAAGACGGACAGGGGGAGGACCCGGCGGGGAACGCTTCGCAGGCCGGTGGTGCCGACGGTGCGCGCGAGACGGACGTCCCGACACGGAGACAAGGCGGAGGCGAAGGTTCCTCCCCACTTGGATAGGGTGCCGTTCTCCATCAGTGTTCTTCGGGGGAGAGACAAGTCAATGAGCGGTCAGCAGAACGACCGGGGCAACGGTCCCCAGATCTTCCAGCCCCTGGCGGGCGACGACCCGGCCACGATCGCCGGGTACAGGATCGCCGCGAAGCTCGGGTCCGGCGGCATGGGCAAGGTCTATCTTTCCTACACGCCCGGCGGGCGGCCCGTGGCCATCAAGGTCATTCGCCCGGAGTTCGGTGAGGACCCGGAGTTCCGGCGCCGCTTCGCCCAGGAAGTCCAGTCCGCACAGCGAGTGCAGGGCCTGTTCACCGCCCCTGTCATCGACGCCGACACCGCCGGTACCCACCCATGGCTGGCGACCGCCTATGTACCCGGCCCCTCGTTGGCCGACGCGGTCGTCGCGCACGGAGCGCTGCCCGTGCAGGCGGTGCTCCTGCTCGTCGCCGGCGTGGCGGAAGCGCTCCACGTCATTCACGGTGCGGGCATCGTCCACCGGGATCTGAAGCCGTCCAACGTGCTGCTCGCCGCCGACGGGCCCCGGGTGATCGACTTCGGGATCGCCTACGCCGCCGACGCGACGTCGCTCACCGGCAGCGGAGTGACGATCGGCACCCCCTCGTTCATGGCGCCCGAACAGGCCGCAGGGCGCAAGGTGACCCCGGCCACCGACATCTTCGCTCTCGGCCAGGTGGCGGCGTACGCGGCAACGGGCGCCCCGGCCTTCGGCGAGGGTACTTCGCACGGCGTGCTCTACCGGATCGTGCACGAGGAACCCGACCTCGCGGGGGTCCCGGACCGGCTGACCGAGCTCGTCACCCGGTGCCTCACGAAGGACCCCGCCGGCAGGCCGTCGATCACCGAGATCATCGAGATGTGCAGGGCCGCCAACGCGGAGACGGTACTGCGGCGCCCGGAGGACTGGCTCCCCGCTCCGGTGGCCGCCGACATCACCGTGCGGGCGGCGGCCCCGGCGCCCGTCCAGACCCCGCCGCCCCCGGCCGCCGCCCCCACCACCCCGTCCCCGGGCGTGGCGTACTCACCCACCGCGCCGGTCACCCCCGCTCCGGCCACTCCGCCCCCGGGGTTCGGTCCGCCGCCCCACAGGGCGCAGCAGCCGCACCCGCCCACGCGGCAGGCCGGCCCGCAGGGTCATGCCTACGCACCCACGCAGTACCCCTCGTACGCGCAGGCCCATCCCGCGCCGGGTCGTCCCGTGCCCACCACGACGAACCAGCCCCCGTGACCGGGAAGGGCGCGGGGCGGCGCGCTCTGTTCATCGCCCTCGCTGCCGCGCTGGTCTTCGGTATCGCGGGCGGTGGCACGGCGTACCTGCTGAACCAGGACGACGAGAAGCAGACGCAGGGCGGGAGTTCGCCCCGGGGCGGGCAGGAGAAGGACAGCAGCGGGACGCCGGCGCCGGACGCGAAGCCCGCGGACACATCGGAGGACGAAGCGCAGGAAGAGCCCGCCCCGGAGCCCTCGGAGTACAAGGGCATCAATCTCACCGCCGGCTATCACCTGACGCTCGCGGACGAGGACGTGCGGCCCCAGGAGGGCGAGGACGCCGGGTACGAACTCTCCTACGACACCGGCGGGTACCTGGACGCGGAGAGCACCGGCGGAAAGCTGGTGCTGCTCGACCCCGCGCAGCAGGGGTCATTCGAAGTGTGCCGCGCGGACACCAGGTTCGCGGAGAACATCGCCACCGAGAAGCTGTCGAAGGGCCGTCAGGTCTGCGTGTTCACCGGCACGGGCCACATGGGTCTCGTGACCGTCCAGGGCTTCTCAGCCGAGGACTCGCCGAGCGAGTACATGAGTCTGGACCTGACGGTCTGGCGCAACGCGGCGGGCTGACCGGCCGGCCCGGCGGGCGGTGGGGAGTTGCCTCCGCCCGCCCGTCATCCCGCGGGCGTCAGACCAGGTTGACCAGGCGCATGAAGCGCTGCCAGTCCCAGTGGATCCCGGGGTCGGTGTGGTCGCTGCCCGGCACCTCGTGATGACCGATGATGTGCGTGCGGTCCTTGGGAAGGCCGTAGCGCTCGCAGATGTCCGCCGTGAGCTTCGCCGACCGCGCGTACATCGTGTGGGTGAAGTACCCGGGCTGGTCGACCCAGCCCTCGTGCTCGATCCCTACGCTGCGGGTGTTGTGATCCCACCTCCCCGCATGCCAGGCGATGTCCCGCTCCCGCACGCACTGGGCCACGAACCCGTCGCCCGAGCGCACCACGTAGTGGGCGGACACCCGCTTGGCCGGGTTCTGGAAGATACCGACGGTCTGCGTGAACGTCTGCTGGGCGACGTGGATGACGACGCGGTCGACCGGGTGGGACGAAGGGCGCCTCGCGGGCGTGTAGTTGGCCGTGGAGGCCGGATGCCACTGCGCTGCGGGGTGATCGGTCTCCTCCGTGGCAGCGGCCACGGCCCGGACGGACGCCGGGAGGAGCGCCGCGGTGGCCGTGACCGCGGCGCCCTGGAGGATCCGTCTGCGCTGCATGAGCACTCCTGTGCGAGGGACGTGTTACCGGTCTACGGCTCAACACGCCAGGCTTCCCCGTACGGTTCCGCGAGCCGGAACCGTCGCGTCACGGGCGTGCGGCCGTCAGGAGCCGGACAGCACTCCGGCCAGTGCCGCCGCCGGATCGGCCTCCCCCGGGCCGGCCGGCACCCACCGGCCCCGCTCCTCGGCGTACGGCCACCACCGCCCGTCGCGCCCGTACCGCACCTGGACACCGGTCCCGGCCACGGTCCAGCGGTTGCCGACGGCACGCAGCTGCGGACTCTCACCCTCCTCCCACGCCGCGGCGAGCTGTGCCCGGGCCCGGGCCAACTCCTCCTCGTCGGGCAGCCATTCCTCCTCGTACACCGCCAGCGAGGCGGGCCCGCCGTGACGCCAGGCCCGCACCGCGGCGTCGAGGCCCGCCTGCCCACGCCCGGCCGCAGTGCCGAGGCGGGCCGTGATCCGGTCGCAGGGGCGGCCCTCGGCGGCGAGCCGCACGGCGTCCTGCTCCGCGCTCAAACCGGTCGGCAGCGGCTGTACTCCGTGGCCTGCGGCCAGCGCCTCGACCAGCATTCCGTACGCCCGTACGGCGCTGTCCGCTGCCAGGAACTCCAGGGCCGAGGCATCGATACCCGCGGCCACGTCGGTCTCCGCGTCCAGTGAGGGCGGCATGCCCGGTTCCGCGGGGAGGGGAGGCACAGGGGGCAGCGGCGGCAGGATGCCCGCTGCCGCGTACGCCTCGTCGGCCGGCACCCCCCGTGACACCGGCCCCCGGCCCGGCTCCTTCGACAGGGCCCCGCCACTCGCCGGGTGAACCGCACGGGCGGCGCTCCGCACCTGCAACTCGTCGAGCAGCCGCCGCTCGTCCCGCCCCCGCAACAGCAGCAGCACGAAGGGATCCTGGTCGAGCAACCGCGCCACCTGGTAGCACAGGGCGCCCGAGTGCGGGCAGTGGTCCCACGCCTCGCAGCTGCACTCCGGCTCCAGGTCGCCGATCCCCGGCAGCAGGTCGAGGCCGGCGGCGGCCGCGTCCTCCACCAGATGCGGCGGCATCTCGCGGTCGAGCAGGGCGGCGATGTGCCCGGAACGCTCGGACGCCATGTCCAGGAAGCGGTCCCACTCCTCCTCGGTCAGCTCCTGGAGCAGGACGTCGCTGCGATAACCCGTCGAGTCGCGGTCCTGCACGACCGCGGTGAGCCGGCCGGGCCGGACCGACACCGCGCCGACCCTGCCCTCGCGGGCCAGCCTCCGCCCCCTCTTGAGCTGTTCACCGTCGAGTGCCGTGTCCTCCAGCGCCTTCAGCCATGCCAGGCCCCACCAGGAGGAGGCGAAACCGCGGCCCTTGGCGGGCGGAAGCGCGGCGAACGTGCGCTCCGGTTCGTAGTCGTCGTTCATCGTGCGCCCCCTCGCAGCTCGACCAGTTCGGCCAGCTCCGCATCACTCAGTTCCGTGAGCGCGGCCTCGCCGCTGCCGAGCACCGAATCCGCGAGCCCTTGCTTCCGCGCCAGCATGGCAGCGATCCGGTCCTCGATGGTGCCCTCGGCGATCAGCCGGTGCACCTGCACCGGCTGAGTCTGCCCGATCCGGTACGCGCGGTCGGTCGCCTGCGCCTCGACGGCCGGGTTCCACCAGCGGTCGAAGTGCACGACGTGGCCGGCCCGGGTCAGATTGAGTCCGGTTCCCGCGGCCTTGAGCGACAGGAGGAACACCGGCGCCTCGCCCGCCTGGAAACGGCTGACCATGGCCTCCCGCTCGGCGACGGGTGTGCCGCCGTGCAGGAACTGGGTGCGTACGCCGCGTGCGGCCAGGTGCTGTTCCAGCAGTCGGGCCATGCGTACGTACTGGGTGAACACCAGCACGCTCGCCCCCTCGGCGAGGATGATGTCGAGGAGCTCGTCCAGCAGTTCCACCTTCCCCGACCGGTCCACGATCCGGGGGCGCTCCTCCTTGAGGTACTGCGCCGGGTGGTTGCAGATCTGCTTGAGTGCCGTCAGCAGCTTCATCACCAGCCCGCGCCGCGCGAAGCCGTCGGCGCCGGAGATCTCCTCGAGCGTCTCGCGCACCACCGCCTCGTACAGACCCGTCTGCTCGGCCGTGAGCGACACGGCACGGTCCGTCTCCGTCTTGGGCGGGAGCTCGGGCGCGATGCCGGGGTCGGACTTGCGGCGTCGCAGGAGGAACGGGCGGACCAGTGAGGCGAGCCGTTCGGCGGCGGCAGGGTCACTCCCTCCCTCCACCGCGCTCGCGTAGCGCGTGCGGAAGGTGCCGAGCGGCCCGAGCAGTCCGGGCGTCGTCCAGTCGAGGATGGCCCACAGCTCGGAGAGGTTGTTCTCCACCGGGGTGCCGGTGAGCGCGACGCGCGCCCGCCCGCCGATGGCGCGCAGCTGCCGGGCGGTCGCGGAGTGGGGGTTCTTGACGTGCTGCGCCTCGTCGGCGACGACCAGGCCCCAGGACACCCGCGCCAGCCGGGCCGCGTCGAGACGCATCGTCCCATAGGTCGTGAGGACGAACTCACCGTCCGCCGGACCGTCGAGCGAGCGAGTCCCGCCGTGGAAGCGGCGTACCGGCGTGCCGGGGGCGAACCTCTCGATCTCCCGCTGCCAGTTGCCCATCAGAGAGGTGGGGCAGACCACGAGCGTGGGACCCGCGGCCGACTCGATGTCCTGGCGGTGCAGGTGCAGGGCGATCAGCGTGATCGTCTTTCCGAGCCCCATGTCGTCGGCGAGGCAGCAGCCGAGACCCAGCGAGGTCATGGTGTGCAGCCAGTCGAGGCCACGCAGCTGGTAGTCGCGCAGACTCGCGTCGAGTGACTTTGGCTGCCCGACCGTACCGCGGTCTCCCCGATCAGGGTCCGCGATCCGCTCGCGCAGCGCCTCCAGCCAGCCCGTCGCGGCCACAGCCACCCGGCGGCCGTCCACTTCGGTGGTCCCGGTCAGGACCGCCCCGAGCACGTCGATCGGCGTGACCTCGCGGTCGCGCGTCCCACGGGCACGCCGGGCGTCCTCCGGATCGACGAGCACCCACTGGTCACGCAGCCTGACCAGCGGCCGGCCCGCCTCGGCCAGCCGGTCGAGCTCCGCCCGGCTCAGCTTCGTGTCGCCCAGGGCGAACGACCAGTCGAACGCGAGCAGGGCGTCGGCGGACAGGAAGGACGGCGTGTCCGATCCGCTCCGCGACGTCGTCCCGTCGCCGTCGCCCCGCGGGCCGATCACCGCCCGCGCAGTGAGCTTCCTCGTCAGTTCCCTGGGCCAGTGCACCTGTACGCCCGTCGCGGCGAGCGCGGTCGCCGCCGGGCCCAGCAGGTCCGCGACCTCCTCGTCGGCGGGCTCGACCGCGTCCGGGACCGCGGCGGACAGAAGGGGAGCCAGGGGAGGCCAGGCGCGGGCGGCACGCCGCAGTGCGAGCAGGGCGTCCATGCGGGCGCGTGGGCCGAACGACGACGCGGCGGGGGACCGGTCGGCCCATACGTCCGCCGCGTCGGCGACCAGGGCGGGATCCTGGACGCTGTGGATCTGCAGAACCACCCGGAACGCGGGGGCGCGGTCCGCTCCGGCCGTCTCTCCCGCGCCCTCCAGGCCACCCGTGTCGCCGAGGCCCGAGACCTCTACACGCAGGGACAGCCGCACGCCCGCGTCGTGACCGGCCGCCACATCGGCCGCCCACGGCCGCAAGCCGGGCAGATGCTGTGCGGCCGGTGCGGCGAACGCAGGCGCGCCGGTGACCAGTTCGGCCGCCGGCGTGCGTGGCAGTCCGTCCGCCACCGCGTCGAGGAACGACCGCACCAGCGACTCGGGCTCGGCGAGCATCAGCGGAGAGGCCGCCGTATCGAGCGGTACCGCGTGGGCGTCGGGAGGCATGGACGCCGCCAGCACCCGGACACGCTCGACATCCTCAACGGTCAGCGGGCCGACTCGCCACGCGTCGTGGTCCTCTGGGCTCAAGCCCGGCAGCAGCAGCCCGCGGGCGACGACTTGGAGCGCGAGAAGTCCGGCGGCGCCCCAGAACGTGGTCGAGGGCGAGGCGTGCGCGTTCGCCCGCGCCCGTGTCAGCACCGGCAACGCGTCCCCTACGGGCATCGTCAACGCCGGGACCACATAAGGGTGGCCGTCGCTCCCGGCCACCGTCAGCTCCGTCTGGCTCCCGGGATCGACGGGAGGGGTGCTACCGTCCGCATTCCAGAACGCGATCAGGCCGGTACGGGCCGGATCCGCGGGGAGGAAGACTGCGGAGCAGCGGGACAGTTCGAAGATCTCGTTGAGTGTGACCGCAGGGAGCCTGTGCACAGCGATGTCAGATTCCTCAAATTTGACTAGTGAGCCCGGGGTCGCCGAGGGTACTCCACCCACGGCCCGTTCCGGGAGAGATGCCCAGTGATCCACCTCACTCATTTCGCCTTCTGAAGCCTGGGGTGCGGCTCGCACCACCACCGGACACGGGGGATTCCCCCCGCACGTCCGGGGTGATGGCGCCATGGCTGCCGCAGGCCGGCCGTCCGTACGTTTGACGAGGTCAGCGCAGATGCCCAGAAACCGGAGACGTCATGCCCCAGGCGGCAGCAGCCACCGTTGCGCAACACCCCCGCGACGGATCGGAGAGTCCGGCGGCCCCTCAGGCCTCCGGAAGTGATTTCGCACCGCTCCTGAAGGCCGTCAAGGGGCAGGGTCTCCTGGAGCGGCGCACCGGCTGGTACGCGGCAGGGATCACCGCCAACCTGGCCGCGCTCGGAGTCGTCATCACCGGCATGGTGCTGCTCGGTGACACCTGGTGGACCCTGCTGCTCGCTCTGCCGCTGGCCGTCCTGTGGACCCGCACGGCCTTCTTCGGCCACGACGCGGGCCACGCCCAGATAACCGGCGACCGCAAGGCCGGCCGGGCCATCGGCTTCGTGCACGCCAACCTCCTTCTCGGCATGAACGAGGCCTGGTGGAACGACAAGCACGTACGCCATCACGCGAACCCGAACCACATAGACAAGGACCCCGACGTCGGTGTCGGCGCCCTGGTGTGGACCCAGAAGCAAGCCGCGCAGCGGGAGGGCTTCGCCCGCTGGCTCACCCGTAACCAGGCGCGGCTCTTCTTCCCGATGCTGCTCCTCGAAGGCATCGCCCTCAAGATCTACGGCTTCCAGTTCCTGCGGCGTCAGCCCGTCCGTGAACGCGCGCTGTCCGGCTTCCTGCTGGCCGGCCACCTCGCGCTGTACGGAACCCTGCTCCTGACCGTGCTGTCCCCGGGCAAGGCGGTCGTCTTCGCGCTCGTGCACCACGCCCTGTTCGGCCTGCACCTGGGCATGGCCTTCGCCCCTAACCACAAGGGCATGGAGATGCCCGACCCCGACGGCGACCGCTGGGGTCATCTCCAGCGTCAGGTCCTCACCTCACGCAACGTACGGGGTGCCGTCCTCACCGACTGGCTGCTGGGCGGCCTCAACTACCAGATCGAGCACCACCTCTTCCCGAGCATGCCCCGCCCCCACCTCCGGCTGGCGCAGCCGCTGGTGAAGGCGCACTGCGCATCGATCGGCATGCCGTACGCGGAGACCGGCCTGGTCGAGTCCTACCGGCAGGCGCTGGAGCACATGCACGAGGTCGGCGAGCCGCTCCGCTAGACCGCTGCGCGGCGGTGCCGCACAGCAGGAACCGTCAGGGGCGCACAGGCGTTCTCTCACCAGGAGCGGCTCCGGCCGCGGAGGAGGCACGGATCATGTCGAACGGTGCAAAGATCGCCATCGGGGGAGTAGTCGCGGCAGTCGTCCTGATTCCGTTCATCGGATTCTGGTGGTCGCTGCTGGTCCTCATCGGCGTACCCACGGTGGGTTACCTGATGCTCGACCCTGCTCAGAGGCGGAGGCTCCGCAGGATCAGCCGCAAGGAGATAGGACGCTGACCGGCACAGTGACCGCGGTGAGCAGCAACGCCGTCTATTCCTTCTCCAAGCCGAACAGGGACAGCATCAGGCTGCTGACCGGACTCGGCGTCGAGGGAGACGTCCATGCCGGCGTGACCGTCAAGCACCGCTCCCGGGTCGCCCGGGACCCGGCGCAGCCCAACCTGCGCCAGGTCCATCTCATGCACCAGGAACTCTTCGCCGAGCTCGGGCCCGCGGGATTCGAGGTCGCCCCGGGCGAGCTCGGGGAGAACATCACCACCGGTGGGATCGATCTTCTCGCCCTTCCCGTGGGCACGCTGCTGCATCTCGGCCACACGGCCGTCGTCGAGGTGACCGGCCTGCGGAACCCGTGCCTGCAGATCGACACCTTCCAGGACGGGCTGCTCAAACAGGTCGTCGGCCGCACGGACGACGGCACCGTCGTCCGCAAGGCGGGGATCATGGGTGTCGTCACGCGGGGCGGGTCCGTACGGCCTGGTGACGTGGTCAGGGCGGAGCTGCCCGCCGAACCGCACCGTCCACTGGAGCGCGTGTAGCACGCGCGAGGGATGTCCGGCCGGGCGCCCGGATGGTGTCCGGCCGGACAGGGGCGGGACGCATCCCCGCCCGGGAGGTCATGCCGGCCGGACGGCCAGTTCGTCGAGCGACTTCAGCAAGCCCGGGAGTTCGGGGCCGCGGCCGACGGTCATGATCTCGCCCGGCTCCTCGTCCAGCAGGATGAACGCGATGTCGTCGGTCCTTGCGACCATGGACCACCCCGGCCCGTCGACCCGCAGGGTTCGCGCACCGCCAGGGGCGAACGCGGAGCGGATCCGACCGGGCGGGGGCGGGGAGCTGATGTACGCCCGGGCTCCTTCGAGCGCCCTCCGTACCCCGGGATGCTGCCGGGAACCAGCGGGCTTCTCCGCGCCTCCCTCATGGGCCCGAGCCTCGTCGGTCACGCCGGCGGGAGCTCGCTCCTCGCCGTCGGCCACGGACTCCACGGACGCGCCGAAAGCGTTCTCGTCGATCTGCTCCCGCCAGGCGGCCCACTGGAGAGCGATCTCGTCCGCCCCGAGGCGACGCTGCGCAGGTCCCCAGGCGTCGGTGTCCGGCGGCGTCAGCAGCGCCGGCCCCTCCCCGTCCGGATCGGGCGACGGGTCGTGCGGTTCGGGGACGCCGGGAGCGGCGACCGCCAGCGCCAGAGGCCATCCGGGGTGCGCGCAGACCACCGAGCGGCCGTCGGGGGAGAGGTCGTACGCCATCCCGCAGTCCCACGAGGCGATGGCGACAGCCACTGACGAGACGTCCTCGACGACCACCGTCCAGCGGGCACCGCCGCTGTCCTGGCCGAGGACGAGACCGTACCCCTCGGCGTACGGTTCGAGGCCGAGGGCGGCGCAGGCGGCCACGTAGTCGTCGCCGAGCACGCTGGGGAACTGCGCGGGGGTCAGCAGCACAGCGGTCAGCACGAACAGCGCGTCGTCGGCGGCCGTCTCGTCGGTCCCAGCCACAGCACCCACCCTCTCCCCGATCGCTTGTCCGTCGGCGCACCCTACTACTCGGTAACCCTCTCGTCGAGGTCCTGACAGCGGCAACGGCCACATACCCGAAAGGCGCGACCGGCCGAGGTGGCGCGCCATGCCACCCCTCGCACCGTGGTACCCGTCCGTCCGGCACGCGTAGGGTTGTGCCTCCGGCCCACGAGGGGGACAGCATGGTGAAGCGTTACGAACGCCTGAAGGAGATCCAGCGTCTGGACCCGGAGCGGGACTTCCTGCAGATCTACCGGCTCACCGTGTCGTTCGAATTCCCCTGGGACATCACCCGCGCTCTCGAACTCGCCCTGTACCGCACGTACGCCGTTCCGAGCATCGGCCGACTTCTGGCGGAGACAGCGGAACTGACGGAACGTGCACAGAAGAGGTACGACGACACCGCACTTCTCCTCGACACCGTGGTGGAGCACGGCTTCGACAGCGAGGCGGGCCGCACGGCCGTCCGGCGGATCAACCGGATGCACCGCAGCTACGACATCAGCAACGACGACATGCGCTATGTGCTCTGCACGTTCGTCGTCGTCCCGAAGCGCTGGCTCGACACGTACGGCTGGCGCAAGCTGTCCGGCCATGAGGTGCGTGCCTTCGCCGCGTACTACCGCACGCTCGGAGCCCGCATGGGCATCCAGGACCTGCCGCAGACGTACGAGGACTTCGAGCGCACCCTCGACTCCTACGAGCAGGAGCACTTCGGGTGGGACGAGAGCGCACGCGCTGTCTCCGACGCCACCCTGGCCCTGATGGGCTCCTGGTATCCCCGCCCGCTGGCCCCCGTGGTCCGCAAAGCCAGCCTCGCCCTGCTCGACGACTCCCTGCTCCGGGCGTTCCGGTACGAGCGACCGGGTACCGTCGCCCGCGCACTGACGCGCGGAGCCCTGTTCCTGAGAGCACGCGCCGTTCGGCTCATGCCGCCGCGGTCCACCCCTCACTACGCCCGCCAGAACCCCGAGATCAAGGGCTACCCGGACGGTTACGAGGTGGCAGACCTCGGTACCTTCCCCACGCCCGGCGTGCGCGGTTGCCCGGTGCCCCACGGACGGCCGCCGTCGGACGTACCGGCCGGCTGACCCGCGAGCCTCGTCCGGCCCGGGGTCCCGGAGGGCTCGGCCTGTCCGTACGCAGCCGGGTCATGGTGGCCGGTCAGCCGGTCAGCCGGTCAGCCGGTCCGCGTGGCCAGCGCCAGGAAGCGGCTGGCCTCGTCGGTGTAGGCGTCGAGCCGCCAGCCGGCCCCTGCCAGCAGCGGCGCGAGACGGCGCTCGGCCCGCAGATCGTCGTCCGAGAGCGGGCGGCCGTGCCGTGCGGCCAGCGCCGCTCGCCCGATGGGGTGGAACAGGGCCAGGTGCCCACCGGGCCGCACCACCCGTGCAAGCTCCGACAGCCCGTGACCGGGGTGCGGAATGTGCGAGATCAGACCCGCGGCGAAGACGGCGTCCAGAGTTCCGGCGCGCAGCGGAAGACGTGCGACGTCAGCCAGCAGCAGGGCGCCGCTCGATCGTCTTCCCGCCCGCAAGGCGGCATCCAGCATCGCGCGCGTCAGGTCGGCCCCCACTACCGTGCCATCGGGTCCGACCGCAGTACGCAGGGCCGGCAGCGCCCGACCCGTTCCGCAGCCCGCGTCGAGTACGGTGTCGCCCGGCCGCAGACGGAGCTCGCCGACGGCGGCGGCATAGGCCGGACCGTCCTCGGGGAATCGCCTGTCCCATCCCGCCGCCCGCACGGAGAAGAAGTCCTGGACGTGTGTGTGGTCGTCGGCCATACGGACATGATCGCGCAGTGTGCACCCGAGCGGAACGACAAGCGGTGCACATGTGCGAATCCTGTGCGATCGTCCGGAACGTCTCTCTGCCGTGACCCAGCACCTTCGCAATGCGTCCCCCGCCGCATGAGGCGTTAGGCCGGAAGTCGGCTCGTCCGCTCCCGTTCGGCCACGGGGCGAGCCTGGCTGACGCCCGCCCCCTCACCGATGCCGTACGCACGGCTGTCTCGGAGATCAAGCACTACGCGTGCGCGGAGGTGGCGCGGGGGCTCGACGACCGCTTCCCGGCCGTCGTCCACTTCGAGCACCGCCGCATCCCGTTCGTCCAACTGCTTCTCGATCGCGCGGACGTACGCCGAGGAGGACGTCTCGCGCGCACCGGATCTCGAGGGGACGCCCGTCGTCCTGTCCGCCGCGCGGGACCGTGCCTCGGGGAAGAACGTTCTGATCCGCATTGGTGGAGTACGCCGGGCGCCGCCAAGGCGCTCCGGAAGCCCGGCTTCCGCGAGGGGACGACCGTGGCGCGAAGCAACGCCTCCTGAGTAGGGAGGCGCTTGCCCGCAGGGAGGCCGTACGCAAGGCTTGCGCGGGAGGCCGGGCACGACGAACGGGGAGGACGAGCACATGGCGCTGGACCGGGGACTTGACTGGCTCCTTGACGATCTCACCAGCCGGGTGGAACACATCCAGCACGCGCTGGTGCTGTCGAACGACGGGCTGGTGACCGGGGCGAGCACCAGCCTGGCCCGGGAGGACGCGGAACATCTGGCGGCGGTCTCGTCCGGGTTGCAGAGCCTGGCGCGCGGATCGGGGCGCCACTTCGGTGCGGGAAGAGCACGCCAGACCATGGTGGAATTCGACGAGGCGCTGCTCTTCGTGACCGCGGCCGGGGACGGCAGTTGCCTGTGCGTCCTCACCGCCGCCGAAGCCGACGTGGGCCAGGTGGCCTACGAGATGACGCTGTTGGTGAATCGTGTGGGCGAACATCTCGGAGTGACGGCACGGCAGGGCGTGGAGAGCCTGGACCGCCTCTGACCTGCGTTTCTCATGGAAGCGTCAGGGTTATCCACAGGCTCGACAAGCGATGCGTCCCCCCGGACTACCGTGGTCACACACAGTATTCGACCTCACGGGGGAGAAGGTCATGACCGTTACGGAATCCACCGGCAAGCGGGCCGCCGACCCGGCGCCGTCCGTGCTCTTGTCCGTAGGTCGCGCAGCGCAGGAACTGGCTTTGAAGCGCGCCGAACTGGACCTGGCGATCCATCTGGGCCTGATCGGCGCTGAGCCGGCCCCGGCAGTGCGAGGCCACGGATCCGCCGACAGGAGATCGACCGGCTGCGTGCCCTGCCGGGCTTCCCCGAATCCCTTCGGGGCCGGGTGCGTACAGCGGGGACGGCGGAAGGGGCCACGCTGCTCGGTGTCAGCCCCGCGCGTTTCGCCGGTCTGGCCCGCATCGGCTGCGTCTCACCGGTCGCGTTCTGTCTGAACCGCTACCGCGCGGTGGTCTGGCTCTATCTGGTGGACGAGCTCCTCGCCTTCGCCGCGCGAGAACCGGACCTGATCGCGGGGAAAACCCCGGCGGGGATGCGGACCATGCTGGACGCGGGCACCGACTGGCGGGCGCGGAACTGGCGTTCACGCAGGGTCGACCGGCTGCTGAGCCGTGTGGAGGATCCGTGGGTACGGGCCGCCCTACAGGCATCCGCGCTGGACGCGGTCCAGCTCGCGGAGGTGGTGGAGGATCCCTACGAACGTGCTTATCTGGCCCGCGTGAGGCCGGACCGTGCGTTCGGGCCCCCGGGTTCCGTGGCGGGCAGAGAGACCATGGAGCGGTTGATGCTGGCCGACGACCCGGACGAAATCCTCTGGCGCAGAGTGAACCTGACGCTCGAGCTGGAGCGGGCTCGTGAGACGCGCGCTGCTCCACGCCCAGGCTACGACCCGGCGTTCTGCCTGGCCCCCGGTCGGCGGGCGCCCCACCGGCCGGTGACCGACCCGCCGTTGTCGGAGGGAAGGCTGCCGCGCGGCCCGGCGTCCCTTCCCGGCCGGGCCGGCCGGACGCGCCCCCGTGCCGGTGGTGGACGGAACCTGCTCCGCCGGTTCGGGCTGCGGATGCCCCGGCACAAAGATCACTAAAGCCGTTGCGCCGGGCTGTCCGTCAAGGCATCTTGGCCCCATGCTGATCAGAGAAGCCACCGGCAAGGACTGGCCCGCCATCTGGCCGTTCTTCCACGCGATCGTCGCCGACGGCGAAACCTTCACCTACCCAGTGGAGCTCGGTGAGGACCAGGCCCGGGACTGGTGGCTCCTCTCGGCTCCGGACCGCACGGTGGTCGCGGTCGACGACACAGGGACCGTCCTCGGTACAGCCAAGATGAACAGAAACCACATGGGCAACGGCTCACACATCGCCAGTGCCAGTTACATGGTCGCTCCGGAGTACTCAGGCCGGGGCGTGGGCCGGGCGCTGTGCGAGTACACAGTGGACTGGGCTCGGGCGGCCGGATACCGCGCCATGCAGTTCAACGCCGTGGTGGAGACGAACATCCACGCCGTACGGCTGTACCGCTCCCTCGGCTTCGAGATCATCGGCACTCTGCCGGAGGGATTCAAGCATCCCGTGGAGGGCTATGTGGGTCTCCATATCATGCACAAGGCGCTCTGAAACCACCCTCACAGTCAGCCGGGGCGGCTGAGAGGACAATGGCTTCCGGCCATCCTGATGTGTCCGTCATGTACCGAGTAGTGATGTTCTGCGCACGGCCGACGCAACGAGGACCGCGTCGGTGTGCGAGGGGGAGACCCCGGAGCCGACCCCGACCGAGGCGACTCCTCAGGAGACTCCGAGCACGGAGCCGTCGGGCTTCGGAGATCCCCGAGCCCAGCGCGACGCCGAGCGAGACCGCCACGGAGGCAGCGCCTGCCCCCGCGGAGCCGAGCAGCAGCGCACCGGACCTGGCTGAGATCAATTCCTCCTCCGCCACGCCCGTCACCGGCGGCGCCGCGCTCGCGGTACTGCTCGGCAGGCGGCGGCATTCTGTGGTCCGTCCGGAAGCGTCGCAGGGCGCAGCACTGACGTCTCAGCGGACTCCGGCGTTCTCGCCCGAGCCCGAGCCCGAGCCCGAGCCGTCCCGCTCCGGAGCCGTATCCGTTCCCGAGCCGGAGCGGACGAGGGACGTGGCGAGCAGGATCAGGACGCGGGGCCGATCTCGCACCAGACGGCCTTGCCTTCCCCTCGGGGTTCGACGCCCCAGCGTTCGGCCACCGCGTCGAGAAGCAGCAGACCCCTTCCGGAGGTCGAGGTCTCGCCCGGAGTGCGGCGCCGGGGCCAGACACTCGAGCGGTCCTGGACCGACAGCCTGATACGTCGCACGGGCTCCGGCAGCACCTCCAGCGTGAGTACCGCCCCGCCTTCGGTGTGCAGCAGCACGTTCACCAGCAGTTCCCCGGTCACCAGCTCCGCGTCGTCCGCCAGGCCGGCGAAGCCCCAGTCCCTCAGTGCCTGACGCACGATCGACCGGGCCTCCGAGAGTCCCTGCGGGTCCGCCTGATGGATGTACTGGTGCAGCCGGGGCGCACGGGGCGACCCCGGATCCGGACTGCGCCGCAGGACCAGCAGGGCCACGTCGTCGCCCGAACCCCACCGTTCCCACAGCCGGTCCGACAGATGGTCCGCGAGCGCCTCGGCGCCCTCGGGCCCGTCGCTCACCTCGTGGATCAGTGCCCCGACCCCCGCATCGACATCCGCCCCCGGTTCCTCGACCAGACCATCGGTGTACAGGACGAAGGTCTCGCCGGGTACCAGGTCGAGGCGGGTCTCCGGATACTCCTCGTCCCGGAAATCCGTGGAGATCCCCAACGGCAGCCCCCCGCGCACCTGAGGGGCCCCCACCCGTCCGTCGGTGTGCCTGATCAACGGTCCGAAGTGGCCCGCGCGGGCCACGCGCACCGCCCCCGTGGCCAGGTCCACCTGTGCGTACGTCGTCGTCGCGAACCGGTCGGTGTCCAGCTCGGCGAGAAAACGGGACGCCCGCGCGAGTACGGTCGCCGGAGGGTGCCCCTCGGCGGCGTACGCGCGCAGAGCTATGCGCAGCTGGCCCATGATGGCCGCGGCGTGCGTGTCGTGCCCCTGCACATCGCCCACCATGACGCCGACACGGCCCCGGGGAAGAGTGATCACGTCGTACCAGTCGCCACCGACCTCGCGCCCGCTCCACGCCGAGTGGTAGCGGACCGCGATCTCGCCACCTTCGATGTCCTGGATCCGCCGCGGGAGCATGGCGGACTGGAGCCCCGTGGCGAACTCGCGCTCCTCGTCGAAGAGGATCGCCCGCTGCAACGACTGGGCCACGATGGCCGCCAGCCCCAGACACAGGATCCTCTCGTCGGCGCTGAACTCCGTGCGGTCGCGGTAGAAGAGCGCGAGTCCGCCCAGGGAGCGAGCCTGGGCTATGAGCGGGAGATAGGCGGCGGCGCGGAAGTTCAGCTCCCCGACGTGCGGCTCCAGCACCGGATAGCGCCGGACCAGGGAACCGAGTGACGTGATGAACCGGGGTCGCCCGCTGAGGATCGTGTCCCCGAGAGGCAAGGTCGCATCGAGCTGTCCGGATCCCACGCCCTCGAGAACCTCCACCGACTCACCGCTCAGCGCGATGATCTTGAGCGCGGAGTTGTCCACCAGACCGAGGGCCAACCCGTCCGCGCCGATCCCCACCAGCCCTCCCGGGCCGGTGAGCGCGGCGGTGACGTCGTTCACGGTCACCGCTCGCGACATCGCCGCGGTGGTGTGTTCGACGATGTTCGTCTGGCGACGGCGTCGCTCCTCCAGATCCATCACGAAGGCCGAATGGGTGACCTCGGCCGTCGCGTCCCGCACCACGCCGATGACGCGGTGTGCCCGGCCGTCCTCCGACCGCAGGATCCGGGCCTGTACGTGGGTCCACTGGCGGGTCCCGTTCTCCAGCGGCACCTGGAAGTGGACGCTGTAGGAGTTGCTGCCCCCGGAGATCGCCTCGTCGATGGTGGCTTCCAGACGCGTCCGGTCCGGCTCGTCCAGCCGGTCGATCACGGCCGACGGCGAGGCCTCGAGGGCGGCGGCGTCCAGGCCGAAGACCGCCAGCCCAGCTTCGTCGACGTCCACCGTCCGGGTGTCCAGATCCCATTCGAAACTGCCGGTGCGGTTCAGAGCCAGGCGCTCCGCGAGCCCGGTCCCACCGGCGTGGAGCCGTTCGACCCGGAGCCGCGACGCTGCCTCGTCGTCTGCTCGCCGTGAAGAGTCGGTCATGCCTCCTCCGGAGGTCGTCCGGCGGGGCTGCTGGACGTCGCGGCCCGTGGACACCAATTGTCGAGCCCCCGGCGCGGGAGTGCCACAGCGGCTTCGGTGGACCCGGCGCCGGCTCCCCCTGACGGCCGTCGCAGAATGGCACACGGAGATCGTCCACGGCTGACCCGGAGCGCACACATGAACGACGACGAGCCCGTCCTGCTGCACACCGACGGCCGCGTCCTGCACATCACCCTCAATCGCCCCAGGGCCCTGAACGCACTCACCCACTCCATGGTGCGTGGCCTCGACGAAGCGCTCACTCTGGCGGCCGGCGACGACGCGGTCACCGCCGTCGTGATCCAGGGAGCCGGCGGGCGGGGTCTCTGCGCGGGCGGCGACATCCGGACGATCTACGAGGACGCCCGGGCGGGGCGCCGGGCCTCCGTGGATTTCTGGCGTGACGAGTACCGCCTCAATGCCCGGATCGCCGGCTTCCCGAAACCGTACGTGGCCCTCATGGACGGCATCGTGATGGGCGGCGGGGTAGGCGTCTCTGCCCACGGCGACGTGCGCGTAGTCACGGAGCGCTCACGCGTCGCCATGCCCGAGACCGGGATCGGCTTCGTCCCCGACGTAGGGGGCACCTGGCTGCTGGCGGCCGCACCGGGGGAGCTCGGGACCCACCTCGCGCTCACCGGCCGGGCCGTCGAGGCCGCCGACGCCCTCCTGTGCGGGCTCGCCGATCACTTCGTGCCGTCCCACCGTCTGCCCGACCTCACGTCCGCCCTCGCCCGGTGCGCGACACGCACCGAGGTGACGCGTACCGTACGCCGGTACGCGACCGACGCCCCGCAAGGGGAATTCGAGGCGCAGCGCGCGTGGATCGACGACTGCTACGCCGCAGACACCGTCGAGGAGATCATCGGCCGGCTGTTGAGCAGCGGACAGCCCGCCGCGAAGGAGGCGGCGGAGACGCTCCTGGCCGCGTCGCCCACCGCGCTCAAGGTCACCCTCGCCGCCGTACGCCGTGCCGCGCGGCTCAGCGGCCTCGAGGCGGCACTCGACCAGGAGTTCCGTGTCTCCTGCCGGGCCTTCGCGGGACACGACCTGGTGGAGGGCGTACGCGCCCGCATCATCGACAAGGACCGCGCCCCGCGATGGAGCCCCGCCGGACTCGACGGCGTCACCGCCGCCGACGTCGCCCGCTACTTCGAACCGCTGGGCGACCAGGAACTCGGCCTGGCCGGGAGCTGACCTCCTCAGTCCCAGCCCGGTCCGCGACTCCGCGGGACCAGCCGCCGCACGCCCGCACAGGGGCCGGGTGGTTCTCTCATCCGCGTACCGGCAGCCGGTCAGCGGCACGGTCCCAGGCGCTCATGTTCCCCTGCGGGCTGTAGTGGCGCAGCTCCTGCGTGCGCGCGATGAGCCCGCGCATGTCCCTCAGCCCGCCCACCGAGCCGTGAGCCCGCGCCTGCAGCAGGACATTGCCGAGCGCGGTGGCCTCGGCAGGCCCGGCGGTGACCGGGAGGCCGGTCGCGTCGGCGGTCCACTGGCACAGCAGTTCGTTGCGTGAGCCTCCGCCGACGAGGTGGATCCGTGTCAGCTCGCGGCCCGCCAGCTCGGCCGCCTCGCGCAGCGTCCTGCGATGGGCCAGCGCCAGGCTCTCCAGCACGCACCGCACATATCCGCCGGGCCCGTCCGGCGTCCCCTGTCCGGTCCGGGTGAGTGCGTCGTCGATGCGTGACGGCATGTCGCCCGGTGCCAGGAACAGGGGATCATCAGGGTCGACCACAGCGGCGAACGGCCGGGCACGCGCGGCGTCCGCGAGGAGACCTTGCAGGCTTGTCGAGGTCCCGCCCCGTTCCCAGGTGCGGCGGCATTCCTCCAGCAGCCACATCCCCATGATGTTGCGGAGATAGCGAACGGTCCCGTCCACGCCGCGCTCGTTGGTGAAATTCGCAGCTCGCGACTCCTCGGTCAGCACCGGCGCGTCCAGTTCGAGACCGGCCAACGACCAGGTGCCGCACGACACGTACGCGAATCCAGGCTCTGTCGCGGGGACCGCGGCGACAGCCGACGCGGTGTCGTGCGAGGCGACGGTCGTGACCGGTGTGTCCGCCGGCAGCCCGGTGAAGCCGGCCACATGAGGAAGCAGGGTGCCCACGCTTTCGCCTGGTTCGCGCAGGCGGGGGAACAGTGAGGGATCCAGCCCCAGTCGTCCGATCAGCGCATCGGACCAGGCGCCGGCACGCGCGTCGAACAGCCCGGTGGTCGACGCGTTGGTCACCTCCGCACCCACCGACCCCGTCAGCCAGTACACCAGGAGATCGGGCATCAGCAGCATGGTCCGAGCAGCCGGCCACTGCGCCGTCGACCGGTGGGCGGCCAGTTGGAAGACCGTGTTGAACTGCAGATGCTGCAGCCCGCCTACGCCGTACAGCTCCCGCGCGTCGAAGCGGTCCAGGACCTTCACGGCAGCGGCGGCGTTTCGGTCGTCGCGGTAGTGGAACGGCAGGCCGAGGAGTGACCCGTCGGAGTCCAGGAGGCCGTAGTCCACGGCCCAGGTGTCGATGCCCACCGAGGCGACGGGGCCACGGCCTGCCGCCACGCGCAAACCGTCCAGCATGCCCTGGTACAGGGCGAGTACGTCCCAGTGGAGCCCGTCGGGAAGCCGGACCGGCGTGTTGGCGAAGCGGTGGGCCTCGGTCAGTACCAGCTCGCCGGGCCCGACCCTGCCGGTGATCACCCGCCCGCTGGTGGCGCCCAGGTCCACCGCGGCGAACACCGGGTCGTGTCGTGTAGTCGCAGACATGAAGAAGCTCATCCGATCCGGCCGGAGCCGCGCCCCCGGCTGGTCACGGAACAGTGACCGGGGGCGCGGCGGGGTGGCACAGGGTCAGCGCAGGAACGCCGCCGCCACACCGGCGTCGACAGGGATGTGAAGGCCGGTGGTGTGGGTGAGATCCCCACCGGTCAGTGCGAACACCGCGTTGGCGACGTGTTCGGGGAGCACCTCGCGCTTGAGGATGGTGCGCTGGGCGTAGAACTCGCCCAGCTTCTCCTCCTCGATGCCGTAGGTCGCCGCGCGCTGGGCCCCCCAGCCCGCGGCGAAGATGCCGGAGCCACGCACGACGCCGTCCGGGTTGACGCCGTTGACCCGGATGCCGTGCTCGCCCAGCTCGGCCGCCAGTAGTCGCACCTGGTGAGCCTGGTCGGCCTTGGTGGCCGAGTACGCGATGTTGTTCGGGCCAGCGAACACGGCGTTCTTCGACGCGATGTAGACGATGTCGCCGCCGAGCCCCTGCGCCCGCATCATCCGTGCCGCCTCGCGGGACACGAGGAAGGACCCGCGTGCCATGATGTCGTGCTGCAGGTCCCAGTCCCGGGCCGTCGTCTCCAGCAGCGGCTTGGAGACGGAGATGCCGGCGTTGTTGACCACCAGGTCCACACCGCCGAAGGCCAGCGCGGCGGACGCGAACGCGTCGGCGATCTGCTCCTCGGACGTGACGTCGACCGTCACGGCCACGGCCCTGTCCGGGCCGCCGAGCTCCTCGGCGACGGCTGCCGCGTTCACGGCGTTCAGATCCGCGACGACGACACACGCCCCCTCCGCGACGAGCCGGCGGGCGATGGCCCTGCCGATGCCCGACCCTGCGCCTGTGACCAGCGCGACCCGCGTGGCCAGGGGTTTTGCCGCCGGCATCCGGCGGAGCTTGGCCTCCTCCAGTTCCCAGTACTCGATGCGGAACTTCTCGGACTCCTCGATCGGCGCGTACGTGGAGACGGCCTCGGCGCCACGCATCACGTTGACGGCGTTGAGGTAGAACTCCCCGGCGACCCGGGCGGTCTGCTTGTCCTTGCCGAACGAGAACATGCCGACCCCGGGTACCAGCACGATCGCCGGGTCCGCTCCGCGCATCGCGGGCGAGTCGGGGGCCGCGTGACGCTCGTAGTACGCGCGGTACGCCTCGCGGTACTCGGTGTGAAGCACCTGGAGCCGCGCCACCGCCTCCTCCAGAGGCGCGTCCCCCGGCAGATCGAGGACCAAGGGCCTGACCTTCGTACGGAGGAAGTGGTCAGGACACGACGTGCCGAGCGCCGCGAGCCGGGGGTGCTCCGCTCGTGACAGGAAATCCAGGACCGGAGCGGCGTCGGTGTAATGCCCCACCTGAGGGCGGTCCGTGGACGCCAGCCCGCGGATCACCGGGGCGAGGGCCGCGGCACGCTCACGGCGCGCCTCCTCGTCCAGAGCGCCCAGCCCCGAAAGTACGGGACCGAAGGGGTCGGCCCTGCCGTGGTCCTCCAGGAACGTCTCGGCGGTACGGATCATCCAGAGGGCGTTGCGCTCGCATTCCTCGGAGGTGTCCCCCCAGGCCGTGATGCCGTGACCGCCCAGGATCACGCCGACCGCCCGCGGATTGGCCTCCCTGACGGCCGCTATGTCGAGGCCCAGCTGGAAACCGGGCCGACGCCAGCCCACCCAGGCGACCTTGTCACCGAAGCACTCGGCGGTCAGCTGCTCCCCGTCGGCCGCACAGGCCAGCGCGATACCCGAGTCGGGGTGCAGGTGGTCGACATGGGCGGCGTCGACCAGCGCGTGCATCGCCGTGTCGATCGACGGGGCGGCACCACCCTTGCCGTGGAGGCAGTAGTCGAACGCCGAGACCATCGCGTCCTCGTGTTCCACCCCCGGGTACACGTCCTTGAGCGCGCGTACCCGGTCGAGCCTGAGCACCGCAAGGCCGGCCTGGGTCAGGGTGCCGAGGTCGCCGCCCGAGCCCTTGACCCAGAGCAGTTCTGCCTCGCCACCGGTGACCGGATCGGTCTCCGTCCCCTTGGCCGACGCGTTGCCACCGGCGTAGTTGGTGTTGCGGGGATCGGAGCCGATCCGGTGGGCGCGCTCCAGGAGCGCGGCGACTTCGGGGTGCGTCGCGGACGTCATGAGGGGTTCCTTCGGGAAGAGAGGACGGGGCTGTGTTTCCGGGCGTTCGGTCGCGGCAGGACGGGGCTCAGGCGCCCCAGCCCGCCTGCTCCCCGCCGACGCGGTCGGCGGCGATGCGCTCCTGGTTGCCGGAAGCGAGGTATGCCGCGAACGGGTCACGCGCCAGGCCGAGTTCTTCACGGACGTCGCCGAGCATCGGCCGCACGTCGGTGTTGAACGCGTCCATCAGCACTCCGTTGGATGCCAGGACGTCACCGGCGCGCTGCGCCTCGGAGAGTGCGTCGGCGTCGATCAGCAGGGCCTTCGCCGTCGCTTCCTGGACGTTGGTCACCGACCGGATGACGGCCGGGATCTTGGCCTCGATGTTGTGGCACTGGTCGAGCATGAAGTTGACATTGGTCTCAGGGTCGAGACCGCCGTTCTTGACCACCTCATGCATGATCCGGAACAGCTGGAACGGGTCGGCGGCGCCGGCCATCAGGTCGTCGTCCGCGTAGAAGCGGGAATTGAAGTCGAACGCGCCGAGCTTCCCCTCGCGCAGCAGGAACGCCACGATGAACTCGATGTTCGTGCCGGGGGCGTGGTGTCCGGTGTCGACGACGACCTGGGCCCTCGGCCCGAGCTTGAGGCAGTGGGCGTACGAGGTGCCCCAGTCCGGCACATCGGTGGTGTAGAAGGCGGGCTCGAAGAGCTTGTACTCCAGCAGCATGCGCTGGTGGTCGCCGAGCCGCTCGTAGACCTCGGCGAGCGCCTCGGCCAGACGGTCCTGGCGACCCGCTATGTCGTCCTGGCCAGGGTAGTTCGTGCCGTCCGAGAACCACAGCTTCAGGTCGGCCGAGCCGGTCGCGTCCATGATGTCGACGCACTCGAGCAGATGGTCGGTGGCCTTGCGGCGGACCTTCGGGTCCGGGTGGGTGACCGATCCCAGCTTGAAGTCGTCGTCCTGGAAGACGTTGGAGTTGATGGCCCCGATCCGCAGGCCGAGCTCCCCGGCGTACCGGGTCAGTTCCGCGTAGTCCTCGACCTTGTCCCACGGGATGTGCAGCGACACCTTGGGGGCGACTCCCGTGTGGGCGTGGACCTGCGCCGCGTCAGCCAGCTTCTCGAAGGGGTCGCGGGGGACGCCGGGCTGGGCGAAGACCTTGAACCGTGTCCCGGAGTTGCCGTACCCCCAGGAGGGCGTCTCGATGACCTGAGACTTCAGGGCTGCCTTGACGGCCGACACATCAGACATGAACACCTCGTAAGCAGAGTCATCCGGCGACCGGTCGGGATCGTGGATGTGAATCGTTTCATCCGGAACGTACGCTAAGTTTGAGCACTGCTGCTAGTCAAGCAATCAGGTCAGTTTGTTCGTCGTTTGAATCAATTCACCACAGCCTCCCGAGCGGGCCCCCCGGACAAGGGGACCTCCACGGGCAGGTGACCGGCAGAGCGCATCTGTGCTGTGTGCAGGGGGCCGACGCTCCGGCCGATCCGGCGCTGCGAGGTCGCTCGACGAGCTGAACCGCCGTGACGGGCAGACACTGAGAGTGGGCGGGAGGTCGGCCGCCGGACCACTCTCCGCTGCGGTGGGGCTGAGGCACCTGTGGCTGCGGGAGGCGGTGGACCTGGCCCCCATGCGACGACGGGGCCGGGAGGAAGCTGTTCCTCCTGTTCCCGGTGCCCGTCCGGCTCGTCCGCGACCGGTGGGTGGGCAAGGACGCGGAGCCACGGGGCGCCGGGCTCAGGAGCCGACTGGAGAAGTGATGGAGAAGGTCTTCGAGTTCTACATCCGCACCACTCCCGAGCGTCTCTGGGAGGCGATCACCGACCCTGAGATCCGAAGCACGTACAACTTCGGCGCCCGCATCACCTCGGACTGGACACAGGGCTCCCGCTTCGAGATGGGTGCGCCGGGCGCTCCGGGCTCGCTGGGCGAGGGGGAGAACCTGGAGGTCGAACCGCCGCGCAGGCTGGTGCAGAGCATGGTCGCGCTCTGGAGCGACGAGGCCAGGAGGGAGGGCCCGACCCGTGTCACCTGGGAGATCGAGCCCATTGGCGACTCGTGCCGGCTCACCGTCACTCACGACGAGCTTCGCGAGAGCGCCAGCGAGGAACTGTACGGCGGTTGGCCGATGATCCTTTCGGGCCTGAAGACCTGGCTGGAGACGGGGGAGCGGCTCACGACCCCCGGCTCCCTCCTGTACGGCGACCAGTAGGCGACGGCCCGGCGCGGCAGGCGCTCGCCGGCGCGTGCGGCCTCGTAGCCGCAGGCGCCCGCTGACGGGACGCCCGCCGCGACCGGAAACCGGTCAGTGACCGGAGCCCGTCAGGCTCGGCTGGAGTTTCCGCACCAGGGCGAAGAGCCTGTCCTCGTTGCCCGAGAGGCCCGCGCTCCGCAGGGCCTCGTCGGCCTCCGCGATCGGGGACGCGAGCAGCGGCATGTACAGGGGGGCTTCAGCCGGGTCGGCGAGCGCGGCGCGCGTGGCGGCCAGTAAGCGGACGTACGCCTGGGCCGCAGCGATTTCGGCTTCGTGCATCTCAGCATCTCCCGGTCAGAGGTGTCGGACCATCAAGCATCCCCCATGGGTCTGACAACGTCCGGCGAGCACTCCGGCCGGCCCGTCAGGAGCCGGCAGGAGGCGGCGGCTCGACCTCGAGAAAGCGCCGCCTGCGCGGGCCGCGGTAAAGGAGGGCCGTCCAGCCCAGGCGCCGCAGCACGGTGACACACGAAGCCAGCGCCTCCGCCTCGTCGTGCGCAGCCCCGCCGCCCGGCGGCCCGGTCCACTCGACCCGCACCGTGCCGGGCGCCTCGCCCTCGGACACGCGGTACCCGGTGGCGGTCCGCTCACCGGACGGGCCGAGCGCCGACGCGGGAATTCCGGCGGCTTCGAGCGCCAACGCCACGGCCCGCAGCGGACGGTGCAACTCCCAAGGGGCGGGCGCGCTCTCGGGATCAGCTTCCCCCGCACGCGTCAGCCGCCTGATCTGCAGCATCCCCTCGTAAGCGGTCCGCACCTCTCCGGCGCGGCCGGCCACGGTCCTGGGGACCGCTGGGCCGTCACCGGTCGCCGGCTCGAACCCTCTGTCCTGCGCGCTCACTTCCCGCGACCTCCGCATCCGTAGCGTCTCTCCGGCCAAGTGTGCGTCTGACCACTGACACCCGTAGCCCCCCGCCCTTCGCGCGGACCCGTAAACTCGGCAGCACCGCAGACCGGAGGAACCACGCCCGTGCCCGACGACGACCCGACCGCCGCACCCGTCTCCCGAGAGACAGCCCTGCGCGCCGACTGCGCGAACTGTTTCGGGCTCTGCTGCGTGGCTCTGACCCTGACCGCGTCGGCGGACTTCGCGATCAACAAGGAGGCGGGCACCCCCTGCCCCAATCTGGCGGACGACTTCCGCTGCGGCATACACACCCGGCTGAGGAACGAAGGCTTCTCCGGATGCACCGTGTACGACTGCTTCGGCGCGGGCCAGAAGGTCTCCCAGGAGACCTACGCCGGCCGGGACTGGAGGTCGGCCCCGGACACCGCCCAGCAGATGTTCCAGGTCTTCCCGGTGATGAGACAGCTTCACGAGCTGCTCTGGTACCTGACGGAGGCTCTCACCCTGCCCGCTGCCTCGCGCGTTCACCCTGACCTCCAGGACGCACTGGCCGAGACCGAACGCCTCACTCGTCTTCCCGCCGGCGAGCTCGCGGAGCTGGACGTGTCCGCGCACCGGGACAGGACCGCTGCCCTGCTGCTGCGCGCCGGTGAACTCGAACGCGCCACTGTTCCCCGGCGCGCCAAGCGCAGTCGGAGGGGGGCGGACCTCATCGGAGCCCGGCTCAGAGGTGCCGACCTCCGTGGAGCGGAACTCCGCGGCGCTTACCTCATCGCCGCCGACCTCCGCGGAGCCGACCTGCGCCGGGCGGAGCTCATCGGCGCCGACTTCCGGGACGCCGACCTGTCCGACGCGGACCTCACCGGCGCTCTTTTCCTCACCCAGGCACAGGTGAACGCGGCGAAGGGCAACGCCGCGACAAGGCTGCCGGATTCCCTGACCCGGCCCGCGCACTGGGCGGGGAACAGGTCAGGTCGAGCCTGAGCACGCAACGAGGTTCCCCTCGGCACGTGCGCCGACAACGGCCGTGACCACCTGACGCCCAGCAGGGCCTCCTGCTCACGGGCCCGCAAGGCTTACCCACCGGTCCACAGGGGCCGACGGTCCGCCGACCGGCGCCACCTGAGCATGGATGTGTCGGCCGCCCGGTACGAGTGCGGCGGGCGCACCTGTCGGCCGGCGGAGCGGTCCGCTACTCAGCGCGGGCGGCTGCTTCCGGCCCGTCCTGCTCCAGTGCCGCCTTGAGACGCTCCAGCGTCGTACGGATGTTTCCGCGCTGGAAATCCGCGAAGGTCTGCCCGCGCGTCGCGACCCGGTCGAAGGCGTTGGCGACGACATCGGGCCACGCCCGCCGGTTGTCCGTCCAGGTCTCCGTGACGCGGGTGCAGCCGTCGACCGCGTCGAAACGGTACTCCCACAGGGCGATGGAGCCCGGCAGCCGTGGCCGCCGCACTCCGATCGCGTGCACACGAAAGGCGAACCGCGCGCCGGGGTCGGCGGCGGTGACGGTGCACCTGGTCGTCCAGTGGAAGGGGCCGCGCTTGTTCCGGCCTTCGAAGACCATGCCGACATGGGCTCCACGGCGTTCCCCGAGTATCCGCGCGCCCTGGTTCTCCGGACTCCAGCGCCCCATGGCGGTCGGGTCGCTCAGCTCTTCGTACACGGCCGAAGGCGCCGCCCGGATCAGGATGCTGTCCGATACGGACATGGTGCGGGGCATGAGGACTCCCTGTACTCGGCCGGCCGGGGCGACGCACCGGACCGGGCGGATCACGTGCGAACGGTTGGCGGTGCTGCTTCGTTGGACAGTGTGGCGTACACGCAACAGCGTCCAGGACACCGGACCCGAGGAGCCCGCACATGCCGAGCGTCAGTGAACGCGGCCCCACCCGGACCGCCGCCGCAGACGACCGGACGCGCCTGGTGGAACGGCTCATGGAGGGGTTCCCCCTGTTCCGGGAGAGGCTGTCCTCAAGGAGGACCTGCTGCGCGGCGGTATGGCGTCCGACGACTCCGCGCACAGCGAAAACGAACACGGGGACCCGCACCGTGGTGCCGGTACGGGTGAGTCCGGCCTCGCAGTGCCGCGTGGCGGCCGGCACCGACGGCATCCTCGGCCTCTACCTCGACGGCGCCCGCATCTCGGACGTCGGCCTGCCCCCGATGCCTGACTACTACCGCCACACCCTGGCCAACGGGAAGTCCGTCATGGAGGTGGCGCCCACCATCCAGTGCGGCTACCTGATCCACCTCACGGTCTTCCGGGTACGTCAGTACTTCGGCGCAGGGAGGAATGCCAGTACTGCGACATCGACCACAACTGGCGCCAGCACAAGGCGGCTGGACGCCCCTGCACGGGCGTGAAGGACGTGGAGGAGGTCCTGAAGGCGCTCGAGATCATCGACCGGCACGACACCGCGAGGACGACCACCGCGTACACGCTCACGGGAGGCGCGATCACCTCCCACCTCCAGGGCCGTGACGAGGCGGACTTCGACGGGCAGTACGCCGAGGTCATCGAGGAGCGATTCCCCGGCCGCTGGACCGGAAAGGTCGTCGCCCAAGCGCTCCCCAAGGCCGACGTCCAGCGCTTCCACGACTACGGCGTGCACCTCCTTCACGTCGCAGGGCATCACCCCGCGCTTCACCACATGGTGCCCGGAGCCCACGCCCCCCTCGGAAGGACCGCTCCCGACGGCGCGCCCCTCGAGCACCACATCCGGCTGCTCGACGCCTACCGCTCGACGATGGAGGAGCACGGCCTGTCCTCACCGCCCGGATACGGTCCTGCGGGGCCCGGGAGGGCCGTGTTCTCCGGCAGCTCGTTCAGGGACGGTCTCCCCGCCCGGGAATGAGCACCCCGACGGCCTTCTCCCCCGGGGCGGGTGGTGCGAGGGCCCACCGGACGACTCGCGCCGGGCGGAGAGCCGACGCGAAGGCATCGCCGAGGAGACCGGCCGTGGTCAGGCGCGCCACTCGTCGGTGCGCTCCGGGGAGGCCTCGGCCAGGGCCTTGGCGATGGCAGCCGCGTCACCCCGGTTCCCGTACACAGGTGTGCCGGGCTGCTGGCGCCAGGACTCGTCGAGGCCTCCCGCGTCGACGGTGTCGAATCCCAGTTCGTCGATCAGGTCCCGTACCGCCTGCTTGGCCGCCGGGTCGTCGCCCGCGACCGGAAGGGCCTGGCGGCCGGGTGTGCCGTGGGGGAGGCCCTTGTCGAGGATGTCCTGGGCGTACGTGCCGTTGAACGCCTTGATCACCGGGTGGCCGATCTGCTGCTCGGTCCACCGGCTCTCGGTCAGGCCCTCCTCGACAGCGGAGATGCGTCCGTCACGCTGCGGGTAGTAGTTGCCCGTGTCGATGACGGCCACATCATCCGCCGCTCCGTCGAGGATGCCCGAGGGCAGGTCCGGAACCGCCTTGAGCGGGACGGTCACCACGACGATCCGCGCGCCCCGTGCCGCCTCCGTCGCGACGACGGGCGTGGCGCCCGTCTCCTCGGCCAGTGCCTTGAGCGTCTCGGGCCCGCGGGAGTTGGCGACGGACACGTCGTGTCCCAGCGCGGTGAGCCGCCGGGCGAGGTTCCCGCCGATGTTGCCTGCCCCGATGATGCCGATCTTCATGAATTCGACCTTCCGATACCGATACCTGAAGTGAAGGGGTCTCGTCGGATGACCAACCCGGTGGGACAAGGCACTATTCCGAGCGTGCCGAATCGGTTCAGCATCTGGATGACGGATGGTGGAGCGCCAGGTGGGCAAACAGGGGAGAGAAGCGGAACCACTACGCCCCACTTGGAGGTGGACCGTGCTGCACGGCGTCGATGTGAGCGCTTTTCAGACCGACTTCGACACGGACGGCCTGGACTTCGTCTTCGTCAAGGCGACCGAGGGCCGCTCCTACGTCAATCCGAGGCTGAAGAGCCAGGTGAAACGGGCCAGGGACGCCGAGTGCGTCGTCGGCTTCTACCACTTCCTGTGGCCCGGGCACGCCAAGGACCAGGCGGAGTACTTCCTGGACAGAACACCGGTGCGGGAGGGCGACCTCCTCGCTGTCGACTGGGAACGGACGGGGGAGGGGACGCGTGCGAGCAGCGCGGACAAGGACCGTTTCATCCGAGAGGTGAAAAAGCTGAGGCCGCATCACCGGGTACTGCTCTACTGCAATCGCTCCTTCTGGCTCGGCCACGACTCCAGTTCCTACGCCGGCGACGGGCTGTGGATCGCCGACTACGGCAAGGCGGCCGCACCACGGATCGAGTCCGCGTGGCGCATCCATCAGTACACCGACGACCCGCTCGACAAGAACGTGGCCGACTTCTCCTCGAGAGAGGCGTTGCGCGCCTGGTCCACGGCCTGAGTGGCACGTCACGCCCGCGACGGCGCGGGATGCTCGTCAACACGGGCACCACGGCCATCGGCCAATGGAGTGTCCTTTGCCAGCCACTGGTGCAGTGCGCCGGAGGATGACCTGCGGTACTGCGGCATGAGGTCCATCCTGGTCGCCGAGTCAGCAATCGGCCGTCGACCGAAGGAGTGCCGTAGTGACGATGAGGGGCCCCGCGCCATCGGCAGCCTGCCGCGGATCCGCTCCGAGTCGCCGGCGTTCGACGTGCACTATCCGGCGATCCGTGCTCTCGAGGAGACGGCGAACCGTCCGCACGAATCCGTCACGGTGGCCCCCGGGGACAAGCAGGACTGAGGTTCCCGGGCGACGGCCCGAGGAGAGGAGGACCCGCATGCAGCCGGACGAGGAGAGCGCCCGGGGCCTGGCCCAGGTGGAGGGGTACCTGCTCCTGCACGCCGAGGTGGACGAGGCGCGCCGTCAAGCCCGCCGCTTCACCGAAGCACTGCCCTGGCTCACCACCGCCCAGCGCGAGGACGTCGAGCGCGTGTATGTGGCGGACAGGATGGAGGTCTGCCGGGAGATGCTCTCCCGGATCGCCGGCCGTGCCGTCGAACTCCGGGACGAGTACACCGCTCGCTACGACCAGTTGAAGCTGCGCTGCGTGGCGGTGTCCGTCCTGACCGCCGGAGCGGTGGGCGGCACCTGCGCGGTTCTGGCACTGATCACCCGGTGATCCCGGCGTCGGGCGTTCCGGCCCCCTCCGGTCAGTGGCGTACCAGACAGAACGGATGCCCGGCCGGGTCCGCGAACACACGCCAGGCACGCCTGTCGGCCCCACCGTCCAGCACGGTGGCCCCGAGCGCCAGCACCTCCTCCTGGGCGCGGTCCAGGTCCGGGACCCCGAAGTCCAGGTGGAACTGCTGCGGGCGGTCAGGGTCAGGCCACCGCGGAGGCAGGTACTCCTCGACCCGCTGGAAGCAGAACACGAGGCCGGACGGAGCGTGCACCGTCGCCCAGTCCTCGCCCAGAGCCCACCGCTCGTCGGGCCGGCCGGCCTCGCCTCCGAGCACAGCCGCGTAGAACCCGGCCAGTCGCGCCGGATCAGGACAGTCCAACACCACACACTGCAATTCAGCGATCATGCGCCGCATCCTAGAGGCGGGCGCTCACCCCGAGGGGACCATCCGGGCCCGGTCCAGCTCACGGAGGTGCCTGGCGAGCAGTTCCGCGTGCGACGGCGGGATTTCGGCGGCCGGGCGGTCCAACTGAACCGCACATGCCGTGGTGGTGTCGATGAGCCGCTCCACCGCACCTGCGACACCTTCGGACCCGGCCGAGTACCTGGCCACCGGGGGGAGTTCGGCCGCCGACAGTTCGATCGCCCTGCGGGCGGCCGCCAGCGACCGGTAGGCGTCACGGCGCAGGGCTCCTCTCCCGGTGTGGTCCTCCGGGGCGCCCAGGACGTGCCCGAGATAGCGGTGAGCCGCCCGCTCAGCGGTGTCGAGAGCCGCCCGTACGGTGTGGCCACGCCGTCCCGGCAGCGGTAGGTGCCCGACGAGCAGCACCGTCGCGCACGCCGACAAGGACTCGACGATCCGCCCCCAGGAAGCGGCCGGCTCACCACCCAGGATCACCAGGGACAGCACGAGTACGGTGACCACCGCCGTCTGCACCGCGAAGTGACGGGTCGCGACCGGCAGCAGTGCGCCGCACAGTGACACAGTCGCGACCAGCCAGAACGGGCTCGGTGCCAGGAGGCCGAGTACGCCGAAGACCCCGGCCCCCGCGACCGTTCCCACGGCCCTGCACACCACCCGTGAGGCCAGCGGCCCGAGATCGGGCTTGACGAGGAACACGGTCGTGGCGGGCAGCCAGTACCAGTGGTCGTGATGGAACCACTGCGCCACGACCGTGGTCGTGGCACAGCACACCGCGACCCGGAGACCGTACTCCAGCCCCGCCGCGCTCCACGCCCGGCCGAGCCCGGAGGGGCTCGATGCCACATCGCTTCTGCCCGGCGGCGACCAGGGGGACCGGTCGAAGACCGTCGCGGCCCGCAACACGGCATCGTCCAGAGCCCGCAGGGCGGCGTCCGTCCGGGCCGGAGCCGGCAACGGCCCGCAGGGGCCGCCCGTCCGCACTGCGGCCGCCAGCCGTCGGGGGCCTTCCACGATCCGGCCGGGCAGCGGGACCCCGGCCCACGCCAGCGCGGTGGCCGCTTCGGCGAGGGGGAACGCCACCGCGTACTGGGCGCGCAGCCGGCGCTCTGCCGCGGAGCCCGTGCGGCGCCGCAGCCGGGGTCCGGACAGCGCTTCCTGCGCATGGTCGAGCGCGGCGCTCAGCGCCGCACGCCCCGCCCTGGCCCGGGGGCCGCCGACCGCCTCCAGGAGAGCGGCGACGGCCTCGTACACCGCGGCGACCGCTTCCCGCTCCCCGTCCAGCCGGTACGGCCCTGTGCCGATTCCTCCCGGCGAGGGCAGCACCAGCCGCAGCAGGAGGAGCCAGCCCGCACCGGCCAGGAACAGCAGGGCGCGCAGCGGACCGGGCTCCGGCAACGGCATGCCGGCCCCGATCACGACCGCGACCAGCGCCTGTGTGCCGCACGCGGACGCGACAGGTCCCGTGGAGCTGACCGCCCCGGACACCAGGCCCAGCAACCCGAACACGAGGGGCAGCACGACCACGGACCGCCCGCCGCCCACAGCGGCGGCGATCAATGTGCCGAGCAGCAGCCCGGCCGAACCGGCCAGAGCGGGCAGCCCCAGCCGGGCGATCGAGGCACGGCGGCTGCCGGGCCGGTCGTTGATGCCTGCCAGCATCGCGCCGAGGGCTGCGGGGACGCCGGCGGTCGGATGCCCGGCGAGCACCGACACGGACAACGGCATGACGGCCAGCGCCCCGCGCAGTACCGCGCTCCACGGGACCGGTCCGCGCTGGGCACGCAGCGCGTGAGCGAGCCACGGGGGGAGCCGAGGGGCGAGAAGGGAGGGAGTGGGCACCGTGCTCCTGTCCGCGGGAAGGACGTGTGTCGCCGGCGGACGCCTTCGGCCTGGGCTCGTTCCCAGCCTAGATCCTTTACGTGGAGCGGGTGCTACCTGCGCGTTTCCGCGACATGACGGGGCTCCTGCCTCCGGGCGTCACAGCGCGGTGGCGAAGTTCTGGGTCCACACGGGCCCTCCGGCCGAGTCCTCCCTGCCGACCCCGATCTCCTTGAAGGCGCAGTTGAGGATGTTCGCGCGGTGACCCTCGCTCTTCATCCAGGAGTCCATCACCGCCGAGGCCGTCCGCTGGCCCTTCGCTATGTTCTCGCCGTACGTGCTCCACCGGTATCCGACGGCGGTGATGCGCGCGCCGGGGTCCGTGCCGTCCGGCGAGGTGTGCGAGAAGTAGTCCCGCGCCGCCATGTCCGCGGAATGGCGTGACGCGGCCTTCGCCAGCAGGCTGTCGCCGCTCACCGAGCCGCACCCCTCGGCGGCCCGCTCGGCGTTGACCAGAGCGATGACCTCCTCGGTCACCGACGGGGCCGGCGGCGCCTTCGGCGCGGCAGCCGGCGCGGAGGACGGCGTGCGCGGCCTCGGCACCTTCGTGGCAGTGCCTGCGCTCCTGCTGCTCGACGCGGACGGGGAAGCGGGCTCGGAGGGCGACGGCGAAGCCGACGAGGGGGAGGGCGAGGGCGGGAGCGAGGAGGGGGAGGGCACCGGGGACGACGCCGGTGCCGGCGGTGCCGACGGACCGGTGAGCGGCGCGACGGCGGTCGCACCCTCTTCCGCCCCGTCGTCCGTGTACAGGTGGACCGCGGTTCCGCCACCGCCCAGCACCGCGACCGCCGCCAGACCGGCGACGACGGTGGTCCGGCGCCGGCGCCGGGCACCGTCCCGCCGGCGCTCGGCACGTCCGGCGCCGGACACGGGGGCTGCCCCGGGCTGGAACGACGTCGGCAGGAGGTCCGTCCCCGGGCTTCCGGCGACCACCGCCACAGGCACCAGAGCGAGCCCCACCAGCAGGCCTTCCGCCGGTACCAGGCCGGACCGGTGTCCCGCGCACACCGTGCACTCGCGCGCGTGACGAGCCAGGCGCTTGCGCCACAGCGCGGACGGCACCCCGTCCCAGTGAGCCGTCAGGTCATCGAGCAGGACGCAGCGCGGATCCGCCGCCAGGGCGCGTACGACCACCCGGGAGGCTTCCAGCCGCTCCTTCATCCGCTGGACGCGCACCGCGGTGTGCTGGGGCGAAAGGCCCAGGGCGCTCGACACCTCCGCCCGGGACAGCTCGCCCGCGGTCTCCAGCCACCACAGCGAGACCAGTTCGCGGTCCTCGTCGTCCAGCCATCGCGTGGCCTCCGCGGCCTCGCGCCGCTGGCCCGTGAGACCGAGCCGGACGATCGTCAGCTCCACGAAATCGGCGGCCGGGTCGACGACGTCGTACGCGTCCTCCATCCGGTCCGCGGTGACCTCACCGGTCCTGCGCTCGCGCCAGTGCCCGCGTATCTCGTTCATGGTGATCGCCACGAACCAGGACCGGAAGCTCTTCGGGGAGCGCAGGGAGGGCAGACCGCGCAGCATGCGCAGCACACTGTCCTGCACCACGTCGTCGACGTCGGTGTGGCCGTTCAGAGCCCTGCCGACGATGTTGTAGACCAGCGGCAGGTAGGACGCGACGAGCCGGTCCTGTGCCCCGGCGTCGCCCTTCTGCGCGGCCTTGATCAACGCCGTCTCGCGAGTCTCGCCCATGCTGTGCTCACTCTTCCGGGATCCTGTTCCGTCACTGCCCACATTCGGGAGACGCAGTGCGGCGGGGACGATAACAGGAATCCGGTCAGGTGCTCGAGATCCGCTCGTGGGTCCGTACGCGCCGAGCGCCGGACCCGTGACAGCGGCGCTCTCACGGATCCGGCGCCCGGGCGGGAGTTGGTCAGGCGCGCGGCGGGTTGTCAGGGTCGCGATCAGAGCCCAGTTGCTGCTTGAGCTTGTCCTGGCCGGTGTCCACGTGTTTGCCGTACTTGCCCTGGGTCCGGTCGTCGATCATGTCTCCGGCCTTGTCGACGCCCTTGCCGGCCTGGTCCTCGTGGCCCTTCAGCATGTTCTTGATCTTGTCCAGCGCGGACATGGCACACCTCCTCGCCTCGGTTCCCCCACTCGTCCAGGGTCACCGCACATCGCCGGGTCCGCATCCGCGAGCGCGGCCGGACGGTCCGAACGACGGCTCGACGTGTGAAGGGCGCCTGGGTGGGCAGATACCGGATTACCCGAAGGGGGTGGTGGCCGTGGGCCGCATCCAGATCGTCCGTCGTCCGCAGCCCCCCACGGGGCCGCCCCCGCTCGACCTGAGAACACCGTCCGGGCGGCCGCTGCCCTACTGAGTCCCGCCCGGCTGGGCGCCGGCTCCGTCACCGCGCGGTGTGTGAGGCTTCGACATGAGCGATCACCGAAAGCCACCGGCCGACCGGCTGCGGACAGAGGTACCGCACTCGGCCCGTGTCTGGAACTACCTGCTCGGAGGTAAGGACAACTACCCCGCCGACGCCGAGGCGGGCGAGCTGATCCTCGAGACCTTCCCGGACATCGCCCGGATCGCGCGCGACCAGCGTGCCTTCCTCGCGCGGGCAGTCCGTTTCCTGACCGGGGAGGCAGGAATCCGGCAGTTCCTCGACATCGGTACGGGACTGCCCACGGCGAACAACACGCACGAGGTCGCGCAATGGCGGGCTCCGGAGTCCCGCGTCGTGTACGTCGACAACGATCCGCTGGTGCTGACCCACGCCCGAGCGTTGCTCACCAGTACCCCGGAGGGCGCGTGTGCGTACGTCGACGCGGATGTGCGCGACACCGACCGCATCCTCCAGGAGGCCGCCCGGACCCTCGATCTCCAGCGCCCCGTGGGCCTCACCCTCCTGGGCATCATGGGGCAGCTGCCGGACGACGAGGACCCGTGGGACCTGGTCGCACGTCTGGTCGCGGCGCTTCCGGCCGGAAGCTACCTCGCCCTCGCGGACGGCACGGACACCGACGACACGTTGACCCGCGCGATCGAGGCGTACAACGCGCATTCGGCGAGTTCCTATCATCTGCGCAGCCCTGACCGGGTCGCCGCGTTCTTCGACGGGCTGGAACTGGTCCGGCCGGGTGTCGTCAGGACGTCCGACTGGCGTCCCGACCCGGGTGGTGGCGCAGTGGACGGACTGTCGGGCCATGCCGTCAGCGGGGTGGGAAGGAAGCTCTGAGCCCGCGGACGCGCGCAGCGTAAGCTCCGGAGACATGATCGACCAATCGGCGCACGCCCCGTCCGCTCGCCGGACCAACTGGGCCGGCAACATCACCTTCGGCGCGCAGCAGGTGCACACCCCCTCCTCGGTCGCCGAGCTCCAGGAGCTCGTGTCGGCCGGGACGGCTGTCAAGACACTGGGCACCGGTCACTCCTTCAACACCGTCGCCGACACCCACGGCGTGCTCATATCCGTCGCGGGCCTGCCGCGCTCCGTCGAGATCGACCGGGAGGCGCGTACCGCGACGGTGAGCGCCGGACTTCGCTTCGGAGAACTGACAGGAACCCTTCACCGCAGTGGGCTCGCGCTGCACAACCTGGGATCACTTCCTCACATCTCCGTGGCGGGAGCATGCGCCACGGGCACCCACGGTTCGGGCGTGGGGAACCGTTCACTGCCGGGCGCGGTCAGAGCGCTGGAGCTCGTCACCGCGGACGGCGGCACGGTGTCGCTGGAGCGGGGTGACGCCGGCTTCGACGGCGCGGTCGTCGCCCTGGGGGCGCTGGGAGTGGTGACGCGGCTGACCCTGGACCTCGTACCCGCGTTCGACATCCAGCAGTGGGTGTACGAGGGACTCCCGCAGGAGCGGCTGCTCGACCGGTTCGACGAGGTGATGTCCGAGGCCTACAGCGTGAGTCTCTTCACCGGCTGGCACGGAGGCCCGATCGACCAGGTGTGGCTGAAACGGCGGGTCGCGGACGACGGTCCCCACGCAGCCCCCGACCGGTGGCACGGTGCGACACTCGCGCCGGGGCCGAGGCACCCCGTCCCCGGAGTGGCAGCCGAGCACTGCACGCAGCAACAGGGCGTCCCCGGCCCCTGGCACGCCCGGCTTCCCCACTTCCGGCTCGAGTTCACCCCGAGCAACGGGGAGGAGCTTCAGTCGGAGTACTTCGTCGCCCGGCACGACGCCGTGGCGGCCTACGAGGCCCTCGACCGGATCCGTCAGCAGTTCTCGCCCCTCCTCCAGATCGGGGAGATCCGCACCGTGGCCGCTGACGACCTGTGGCTGAGCCCCGCCCAGGGGAGGGACTCCGTGGCCTTCCACTTCACCTGGGTTCCCGACACCGCGGCCGTGACACCCGTCCTCGGTGCCATCGAGGGGGCCCTCGCCCCGTTCGGGGCCCGGCCGCACTGGGGCAAGGTCTTCACCACGCCGCCGGGCACCCTGCGCGAGCTGTACGGCCACTACGCGGACTTCGAGCGGCTCACCGAGCGGCTCGACCCCACCGGCACCTTCCGCAACGACTTTCTGGCGCGCCACTTCCCCCGTACAGGCTGAGTGCCGGAGGCGGACTTCCTAGCCCGAACCGCTCGGTCGTCCGTCGGGCCAGCCCTCTGCCGACGGCCGTGGCGCGAGCTCCTCGACGAGTGCGGCCAGTTCCTCGCACGCCACCTCCGTCTCGTGCCGGATGTTGTTGTGCTCGGTGACGATCGCGGCGAGCAGGAGCGCGGTGAGGGCCACGCAGCCGTTGAGGACGGACAGGTTCAGCATGACCTCGAGCACGGAGTGGCCGGCGAACGGTCCCACACGGTCGGTTCCGGCGACGACCGCCATGACGGACATCATGAGGGCGCAGGGAGCCGTGCCGGCCAGTTGGAAGCGGAGCGCCGCCCAGACCAGGACCGGGAAGAGGAGGTAGATCATGGACAACGGACTCCGGGTCGCGACCACCGTCGCCGCCGCCGCGACGACCGCCAGCGCCGAAGCCTCCGGCCATCGGTCGTCCATTCGCGGCATACGGAACCTTCGCAGGACCAGCAACAGCGGAGTGACCATGAGTACGCCCATCGCGTCCCCCGCCCACCAGGCCGACCAGACCGGCCAGAACTGACGCGCGGGCAGAGCGCCGCTCAGCGTCTGGACGCCCGTGCCGACGGTGGCGCTGATGACCATGCCGCCCATCGCCCCCAGGAAGACCAGAGCGACACCGTCGCGCAGGCGGTCCAGCTGCGCGCGGAAACCCACCGCGCGCAGGGCCAGGAAGGAGCACAGCGGGGCCAGTGCGCTGCCCGCCGCGACAGCGAGACCCCAGAAGCTGGGTCCGTCGCTCATCGTCATGACGGTGAGCAGCGCTCCGACCGCGATACCCGGCCAGATCCGCGGACCCAGGTACAGCAGGGAGGCCAGCGCGATGCCGGACGGCGGCCACAAGGGAGTGACGACCGAGCTTTCCACCCCTACCTGACGGAGCAGACCGATCCGCCCGGAGGCGTAGTAGGCGGCGGCGATGCCCAGCATCTGCAGAACGAGGACGGCTCGGATTCTGGTCTTCTCGCTGCGGATCACGCGTCTCATAAGACACCGCTCGCGGGGGCACGCCGTCGTGACACGCGAGGCAGTGGCCCGCTCACCCGGCGCCCGAGCGGCCATCGTGGCGCAGGACGAGGACGGCCGCGTCATCCTCGTGGCCCGTGAGGGCGGCGGCCTGGAGGACCCGGTCCGCGAGCTCCTCGGCGTCGGCGAGGGCGTAGGCGCTCACCAGACGTCTGATCCGGTCGAGACCGTCCTCGATCGCGAGCGAGGGCCCTTCGATGACCCCGTCGGTGAGCAGGACGAAAGCACCGGCCACATCCAGTTCGCGCCGCGTCACGGGGTAGTGCTGTCGGAGCTCGATGCCGAGCGGCAGGCCGCCCGCGTCGGCGGTGACGCCGGAGCGTCCGTCGGCGGTCGCCCATACGGACGCGACATGGCCCGCCCGGGCGCTCCGCAACTCCCGGGTCCGCGTATCCAGTCGCAGGAACGAGCACGTCGCGAAGAGTGCGGAGTCCATCGACAGGATCAGATCGTTCGTCCGGCCCAGAACCTCGCCCGGATCGGCGGCCGAACTCGCGATGGCGCGCATGGCGATCCGGATCTGGCCCATGAAGGCGGCCGCCTCCACGTCGTGCCCCTGGACATCGCCTATGGCAAGGCCGAGAGCCCCGTCCGGGAGCACGAAGCCGTCGTACCAGTCGCCGCCGATGTCCAGTCCGTCCCGGGCCGGGGCGTAGCGAGCGGCGGTCTGGAGTCCGGGGAACGCCGGCAGCGTAGCGGGCAGCATCTTCCGCTGCAGGGCCTGGGCCAGCTCGACGCGCGCCTGGTGCAGCTCCACCTCCTGCCGGGCGCGGGCGGTCAGATGCTGCAAGGTGCTGAGCAGGTCCTCGGCGCTCGCCGACCGGGGAGTTCGACGCCGGTTCATGGGCCGCTCCGCATAGAGACAGTTCCTGAATCATATTTCGGCGCCCGGACTCCTGCGAGCGCTGTGGCGCGCCCCGCCCCCGGGCGCCGGCGGGACCGGTGGCGTCAGCCGGCCCGGCCGAGGGAAGCGGTGAGCCGTCCCAGGATCTCCTGCAGGGCCAGGACCTCCTGCACCGACAGTCCCGTGGCACGGAGGATCGACCGGGGGACGGGCAGGGCGCGCTCGCGCAGTCGCGCTCCGGCGTCGGTGAGGCGGACCGTGACCGACCGCTCGTCCTCGGGGCTGCGCTCACGCCTGACGAGTCCGGCCGATTCCAGCCTCTTCAGCAAGGGCGACAGCGTGCCGGAATCCAGGTGCAGCCGCTCGCCGATCGTCTTGACCGGAAGGGGGCCGTGTTCCCACAGGACCATCATCGCCAGGTACTGCGGGTAGGTGAGGCCGAGGTCGCTGAGCGCTTCCCGGTAGACGCCGCCGAAGGCGCGGGAGGCCGCCTGCAGCGAGAAGCAGACCTGGTGATCCAGCTTGAGCAGTTCCGTGTCGGGCAGCTCGGCCAGGCCGGGGACAGGGGCGGAAGGTGGCGTCATGGGTCCAGGATACCTGCCGCCCATGATTGAGTTGTGCACAATTTAATTGTGTGTCATTCTTTTGGGGATGGCCGGCCCGCGGTCACGTCGTACGAGAGAAGGTCACCCATGGACGCGCTCTACACCGCCGCCGCCACTGCGAACGGCCGGGAAGGCAGGGCGGTGAGTTCGGACGGACGGATCGACCTCCCGCTCGCCCTGCCGCCGGCGCTCGGAGGCAACGGGCAGGGCACCAACCCCGAGCAGCTCTTCGCCGCCGGGTATGCGGCGTGTTTCGCCAGCGCCATGAGTTCCGTCGCCCGTGAGATGAAGGTCGACACCAAGGACGTGTCCGTGACGGCCGAGGTCTCGATCGGCAAGGACGAGTCGGGCTTCGGCCTCGCGGTCGTCATGCGCGTCGAACTGCCCGAGGCGCTCGAGGGGGAGACCGGCAGGCGCCTGGTGGAGGCGACCCACGCGTACTGCCCCTATTCCAAGGCCACACGCGGCAACATCGACGTCGAGCTCGTCATCGAGTAGCGGACCCGGTTCCCCACCCGTCGCCGGGTGGGGAACCGATCCCGCAGGGGAGGCAGGAGTCGAACCTGCGGCATCCGGTTTTGGAGACCGGCGCTCTGGCCTCTGAGCTACACCCCTTCGGCGGAAGCAGCCTCCCAGCAGCCCGCACCGCCGACAACCGGTTTTCCGGTGGCCTCGGTCACTTCCGGAGCCCACCCCCCGGACGGCCGGGCGGGAACGCGTACACTCGGCTCCCGTTTCCGCTGATTGGCGGGCATAACCGATCGATGGGCAGTTTCACGTGAGTTCCACAGAGGCATCCGACGCGCCGATCTACGCCGGTCTGGTGGAGGAGCAGGGTGACGTTCCGGCCGAGGTGCGGCGAGTCGCCGAGGAGACGCTGCAAGAGGTGCAGAGTGTGCTCGACTTCAGCGCGGTGCGGGCGACGGCCGCCGCCCGCTGAGCCTGGTCATGCCCGGCGCCGCTGAGCATGGTCCGGATCATGCCCGGCGTCGCTGAGCCTGGTCCGGGTCATGCCGGGTATCCGTGGGCAGGATCATTCCCCGCCCCTGGCCCCTCACCGTTCGGAGCACCGCGTGACCATCAGCCTGCACCGCTCAGCAACCGTCCTGTTCCAGGGCGACAGCATCACCGATGTCGGACGGCTGACGGAACGGGACACCCCTCTGGGCAACGGCTACGCCCGGTTGGCCGCCGAGCGCGTGCGGTCCGCGCGACCCGACAGTGACATCACCTTCGTCAACCGGGGCGTCAGCGGTGACGGGATCTCGGATTTGCGCGCTCGCTGGCGTGAGGACGCCCTGGAGCTGGAGCCGGACGTGTTGTCGGTCCTGATCGGCGTGAACGACACCTGGCGCCGCTACGCCACCGGCGCGGTCACCACGGCGCGTGCGTTCGAGGACGACTACCGTGCCATCCTCACGCAGGCCCGGGAACGACTGGACGCCCAGCTGATCCTCATCGAGCCCTTCCTCGTGCCGGTACACGAAGAGCAGTGGGCCTGGCGAGAGGACCTCGACCCCAGGATCCAGGCGGTCCGCCGGCTGTCCGAGGAGTTCGACGCGGCCCTGCTGGCTGCGGACGGCCTGCTCAACCAGGCGGCGCGTGCCGCCGGCGGGGCGGAGTACGTCGCGGGTGACGGAGTCCATCCGACCCCGCTCGGGCATGCGCTGCTGGCGGAGGCCTGGACGGCACTGGCAGGGCTGTAGGACGCGGGGCCGGGGAGAGCGGAGATCATGGCCGGAGGACGGGGATCACGGCCCAGACGGTCTTGCCCCTCCGGGTGGGACGCGACCAGCCCCAGGAACTGCTCAACGCGTCGATGATGCGCATGCCCCGGCCGCGCTCCAGAAACTCGTCCGCGGGGCGCAGCACGGGCACTTCGGGGCTCAGGTCGCTCACGGCGCAGACCAGGGTCCCGTCCTGACAGGCGAGGCCGAGCCGGGCGTGCCCGGCGTTCCGTGCGGCCGCCCTCCCGTGGCAGACCGCGTTGCTGGCCAACTCGCCCGCGACAAGGGCAGCGTCGTCCGCGCAGGCGCGCAGGCCCCACCCCTCGAGTGCGTCACGCACGAACGCCCTTGCCTGCCGCAGACCCTCCGCATCCGCCCCCAGGCCGCGAGTGAGAAACCCGGGGGCGCCGATTCCGAGATCCCGCGCGAGCTCCTGGTGCGGATCCGGGCCGTCCCCGGGCGAATTGGGCGGGAAGGCCGCTGCTCCGTGACGTGGTCCGCTCTCCGCGTGCATGAGCGCTGATCACCCTCCGCTGTGGGCTGGTCGGTGGTGCCTCGAGGGCCGGGCGGCCACTAGTATCCTCGCCGTCCGTGCGTGGGTGCAATTGCATCCGGAATTGCACCCACGGGTGTGAGTGGAAAACACCTGTTCACCCGGTACGGACGCTGGTGGCACAGCAGATCGAGTCAGCGCGACGAAAAGGAATGGACCGCATGCAGCACATCGACAACGGCGTTCCCGCCAACTCCCTGACCGGCGTGGAGTGGAAGAAGAGTCATCACAGCAACCCCAGTGGGAACTGCGTCGAGATGGCGCTGCTGCCGGGAGGGGCGGTGGCCGTACGCAACTCCAGGTACCCCGACGGCCCCGCCCTCGTGTACACCGGCGACGAGGTGCGCGCGTTCCTCGCGGGCGTCCGGGACGGCGACTTCGACACCATGACCGGCTGAATTCTCGTCAGAACAGGCCGAAAAAGCACGGCACTCGCGCATCGGCCGGGCCTCGGTGGGCTCCTGATGGCACACTGGCGTGAAGACGTCCGCCCTCAGGAGTCCGCATGCCCGGCATCGAACCGCTCAAGCCGTCACGGAAGCCGACGCTCGCCCCGGCCGCGGGGGCAAGTCCCACGGCGCTGCGTCTGGTTCTGGGCGCGCAACTGCGGCGGATGCGCGGCGAGGCGGGCATCACGCCCGACGCAGCCGCCGACCGGATCCGGTGTTCGACGGCGAAGATCAGCCGGATGGAGACGGGGCACTCGCCGTGCAAGGAGCGGGACGCAGCCGATCTGCTCGTGCTCTACGGTGTGACGGACCCGGTGAGGACGGCCGAGTTCATCGACCTGGTGCGCAGGGCCGGACAGCGGGGGTGGTGGCGCAACTACGCCGACGTTCTGCCCGACTGGTTCGAGCCCCTGGTCGGCCTCGAGGAGGCCGCCTCCTCGATCCGTACGTACGAGGGGCACTACATCCCGGGGCTCCTGCAGACGGCGGACTACGCCTATGCGGTGGTGCGCTCCGGGCACGCGCTCGAATCGGAGGAGATCACCCGGCGCCGCGTCGAACTGAGGCTCAGACGACAGCAGCTGTTGCAGCGACGCGACGCCCCGAAGCTCTGGGTGCTGCTGGACGAGGCGGTTCTGATGCGCCCGACGGGCGGCACAGAGGTGATGCGCGCGCAGCTCGCCCATCTGCTGGACATGACGGAACCGCCGCATGTGATCGTGCAGGTGGCCCCCTTCGACGTGACCGCCCACACGTCTCCGGGAAACGGCATCACCTATCTGCGGTTCGCCATGGACGGGCTCCCCGACGTCGCGTACATCGAGCACCTGACCAACGCCACTTCCGTGAACAAGCAGGAGAGCACGGATGAGTACCGATGGATCCTGGACTCGCTCAGCGCCCAGTCCCCGAACCCGGTGGAGAGCAGAGACCTGTTGAGGCAGGCACTCGAGCGCTACAGCTCGGCCGGCCGGTCCGCCCGACCACTCCGCTGAGTAAAGTGGGTCTCGGGTCGCTACTCGCGGTCAGGGCCCGGTTATGGCTCCGTAGCCAGGTCGCGGCGTCCATGTCGATCAGAGACCTGACGGCCCGGCCGACGGGCAGCCCGGAGCTCGGACGCGGCCAACCTGGCGCCGGGGCCGACGGGCCACCGCGCCGGAGGCGGTTGACCGCCGTGGGCCGAGACGCGACCTGGAGCTTGTGTCCTGCCGGACCGACGCCGCCCGACGCCGGCGAGGTCAGAGGGTCGGCTTACCGGGGTGTTCGCCCCCGCACCCCCGCCCCGCCGTCACGGGGGCGTCACCACTTGCGGCCGACGCCGCCGTACTCGATCCATTCCTGGGTTGCCTGCCTGGGTGCCAGGTCCGAATCCGGCCGCCACGTCGACACCTCCACCAGACCCGGTTCCAGGACGTCGAGGCCCTCCAGGAACGCGCGCACGTCGTCCTCCCGGCGCACGCGTCCCCACTGATTGCCGGTGCTCTTCGCCATGAAGTCCGTGACGAAGTCGCGGGTGGCCGCGTCCTCGCTCACGAGTTGGCACACCACCAGGAAACTCCCCGGAGCGAGACGGGAAGCCACCCTGCGAACCAGACCCGCGGGATCGTCCTCGTCGGGGATGCAGTGCAGCACGGACACGAAAAGGGCGGCCACCGGCTCGTCGAAGTCGATCAGCCGGCTCACCTCGGGGTGGCCGAAGATACCCTCGGTGTCCCGCATGTCCGCCTGGATGACAGCGGTCCTGTCGTTCTCCTCGAGTATGGCCTTGCCATGTGCGAGGACGATGGGATCGTTGTCTATGTAGACGACCCGCGCGCCGGGGTCCACGAGTTGTGCGACCTGATGGACGTTGTCCTGCGTCGGCAGGCCGGAACCGTGGTCGATGAACTGGCGGATCCCGTACTCGGACGCCAGGTGGTGCACGACGCGCCGCAGGAACCTCCGGTTGTTCACCGCCAGCACCTTCGTGCTCGGCACATGTTCGAGGAGCTGTTCACACGCCACCCGGTCGGCGGGGTAGTTGTCCTTGCCACCCAGGTAGTAGTCGTACATCCGCGCGACGCTCGGCACGTTCACATCGATGGTCTTCGGAAGGGAGGTGTCCCCGTTGCTCATCCAGCGCCTCGCGGTTCGAAGAGAGTGAAGTCGGTGTCCGTGAGGAGCCCATGCTAGGGATCTCGCCGGGGCGTTGACAGCCCTCGAGTGAATGAGGCAAGGCCACAGGGCGCTTATCCAGCCACCCCCGTATGACGGCGGAACGACCTCGTTGCCGGGTCCGCACCTGGCGACGCCGACTCTTCCGGGCAGCGGTGCAGCAACTTCTCCTTCCGGCGGGCCGCGCACTACGCGTCGGCGGGTGTGTGAGGCCTGCCCGAAGGCCGCGAGAAGCGCCGTCTCAGCGCGGCCGGAATTCGACTGCGCGCTTGCGGTGTGCGTCTCCTGGAGCGGCCGGTCACCCGCCGCCGCTGATCGCGTCGATGGACCACAGCCGTAGCGTGTCGGTCTATCGTGGGAACCATGTCCGTCCCTGAGCTGATCCGTATCGTCTCGCGCGACTCGCCCATGGCCCTGGCCCAGGTCGAGCGAGTCAGGGCTGAACTCGCAGCCCTTCACCCGGGAACCGTCACCGAGGTCGTCCCGGTCAAGACCACGGGCGACAGATGGATGGGTGATCTCTCCAAGGTCGACGGCAAGGGGGCCTTCACGAAGGAGGTCGACGCCGCGCTGCTCGCCGGGGAGGCGGACCTGGCCGTCCACTGCGTCAAGGACATCCCCGCCGACCGGCCGCTGCCCGCGGGCACGACGTTCGCCGCGTTCCTCCAGCGCGACGACATCCGCGACGCACTCGTCCATCCCGGTGGGCTCACCCTCGACCAGCTCCCCGACGGTGCTCGCGTCGGTACCTCATCGGTTCGCCGGACCGCGCAACTCGCGGCGTCGCACCCCCATCTGGACTGCATCCCGTTCCGGGGCAACGCCAACCGGCGGCTGGCGAAGCTCGCCGCCGGGGACGCCGACGCCCTTCTCCTGGCTGCTGCGGGACTCCACCGCATCGGCCGCCCCGACGTGATCAGTGAGATTCTCTCCCCGGAGGCGATGTGCCCCCCGATCGGCGCAGGCGTCCTCGCCCTGCAGTGCCGCGAGGACGACACGTCGACCATCGACGCGGTGAGCGCGCTCAACGACCCCGCGACGTACCGGGAGATCACAGCCGAGCGCATGTTCCTGCATGTCCTCCAGGGCCACTGCAACTCCCCGATCGCCGGATACGCCACGGCCCACCGCAACGGAGACCTCTCCCTGCGCGCGTGCGTGTTCAGCCCTGACGGCAAGACGGTCCTCAACGCGCACGAATGGGCCGGCCCGCTCGACCCCGCCACCCTCGGCACCTCCGTGGCCGTCGCCCTGCTGCGTCAGGGCGCCCGAGAGCTGATCGATACCATCGCCCACTGACGGCGCCGCACGGGACGCCGCACTCGCCGAGGAGCGCGGCCCGGCAGGCCTCATGTCCATCGCGCCGCCGACCGGGCCCCGGGCAGCCCGTCGGCAGGGACTCGTTCCGTCCTCGTCACAGGCGTCGCGCAGCGGCGACTCCCCTCGTCCCCACCACTTGCCCGGTCCGCCGCAGGCCCCCCATGTGCGGGCCTGGCCGGGCGCGCCCAGGTCCGTTCTGCCGATGCGCGGGAAAGGGGGACCGGCGGAGCGTGCCCCGTCCGCCGTCGTCCGCCTCGCGGCCGCGACGCCGCCCCGCCCTGCGGCCTGCCGCGCCCACGCCGGCACCCGGTGAGAACACCCGATTGCATGCAGGATCGCCCCGCCCGGCTGCCGAGTGGCCGTGGAGCGCTGATCCTGGTGGCAGCGTCACGCCGGGAGCGCCACGCCGCGTGCCGCGCCGGTTGCACGAGAGGGGACCACTATGGCCCGGTTCGAGGCGACAGTCGATGTCGACCGCCCTGTCGCAGAGGTCTTCGCCTTCCTCGCGGACGGCGAGAACGACAGGAAGTTCAGCCCACGTGTGCAGAAGATCTCCAAGAGCCCGGCCGGCCCGACAGCGGTGGGCACCGTCTTCCGCAGCAAGGTGAAGGACGCGGGCATGACGACCCGGCGGACGTTCCGGATCAGTGACCTGGTCGCCCCGACGCGCATCCGCTGGAACGAACTGTCCGCCAATCTCGTGACGGCCCGTGAAGGCGGCTACGACCTGGAACCCCTGGGACGAGACAGGACGCGCGTGCGCATTTTCAATGACCTGGAAGGCCACCGTCTGGGCAAGCTCCTTGTGGGGTTCGCCGTGGCCGCCGCGAGGAAGGACGCCCCTGCCTTCGGGCAGCGGATCAAGGCCGCAGTGGAGGCTCCCTGAGCCGGACGCGGGCGCAGGCGTGAGGAGCGCCGCTCCGGCGCACCGTTCCGCGTAGGGTCGGGATCATGGTTCACGTACTGAGCAGCAGGGTATTGCTGAGGCCTCGCGATCCGGAGATGTCCCGCGACTTCTACGGGCGGACCCTCGGGCTCTCCGTCTACCGAGAGTTCGGGACCGGCCCCGACCGTGGAACGGTGTACTTCCTCGGCGGGGGTTTTCTGGAGGTCTCAGGGCGTTCCGACGTTCCGCCCACCGACACGCTGCGGCTCTGGATGCAGGTCGCCGACTGCGCGGCGGCGCACGCGGAGGTGACGGCCCGGGGAGCAGCCGTTCTCCGTCCGCCGCTGCGGGAACCCTGGGGCCTCATCGAGATGTGGATCACCGACCCGGACGGTCACCGCATCGTGCTGACGGAGGTGCCTGCCGACCACCCGCTCCGCTACCGACCCTGATGATCACGGGTGCGGCCGTCCAGCCGGGCCCGGTCCTCCGCAGCCGGGCTTCTCGGCGGGGGAGTGCGATGGTGACCGGCGCGGAGCGTGGCGGTCTCGCGTGCGGTACGCGAGGAGGCGTAGTTCAGCAGGCCGGCCGTGTCCCCGCCGGGGGGCCGGAGAGTGCAGCCTGCGGGGTCAGACGTAGACGGGTGAGTCCGTCCTCCCCGCCCGGCCCCGCGCCGGACTTGTCGACGACGAAGGCGGTACCACCGTCTGTCACCTCGACATGGTTGGGGTACGCGCCGGTGGTCACGCTCCCCACCACTCTTCCCGCGCGCGGGTCGACCACCGATACGCTCCCGGCGAGCCTGTTGGCGACCGCGACCCGGCCCGAACAACGGTCGACAGCTACGGACTTCGCACCCTCACCCGTCGCCACCGACCTCACGACGGTGCCCTTGCGCAGGTCGACGACCGAAACGGTCCCCGTGGTCTGGTCGGCTGTGTAGGCACTGCGCCCGTCGGTGGAGAGCGCGATCGAGAGCGGCCCGCCGCCGGTGGGGATGAGCCGCGGGGCCCTCAACCCGGGGGCGAACTCGATGATCCGGCTGTTGGTGAAGTCGGCGGCGTAGACGGCGCCGGTCCGTTCGTTCACCGCCAGCCCCGTCGGCCCGCTCCCTTCCACGGTGACACGCTTGATCTCCTTGAGCGTGCGGCTGTCGAAGGCCACCAGAGCGCCGTCACCGAAGGAACTCGCCCACACGACGTCGCGTTTCTCGTCCACGACGACCTCGCGTGAGTGGTTCACGTTCGTCCGGGTGGCGAGATGCCTTCCGGTCCGTTGGCTGTAGACAGCGACCGAGTTGTTCCGGGTGTTGGTGACCCAAAGTGTGTTGTGCTCGTCGTCGACGTCGATGCCGTAGACGGCTTCGACGGTGCCGTTCAGGGGAGGCGTGACGGCTGCAGTGATCTCCAGGCTGTCCGGATCGATCCGCAGCAGCCGGGAACCCGTGACCGGGGCAGGCGGCTGCCCCACGGCGGAGGTCGCCCAGAGCACGTCGTTCCGTTCGGAGTACGCGGACTGGTAGAGCCCCTGTGCGAGCGGAACCGATGCCAGGTCTCCGCCTGCCGGCGCGCCTGTTGCCGCTGTGGCGGTCCCCGTGCCGGTCAGCGCGAGAGCGCTGCCGAGGGCGAGCGCCACCGTGGTGGCGGCGACGCGGCGTAGACGGAGGTTGAGCGAGGCCATGGGTGTTGTTCTCCCTGGGCGCGCGAGCCGATGGCGTGCGCTGTGCCGGGGCGGGACGGACCCGCGCCCTTGTGTCCGATGGTGGTTGCCGGCCCGAGGACTTCGGTGTGCTGGGCGCGGGCCGCGAAGAACCACGAAGGTTCCGCGCGGAAGCCCCCGAGACCTCACCCTCGAGTAAAAGTTAGGTAAGCCTAAGCTTTGCGTCGCTCGAAGGGCAACCCGCCCTCGTGTCAGGCGGATACCCGATATCGGCTCCTCGGCGAACGGGTCCCCGTCTGGCGGGTCCGATGCTCGGTCGACTGCGGACCGGCGGCTCTGCGCCCTACTTCGAACTGGATGTCGACGGCGGCGGAATGCTGGAACCTGGGACACAGGCTTCGGATCCGGAGTGGCCAACCGGGCGCGGGAGGCTTCACCGCGCTACGGGAACTGCCCACCGGTCCGTGCGTGACGCCACGCCGTCCTGCGCTACGGGTGACTCGCAAAGCGAGGGAACGGATGATGAGCCTGTACGGCCACGGCCGTCAACGCCCCGGAGGCTGTTCTTGCGGCATGATGAGGTCATGGGGCCGCAACCTGTACTCGTCTACGACGGGGACTGCGCTTTCTGCACTTCCTCCGTCACATTCGTCCAGCGGTATGTCCGGCCACGCTGCGAGGTCGTCCCCTGGCAGTTCGCGGACCTGGACTCGCTCGGAACCACCCGGGAGCGAGCCGAGTTCGAAGTGCTGTGGATCACCCCGGCAGGAGGGATCCACGGTGGCGCGCAGGCCGTCGCCAAGCTGCTGCTCCACGCGGGAAGAGGCTGGGCAGTCGTCGGAGCACTGCTGACCCTGCCTCCCCTCCGCTGGATCGCCCACGGCGTCTACCGGCTCGTCGCGAACAATCGGGAGAAGATGCCCGGCGGCACGCCCGCGTGCGCGCTCCCCGCCGGGGGGCGGCCGGGTCCCCGGAAACCCACGTCGTCCAGTGCGTCCTGAGGGCCGGGCCCGCACCGCCTGCCTCGGACACATGCGTCGGTGTACCCAGGCCGGGCACCCCTAGCCCGGCGGGACGTCACTGCCACACGCTGCGGGCCGCCCCTCGGGGGACGGCCCGCAGCCTCGCGTCAGAGCTGGAATTCCGCAGGGGACAGTCCCAGGGCTGTGCAGGCCTCCCGGAGAATCATGTGCTCGGGCTGGGAGAAGTCGCCGTCGGCACCGGCAACGACGATGCCGGTCTGGAGCACGGCCCTTGCCTCCGTCGGCTTCTTGGCGGCCTTGGCGATCTCCTGCATCGCCTCGGCCTTGCCCTGCTGGAAATTCGAACTCAGCTGGTCAACGTGCTTGTTGAAGCGCGTGCGCAACTGCTCCGGCGGGAAGTTCTGCAGCACGTCGTTTCCGAGGATCATCGACTCCACATGCTGACGCTCGGCAGGGTCCACGTGCCCGTCCGCGGCCGCGACGAGCGCGCACATCGCCATGCTCGCGTCGCGGTAGGCGCCGCTCTTGAGCTCCGTCTTGAGGGAAGCGAGCTGGGTCTTCAGCGTGCTGACCAGCTGGGCACGCGAGCCGCCGCTGGATCCTTGCCCCCCGCTGCGTCCGGCTCCCGGGCCACGCCCCCCTTGAGACTGCTGCAGAGTCCTGGCCTGATCCTTGAGCCGGTCCCACACTGCCATTGAGGTCACCTCGGTCTTCGTCTGAGTGGTCGATCGTGAGCCCGTGCGCTCACTCAGCCAACGGCTGGTCACTGGTAAAGGTTCCGCAAAGTAGCCGATGTCTTTCGGCCGGTGCGGACGTCGGGCGGAAAGGCCGCCGGCCCAGCCGGGGGAACCTGCGATCACCGGCGCCGGCCGCACGGGTCGGGTCGCCGACGGTCGGGCGGGCGTCGACCTGACGGCCGGCTCCGGACGGACGAGCCGTTCCTCCCCTGCGCGACGATCAAGCGTTCTATGCTCTGTACATGTCCGGCGATCTTCTCCAGCTCACCGTCCTCGGCTCCGCGACGCCCTATGCGAGTGTCGACAATCCGTGCTCCGGCTATCTGGTGTCCGGTGGCGGCACCCGGATCTGGGTGGACGCGGGGAGCGGGTCGCTGGCGCAGCTGCAGCGACACCTCCGCCTCGACGAGCTGGACGCGATCTGGATCTCGCACCTCCACGCCGACCACAGCGCCGACCTGCTCACCGCCTACTACGCCGCGCTCTACGCGGACATACAGCTCACCGCACCCATCCCGCTGTACGGACCGCCCGGTATCGCTGACCGGCTGGCACACTTCCTCACCAACACCTCGGCCCGCAGCCCGGTGGAGTCCGCCTTCGCGGTCCACGAGCTGTACGACGGCCACCGGGTCGGCGTCGGCGCTCTCACTCTGACCAGCCGGGAAGTAGCTCACGGTATCCCCGCGTTCGCCGTTCGCGTCGAGGCCGGGGACGGGTCACTGGTCTACTCCGGGGACACGGCGCCGTGTGCGAGCCTCGTCGAACTGGCCGCAGGATGCGACGTGCTGCTGTGCGAAGCAGGGAACGCACAGGTACCCACCGAGGGTGCCCAGGTGCATCACACGCCGGAAGACGCCGGTAACACGGCCGCTGAGGCCGGAGCGCGCCGCCTGATCGTCACGCATGTCAGCCGCTTCCTCACGCCACGACAGGCGACGGCACGCGCCGCGGCCCGGTTCGACGGCCCAGTCGAGTACGCCTCTCCCGGAGCCGGCTTCCTGATCGGTTGACGAGGGCCCGCGGTCCTCCCGGCGTCGGTGGGACGGACCGGCCGGATGCCGCAGGGCCGTTCCGGCCGGGGTGGGCAGACCGTCCGTGCCAGATATTTTTCCGCTTCGAGGGCGGCCCGACCAGCGGGATCCCCGCGGGCTCCGCCCCTTTCGAGTGGTCGCACCGTACCTCTGCGTGGATGCAGTGCAACCATCCGTGCCCTTCGCGGGTCCCATCAAGTGGGAGCAAACGGCTCTCAGGCACGCAAGGGGGAAATATGAGAATCGTTCGTAATGCGGCGGCTGTGGGTGCGTTGACCGCACTGGCGGTGGGGAGCACGGTCGCGTTCGGGGCGACAGCCTCCGCCGCACCGAACGTCACGCCGCAGGGCGTCTGCGGCAAGGCGTACAAGACGGTGAACTCGGTGCCCGTCGGCTCCCTGGGCACGGTCTACCTGACGTACAACTCGACCAACGGCAAGAACTGTGTGGCCACCATCCGCGCCAATCCGGGTACGGCCAAGCAGATGTCCGCGTACATCTACGTCCCCGCCACCGACGAGTGGGCCGGGGACGACGGCAACTTCACCTCCTACGCGGGACCGGCCTACGTCTACGGCAAGGGCTACTGCGTGAGCTGGGGCGGAAGCATCGCCAACGTGTACGTGTCGGTGGAGAACTCCAACTGCGCCGCACTGAAGGAGCGGCGGACCACCGAGATCCGCTAGTCCCGTCCTGCCGTCCGCCGCACGTCATCGTGCGCGCGGAACCTGCCTTCCCGCTCAGCGCATGGGGGGACCGGCCCGCGCCTTCACTCACGGCGGGCCGGCCGGCTCACGCGCACCGGTGGGCGGCAGGAGCCGGAGCCCGGCAGTGGCACCGAGAAGGCCGGGCGGCGTCGGAGGGAATGACCGCGCTCCGTCCGACGGGCCCCGGGCGGGGGCGTCACCACCACCGTGGTGGCGTCCCTGCCCGGTGCCTCGTACGTGTGCGTGAAGGTGACCGTGTGAGCCCCTCCGGCAGTTCGGACGAAACGGCTGCTCGGCATGGGGACATTCAGTAGTATTTCGGATGAACGGGTGAGGTTTCGGCCCTGCGAAGCGGTTGCTCGACCAGGTCGCCGCACGGGGGAGGCGTCGGAACACCGGAGAGCGAACGAGTGGACCGAGGTGACCGCTGATGGCGGACGAGAGCGTGCGGTACCCGAGTTCCATCACGCCGGTCGGGCACGTCGAGCCCGTGCCCCGGCGCGTCCGGGCGACGATCGGTGGGCGCTGCGTCTTCGACACGCGGCGCGCACTGTACGTGTGGGAGTGGCCCGCCTATCCGCAGTTCAGCATCCCGGTCGAGGACCTGGTCGACGGTGTTCTCGTCGACGACGGCCGTGTCGAACAGCTGGGCGCCGGGCCGGCGCGACGTCACACGCTGAAGGTCGGGGCCCAGGTCCGCGAGGGCGCCGCATGGGTCTGGGACGACGGCGCCCCGGCAGCCCTGCACGGGTCCGTCCGTTTCGAGTGGGAGGCCCTGGACTCCTGGTTCGAGGAGGAGGAGCCGGTCCACGTCCACCCGAGGAGCCCGTACTCACGCGTGGACGCCCTGCGTTCCTCCAGCAGCGTCCGAGTGGAACTGGACGGGGCCGTGCTGGCGGAGGCGCCGGACTGCGTCAAGCTGTTCGAGACCGGCCTGCCTACCCGCTACTACCTCGACCGCACGCATGTCGACCTGGCGAGGCTGAGACACTCCGGCACCGTGACCCGGTGCCCGTACAAGGGCACGACAAGCGGCTACTGGTCGTTCGACAGCGACATCGCCGCTCACGAGGACATCGCCTGGGCCTACGACTTCCCCACCGTCCACGTCAGCCGCATCGCCGGGCTGATCGCCTTCTACAACGAGCGGGTCGACCTGTACGTCGACGGCACAGCGCTGCCCAGGCATCCGAGCGCGGGCGGCTAGGCCGACGGGCAGCGCACCGGAGGGGGCCTGCCAGGTGAGGGACGTGCGGTACCACAGCTGACAGCGGCGTCGGGTCGGCGCGTCGCGTCGGCCGCCGCTCAGAGCCCGGTGACCTTGGCGCTCGCCGACAGTTCGTAGACCAGGGTGACCGTGCGGTGGCCGCCGGGCGGGAGGACCACGTCCCACCGGGCGATCCCTTCGGCATCGACCACGTCGGGGGCAGGGGAGCAGGCTTCCTCGCGCAGACGGACTTCCACCGCCGAGACCTCGGAGACCGGGATCCGCTCCCGCAGGGTGACCAGCCGGTGGTCGCGCTCTTCCGGGGCGGAAAAACGGGACACGTGCAGGTGGACCGTGCGGGTGATGACGGTCCGCTGGGTGAGGCCGGACGTGTCCCGGGATTCCTCGGCACGGCGGACCACCCGGTGGTCGTCGCAACTGCCGAAGGACAGCTCGACGGCAGCGCCGGGGGCCGCGAAGTCCAGTGTGCCGCGACCGCTGTAACCGCTGTCCCGGACCAGGTCCACGGGCCCGGCGAGCAGCGCGTGGCCGGCCTGGTTGTCGAACCGCACCACCCGTGTCACCAAGGGAGACAGCTCGGGGGAGCACGCGTACTCGCTGCGTGCGACCGTGGTGAAGGCGGACAGCGGCACCCGGTGGGCGCGGCCGTCACCGGGCACGGAGACCTGCCCCGGGGAGCGCAGCACCCGGGCCTCGCCACCGTCGTCCACGCCCGGCAGGCCGAGCACCGGCGAAGCGCCGAGGTCCCGGGTCTCCTCCTCGCGTAGTTCGACACCCACCGTGCGGCGCTCCGCGACGGAACGTTCGGTGAGAGTCAGCCGGTCCTCGCCGAGTCGCGGAGGCTCGGTGGCGAGCGCGGAGCGCGCCGTCGACAGCGTCAGCCGTACGTCCGACCAGTCCTCGCCGGTGCGCTGCCATACCATCGCGTCCGTTTCCAGCGTCATGGACCCGCCATCGAGATCCGCCCGGTAGGCGGGCCGCCACAGCGCACACGGGACGAGGTGCCCGAGGCGCAGCCCGACCGGCCCGGCGACCGCACTTTCCACCGTCAGTTCGATATGGCCGACGAGTTCGGGGGGCTCCTCCTCGGACGCACGTACCGCTTGCTCGGCGTGGCCGAGTTCGTCGTCCAGAGTCGCCAGACCCGCCTCCACGTCGTGCAGTCGCTCACCGCACAGGACGCGCTCGCCGTCGACCCGGTCAAGTTCGGCGGACCAGCGGGCTCCGTCGGCCTCGCCCGAGCCCGCACCCTCACCGATGTCCCGCAGAAGGTCGGCGGCCAGCCCGCCGAGCAGGTCGCGGCGGACCTCCAGGCGGTCGCGCCGCTGCCGCAGGGCGTCGCGTTCCTGGGTGAGGGCATGGATCCGCCTGCGCAGTGCCGAGTCGTCGTCGGCAGGGGGCCGGGGACCGCGTGGCCCCCAGCTGCGGGTCATCCGCACGTCGAGCACGGACGCCGGGTGATCGGCGGACAGTTCGGCATGGAGGGTCCTGTCGACGGCCAGCGCACTGACCGGTCCCAGGCGCAGGCGCTGGACCCCGGCCTCCAGGTCGAGCACGACGGCACGCTCGACATGGGCCCGGTCCTCCAGACAGGTCACGGCCGTGACGGGGAGGGCGATCGGCTTCGTACTCATGGCGTCTGTCAGCTCCTGCGGTTGCCGCCGACGAGGGCCTTGCCGGCCGGCATGCGGATCTCGTAGCCGCCGTCGAGCACGGCGGCACCGCCTGCGGGCAGGTGCAGCCGCCACACACGGGTGCCGGGGACATGGTGATCCGGGCCCGGGCCGTCCTCGGGTACCGTCCAGTCGGCTCGTTCCTCGATCCGGACGTCCGGCTCGGAGGTGACGGGCACCCGCTCGCGGACCTCGAGTGCGACCGGCCCGGCGAGGTGGTTGGCCACCTCGACGTGGACACGGTGGTCGACCACCGTGACGTTGTTACGCAGTCCCGAGGTGGACTCCTGGACGTCGGTGCGGCGGATGACCTGAATGCCTTCGGCCGGCCCGAGCCCGACCCTTCGGACACCTCCTGGGGCGAGCGTGGGCAGCGCGGCCGTCATCAGGAAGTCGTCGTCGACGGTCACCTCCACCGGGCCGGCCATAAGAGCCCGGCCGGTGGCATTGGAGAGCACCAGGGTCGCGTAGACGGTCTGTTCGACGGAGGGCACACAGAGGTACTCGGTGTGCATACCCACGGCGATCTCACCGACGGTGACGGTGTGCCAGGTGCCGTCCGACGGGATGTCGGCGCGGGCGGCGGTGTCGAAACGGTGGTCGAAGGAACCGGCCGACTCGCGGGGCCGCACCGCATACCCGGGCAGTGGCAGAGCGGCCACCGCTTCGGCGCGGCGGCGGTGGTCGGCCGTCACCGCGTCGGAGGGGGTATCGGGGAACAGCCTGCCCCTGCGACCTCCCTGCTCGTCGGGGCCGTGCAGGACGAGCGCGGCGTAGTCGAGCTCGGCGCCGCTCGGCTGCGGTGGACCGGCGGGCGCCACCGGAGGAGACGACGCCGGCAGGGGACCCCCGCCGAAGGCCGCTGGAGCCATCGGGGCAGGGGCTGCCGCGGCGGGACCCCGCCTGCGCGACATGGCCGGATGGGCGGGGGCGGGCATCCCCGTGAAACCCCCGGCCGGGGCACCCCCCGCAACGGCCGGTGCGGGGGGAGGCCCGCCGTACGCCTGCGGCGCGGGCGGCGGAGGGCCCGGCGGGACTGTCCTGGCCGCAGCGGCGACGGGAGCAGCGGTCGGGGCAGCCTGACGAAGGGCCGTGTCGTACCCGGCGAACAGGTCGGCGAGACCTGCCGGCGGCTCACGCCAGCCGGAAGGCGCTGACGGCGGCTGACGGCGGCCGATACGGAGGGAACGCAGGCGCGGCAGATCGGTGCCGCGCCGCAGGTCGGCCGTGGCCAGGCCCACGGACACGCCCGTCCAGTCCTCACCGGTGCGCTGGGCCACCGAAGCACGCAGCACCAGACGGCCGCTGCTCCCGCCCTGACGGTAGGCGAGACGGTAGGCAGGCACCCAGACGGCGCCCGGCACGCCGTACTCGAGTGCGATCTCCACTTCGTCATCCGGTGCGCCGGTGCGGGCGACGTCCAAGGTCAGGAGAGCCGAGACGGTGGTCCCGACGTGTGCTGACGGCGCGTCGGTGGAGGCGCGTGCGAGTCTGTCCTCCGCAAGGTCGCGCTCGTGCTCGGCCCCGCACAGCGCCTCCTCCAACTCGTCTAGGCGGGCCTGCAGCGCCGTAAGCCGCTCACCGACGAAGTCGGCGAGTTCCAGCCACGCTTCGACGGGGGTGCGACGGTGCGTGTCCCCGGGCCCGCGTGCCGGCGGAACAGGGCGGAGGGCCCTGACCTCCTCGATCAGGATCAGCTGGTGATCCCGGCGGCCCCGTGCCGCCGAGACCTCGGCGCGCAGCCGCTCGACCTCGCCCCGCAGTCCCTCGGGTGCGCGGTGAGTGAGTGGCTCGGCGTCGACCTCGACCCGGGCCTCGCCGACGCGTATCCCGCGGGCGCCGGTAACGACGGCCCGCAGCGACCCTGGATCCAGCGAGCGGGGCAGACCGGTGACGCGCACCCGGCCGTCCGGCGGCACCACGCCCCGGGCCAGGCGTCGGCAGACCGCACCCTGCTCGTACACCACCACGGAATCGAGAACCGACCCCCACCACCGCACTGCATCGACCGTCATGTGTCCCGCCCCCCGTCGGTGCCGGATCCAGTCTAAGCCCGGCTCACTCCGGCTCCCGGTCGTCGCGGCTCCACAGCCGGGACCGTGCGGCACCCGCACCGCCGTGGACCGCTCGTCAGGCGGCCCCCACGCGCCCCGCTCACGGCGCGGCACCCTGCCCGCTGCCGAGGGCCCACGCCTCGATGTCCCGGTAGTGGATCGGTCCACGGCTGCGGCCCGCGTTGCTGCCGACCAGGTGCAGACGTTCGGCAGGCCATCGAAGGCCGCTGAATCCGGCCAGCACGCCGGCGACCTCGGCCACCGACGACCGGTCTCCTCGGCGGGCACGGGCCAAGGTCAGATGGGGGCGCAGCGGCCTGTCCTCGAAGCCGATCCCGCAGCTCTTGACCACCGTACGCACGTCGGCGGCGAGTGCGCGGAGTTCGTCGAGGTCTCCGTCGATTCCGCTCCACAGCACGCGGTCGTCGAAGCTTCCGCTGCCGCGCAGTGCCAAGCAGGGCGGCCGGTGGGCCTTCGCGAGGTCGGCCAGGGGCCGGCGCAGGAGAGGCACGGTCTCGACCGGAAGCTCACCGAGGAACGCGAGGGTGACGTGCCAGTCCTCGATACGGTTCCACCGCAGGTGCGGGTGCGTGTGACCGGAGGGGCGCAGCACCCGTGCCAGTTCTTCCTTCGCATGATCGGGTGGGGCAAGCGCGATGAACACGCGAACGGTCGCGGGCTGAGTCTGTTCGTCCACACCGGACTTCGTACCGCATCCCGTGGGATGAGCGGCGGCCGGGTACGGGTCGGGGCGTCCCGGCCGTCGGCCGAGGGGGTCACTCGGGCCGACGCCCGGCGGGACCACGCACGTGCGTGGAGCGATGTCCTGGTCCGACATCGAGCCGGACCCGCTCGGCGGGACGAGGGGGCGACGCCGGGCGACGTACGTGACCTGATGACGCCGGGCGTCGTTGGGCCGGTGACCGATGTCGGCCGGCGAGTGGGGAGTCCTGATGGTGACGGCGAGGCAGGGGTGGTCCCGGGCGGACGGAACGATCCGGTGCGGTGCCGCGACGTTCGTTCTCCTTCTGACCGGCTGCGCCGCCGGTGGTGCGGGGGGAGAGGACGACTCGAAGCCCGCTCCGGTCGTGTCGTCGGCGCACACGGCCGCCTCCGGCGCGCCGGCGTCTTCGGCCACCCTCACTCCCTCGGCCCCCGGGGTGAGTGACGCGTCGGCCGGGGCCGAGGTGCTGGAGGCGTACGGGTCGATGTGGGCCGAGAGGCTGAAGGCGTACCGGGCGGCGTCGGTCGAGGGGACGGACCTGGAGCGGTACATGACGTCCGAGGCGTTGGAAGTGGTGAAGGCGGATCTGGCGCGCATGCGGAAGGGGAACACGGCGATGCGCGGCGAACCAGGACATGAGCCGCAGGTGTCCGCGCTCGCAACCGCTGCTCAGCCGCCCACCGCGACGGTGAACGACTGTGTGGACGAGACGAGGTGGCGGACCCTCGACACGACAACCGGCTGGCAGATCCCGCCGCGGACCGATCAGCCGCTGCGCCATGGGGCCACGGCGCGGATGGAGCGGGTGGGAGGAGGGCGTTGGGTGGTCACCGCGTACACCGCGGACAGAACCAGCGCGTGCCGGCCCGGCGCGTGACGCCCGGCCGAAGAGCCTCCTCAGTCGGGTACGGCTGCCGTCCCCGAGCGCTCGGCGACCGGCACGCCCAGTGGGCGGGCCAGCCCCACCACACCTTCGTCGAGGCGTTGCAGGTGACGCAGCACGCGGAAGGCCACTGAGCCCGAGGGAACACCACCGGCTCCGGTCTCCCGCAGAGTCGAGGCGATACTGGCACCCGACCGCACCTCACCCCTGGCGTGCTCGTCCGCGACATGCGCCGCGAGTACCTCGATGTTGTGGGCGATGCGCTGCCCGGCCCGGAGAAGACGGGGATCGGCCGCGACGGTCTTGCTGTGCGGCACGAGTTCGGCGGTCGCCGCGAGCGAGCGGGCGTGATAGGCGCATGTCTCCAGAAGCGCCACCAGGTAGCGGACGGTCTGCCGCCGGCCGCGCAGAGGGGTGATGGGATACGTCAACGGGCGCGTGGAGTCCCGCAGTTCGTCGAGCGCCGTGTCCAGGCTCCGGGCCCTGCTGAGCAGGTCGGACGCGGGGCCACCGCTGAGCTGCTCGACCGCGGCGGACGCGACGTCGCCCAGCCGGTCGAGGACGGTCCCCAGCAGTTCGTCGGTGCGGCGGTCGGTGTGCACCGGCAGCACCAGTACGGCGGCGACGACGCCGCACGCCGCGCCGATGGCGGTCTCCTCGATGCGGAGCACCAACACGTCGAAGCTGTAGGAGTTGAGCAGGGTGTAGAGAAGCCCGAGCATCGCCGTGACGAAGAAGGACATGACCGCGTAGGACAGGGGAGCGGTGTAGAACATCGCGAAGATGAAGACCAGGACCAGCGCGAACGCGACCCAGGTCCGGTCCCCGACCAGCCCGGCCAGCCCGACACCGGCGACCGCGCCCAGCAGCGTGCCGAGAAGTCTCCGGTACCCCTTGACCAGGATCTCACCGGTGGACGCGGTGTTGAGGAAGACCACCCAGCAGGTGAGAACGGCCCAGTACCAGCGCTGGCTGGAGAGCAGCTCTCCACCGATCATGGCCAGGACCGAGCCGACCGACACCTGGAAGGCCGCCCGCGTGCTCGGACGCTGCAACCCGGCACGTTCATCGCCCACGGACTCCTCGGAGGAGCCGATCGCCAGGTCCTCCGCGTCGAATTCCTCGCGGGAACGCGTGGTCGCCGGCGAGTCGTCGGCCTCGTCCTGCGGCCCGTCCAGCGCGAGGCGAAGCCCCAGGACGGATCTGGCTGCCTCACCGATGCCGCGAAACGCGTCCTGGATGCCCACGGGCGCCGGGGGAAGCTTCTCCTCGTCGCGGTAACCGAGCAGCCTGTTGCGAATGTGAGCGACAGCGGTGCCTTCGTCGCTCGACGCCGGCCGGACCACCAGGAGCCGCAGAGCGTTGAGGTCCCGGCGCAGGGCCATCGTCACATCGTCCTCAGCAGGCCTCCAGTCACCGGTGAGCGGTACAGGCGCGTGCGGAAGATGAAGGGTGAGGGTGTCGGCGCGCTCGGCGCTGCGGGCATCGAGCAGCAGCATGCCCAGGCGTTCCGTGGCGATCTCCGCGTCGGCGACCCGGCGTTGCAGGAGTGCCGCCTTACCCGCGTCCTGGGTGCCTTCCTCCAGACGGCCCTGGATCATGAGAGCGGTCTCGTGCAGCCGAGCGGTGCGGCGCCGCAGTTCGTCGAGCACCTTCTCCAACTGCTCGGGGCCGGCGTCCAGAAGTTCGATCTGCGCGGAGACGAGCTGAGCGACGCGCGTCCGGAACGCGTCGCGCAACCGTGTCAGGACGCGCTTTGGTGTTTCCGGGACGACGGCGAACCGCACCACCGCACTGCAGCAGAAGGCGATGGCCAGAGTCAGGCAGAGCTTCGGCAGGCCGGCCGTGGAGGCTCCGACGAAAAGGGAGAGGAAGTAGATCTGGAATCCGACCAGTCCCAGGGCCGTCCCCCTTTCGCCGAACCGCCGGCTGTACACGGCCCCGAAGATGAGGGCGACGAAGAACAGCTCACCGGCGACGACCTCGGACGTCAGCAGCGCGCCGAGAGACATCGCGACGAGCGCGACCGGCAGACCGAGGGCGAGCGTCACTGCCTGGTCGCGGACCAGCTTGTCCTTGATCGCGAACGTGGCCGTCATCGCTGTCATCGCTCCGGCGACCAGGTGGGTGACGCCGGTCCCGAGCGGTAGGAGAACCACCAGCGTGAGGGCGATCGCCGAGACGGTCCGCAGCCCCGCTGTGAGGCGCAGCAACCCCGGATCGGACGCCGCGAACCGATCCCACATGATGGCCCCGCCCCGCCGCCGCACTGCCCTCACCCTGCACTTTCTCACGCTGTCCACCATGATCCACGTGCCGCTCAGCATCGCACGGAAGGTGTTCGGAGGACGAACGCAGGCATGCCTGTGACGTGGTCGCCAGGCCCGGCGGACTGCGGGCGGCGGTCATGGGCGTTCACGCGCGGCCCGGCCCCCTCCCACCGCCCGGGCCGCAGAGCCGCGACGTGCACACCACAGTCCGGGCGACCCGAACACCACGTGCCGGCACGGCTTGCGCACCGGAGGAAACCGGACGCGTGCTCCGAGCGAACCCGGGCATGCGCGGAGCATGGCCATACTCAGGAAAGCCGCCCGTCCCTTGCTCGCCTCCGTCTTCATCTCCGGAGGGCTGCGCACCCTCCGGGACCCGCACTCCGTGGCAGCCGCAGCGGAACCGGTGGCCCAGCCGGTCGCCGGACGCGTTCCACAGTTGCCGGACGACACTGTGCGTCTCGTGAGGATCAACAGCGCCGTACAACTCGGCGCCGGCGTCCTCCTCGCGGCCGGTCGCTTCCCACGTGCCTCCGCCCTGGCGCTGGCGGCCTCGCTCGTGCCCACGACCCTGGCAGGGCACGCGTGGTGGAACGCCGAGGACCCTGACGAGCGGGCTCATCAGCGTGTGCAGTTCACCAAGAACCTGTCCCTGCTCGGAGGTCTGCTGATCGCTGCGGCGGACACCCATGGCAAGCCCTCGCTGGCCTACCGCTCACGGACAGCGGCCACCGCGGGCGGCCGTAGTGCCCGCAAGGCCGGGCACAAAGTGGGTACCGCCGTGGCCGAGAAGGCGCACGGGGCCCGCTCGGCTGCCGACACCCTGCGCGACCACGCCGTCCACGCCGTGGGCAAGTAGACTGACGGGCTTCCGGATGCCTGCCTCGGACGAAGCGGTGCGCCGCAACGCTGACGGAAGGCAAGCCCAGTGCCTGGCGACGCGGGCTGGGGACGCCGGGAGCGGCAGCCCCTGTGCCGCTCCGGCTGCCCGGCGCGTCGCGGCAGGAACCTGATGTACGTACAACGACCGTCTCGCCTCAGACGCCGACGCAGGCGTCAGGGCGCCGGTCGGCTGCCACCGCTGGGTGCGCGGCTCAGGTCCACCACGCAGAAGACGTTGCCGTCCGGGTCGGCGAGAACGACGAAATCCGGTTCGGGCGGATAGAGGTCCCAGTCGACGGCTTGCGCGCCGAGGCCGATCAGCCGCCGTACCTCCGCCTGCTGTTCCTCCGTCGAACTCGTGAAGAGGTCAAGGTGGAGGCGAGGGCGCGGCTCGGGCGGAGACGAACTGCGCATCAGGCCGAGCACCTGGCCGGAGCCGTCGGCGTGTTCGAGCGTCCGCCATGTCTCGCTCCGCCACTCCGGGGCGGACACCAGGTCCAGAGCCGCGGTCCAGAAGGCCTCCGCTCGGGAGACGTCCGTGACACCGATGACAGGGATTCCGAGTCTCAGCATGACGGCGACCCTATCCCGGCTGTTCGCGCGGATCGGTGGGCCCGGCGTGAAAAACTCCGCAGCTCCTACGCCCTGTGACCTGGCGCTCCGGGTACCGCGTCTGAGCCATCGCCGGCCGGTGCGCACGGAGCGAGTGCCACCACTGCCGCGAGGGGAACGGCGGGACGGTGGGCCACGCGGAGGGTGGCGGCAGACTCTTGCGGAGCGGACGAGCCGTAGCGGCCCTCACCGGTTGTCCCCCGTACACATACTGCAGGGAGCAGGATGTCCGGGAGCTGCTGCCCATCGGCAGCCTTGATCCATGTCCGCATCACGCCGAACACATCGATGGCATCGCTTACCGCTGCCCATGCTGATGCCGGCCCTCGGAGCCGGAGGCCAGACCGTCACCGCCCGGTCGCGCGTGCGCAGGCGCCGGTGAACGCCGGCCCGGTGCGCGAACTCGCCCAGGCCGCAGAGCCGCTGTAGACCACGGAGTCCAGCGCCCCCGACGGCGATCTGCGCCCTCTCGGCCGCGTGATCGGCTCGGCGAAGTGCCCCAAGAGGAAGCATGCCGACGCGTGGACGCGCCTCCCACGCGCCCACGGGTCCCCGCCGGTGGAGCCCGGTTCCAGCCATGGCTCGGCTCTCACTTCGATGCTGAACGATCCGTGGGTGCCTGCTTCCCGCGTCCCGGGGTACACGCGCTTCAAGAGACCTAAGGAGCCCAATTGATGCTGGCGGTAGCTGCGGCAGTACTCGTCGCCATCGCAATCCTGATCAACGTTGCCGACCTGACAGGCATCGGAGTTCTTGCCTCAGCGAACGCAGTACTGCTCGGCCTGGGCTTGCTGGCGTTGCACGCCGCAGGCATCGGCAGCGGACGGAGTGCGGGCGGACGGTGACTGCCGCCCCGTCATCCACGCCTGACGCGTGGACGGCGGGCCGGCGGAGCGCACCGGGAAGCTTCGCTCCGTCGGGGCCGTTCCCGCCCGGCGAACGTGGCGACCCGCGCCTGAGCGCCGGCAAAGGGCCCACCTTGGACATCGACACACAAGGAGTGAACACGATGACCCCGTTAGTGACGAACCTCGCCGCAGACGCCTCAGCCGCACCCGCGTGGCTTCACGTGGTGGTGATGGCAGCGGCTGTCCTGATCCTCGTCTACAGCCTCGCGCGCCGCAGCAGCTGACTGGTGGCCAGGCCGAAGTCCGTCCCGTAGTGACGCCCTGGGTCGACCGGAAAGGTAGGGCAGCCCACACCGGGCATTCCTCCCTGGAAGCCCTCGTGGCCACGGCGTCTCCGCTGATCGTCATCCTCGGCTGCAGCGTGCTGTTCGTCACCGGGTAACAGCCCTGGCGCTGGAGCGCCGGACCGCCGCGGCCACGTCGCGGGGAACGCGCTCGGTGCTTACGGGCCCATCGCGGCCGTGGTATCGGGAGTCCGATTCGTCGGAGAGCGTTCCGTCCTCATCCTCACCACGCTCGAGCCGGCCGACGCCGCCTACTTGGTCCACCTCGGGGTCAGGGTCTGGCATGAGTGCCACCCGCCGGGGCCCGGTACGCGGACGGACGGACGCACCAAGGTGGCGGCCGCACGTTCTGGGAAGGCTTTCCGGCGGTGTCCAACGCCAGGCCCATCGTGTTCTCCGCGGCCGCGCTGCGGCTGTTCGTCGACCGCACGCGGGGACATGCCGTCGCCCGGATGCTCTTGCCCGGTCCGCTCTTCGGTGCCATCGCCGCCGACTCGGACTGCGCCTGGGATGTGGTCGCAGCCACTGCCGGGCAGCGGTTCGCCCCTTCGCCGCAGCGACTCTCCCTTGTCGGTGGAGTCAGTCTTCGCACTCCCTCGTCCTACCGGGCAGTCTTTCGGCATGGGCCGGCCCGCACGCTGTTTCCGGGCCGAGGCTCTCCTCGGCCCGTCGGTACGGCGCCGAGGCGCAGGGTGCCCCGCACCGGTGTCCGAAGGCCCCCAACACCTGCCTCCCGGCTGCTCGCCGGGCTCGCGATGAGCCTGGTTCGCACACGGTGAAGGTGCACGGCGGCATCGGGACAGCGTCGTCCGGAGGCGGCAGAGCTCCCGATCCGGAGCACATGCCGAAGCGCAGATGAGCCCACTGCTTGCCACGGCCCTTACTCAAGAATGTGCATAGTCATTTTCTTGAGTATGCTGCGACGACGGACGACGAAGGGACGGGCTGGATGGCCTTGCGGCACGCAGTGCTCGCGGCGCTCCTGGACGGCGAGTACAGCGGGTACCAACTGGCGAAGGCGTTCGACGTCGGCGTCGCGAACTTCTGGCACGCCCTGCCTCAGCAGCTGTACGCCGAGCTGGCCAAGCTGGAGTCGGAAGGACTCGTCGCGGGTCGCCAGGTGATTCAGGTGACGCGTCCCAACAAGCGTCTCTTCCGGGTCACGGACGCCGGTCGTGCGGTGCTGGAGAAGTTCGCCGTGTCGGAGTCGAAGCCCTCGTTCATCCGCGACGACCTACTCGTCAAGGTCCAGGTCGCAGACCGTATCGGCACCGTGCCGGTGATCCGGGAGCTCGAGCAGCGCGCGACCGCGGCTGAGGCAAAGATCGAGCTGCTCAGCACAGTGCTGCGGAAGCTGCGCGGCGACGCGGACGAGGAGCAGTTCCTGCTTTCAGGTGAACGGATCGGGCCGTACCTGACCTGCCTGCGCGGTGTGGCCTTCGAGCAGGAGCACCGGGACTGGTGCCTGCGGATCGCAGCCGTCCTCGAGAGAAGGCAGACCGCGCATGCCGAACAGTGAATACCTGCGTTACGTAGCCCTGGGGGACAGCCAGACGGAAGGGCTCGGCGACGGCGAGGACAGCACCGGTCTGCGGGGGTGGGCCGACCGGCTCGCCGAGCACCTCGCGGCTCTCGACCCGGAGTTCAGGTACGCCAATCTGGCCGTGAGGGGGCGTGCCGCCGGCCAGGTCCGAGCCGAGCAACTGGGCCCTGCCCTCGCTCTGCGGCCCGACCTGGCCACCGTCGTCGCCGGTGTCAACGATCTGCTGCGACCACGGTTCGACGCCGCGGAGGTGGCCGGTCACCTGGAGGAGATGTTCGCCGCGCTCACGTCCACCGGCGCCCACGTGGTCACCCTGACCTTCCCTGATGTCGGCAAGATAGCGCCCCTCGCACGACCCGTCAGGTCCCGCGTGTTCGATCTCAACGCCCGTATCCGTGCGGCAGCCGGCCGTCATGGCGTCACGGTTGCCGAAACCGCCCGGCACGCGGTCGCCACCGATCCACGGCTGTGGAGTGCGGACCGACTCCACGCCAGCCCGCTGGGCCATGAGCGGATTGCCGCAGCGGTCGCGCACGCGATCCACCTGCCAGGAAGCAGTGACGCCTGGACGACACCCCTGGCGCCGCAGGCGACTCCCGCCCTTCGGCATGCCGCGGCAGCCGAACTGCGGTGGGCGGCCTCATTCCTCGGTCCCTGGCTCGGACGCCGTCTGCGCGGTCGGTCCTCCGGCGACGGCCGCACCCCCAAACGGCCCCAGCTGCTGCCTCTGGGCGCCGCACCGGACTCCCCGGCAGGCGCCGATGCCACGCACTCTCCCTAGAGCCGGGGTCACGGGCCCCGCTGGAGCAGGGACGCCGTCATTCGGATGGTGTGTGGACGCCGGAGCGGCCAGGGGATCGAACGGGCCGCGTCGTCACCGCTGCTCACGCGGCGGAGTCATGGCCCAGCGAATCGCGGCGGTCAGGACGTCTCCGGTCGGAGTGACGCAGGCTTCGGCCAGGCCGGACAGCCGGGGCAGGTCCAGCGATGTCCGTGCCCAGCGGGGGAGGGCTGCTACCGCGTTGGCGGCGAGGACTGCGTAGGGCACCCGGGCGGGCCAGGGCAGAGGCGGGTGGAGCAGGATGAAGCGTGCTGCCGCGCGCGCCTCCTCCGTCGGGCGCAGTTCACCGCGGTAGGCCCCGAGCCGGGCGGCGAGTTCGGTGCGGTTGCGCGGAGGGTCCAGGACGCCGAGTGCTTCCGCCACTCGTGCGGTATCGGCGATGTAGCCGTCGTACCCGGAGCCGTCGAGCGGTTCGGCTCCGTAGCGCCGGTGGGCGCGCAGGAAACTGTCGACCTCAGCCACGTGCACCCAGCCGAGAAGGCGCGGGTCGGCTGCGTGGTAGGGCTCTCCGGACGGTGTGGTCCCGCGCACCCGGCTGTGGACCGAGCGCACCTGGTCGACCGCCTGCTGTGCGTGGTCGGCTGTTCCGTAGGTGGTCACGGCGAGGAACGTGCTGGTGCGCTGGAGTCGTCCCCAGGGATCTCCGCGGTAACCGGAGTGGGCCTCCACGGCAGCCATCGCCAACGGGTGCAGCGACTGGAGCAGCAGTGCCCGCAGTCCGCCGATGAACATGGACGCGTCGCCGTGGACGACACGGATGGGCCGGTCCGGGCCGAACCAGCGCGGGCCGGGCGTTTCATGGATGCGTGCACGGTTCTGCGGCCCTGCGGGACCGGCGACCCGGGCGAAGACCGCGCTGCCGAGCCGCTCACGCAGTCGGGCTGCGGGACGCATGGACGAGGCCATAAGGCCAGTATGCGCCCCGGCGGGCGGCGCGCCGAGACCCGCCTCGTCCAGCACGGGCGCGGCGCCGCCCTCCTGCCGTCCTTGCAGGCAGGCGCCCCCGTGCTCCACGGGTCGCTCGACCTGCCGTGACAGGCGGGCCGACCACGCGGTTCGAGGGTCCGTCGCTCAGCCCGCCTACGACCTCAACCGGACGGCATGGCCGGGGACAACACGCCGGACCACTGCTCGGCGCCGTACACCTCGAACCACTCGGCCCCGGTGATGCCCGGCTTCACCGGGAGATCCATCACGAAGACGCCGGGGCGACGCCCGGGCACCCGGGCACCGCGCGCTCGAGCTCGTCGCGCGGCCGGGGGCCACCGATGTAGGTGCCCACCTCCGGCGAAGCGAACAACTTGATGAACGCCGCACGGTCCCGGGTCCCGGACTCGCGGAGCACGAGTGAGCGAGTTACCGATGATCGGGCGGTAGGGATGCGGTGCCTGGCACCATCCCCCTCTCTCAGGGCAGCACGCGATAGGTCACGTGAGTGACCGAGTGCGTTGCCCGCGACTCCACCTGTTCGAGATTGAGTGGCGGCACACCGTCGAACAACCGAGTGCCGGCCCCGAGCGTGCACGGAACGATGTGCAGCCGCAGCTCGTCGATCAACTGTGCGGCGAGGTACTGGTTGATGGTGGTCGCGCCCCCGTGGATCGACACGTTGCGGTCCCCGGCCGCTTCGAGAGCCTGCCGCAGGGCCGATTCGATGCCGTCGGTGACGAAGTGGAAGGTGGTACCGCCCTCCATCGGTTGTGGGTCGCGCGGGTGGTGGGTGAGGACGTAGACCGGCGCGTGGTAGGGCGGATCGTCTCCCCACCAGCCCTTCCACTGCCTGTCCCACCCGCCGCGTACGGGGCCGAACATGTTGCGTCCCATGATGAAGGCGCCGGTCGTCGCGAGCCGGTCGAGTTCGCTCTGCCGCTGCTCCGGCGTTTCGAACATCCAGGCGTGCAGTCTGCTGCCCCAGCCGTCACCGGCGTCGTCGCCGAACGGGCGCTGCTCGGTCTGGTGGAGCCCGGCGGAGTACCCGTCGACGGAGACCGAGAGGTCGCAGGTCACCCTGCTGCTTCGTGTGTTCACTGTGCCGTCCTCCTGGCGGCGACCTTCCGTCGCCTCAGCGGTGTGTCGCCCGGTCCGGTCACTCCATGGGTAGACCGTTCCGGTTGCCCCGACTCATCGCTCGGCCGATCGGCTCCCTCGAGGCGGGTTCCGGAGGACGTGAAGGCGGGGCCTTCCCGGCGCGTCCTGCAACACATCTGCTCGACCGCGCTCACACGACTGTCTGCGCACCAGCTCGGCGTCGAGCGCCTGAGTTGCCGCTCCCTCTTCCAGCCGTTCTCCTTCAGGGCCGCCAACGCCTCGTCGTAGGACCTCCGGGGGGCGGCGGCCTTCTTGACGTCAGCCTGCCAGGAGACCGCGCACCCTCTGGCGGAAGCCGGGAGGTCCTCCGAAGGCTCTTCGGCGAAGCCCGCCGTCGTGGCCGCGTCCGCGACCTCCTTGGTCGCCGCGGCCACGTCCAGAGCCTCACCCTCTGTCGCCGGAGCGGCGGACGAAGCCGGGTGCGTCCTCCCGGGCCCCTCGTCGTTCGCGCTGCTGCATCCCGTGGTCAGTACCACCACGCCCACAGCAGCGGCCGTCCCACTCGCCCCGCGCATGCGCTCTTCCGCTTCACACCGCGCACGGGCCCCCTGCCCACGCGATCAAGGGGGTACGTCCGGCACGGACGGTCCCACCATGAGCGCGAGGCCGTCCATGTCGGTGTTCAGTTGCTGCGACACTCCGTCACCGGCCCGGACCACGCCGGGACCGCCGGCGCGTCGAGGTGCGGAAGGCCTGGGTGCCGTCACACGGGCCGGGACGGTTCCGATCGGGGCAAGCCGAGGAGACCGCGTGCCACGGCCTCCACGGGCTCGTCGCGCTCCCTGGCCAGCGCGATCACCGCTCGGCAGGCGAGCTCGTTGATACCGAAGGCCAAGGCGTCGGGCGCGACCCAGCCCGCCGCCTCGTCGAGGCGGTCCGCGTCGTCCTCGGCACTCGCGGTCACGAAAGCCGCGGCTGCTTCGAAGACGTTGTGCCGCGGCCGGGCCGGATCCCGCGGTGGAACGGGGACGGGCGGATGGGCGGCGAAGACCTTGCGCAGGCGGGTGAACGCACGACGGACGGCGAGCATGTGAAGCCACCTTCCCTGAGACGATGCGGTCGGCGTCGTACACCGCACGCACGCCAAGTCTGTGACCGGGCAACGCACTTCGACAGAAGCATGTCCCGGCGAGCGGTGTCGCACACACCTGATGGCCCGTAGCAGCACCGCCACCGGGGCCCGGGACGTCACCGGGACGGCGCCGTCGGTCAACCGGAGGAGGCCGGCCCTCCGCGATCCGCGTCCACCGTGGCGACCACGAGCCCCACGAGCCCCACGAGGTGTCGGCGTCATCGATGCCGGCGCACCCGGCAGCCGCTGCGCCGCCCGGTCGGACGTTCGTGGCGTGCCTGACCGGGGCGGCCGTCTCAGTAGACGCTCAGGCCGTACGCCGACAACAACTCGGTCACCGGCTGGTAGTAGGTATGACCTCCCGAGCTGCAGTTCCCGCTGCTGCCGACGATGATGCCGAGGGCCGTGCCACCCGAGAAGGCCGGGCCACCGGCGTCTCCGGGCTCGGAGCAGATGGTGGACCGGAACAGTCCGTACACGGCGCCCCCGCCGTAGTTGATGGTGACGTTCACGGCCTGGACGGTCCCGCAGTGGTAGCCGGTGACCCGTCCGACGTGGCAGACCGACTGGCCGACGACGGGATTCGCCGCGTGAGTGATGTCGCGGGTGCCGGTGTCCGGGCCCAGTGACACCTCGCCGGGGTAGGCGATCGACGTGTTGGTGTAGCGCACGCTCGCGTAGTCGTTGCCCGGAAAACTGACTCCTGCGGTGACGCCCACAGCTACGGTCAGGGCGGCGTCGGCATACCAGGTACGGGCGCCCTGGGCGCACCGGCCCGATACGAGTGCGTACAGCGTGGACCCGGAACGGGCGTTGAAGCCCACGGTGCAGCGGGTGCCTGCGCTGTAGAGGCTGTCACCCCCGCGTACCGCGACGGCCGCCCGCTGACCCGTGCGTTCTCCGGCGTGGGCGGCCGTTCCCATGGTGGCGGACCCGGCGAACAGCAGGACCAGTACGACGACGGCCCGGACGACGGTTCGAAGTGGTCTCTCACGACGCGTGCGGCTCACGGTGGCCTCCTATGGCATGGGCCTGCCATTGTCGGCCTTCCGAACCCGAAGGGTCAGGCCGAAAGCCGCCAACCACGGCCCCAGGGCGCTGAATGGCGAGGCGCGATGTTCACCGGACGTCGAGCCATCGACACGTCGAGTGATGACGGCGGGCCGCGCCCAAGCGGCTCGCGGCATCGGAAAGGAACGACGCGCGTGAAACGACGCCCTGGGGGCGTTCGCGGCCGCCGCAGCGCTGGCCCTGACGATTTCAGGTTCCGCGTACCCGGCCGAAGGTGTGCTGATCGTCCATGGTGGTGAGGGCATAGACCGTCCGGCTGCTATGAAGTGGACCGGTACCCGTCGTGGGTGACCAACTACGCTGACGCCGCCTCGTCGTCGGCCGCTGCGAAGTGTGTGCGACCGACGACCTCCGGGGCCAGCTGTGTCGTTCAGCAGTCAGGGACGCCGGGGAGCCAGCTGTCGGCGACGTCGATGAAGATGTTGGAGAGGTAGCCGCCGTAGTCCGGCAGGTAGGACCAGGCGTCGTTGCTGTGGCCGTCGGCCTGGACGAGCTGGCCGTGCACCTGGCACTGCACTCGCACCGTCGTGGGACCGGGGAGCTGGGCCACCTGGGAGGACGTACTGGTGGGCTGCCGACGAATGTTGACCGAGGTGCCCCAGGTGGGGAATGACTTCGCCGCGGCGCCGTCTCCGGTCCACAGGTACGTGACGGTGACCCAGCCGTTGTCGTCGAGGCCGACGTTGTAGAAGGTGCCGTCGGCGAGGTCGATCCCGGCGGGATTGAGCACCTGGCGGCCGGATTCGTCCCGCCCGCCGTTGTAGCCGTCCTCGTAGGCGGCCTGCGCCTCGGGCCTGCCATGCGGCAGGTCCTTGAAGGTCTCGCGCACCGAGGAGGGGTTCCAGTGGTCGTCATGGGTGTTCCACGGGCCGACGTCCCATACCGGGGCGGTCTCGCAACGTGCAGGACCGCAGACGCGGACCGAGTACTGCCCGCTTCCCTTGGGGGAGAGGCCGCGCCGGGAGGGGAGCGCCACGAAATGATCACTGGGGACGATCACGTGCCCGTTCGCGGTGGTGCCGCCGACCAGCCCCTCGCGGGTGGCGTAGACGCGGGCTGTGAAGGGCTCGGCGGCGACGGACCGGGGTGCGTCGCCGAGTTCGGCACGCAGACGCAGGGATTCGACCGTCGGCGCCCTGCCGCTCGGCCCGGAGATCAGGGTGAGCCGGGCCTGCACGCGGATGACGGCCCTGGGCAGCCGGGCGGGCGCGCCACCGCGCGCTTCGCGCCACTCGGTCCAGCGACCCAGTCCGTCCTGCCCCCGTACGTCGACCACGACCTGGGATCCAGTGGGCGTTGTTGCTTCGAGGTCCCGGCTGACCGTGTCGACGGCGCGCCCGAGATCACGCACGGGAAGGACGACCATGCCCTGCCCCCGGGTGGAACGGGAGGAGGCGGGGCGCAGACCGAGGTCCCGTAGGCGCAACGTGCCGTCGGCACGGCTCACGTTGATCTCGTCCCCGGTGGGCGAGGACAGGTCCGCCCGCCAGCTGACGCTCCGGGGCGGCACGTCGTCGGGCGCGGTCCCGCCGGCGTCGGCCGGGCCCGAGGCGAGTGAGAGAGCGGCGAAGGCCAGCAGGGACACGGTGGCCGCCTGACCGCGTCGGCCGGTGGCAGGGGCTGCATGGACGTCCGGTCGCTGATTGCTGCGCACGGGGGCGTCTCCTTCTCGGTGGGGGCTGGGAAGGCCTTACGGGCATCGCGGAACGTTCGGGAGGGTGTTGCCGGGTGAGTTGATGTAGACGTTGGTGATCCATCCGCCGTACTGCGGCAGATAGGCCCACCAGTCGTTGACGTAGGGCGGAACCGACACGATTCCGCCCTGCTGCTGGCACCCGACGAGAACGTGCACACCGGCGGGCAGGGTGGTGAGCGCGGCGGCGGAGGTGGTCGCGGCGGCGCGGACACGGACGCCGCTGCCCCAGGTCGCGAACCGGGTGCCGGACGGGCTGACGGCTCCGGGCACGTCGAGGGAACCGGTCAGTGTCGTGATCCTGCTGTAGGCCGTCCCGTACGGCGTGCCGTCCGGATGCAGGGTGAGGACGGCGACCACGGCCCGGTCGTCGGGACCGACGGTGCCCGTGGTGTGCAGTGCGTCGGACGTCAGATCGAGCAGGGTGCCGTCCGCAAGGCCGGCATGCCCCGGGCCTGTCCGCGCTGCGCCGCCAGAAGTGTGCGCCGGGCTCACTGCGGAACCGGCACAGCCTCCGGAAGTGAATCCCGACCAGCCCTGCTTGACCGTCCCCGGTGCCTCGAACGCGGATGGGAGACCGAAGTACTGGTCGAAGCCGTCGGCGGCGCAGCGAGTGGACCGGCGCAGCGACCCCAGGACCAGGTCCCGGACCGGCGGTGCCGCTTCGTCGAGCAGATAGCGGTAGACCCGGACGGTGTCCGCGGCGGTGGTCGCCGAGTAGCCCCAGTGACCGGGGTGAGCAGCCGGCGGCGGGGCCGTGCCGGTGAGACCCAGACGGGACACCATGCGGGTGATCATGGCACTGCCACCACCGGTTGCCCAGTAGTGGCTCGCCGCGGCGTCGTCGCTGCTGCTCAGCATCGCCCCGATCCGGACCCGGTCCGCCTGCGGTACTTCGTAGGAGGGCCCGCGGCTCCACAGGAAGTCCAGGGCGAGCAGCAGTTTGACCACCGACGCGGCGCGGAACGGGCGGTCCGCCTGGTGGAGCTCGGTGAAGTCGCCGGTGAGCCGGTCGAACACGGCGATGCCGGCGGTGACGTCAGCAGGGATGTCCACGGGGGTGCGGGTCTCCCTGCTCCGGGTCGGGGTCTCCGGCACGACGCCCGGTTCCGGGTCCCCGGTGTGTCGGAGGGCCACGGAGCGGGCGGTGGACGGGTCGGCCCTCATGGCTGATGCCGGGGACGTGGAACGGGCCTCCGCGAAACCGGTGCACAGGGACATCAGCAGCCCCGCCGCAGTGAGAGCGGTCACGCACAGACGCTCGCGACGGGCCGGAAGGGGCCGCGGGCTGTGACGCGAGCGGCGGATCAACCGCCGTCGAAGAGAGGTACCGGGCAGCGGCCGTCTACGGGTGGGACGGAGCGAAGGCATCGAGGGGGGCTCCTTCGGACACGGAAGCACGCGGCCGGACGGCCAGGTGTGGGGCTGGGGCGCGTGGACGCCAGAGTGATGACGGGCAGGAACCTCGCGCAAGCCATTCGTTCCTGGGCGAAGGAGGCCGTCGCCTGCTTGTCCAGGGGTACACGCCGCGGATACGTTCCCGACGTCTCACCGTGCCTCGGCCCGGTGTTCCGTCCGGGTCGCTTCCCCCCTCTAGGAGCAACCGTGAGGTTTCACAGACGTCTTCCGGCCCTGATCGCCGGAGCCCTTCTGGCGCTGGCCGGACTGGTCACCCCGGCGCAGGCCGGGGAGACCGGTCCGACGGCCGGGCCCGCCTTCAAGGCGCCCTACCCCTGCGGGCAGCAATGGACGTACAGCCACCATTCGGCGGAGGTACGCCGTGCTCTGGACTTCGTGCGCTCCGACGGCGGTGCGACGGCCGGCACTCCGGTCCTCGCCTCGGCCGCCGGCACGGCCACCCGGTACTCCCAGCCGACCGGGGCCGGCAACTACATAGCCATCGACCACGGCGGCGGCTGGAAGACGTACTACTTCCACCTCGCGGCGTACTCCGTCGCGAGCGGCGCGTCGGTCGCCCAGGGGCAGCAGATCGGCGTCACCGGCAGCACAGGGAACTCCTCCGGGGCACACATCCACTACGAGCAGCTGTACAACGGTGTGGGCCAGAACATCGTCATCAACGGCGTCGGCCTGTCCTACCCCGGCAGTTACCACCAGGCGTACCTCACCAGTGACAACGGCTGCGGCGGAAGCGGCTCTCCGTTCACCACCTGGGGCAGCGGAGTCAACGTCCGTGCCGACGCCCGTGTCAGCGCGCCCGTCGTCACCACCCTCGGCGGTCCGACAGCCGTGCGGGTGCTGTGCCAGAAGCAGGGGGACACGGTCAACGCCGAGGGCTACACGAACAACTGGTGGAGCAAGCTCCGCGATCAAGGTGGTTTCATCAGCAACATCTACATCGACCACCCGGACGCGGTGCTGCCCGGCGTCCCGCTCTGCTGAGCTGTGCCGACGGCTCGTGGTGGCCTGCGGGCGGGTGTCCGCCGGTCCACCACGAGCCGCCGAAGCAGGCGTGCAGATGATGGCATGAATGCGTCAACTGCCTGCTGCGCGTAGAGTTCCGGTGGACGGGTGCCGGCGAGCGCCTGTGATTCCCGGGGGTGCGCTGTGCTACTGGTGGAATTCACGAGCCACGAGCTGGCCCGTCTGCGTGTGGCATCCGGCGTGGATCCGCTCTGGGAGACCGCGCTGAGTCTGCACCTGCTCCAGAACCGCCAGGTACCACTCGCGTTCTGCGCCTGGCGCCGGGAGGTGGGAGCGGCACTGCGGCGGGCCGGTCTCGTAGCGATGACGCGTGCCCTGACGCGACTGTGCCCGGACGGCTCCTACTTCCCCGACTTCCTGACGCCAGGCCGTGGGGACGCCGATCTCGAAGCCGGACTGGACCGGCTGCTGGCCACTCCGCGGCACCGCCTGCGCTCCGAACTCACCCGGCTGCACCTCCACACCGGCCGTGCCGTCCCGGCGAGTGTGCGCCCGCTCGCCGACGGCTGCCCGAAGGCGCTGCGCCGCCTGGGTTCGGCCCTGCGCGCCTACTACCGGGTGGCTGTCGAGCCCTACCTGTCCGCACTTCGCGCCCAGGCGGCGGCCGACCGGGCCGTGCGCGCGGAGGCCGTCCTCACCCACGGTGCCGAGGGCCTGCTGACCGGGTACGACTGCCTGCCCGGATGGCGCTACCGAGACCGGAGGCTGTGTGCCCCCTACCCCCTGGACCGCGAACTCGCGCTGCGAGGAAGGACGCTGACACTCGTCCCGGCGTTCTTCTGCGTGCGCGCTCCGCTCGCCCTGGTCGACGAGGAACTGCCTCCGGTCCTCGTCCATCCGCTCTCGCCCGCGCCCGGCTGGCTCGAACGCCGGCGCCACGGCGGGGACGCGCCGGCGGCGCAGCTCATCGGTGCCTCGCGCGCCGAACTGCTGCGCATGCTGGACCGCCCCATGAGCACGATGGACATCGCGGCGGCGCTGCGGCTCGCACCCTCGACGGCCAGTCGGCACGCCACCGTGCTGCGGGAGGCCGGCCTGCTCCTCTCCCAGCGCCAGGGAGTGCGGGTGCTCCACCACAGAACCCGGCTCGGCAGAGCGGTGCTGGACGGCACCCTGAAGTGAGCCCCGCCGCCCGGCAGCAGCTCAGATGCCGGGCGTCACGGAGGCGGCACCCTGCCCGGGACCGGTGCGCGGCTCGCGGGTGTCCAGGGCCCCTCTTCACGCCGCCAGCGCCTCGCGGAAGCAGGCGTACGCCTCCTCGTCGAAGAGCACGAACCGGACCTCGGTGACCGGGGGGCGCGCCTCCTCGCGGACCGTACGTACGGCGATCCGGGCTCCGTCGTCGAGTGGCCAGCCGTAGACGCCCGTCGAGATCGCGGGGAACGCGACCGTCCGGGCACCCAAGTCCGACGCCACGCGCAGGGACTCGCGGTAGCAGGAGGCCAGCAACGCGGAACGGTCCTCCGTGCGCGACCAGACCGGACCGACCGTGTGGACGACATGCTCCGCGTGCAGCCGGCCGGCCGTCGTCGCCACCGCCTGCCCGGTCGGCAGCCCTTTGCCGTGGTGTGAGGCCCGCAGGTCGCGGCAGGCGGCGAGGATCAGGGGCCCGCCACGCCGATGGATCGCGCCGTCCACCCCGCCACCGCCCAGGAGCGAGGAGTTGGCTGCGTTGACCAGGACGTCGGCGTGCTGTTCGGTGATGTCTCCGTGGACCAGGGTGATCGTCGGCCTTGTCGTCATGCGACCATACTGCCGCCCGGCAGGCGTAGGTTGCGGCGCAGCCCTCACCGGTCCGGCTACTCCCGCCCGCTCGGACGCGGGAGTCGGCCAGGACCCCGGACCGGGTGGTCGCGCACCGGATCCCTCGATCACGTCTTCTCGTCCCGGCGGACGGAGAACGCCCCTGCGGCAGCCGCCAGGACTGTGGTCGCCGCGGCCCGTTCCGGGAGCTGCGGGTCGGGATCGTCGCGCAGGAGTACCAACTGGTGGTAGAGCGGCGACGTCGCAGCGATCAGCAGACTTCGGGCGTCCGTGTGCCGCGAGGGGAGTTCGCCCCGCTCGACCGCACGGTCGACGAGGACCTCACACTGGGCGTACTGGTCCGCCCAGAGCCTCTTCTGCGCCTGCGCGGCCTGCGCGGAGTGGAACGAGGCGGCCATCAGTGCGACGGCGAACGACGGCCGCACGACCAGGGAGTCCTGGATCTGCTGGTTGAGGGCCGTCAGGTCGCCACGCAGGGTGCCGGTGTCCGGCGGCTGCCAGTCGATCTCACCGGCGGCATCGACGACGTCGACGAGCAGACCGCCCACGTCGCGCCAGCGCCGGTAGACCGTCGTGCGGTGCACTCCCGCGCGCGCCGCGACACCTTCCATCGTGAGCCCTTCGTGACCGCTCTCGGTGAGCTCGGCTCGCACCGCCTCGAGCACCTGGGCGCGGATGCGGGCGGAGCGGCCGCCCGGACGGCGCTCCGAGGTCGTGGCCGACGGGTCTGTCATCAGGGATCCCTATCGGGTGGTCAGCGTGGCAGGTGTATGCCAGCATCTTAACGCGACACATGTTGCAATAGGACGTACTCCGAGAGGAACCGCCTTCACGATGCCGCCCGCTCCCGCCGACCCCACCGTGCTCCACCCGATGCCCGAGCACCCGCGCGTCGTCCTGCTCAAACCACTGGTGACGTCACCGCTGATCGACGTCGGTGACTACTCCTACTACGACGATCCGGACGATCCGACCGCGTTCGAGACGCGGAACGTCCTCTACCACTACGGGCCCGAGCGCCTCGTCATCGGGAAGTACTGCGCACTCGGCACAGGCACTCGCTTCATCATGAACGGTGCCAACCACCGTATGGACGGCCCGTCCACGTTCCCGTTCCCCACCATGGGCGGCTCGTGGGCCGAGCACTTCGACCTCATCACCGATCTGCCCGGCAGGGGGGACACCGTCGTCGGCAACGACGTGTGGTTCGGTCACGGTGCCACGGTCATGCCGGGCGTGCGCATCGGTCACGGCGCGATCATCGCCTCCGGCGCCGTGGTCACCGGGGACGTAACCGACTACAGCATCGTCGGTGGCAACCCCGCCCGGCTCATCCGCACCCGCTACAGCGCCGAAGACGTCGCTCGCCTCCTCGCCGTGGCGTGGTGGGACTGGCCCGTCCAGCATTTGACCCAGCACGTACGGACGGTCATGTCGGGATCGATCGCGGAACTGGAGGCGGCCGCCGCACAGATCAGGCGGCCTTGACCCCGCGCGCGCGTCATCCTCTCACCCACCTCGGACACGAGTGGTCGGCCATGCCCCGCCGCGCGACCATGGGGCGAGGGTGGTCCGCGTGGCCCCGACCGCCATGCCTGCCAGACCTCGCGAGCGTCCGCAGGCCGGGCTCGCGCTGTCGCGCCAGAGCGCTCTGCCCCGACCCCGCGGAACGGTGCCGGAGGCCCCGCACCCGCGGCCGGCACCGACCACTGCTGATACAGCGCAATCGGCTGGCATCAGCGGCGGGACGTCAGCCGCTGGGGCGCGGCCGCGCCGGGAACGCTCCGTGGGTCAGTCTCGTTCACCTCGAGCCCACCACTCCGGACCATGAACCGAGGACACGCCTTGACCGACACCTCGCCCACCGTCACCGCGTCCGCCCTGCCGCCGCTCGCCACCCAAGCGGAACGCCTGATCACGCTCGGCGTGCACGAGCTCGCACGAATCCCTGCCGACGAGCTGCGCGACTTCGCTGAGAGCGCCGGCCGTGGAGACGGCCACACCCTGCTCGCAGTCCACCCGGACCGCGCCCCGGCCTCCGCACTCACCCCGCTGCTGCGCCGCGACGGCAAGCCCGGATTCGTCGTGACCGACATGGCCGACGTCGACCGGTTCGCCCCCTGCTCCGTCCAACTGCCCGACGCTCCGCTCTACCTCGTCACCGGCCTCGACCGCGGCGACCACATGGCGAACTGGAGTCCCGACGAGGCCCTGCCCGCCCTCACCGGGAAGGACCGCACTCCGCTCCTGCTCACCGAGGGCATCCAATGGGTGCTCCAGCAGCCGGCGGTCCTCGAGCGCAACCGCTGCTTCATGACGATCGGCTCCCGGCTGCGGAAGACCGGCGGAGCCCTGGACGCCCGCACCCCGGCGATCTGGATCAGCAACGGCACAGGACGGGACGGTGGCGAGCGACGCAACGCCCCGAAGGTCGGCTGGTGCTGGTGGGGTAACCGTCACACCTGGCTGGGCTTCGCCTCCGCTGCCGGCCGCACGGCCTAGCAGGGCGTCGTCGTTGCCGACGTGCTCGGACGCCCGCCTCCTCAGGCTGGAGCCGTGACTCCTGGGAGCCCCGCGGGCCCGACAGCAGTGGCCTCGGGGCTCACGGGGGGACGGCGCTCGCCGACCGGCCGGACGCAGAGCGCGGTCGGCGTCCCCTTCCCGCTCATGGTGGGCATCATGGAGCTCACACGCACAACGGCAGGAGCACCCACCCGGAGCGGGGGCCGATCGACCGGCCTCCCGCCGTCACCGGCTGCCGCCCAGGGTTGGCACTCACCGCAACTGCTCGGGCGCGACCAGTCGTCGGGGCACGGGCGACGTGGCGTCGACCTCGCCGACGGGGGCGCCGCTCAGTGCTCCGTCCATGTAGCCGAACAACGCGGTACCGATCGGGTCCGGCAGCGGCCGGCCGTCCTCGCCGAACCGTTCGTACTTCATCAGGTTGTAGCCGATCGCGGCCTGGCGGCGTCCGTCCTCCGTGGACAGCGCCCAGGTCCCGGCCCCGAACACGCCGCCGTCGTGACCCCAGTACCAGCCGCTGCTGGGCATCTTGAGGGTGTACAGGCCGAGGCCGTACCGCAGCGCCACCTCCTGCCCCGGAGCCGGCTCGTACGCGGGAACCGTCGTCTTCATCTCCCGCAACTCCGCCGCACCCAGCAGTCTCCCGCTCAGGAGCAGGCGGTAGAAGTCGTTGAGGTCGTTCATCGTGGAGACCAGCGCACCGGCCGTGCCCGCCCAGGACATGTCGTAGACGCTGTAGTCGCGTGCCGGTTCTATGGTTCCGTAGAACGACTCGTACATCTTGGCGTGCGGCCCTGATATGCGGGCGGAGCGCGGGAAGTACGTATGGCGCAGTCCGGCCTTACGGATGACGTTCCTGGTGATGTACGACTCCGCGTCCTGGCCCGTGACCTTCTCCAAGAGCAGACCGGCGATCAGGTAGTTGGTGTTGGCGTACGAGTGCGTGCCACGCGGCGCCGGTGGCTCGGCCGCCAGCCCGAGCCGGACCAGTTCCTCGGGATCCAGCTTGCGGAAGCGGCCCTCGTCCAGGGCCTTCCCCGGGTCCGTCGCCAGTCCGGGGAAGGCGGGCAGTATGTAGTCCGCGATACCGCTCGTGTGGTTGAGGAGCATCCGCACCGTCACCTTCCGGCCCCGCTCGCCCGGTACCAACTCCGGGAGGTAGTCGCCGACGGGTGCGTCCAGATCCACGCGGCCCCTGGCCACCTGCTGGAGAACGGCGACCGAGGTGAAGGTCTTGGTGATACTGCCCACCCGGTGCTCGTAGTCCGGGCGCATCGCCCGCCCGCTGTCCATGTCGGCGACGCCCACCGCTCCGCGCCAGTGCTCGGCGCCGTCCCTGACCGCCGAATAGGCCCCGTACATTCCCGCCTGGTGGAACGCCTGGAGCGAGGCGCGCAGCGCGGACCGGTCGAGGCCGGACATGGCCGAGGCGGCAGTCACGCTGTCGGTGGCCGGCAGGGGAGCCGTGGCCCCGGCCGGAACAGCCCCGACCGCGAGTGACAGCAGGACCGCCGACGCAACGGCGGCCAGGCGCATCTTCCGGTGGGCGGAGCGAGGACTCGGGGGAGTGTGATGCATCGGCGGATCCCAACTCATCGGGTGTGCGTGGCAGAGCTCCCCATCCTCTGCGCGCCACACCGGCCATCCATCCTCCCTGAGAACGACCTTGTGCACAGAAAGAGATGACGTTTGTCAGGTATCAGGCCGCGCACGAGTCGGGTCTCCGGACGGCGCGGAACAGTTGTACGGCCGCGCCGTCGACACCCGGGCCGCGCGCGCCCCGACGGAGCCGACGCGGCTCGGGGGACACCTCTGCCCCTGCCTCCCGTGCGCGGCCGACCGGGCCGGGTCCGCTTCCACCTCGAAAGCTGGACGAGCCGATCGGTGACCGGGTGCAGTCCGCCCTGGTCTCCGGCCGCGGATCAGCCCCGGCGCGGCAGTGTCCGGTGCCGCCTGCCGACCTCGCGCAGGCAAGCCAGGCAGCCTCAGCCGGTACCGGCGTGGACACGGTCAGCCCGGCGCGACACGGCTGAGGTGCTCCCAGGACCGGTACAGACCGGCTTGGGCCTGGTCCATCTCCAGGACGTGATCGAAGGACTGGCTGCCGACGATCAGCCGCCGGGGCGGGTCCGGCAGTTCGGCCAGCTGGACGATGACCGGGGCCGCGGTTGCCGGCTCCGGGGCCACGGCGTCGCCCCACATCGCCTCCATCTCGGCGCGCAGGTGCTGATACCGCGCCAGAGGTTCGGTGGTCGTCGTGCCGACGGTGAACAGGCCGGTGTTGTAGCCGCCCATCTGCACGATGGTGACCTTGACGCCGAACCGTTCGACCTCCATCGCCAGTGCCTCGCTGACCGAGTCCAGCGCCGCCTTGCCCGCGCCGTAGAAGCCGACGGTGGCCATGCCGCCGCCGCTGCCCATCGAAGTGACCTGGAGGAGTCGTCCCCCGCCCTGGGCGCGCAAGTGGGGAAGGACCGCCTGGGCGACCCATACGGCGCCGAAGAAGTTCACATCCATATGCGCCCGGATCTGCGCCTCCGTGGCTTCCTCCACCATGCCGTAGAGCATGGCTCCGGCATTGTTGACGACGACGTCCAGCCTGCCGAACGCGGCTGCCGCCCGCTCCACCCCGTCGAACACCGCCTGCCGGTCGGTGACATCCAGCGGAAGCGGCACCAGGTGGCCGGGGTACTTCTCGCTCAGTTCCTCCAGCGGCCCGACGTTGCGGGCGGCAGCCACCACCCGGTCGCCGGTTGCCAGGGCGGCCTCGGCGAACGCCTTGCCCAGGCCGCGGGACGCTCCGGTGATGAACCAGACTCTTGCGTCCGTCATGATGCCTCATTCCTGCAAAGAAAACGGTCCGTCTCGGTTCGTTACGAGTGTAGGGCATCTCCCTACTGCCATCAAGACGGATCGTCTCGTTTCGCGGCGGGGTAGTCTTGGCACATGTCCAACGAGAAGGGGCCGGATCACTCCCGGCGCAAGGAACGGTCCCGGCAGGCGATCCTCGAGGCCGCCCGCGCCCTGGTCACGGAGGAGGCGTACGAGAAGGTCACGGTCGAGGCCATCGCGGCCCGTGCCGGCGTCGGCAAGCAGACGATCTATCGCCGGTGGCCGTCGAAGAGCGCCGTGATCTTCGCGGCTCTTCTGGCCCTGAGCGAGGATACCGACGGGCAGTCGGTCACCTTGCCCGACACGGGCGATCTCGAGGCCGACCTCAAGCTCGTCATGCGAGCGACGGTGGAGGAGTTCGCCGACCCGTCCTTCGACAAGCTGATCCGCGCACTCAACACCGAGATCGCCAACGATGCCGCGCTGGCGGCCGAGTACCGCGAAAAGCTGGCCCAGCCGCTGGAAGAGGCCAAGAAGGCGCGCCTGCGCAGTGCCCAGGAGGCGGGCCAGCTGGCCCCCGACGCCGACCTCGACCTGGCCCTGGAAGTGCTCTACGCCCCGCTCTTCCAGCGGTGGCTGCACCGTAGCGGTCCACTGACCACCGCGTACGCCGACTCGCTTGTCGACGTGACTCTCAGAGCCTTCGGCCCCTGAACAAAGCCCGTGGGTGGGCCCGGTCGGGTGCTGAGCCCAGTTCGGGCCGTCAAGCCCGCGGCCGGGGCGGCAAGCGCTCAGCCGCCCCCGACCTCACGACGTCGGACGAGGCCGGCCAGGGCGACTGGGGGAGAGAGGCAAGTCGTCGCGCGGACGACTGCGTCCGGACAGCCTGACTCAAGGGGCGGGGACGGCGGTGCGGGACAGAGCGGTGCGCAGCGCGAAGACACCGAGCAGGCCACCTGCCGTGAGCCGCTGGGCGGTCATGGCGCGGGGCCGGGCGGTCAGGAAGCCCGACACCCGCGCCGCGCCCAGCATGATCAGGCCGTTCACGGAGATTCCTACGAGGATCTGCACACCACCGAGCTGCAGCAACTGCGCCCAGGCCGGTCCTGCCTGCGGGTCCAGGAACTGGGGCAGGAGGGCGGCGTACATCAGCGCGATCTTGGGGTTGAGCAGGTTGGTCAGAAGCCCCATCGAGAACAGGCGGGCGTCGGAAACCGGAGGCAGGTCCTGGGCCGGGTCGAAGGGAGAGCGGCCGCCGGGCTTGAGCATGCCCCAGGCGAGGTAAGCGAGGTAGGCGGCCCCGGCAAGCTTGACCACGGTGAATGCCACGGGCACTGCGGCGAACAAGGCAGACAGGCCCGCAGCCGCTGCCAGGAGATAGCACACGAATCCCACGGCGGTCCCGCCAAGACTGACCAGGCCCGCCCTGCGGCCCTGAGTGATGGCGCGGGAGGCGAGGTGAATCATGTTCGGTCCCGGAGTCAGCGCCATGCCCAGCTCGACCAGGGCGACTCCTCCGGCTGCGGTCAGAGTGATCACCGGTGGACCTCCAGGTCGTGCGTCGGTCGTCTGACGTCAAGTGGGCCGACTCGGCTGCCACGGACGGGCCCGACGCCTGAGCAGCGCTTGCTCGCCCGCCGCAGCATACGGCCTGGCCGCTCGGCCTCTTCATGCAGCCCCGTCCCCGTTGCCAGCAGGCTCGTCAGGCGAACACGCCGGCCGGTCACCGGCGCCGGATCGCTGTGCTGACCCCGACGGGCGAGGAGTTGGACCAGTTTCCGGCGATGCGGTCGAGCCACTCCGCGAGCAGCCGGCTCCCACCCGCGGCCAGCGGGGTGGTCCGAGGGAGGACGGCACGCAGGGCGACCGCGGCGCCGACCGGTTGCCGGGGCCGCCACCCCGGGCAGCCGGCGACGGACCGAGCACCACGGCTCTCGAACCTTGCTCCACCCTCAGCAGGGGGTTCGGACACCAGCTGAAAGGCAGGTCGCCGTCGTAGGCTGAGTCCCTCACGTGACGACAGGAGGCCGATGGTGGCCGAGACGACGGTGGCCGAGGTGATGGCCGAGCTGTCAGCGCTCGAGGAGCCGAAGGCGCGTGCGGTGAACGAGAAACACGGCGACGATCACGGCGTGCACCTCAGCAAGCTGCGCGCGCTCGCGAAGCGGCTGAAGACGCAGCATGAACTCGCGTGCCGGCTCTGGGAGACCGATGACACCGCGGCGCGACTGCTGGCGATCCTGATCTGCCGACCGAAGGCATTCGAGCGCCACGAGTTGGACGTCATGCTGCGCGAGGCGCGCGCACCCAAGGTGCACGACTGGCTCGTGAACTACGTGGTGAAGAGGAGCACGCACACCGAAGAACTGCGTGTGGCCTGGTCCGCCGATCCGGATCCGGTGGTCGCGAGTGCCGGATGGGCGCTGACCACGGAACGGGTGACGAAGAAGCCTGAGGGTCTGGACCTCCCCGGACTGCTCGACGTCATCGAGACGGAGATGAAGGACGCCCCGGACCGCCTGCAGTGGGCGATGAACCACTGCCTGGCCCAGATCGGCATCACGCACACCGAGCACCGTGCTCGAGCGATCGACATCGGAAAGCGTCTGGAGGTGCTCAAGGACTACCCGACTTCCCCGGGCTGCACGTCTCCGTTCGCGCCCACCTGGATCACCGAGATGGTGCGCCGCCGGCACGACATGTAGGAACACGCGCGCCCCGATCCGAAGGGCCGTCCTCTGCGGAGGAATGAGCGCCGAATCGTCAGCGCCCGCCGTCCGGAAGCTCGGTGGGCGGCAGTGACGGCTCGGCCCCCGGTAGCCGACCCGCCCCGAACTCGCCGTGCACCCGGGAGGGCCCTCACTGTCCACGGCGTAGCGCATCCCGACGCAGTTGTCCTCCACGACCGGCACCGAAGGCACTATCGCGGGGCGCGCACCGCCTAAGCGGCCGACGGTGCCTGACCTCAGCCGGGCACGCATCGGCACCTGATGATCGGTGATGACACCGCCGAAGCCCGCTTCACAAGATCGCGTCGGCCGATGACGGGTGCGGCTCCGGGCCACGGTCGCGCCTCTCCGGCACTTCGAGCGCGTCGGGGCGCCGTCCCCCCCCCCCCGACCCACCAGCACGTCGGCCCCTCGACGCTGCAGTGCACCAGGTGGGGGATGTACGTGCCCGGGGGCGCTACTGGCCGGCGGGTTTCCTGGCGCGGTCGGTTTCGTCCTGCACGAGGAGAGAGAGCAGGGATGCCACGGAGAGGTTGGCTTCTGCGGGATGCCGCAGCAGCTTGTCCACCTTGATGCGATAGGTGTTGGTACGTCCTTCCCTGGTGTGGGAAAGGTAACCGTCCTGCTCAAGGTCCGAGATGATCCGCTGGACGGCGCGTTCGGTGAGCCGGCAGTGAGCGGCTATGTCGCGGATGCGGACGTTCGGGTCATCGGCGATGGCGGCCAGCACGCGTGCGTGGTTGGTGATGAAGGTCCAACCGGTATGAGATGTGGAGGCTCCGAGCATGCGACACATTCTATAGAGGCAGGGTCTCACCGGAACCCGGATGCGTGACATACTTTTCGCGTATTTGCTGGCAGGTGCGAGACGCAGGGAGTTTCCGAGGTGTCGTGGTGCGAGGATGGCACGCCAAGTCGTGCGAAGGGTTCCGACGAGCAGAGTGCCCGACGGCTTGCCGTGACGCTTGAGCCGGAACCGGCGCACGGTGTGGTGGAGCAGTACGACTGCGGCGAGGCCTGGGTGGTCGTCGCGCATGGCGAGTACGACATGGGCACGATCGCTCCTCTGGCCGACGCGCTGAGTGCCGCGGCCAGGGAACACCCGAAGGTGGTCCTGGACACCTCTGACGTCACCTTCGCGGATTCCTCGTTCCTCAACCTGTTGATCCTCGCCCACCGGACCACCACCCTGCGGCTTGTCGCGCCGGGGCCCCAACTGCGGCGACTCCTCGAGGTCAGTGGAGTGGATTTCTTCCTGGAGGTTCGCGCCACGGTCGAGGAAGCCGTCGCCTCCTGATAGCTAGGTGACTGGCAGAGCCACCACGATCTCCTCGTCCTCGAAGTCCCCAGTCGGCCGGAAGCCGGACGAGGAGTAGAGGCGGCCGGCGGAAGCATTGTCCGGGTGGTACGAGAGGCGGATCTCCCGGCACTCCGGCAGCGCCGACAGGCGCTCGATCACGCTGCCCAGAGTGGCGTGGCCCACTCCTTTGCCCTGCTCGCCCGCGCTCACCACCATGCCGCCGATCCAGTGGGTGCCGTCCTCGTCGTCGTACGCCCACATGACGTGGCCCACGATGTCGTCACCGGCGCGGACACCGAGGGACGTCCATACCTCGCCACGCTGGGAGAGCAGGAGATAGCGCGCCGCGAGGGCGGCCACGTACCGGCGCTGCTCGTCGGTGGGCGCCACGTCGGCGACATCACGCCAGTTGTCCTCCGTGATCTCCTCGAGCACCACGGCCCGGCCCTGGCGGTCGGTGAACTGCTGCGTCATGCGCTCCCCATATCAGTGCTCGTCAGAGGAAGGTGAGAGTAGTCAGTCACGCAAGGGCCCGGGTAGCGGTTTCCCGGTGTCTCCTGGGCCGCCCGCATGTCGAGGACCAATAGCCGGACCCGCCGGGCGGGTCGGGTGCGGATCGGTCCCGGGCGCCCTCCGGGACATGCCGCCGCCTCGGCCCAGGAGCAGGTGTCGGAAGGCGGCTCGGGGCACTTCTCCGCCGGGCCGGTGAAGGCGGCGACCCCCTCGTCCTTGTCGACGCCGACACTCGAGCGAGGGGACCGCGGCTGTCACCTGCGTGGGGTGAGATGCGCGGCCCCCGGGGGTCGCCGACCGGCATGCTGGAGACCGACGGTCCGGGCGAGCCGGTCCGCCTCATCGGTGCGGTGGCGGAGGAGTCGTCCAGGTCGGCGCGGGGTGGGGTGGTGCCGGCTGTCGGGTCCGGGTGGCGGTCCGGTGTCCTGGGGTGGTCGCTCGGTCTGCGGCGAGGTCAGGAGCGTGGACCCGCCCCACGGAGCAGCGTGTCGATGATGCGGACGGCAAGGGTGTCGGTGTCGATGCCCTCATCGTCCGGGTTGCCGCGCAAGGACTCCCCGAGGAGCGCGTAGTACACCCGCCGCACCCAGAGGAGGTCGGCCGCATCGTCGATGAGCCGGTCCGCCCGGGCCCGTTCCAGCACGGTGATGCAACGTCGGCCGATGTCCTCGTGGAGGGCGGCTGCTTCACTGTCCGGCTCGGCCGGCAGTTCCAGGGCGAACGCCCAGGCGCCCTTCACCTCGAGCACGTTGGCCGTGATCCGGTGCAGCGCCACCATGGGAGGGGCGGTGTCCGGCCGGCCGTCCTCCACGGCTTGGACGAGCCGGCGGGCGGCCGAAGAAGCCAGGGCGTCGATCAGTGCCTGCCGATGGGCGAACCGTCGGTGGATGGTTGTCCTCGCCACTCCCGCCGCAGTCGCGATCTGCTCCATCGACGCGCCCGGATCCGTGGAGAGCACGCGTTCGGCTGCCTCCAGGATCGCTCGCACACTGCGCTCCGCGTCCGCCCGCAACGGCCGTGCCGCTGTCTCACCCATGGCGCCTCCCGCTCATTTGCTGGACCGAAAAAGGATACATCGATGCGCCAAGCAGCGCGTATCTGCGTCATTACTGTTGCAGTTAGATGGAATGTAGGTACTCTTCTGTCTTAGTTCCTCGTCGAGCCAAGGAGATCCCCATGCACAGCACAGCGCTTGTCACCGGTGCCTCATCCGGACTGGGGGCGGAGTTCGCCGCACAACTCGCCGCTCGTGGACACGATCTGATCCTGGTGGCGCGTTCGGAGAACAGGCTCACCACCCTCGCCGAGCGCCTGGCCGCCCAGCACGGCATCAGCGCGCATGTTCTGGTGCAGGACCTCGCCGAGCCCGACGCGGCTCGGCAGATCGTGGACCGTCTCGCCGCCCGGGGCCTGAGCGTCGACCTGCTGGTCAACAATGCCGGCTTCGGCACGTGCGGTCGCTTCGAGGACATCGATGCGGCCCGTGACCACGACCAGCTGATGGTGAACGTCGTCGCGCTCGTCGACCTCACTCACGCACTGCTGCCCGACATGCTCGAGCGCGGCACGGGTGCAGTCGTCAACGTCGCCTCCACCGCGGGCTTCCAGCCCTCTCCGTACTTCGCCGTCTACGGCGCGGCCAAAGGCTTCGTGCTGAACTTCGGGCTGGCTCTGCGCCAGGAGTACCGCAGGCGCGGTATCCGCGTGCTCACTCTGTGCCCCGGTCCCGTCGACACCCCCTTCTTCGAGGCCATCGGCACCCGCAAGGCGGCCGTCAACGGTTCGATGACGACGCCGGAGCCGGTCGTGCGTGCCGCTCTGCGCGCGCTCGACCGCGACCGCGGCTACGTCACCCCCGGACCGGGCAACGCCCTGGCCGCACATCTGCTGCCACGCCGACCGCGCACCCTGGTCGCCGCCATCGCCGAACGCGTCACCCGTAAGGTCCTCGACCCCGTGGGCACCACCCCCCGGCCGAGGGAGTACGCGGCATGAGTTCCTCCACTGCTCCGGCCGCGGGTGCCGCGGCCGCGATGCTGCTCGTCGGTACCTCGACGGCCGTCTCCGCGACGATCTCCGACTACCCCGTCCTCAGTGGTCAGGCCCTGCGCTACGCGCTCGCCGCGGCTGTCCTCCTCGCCGTGGTCCGTCACCGCCGTTTACCGCGCGCAGGACTGACTCCCCGTGACGTGCTGCTCCTTCTGGCGCTGGCCGCGACCGGCCTGGCGGGCTTCAACGTCTTTCTGGTCGAAGCCACACGGCACGCGAACCCCGCCATGATCGGCACGGTGGTCGGAGCGATCCCGATCGTCCTCGCACTCGTCGGACCCTTGACGGAACGCCGCCGGCCGGCGGCGCGCACCGTTGCCGCAGCGGTGGTCGTGACTCTGGGCGCTGCCGTCGCCGCGGGGATGGGCGGCGGCAGCCTGCGCGGTGTGCTGCTGTCGCTGGGAGCCCTCGCCGGAGAGGTCGCCTTCTCGCTGCTCGCTCTCCCTCTTCTGTCCAAGCTCGGCCCACTGAGGGTCGCCGCCTATCCCGCGGCGCTGGCCGTGCCCATGCTGCTGGCCGCGAGCATCGTCCTGGACGGTACGAACTCCCTTCGCCTGCCCACCATCACCGAAGCGGCCGCCTTCGGCTACCTCGGGATACTCGTCACAGCCACTGCCTTCTTCCTCTGGTACGACGCGCTGCGCCGACTCGGCGCCGCGCGTGCCGGACTCTTCGCCGGCCTGGTCCCGGTCGGTTCACTCGTCACCACAGTCGCACTCGGGCTCGGCGGGGCGGGTCCCGCGGATGTCGCCGGTGCCCTGCTCGTCGCCGTCGGCGTCATGATCGGTCTGCGGCAGCCTGGGCCCGCAGGAGCGACGCCGCGTGACGGCCGCCCTGCCCGTCGGTCGCAGGCCGAAGGTGAGCAGCGGGCGTCCATGTCATCCGGTGTCAGGAGCGCAGGCACAGGCGCCAGGTGAGTGCTCGGCACACAGAACCCTTCGTCTGCGTCAAGCGCCTCGATCCGGGCGGCATCGGTCCGGTCACTCATTGGGGTGTCGGCGCCGGACTCCTGGCCCGATCGGTAGCTGAACGTGACAGTGTGGTCGCTTCGGGTGTTTTTCGGTGCATGCAGGCGATCAGGGAGGTCTCATGATGTCCACGCGTCAGGAGTTTCGGTCGGCATCCTCTGCGCGGCGACGGCTGGCGGCGACGGCGGTCGGCCTCGCCGCGATCCTCGCCGCGGGGCTGGTGACCGCAACACCGGCCAGCGCTGCGGTGAAGTCCACGTGCGGTACTCACATCTGCGTGGCCACCGCCTATCAGGGCACCCGGTACGTCCAGGACATCACTGTCTGGACCAGGGACGGACTGCCGGGGACACTCCGTGGCTTCGCGGGCAGTTGGGCGCAGCAGAGGCTCAACGACGACAGCCACCGGTTCGTCGTCAACCGCGAACTGGGGGTGCCTGGATCCGGACGGCTGGCCGTCTGCGGGGGCTTGGACCGCAGCGGGAGGGTCATCGAGAACCACTGCGTCCTGATCCCCTGATCCGACGACCTCGGCTCGAACCAGTCGGTCGTCACGAGTATGACTGCGGTGTCGCTCACACTTGAGCACGGTCCGCCTCCGCTCCAGCGACTGCACCGACTCATCGACGCGGCCACTCGTACTGCGCTGGGGTGCCCCTGCCCTGTCACATGCTCAGCTGAAGACCCTCTGCACATGGCGCGGTCTGCCTGCCGCTCAGCGGCTGTCAGGGCTCTGGAGCGGGCGGCGGGCGGCGGAAGCAGGAGGAGGACGGGCTGATGAGCAGAGGCCGGAGCACGCTGCGGTGGGTCTCGATCATGCCGTCTCGGGGTGGAGGGGGTCCAGGGCGGTAAGTTCTCGCTCCGACAGGCGCAGGGCGCCGGCCGCTACGTTCTGGTCGAGGTGACCGGGATCGCCGGTTCCGGGAATGGCCAGGACGTGGGGGCCCTGGTGCAAGGTCCACGCGAGCCGGACCTGGGCGGCGCTCACGCCGTGGGCGCGCGACGGTGCGCACCTCCCGGCTGGTGTCGGTGGTCGCGCCGGCCTCGCGTCCGGTGCCGGCGATCGAGTAGAACGGCACGAAAGCGATGCGTTGTTCACCGCAGACGTCCAGGAGCTTCCTCTGCTCGGAGGGTGCGCCGATGCCGTACATGTTCTGGACACAGACCACCGGTGCGATGGACCGGGCCTCGGCGAGGTGGTGGGCGTGGACATTGGACAGGCCCAGGTGACGGATGAGACCGGCGGTGCGCAGGTCGGCGAGTGCGCCGAAGCGTTCGGCGATCGAGTCGGTCCCGACGATGCGCAGGTTCACCACGTCGAGGTGGTCGCGGCCGAGCTGGCGCAGGTTCTCCTCGACCTGGCCGCGTAGTTGTCCGGGAGCGGCATGCGCGAGCCACCGGCCCGAGGGATCGCGGCCCGGCCCGACCTTGGTGGTGATGACAAGGTCGTCCGGGTAGGGGGTCAGTGCGCGGTTGATCAGCTCGTTGGCCGAGCGGAGAGGCGAGAAGTAGAACGCGGCGGTGTCGATGTGGTTCACCCCGAGCTCCACCGCGCGGCGAAGCACACGGATGGCTTGGCCCCGGTCACGGGGGGACGGCGTCGGGTGTGAAGGCCGCGCCGTACTGAGGCAGCCGCATCGCGCCGAAACCGACCCGGTGGACCGTGCGGTAGCCGAGTTTCCAGGTGCCCGAGGCCGCCGCAGTGATCGTCTGTGAGGTCATGGTGGGATGATGTCCGCACGGCAGGCTTGCCCGCCATTGATTCACACATGCCTGAATCCACCGAGGAGTGGTCGGTCTGGCGGCGTTGGCGTTCTCGGCGAGTGACCTGGCACAGGTGCGGTTCGCCGTCTCACCGATGTGGGAGGTGGCGCCCAGCTTCCGGCTCCTGGGGTCAGCCGCCGCGCACCCGATCCACCAGCCGTGGGCCGACCGGGTGCGCCCCCGCCTGGTGGCCGCCGGGCTGGACCGAGGATGGCTCCGCGAGCTGATCCCGCCCACCGCCGGCTATGTGCCCGACTTCCTCAACCCGGCTCCCGGGGGGCCGGCCCCCGCCCCGGAGGCAGAGTGGGACGCGATCCGGACGGCACCCGCCGACCGGGTACGCGGGGACCTCGAACACCTGGCCCGCCACCAGGGGAGCCTCGGCCCACGGCTGCGCGCCCTGCACGACGATCCGCAGGCACTCCTGGCCGAGGTCACGCAGGAGATCGAAGCGTACTGGGAGCTTGCGCTAGCCCCCTTCTGGGCGCGCATCAGGGCCGTACTGGACGCGGACATCCTGTACCGGGCGCGCATGGTCGCGGAGTACGGTGCGAGTCACCTCCTCAACGACCTGCACACGTCCGTCAGCTGGGACGACAACGCGCTGCGGATGTCCCGCCGGAAGCAGCCGCTGACCCGTACGACGGCAGGCTCGGGACTGCTGCTGATCCCCTCGGTCTTCACCGGCCCGGGAGTGCGCACCCGGACGACGCTGCCGGATCCACCGCAACTCGTCTATCCCGCGCGCGGTGCCGGCTCGCTCTGGCAGATCCGGCCCGCCCGCGCCGACACCCTCTCCGCCGTGCTCGGCCGCTCGCGAGCCCTGCTCCTGAAGGAACTGGAGAATCCGGCCTCCACCACGCAACTGGCTCACCGCACCGGCCTGTCCCCCGGAGGCGTGTCCCAATGCCTCACCGCACTACGCGACGCGGGCCTGGTCAGTGCCCACCGCGTCGGCCGCTCCGTCCTCTACGCCCGCACCACCGCAGCCGAAACCCTCCTCATCGCCGCCACGTAGGGCTTCGGGAACCGACCACTCAATGACCGACCTCGCCCGTGGTCGTCGAGGTGAGCGGGGGGTTCAGGGGCGGGGGCGCGGACGTCCTCCGCCCAGGAGATCAGGAACCCGGAGGCAGCGCGGTCACGCCTGTGCGACGCCGGGGGAGCGCACCCTCCGCGTATTCAGCGGCGTGAATTGAGCGAAGGACACCGCGTCACGCAGAGCTCCGACCGATCCGCACATGGCCCGTACGGCCCGCGCATCGGTCCTCGTGTCGACGGCGCGGTGCCATGTCCGGTGTCACGTGTTCGGTGCCGTTCGGTCCGCAGTGACCTGCCGGGCCGCTCACGTGGCGTCGTCCATCGTGGTCCGGCGGGCGTAGGCGCGGGCGGCGCGGGCGCGGTCGCCGCAGCGGGTGGAGCACCACTGGCGGCGGCCGTGCTTGAGCAGGAAGCGGTTGCAGGGTGGGGAGGCGCAGGCGGTGAGGCGGGCGGCGTCGGGGGAGGTGAGCAGGTCTGCGGCGTCGGCGGCGATGGCCGCGAGGGCGTGCTCGACGATCGCGGTGGTGGGGTGGGGTGTGACGCGATGGGGCCCGGTCTTCTCGTCCCACCGGAGAAGGGACGCCGTGGGGACGCGGGTCATCGCGTCGTTGACCGCAGCGACGGCGGCGGGCAGGGCCGGCTGCCCGGCGACACGGGAGGCCAGCAGCGACCTGACCTGTTCACGCAAAGAGCGCAGTTGCGTCGCGCACACCTCCGCCAGGCCGGCGCCGTCAGGGGCGAGGTCGCGCCGAGCCAGCCACTGCTCGGCCTGCGCCGGGGTCCCCAGGAGATCGGTCGTATGTCCGCCGGGCACCGTGACGGCGCTGTTGGCCAGCGCCAGGGAAGGGTGCTCCGCCTCGCCCGGCGCCGACGGCGGGGCGGCCTCCTGCCTCACGAACTCGTCCATACCTCTCATGGTACGGGTTGCATTCATCCGTGAGGCGTGCGTACAGTCGGCTCACGGTTAATGTGATGTCTATCCGTGAGGAACTTCCCTTCATGTCTTCCCCGACCCCGCAGTCCGCGTCGTTCCCCGTCCGGGTCTTCGGCGGCCCGACCGCCCTCTTCGAGTACGGCGGCCTGCGCTTCGTCACCGACCCGACCTTCGACGGTCCCGGCGACCACCAGGCACCTGCCGTCATGCTGACCAAGACGGCGGCGGCTGACGGCAGTCCGGCCGATCTCGGCCGGGTCGACGTGGTCCTGCTCTCGCACGATGAGCACGCCGACAACCTCGACATCTCCGGCCGGGCCCTGCTCGCCGACGTCCCGCTGACGCTCACCACCCCCGGCGGAGGGAAGCGTCTCGGGGAGGCGGCCACCGGCCTCGCCGACTGGCAGTCGGTCGAGCTCGCACGCCGGGACGGTGGGCCCGGCGCCGTCACCGTGACCGGCGTACCCGCCATCCACGGCCCCGGCCCACGCGAGGAAGTTGAGCCGATATGCGGCGAGGTGGTCGGGTTCGTCCTGACCGGCGAGGGCCTGCCCACCGTCTACGTCAGCGGAGACAACGCCTCTCTCGACGCGGTCAAGTCGATCGCCGAGCGCTTCGCCCCGGTCGACACGGCCCTCCTCTTCGCCGGAGCGCCCCGCTTCACGGACGTCTTCGACGGCGAGGTGATCGTCCTGGACAGCGCCCAGGCCGCCCAGGCCGCGAAGATCCTCGACGCCGACCGGGTGGTTCCCGTCCACTACGACAGCTGGGCCCACTTCACCGAGGGCCACGACGAACTCGTCGCCGCGTTCGCCGCCGCCGGTCTCGCCGACCGCGTGGACTTCGGCGTCCGCCGCTGATTCCTGCGACGTCCGCCCCGCTCCCCGGACACGGCCGGGCGCCGGCCGACAGATACCCGCCCGCGACTGTCGGCCGGTGCCCGGCCCTCTGCGGGCCGCACACCTGAACCGAAGGACTGAACCAGCATGTCCGACCCGATCCGCGGCACCCGCCACGGCTCCGCCCCCGCCGCCCTGTCCGTACTGGACTCCGCCATGACCGGCACCGGCCGGACCGCCGCAGAAGCGCTGGCCGGCAGTATCGGACTCGCCCGGCTCGCCGACCGGCGCGGCTTCACCCGCTACTGGACGAACGAGCACCACGCCATGCCCGGCGTCTCCACATCGAGTCCCGCCGTCCTGCTGTCCCGGCTCACCGCGGAGACGAGCAGACTGCGGCTCGGCGCGGGCGGGATCATGCTGCCCAACCATCCGCCGCTGGTCGTCGCCGAGCAGTTCGGCATGCTGGACGCACTCGCCCCCGGCCGCGTCGACCTGGGCCTGGGCCGCGCCCCGGGCACCGATCACGCCACCGCCGCCGCCCTGCGACGAAACGCCGCGAGCGGTGCTGAGGACTTCCCCCGACAGGTGCTCGAACTGCTGCACTTCCTCGGTGACGACTTCCCTGCCGGGCACCCGTACGCCGACCGCGTCTACGCAGTGCCGGGCCCCGCCCAGGACCGGCTCAACCGCGTCACCGGTCCCAGAGGCCGTCTGCCGGTGTGGCTGCTCGGCTCGTCGGGTTACTCGGCGCAGCTCGCCGCCCGGCTCGGCCTCCCGTTCGCCTTCGCCGCACACTTCAATCCGCGCGATGCCGCGGCCGCCCTGCGCCTGTACCGCGAACGGTTCACTCCCTCCGGCACACTGACCGAGCCGTACGCCCTCGTCAGCTTCACCGTCGTGGCGTCCGACGACGAACGTGACGCGCGCCGCCAGGCGGGCACCCTCGCCCACGCCATGCTCCGCATGTTCCAGCACAAGTCGTACCTGTTGCCGTCCCCCGAAGAGGTGGACGCCTACACCTACGACGCCCAGGAACGCCGGACCGTCGACAGCTGGCTCAACCATGTCCCGCACGGCACACCCGAGCAGGTCATCGCCCACCTGAACCAGGTCCAGCGGGACTCCGGCGCCGACGAGCTCATGATCGGCAGCGTCGGCCACTCCGTCCAGGCCCGGTTGCGCTCCACCGAGCTGATCGCCGACGCCTACGGCATGCCCGACAACCCCAGCTGACGCGGGACGCACAGACAGCCGCCCACCATGCCTTCGCCGACGGGTCCGTCTCGACTCTCAGACGTCGCCGAGGCGTTCCCAGGGCCATCGAACCCCGGCCGGTATCCCGCAACCCCGGCCTCCCGCACCCGAAAGCACGCACCACATGACCCATCCGGCCCTCACCCCCTCCCCGCCCACCGACGGGCCCTCGATATCCGCGGTGCAGAAGCGCACCCTCACCGTGCTGCTCGTCTCCCAGGTCCTCAGCGGCCTCGGCCTCGCCGCCGGTGTCACCGTCGCCGGGCTGCTGGCCGGGCAGATGCTCCATGACACCTCACTGTCCGGACTGCCCATCGCCCTGCTCACCGCGGGCTCCGCCGGCGCCGCCGTCGTCATCGGGCGCGTCTCCCAGCGCCTCGGCCGCCGCCCCGGACTGGCCGCCGGATATCTCACCGGCGCCCTCGGCGGCGCCGGTGTCGTCGCCGCGGCCGCCCTCGGCAGTCCCGTCCTGCTGTTCGTCTCCCTTTTCCTCTACGGGGCCGGCACCGCCTCCAACCTCCAGGCCCGGTACGCGGGAGCCGACCTCGCCGCACCCCACCAGCGCGCCCGCGCCACCTCCACGGTCATCGTCGCCACCACCGCCGGCGGCATCGCCGGACCTCTGCTCGCCACCCCCGCCGGGCACCTCGCGACCGCGTTCCACCTGCCCGAGCTGACCGGCCTGTTCCTCCTCTCCACGGTCGCGTTCACGCTGGCGGCGCTCACTCTTCTTCTTCGTCTGCGCCCGGACCCCCTGGTGCTGGCCCGCGACCTGCCCGCGACCTCGGACGAGGACACACCCGCGCCCGCCTCCTCCCGGCCCGGCCCCGGCCTGCTCGTCGGCGTCGTCGTCCTCGTCGTCAGCCAGCTCGTCATGGTCGCCGTGATGACGATGACGCCCATCCACATGCACGCCCACGGCTTCGGCACAGCCGCGTCCGGTCTGGTCATCGCCTTGCACACGGGTTCCATGTACCTGCCGTCGCCACTCGCCGGCCGCCTCGTCGACCGATTCGGCGCCACGACGATGAGCGTGGTGACGGCCGGCACGCTGTTCTCCGCGGGAGTGGCCGCCGCCCTCGCGCCCAGCCACTCGGTCACTTCGATCGCCCTCGCCCTCGTCCTGCTCGGCGTCGGCTGGAGCTTCGGATTGGTCACCGGCACCGCGATCGTCACCAACAGCACGCGCCTCGCCACCCGCGCCAAGGTCCAGGGACTGGTCGACGTCGCCATCGCCGTCGCGGGAGCCGTCGGCGGCCTGGCCTCCGGCATCGTCGTAGCCATCACCAGCTACCCGATCCTCGCCGTCCTGTGCGGCGTCCTCGCCATCGTGGCTGCGCCCGCGGCCATCGGCGCAGCCCGCAAAGGTTCCGCGCGCTCCTGGTAAGCCCGTCTCGAACATCAGAAGTCGCCGGCATCCCCCGAGCGGCGCCGACCGGTGCCGCCGTGCCGCGCAGCCTGGAGGCAGAAATCGAGGCTGGGGGAGCGCTTCCGCGGGCTCGTCGCGCGCGTGCGCGGACAAGCGGACAACACACGTCACCGGACGCGACGGAGGAGCTCGAGTGGCTGGCGCGTCCCCTGCGGGTCCCGAATGAGGCCTCACCGGCCATAGCGCCTCTGCCCCGTGCCTCCGCTTCTCTTTCGAGTGATCCGCGCGGTACTCGCCGAACATCCGGATGCCGGCCGGAACACTGGGTGGCGAAGCGAACCCCCGCGCGACCGATGGAGAGTGGCATGCCGAACGGAACTGTCCTGCTGGCCTTGCGCGAGAACCCGCTGGGCGGCGGGGTGGGTGGTGAGCAACTTCGCCGTATCGGCAAGGAGCTGGAGAACCGAGGCCTGGAGGTCCGGTGGGCCGGGACGTCCGAGGGCTCCTGCGCGGTGTTGCGCACGGAGGCCGGGCTGACCGCGGCCGTGGTGGGCTGGGATCTTCCGTCCGAAGCCGCCGGGAGCAGCGAGGGCGGCGGTGCCGCTGTACTGCGGCAGATCTCCCGGCGTTTCAAGGACCTGCCCACCTTCATCGTGATGACCGAGGAGTCCGACCACGGCCTGGACCGGCTCCCGCTGTGGGTGGCCGAGATCGCCGTCGGGTACATCTGGCCCCTGGAGGACACCCCGTCCTTCATCGCGGGGCGTGTGGCCGGCGCGGCGCGGGCCTACGGCGACGCCGTCCTGCCGCCGTTCTTCAAGGCGTTGCGACGATTCGACGACGCTCACGAGTACTCCTGGCACACCCCGGCACACTCGGGAGGGGTCGCCTTCCTCAAGTCGCCCGTGGGCCGGGCCTTCTTCGACTACTACGGTGAGCGGCTCTTCCGGACCGATCTGTCGATCTCGGTGGGGGAGCTCGGCTCCCTCTTCGAGCACAGCGGCCCGATCGGAGAGGCCGAGCGCAACGCCGCCCGGATCTTCGGCGCCGACCGCACGTACTTCGTCCTGCACGGAGACTCCACCGCGGACCGCATGGTGGGCCACTACTGCGTGACCACCGACGAGATCGCCCTGGTGGACCGCAACTGTCACAAGTCGGTCCTCCACGGGCTGGTGATCTCCGGCGCCCGCCCGGTCTACCTGGTTCCCACGCGCAACGGATACGGGCTGGCGGGCCCGTTGCCGGCGAGTGAGATCACAGCGCAGGCGGTGGCCGCCCGGATCGCCTCGCATCCGCTGGCCCCGGGTGCCGTGTCGCCCCGACCACAGTACGCCGTGATCACCAACTCGACCTACGACGGTCTGTGTTACGACACCGTCCAGACCACCCGTGCCCTCTCACCCAGCACTCCACGACTGCACTTCGACGAGGCGTGGTTCGCCTACGCGCGCTTCCATCCGCTCTATGCCGGCCGGTACGGCATGGCTGTGGGGCCTGACACGTTCGGTGAGGACGACCGGCCTACCGTCTTCGCCACCCAGTCCACGCACAAGCTGCTGGCCGCGCTCTCCCAGACCGCCATGGTGCACGTGAAGTCCTCCCCGAGGGCGCCGGTCGAGCACGAGCGGTTCAACGAGGCGTTCATGATGCACGGCACCACCTCCGCCCTGTACCCGGCCATCGCCTCCCTCGACGTGGCCGGCGCGATGATGGACGGGCCACAGGGCGAATGGCTGGTCAACGAGGCGATTACCGAGGCGATCAGGTTCCGGCAGGCGGTCGTGCGGACCGGGCGCAGGATCGCGGACGCCGGCGACCGGCTGCCGTGGTTCTTCGGTGTCTGGCAGCCCGACACGGTCACCGATCCGGTTTCCGGCACCCGCACGGGCTTCGCGGACGTCTCACCGGCGGTGCTGGCCTCGGACCCGGACTGCTGGCTGCTCGAACCCGACGCCCAGTGGCACGGATTCCCCGGACTGAGCGAGGGCCAGTGCATGCTGGACCCCATCAAAGTGACTCTGACCTGCCCCGGGGTCACCGCAACGGGTGAGACCGAGTCGTGGGGCATCCCCGCCCGAGTCCTCACGTCCTACCTCGCCCGCCGCGGCATCGTGGTGGAGAAGACCGACACCTACAGCACGCTCGTCCTGTTCTCCATGGGCATCACCAAGGGGAAATGGGGGACGTTGATGGACGCCCTGATGGACTTCAAATCGCTGCACGACGCCGATGCCCCACTGCGGCAGGTCCTGCCCCAGCTGACCGAGCAGTACCCGCAGCGGTACGGTCACGTCACCTTGCGCGGCCTGTGCCAGGACATGCACGAACACCTCACCCGGGCCGAACTCGTCACCGCGCTGGACACCGCCTTCCAACAGCTTCCCGAGCCGGTCCATCCGCCACAGCACTGCTATCAGCGACTGATCAGGGGCGGCACCGAACGCCTGCCGCTCGCCCAGGCCTCGGGGAGGATCGCCGCAGCGATGGTCACCGTCACCCCACCGGGCATCCCCGTCCTCATGCCCGGAGAGGCGCTGGGCGCCCCTGAGGGGCCGGTCCTGCGCTACCTCAGCGCTCTGGAAGCCTTCGACCGGGCCTTCCCCGGCTTCCACAGCGAGGCCCACGGCGTCACCATCGACCCGGACACGGGTGACTACCTCATCGAGTGCGTGCGCTGGGACGATACGCCGGACGCAGGCGTGTAAGGCTCACGTCGGGCCGCCTGCAGCCATGCCGGAAGCGCATCCGGACAGCGTCTCGTCCTCAACCTCCGTGTGCAGGGCGTGCTTTCGCCGCATCGTGCGAACAAGGGTTGGTTGCTGTTGCTGTGCCCGGCAGGCGGCCCCCGCGGGAGGCGGCTGGTGACGTGCGCGTCCGCAGACGCTCTCCTTGCGGCCCGAACATGATCAAGTACTCGACCGGTCCGCCGGATCCGGGGTTCGCCATTCCGTGAAGCGTGCGGGTGTCGAACTCGGCGACGTCTCCGGCGGTCAGGAAGAGGTCCTGGTCGCCGAGTGCGAGCCACAGCCGCCCGTACAGGACGCACAGCCATTCGTACCCGTCGTGTGACACCTGTCCCGGCCGCGCGGGAGGCTCCTCGACGGCGGGCAGGACGTGTTTGTGGGCGTGCAGGCCACCGACATAGCGGGTCAGCGGCAGCACTGCCTTGTCGTCCCCGAAGCTGAGCGGCGCCGTCCTGCGGGGCTCGGACGCGGGGGCGGGTGTGGTGCCGGCCAACTCGTCCAGGGAGATTCCGTAGTCCTTCGCCAGCCGCATGACCACCTCCAGGGTGGGCTTGCGGCGGCCGGTCTCGATTCTCGACAGCGTGCTGGGCGAGATGTCCGTCGCGCGACTGACATCGGTGAGTGTGACGCCTCGCCGTTCCCGCACGGCCCGCAGCCGGGGCCCCATCGCAGTCAGCGCCCGGGTCACGTCCCCGCTTCCCACCGTACCTGTCCTTCCGCCGTCCCACTCCAGCGTCCTGTCCTGCAAGCTTGCCAGAACGGCAACGCCGATCGCGCCGGGTGGCCGCCGCGCCGCATGATCGACGAGTACCTGCGTCGGTACGCGAACTGAGGAGACACGTCCATGAGCGGCAAGCCGTCCGCAGCACTTCGTCACCGCATCATCGAGGCTCCCGCCGGGCGCCTGCACCTGGTCGAGCAGGGCACCGGCCCGCTGGTCCTGCTCGTGCACGGCTTCCCCGAGTCCTGGTACTCCTGGCGCCACCAACTCCCGGTCCTCGCCGCGGCCGGGTACCGGGCGGTGGCAATCGACGTACGCGGCTACGGCCGCTCCTCCAGGCCCACCGCGACCGATGCCTACCGGATGCTCGACCTGGTGGAGGACAACGTCGCCGTCGTACGCGCACTCGGCGAGGCGCGCGCGGCGATCATCGGTCACGACTGGGGCTCCGACATCGCCGCCACCTCCGCCCTGCTCCGCCCCGAGGTCTTTCGTGCCGTCGGCTTGCTGAGCGTCCCGTACGCACCACCCGGTGGTCCCCGCCCCACCGACATCTTCGGTCGGCTCGGCGGCCCTGAGCAGGAGTTCTACGTCTCCTACTTCCAGGTGCCCGGCCGCGCTGAGTCGGAGATGGAACCCGACGTCCGGGGCTGGCTCGCCGGCTTCTACACGGCCCTGTCCGCCGACACCATGCCCGCCCAGGACGAGCCCGACCCGCATTTCGTCGCCCGCGGCGGCCGACTGCGCGACCGCTTTCCCACCGGCTCCCTCCCCGCCTGGCTGAGCGAGGACGACCTCGACGTCTACGCCGGGGAGTTCGAGCGCACCGGCCTGACCGGCGCACTCAACCGCTACCGCAACATGGACCGCGACTGGGAAGACCTCGCCTGCCACCGCGGAGCCCCGGTCACCCAGCCCTCGCTGTTCATCGGCGGTGCGCTGGATGCCTCCACCACCTGGATGGCCGACGCCATCGAAGCCTTTCCCACGACCCTCCCGGCCCTGTCTGCCTCCCACCTCCTGGACGGCTGCGGCCACTGGATCCAGCAGGAGCGCCCCGACGAGGTGAACAGCCTGCTGACGGACTGGCTCGCGACTGTCCAGGACTGACAGGCAGCGCCGAGGCCCTAACCGGCCGACCCGGACGCGGTGCGGAAACGAGCTGACGCAGTCGGGATCCTGAGGAGTTCCCTTCTCCCCTGCGCTGTGCCCTCCGAGCTCGTAAGGTGCCGGTCATGGTGATTGCGACTGTCCGGTGGTGGAGCGATGAGGAGGGGTGGGGGGGTGCTCGACTCGCCCGAGACTCCCGGCGGTTGTTTCGGCCACTACTCCGATATCCAGATGGCAGGCTTCCGTGCCTTGTCGCTCGGCCAGCAGGTGAACCTCACGTGGGAAGCCCCCGGCTTCAAACAAGACGGCTACGACTACCGGGCGGTGAGCATCGTGCCTCTGCCTGCGTGAGTACCCGACGCCGCCACCTCCAGAACGATCGGCTGACTCGCGTCGGGGGATGGCTGGATTCACGAGGTCGGGTTCTGGCTCACATTTTGTGATGCCGATACGGTGAGTGACAGCTGGAAGTGAGTGGGGCGGTGTGCACCGGGGCCGAGGTGGTGGGGCCGTGGTGTCACAGGGCGATCAGCCCTGCTGTTGTCTCCCGGAAGCCGCAGGCGTCGAAATAGAACGAGCGCAGATGTTCCTCGAAGTCGACGTGGAGCCACTCGCACTTCGCGGCACGGGCTTCTTCGGCCGCGACTGCGACAAGCGCGGCGCCAACCCCTCTCGACCGAAAATGCCGGGCGACCACCGTGTCCAGAATGAAGGCGTGTGCTCCACCGTCCCAGACAACGTTGACGAACCCGATCAGGTCGCCGTTTTCCTTCGCGCAGACCCAGCCAAGGCTGTGGCGCTCAAGCCGTGCTTGCCAGTCGGTCTGAGCGACCGGGGAGCCGAAACCGTCGGCGTGCAATCTGTTGAGGGACGCGTTGTCGAAGTCGCCTTGCCACTCATATGTGATCGCCACGTCCAGATGCTAGTGCCCAGTGGGTACTTGGTCCGCATCGACTACTGAGCGAGGAGATCCCCGCCTCCGGAGGAGGTGGAAGCCGGCACGGCCGAACATCTGGCGCTTGAGCATCTTGATCCGGTTGACATGGCCTTCGACGACACCCGAGCTATAGGGGAGGGCCAGTCCGGCGACACGGCGTCACGGTCGCGGTCGATGCCCGCGGCGAGGGCGTGGGGGCTGGGGAGATCGTCTTGTCTCACGGCGGTCAGCGAGTCCGGCAGGAGCTCGCCCTGGCGCTCGGTGAGCATGGTCGCGAGGCACCAGCTGCGGTGCACCGCACATCAACACGCACTATCGCGGTGCTCACGTCTACCGACAGCACCGCGACGTCCGCGATCGACGGGAACAACAGCTCCTCCAGCCGGAACAAGATGTCATGCACAGCCACGAACTATTGAGCCGGCCATGCATGCCACTGCTCATTATGAGGCAACTTACCTGGCGTTCTGGCTCACCTTCTCTGGTTGGTGACAATCCGTCACGGCTATCGATGAGCGGGGAGCGTGGTGCTTGCCGGTGCCGGGTGTCATGATCGGCTGTGGCTGACTGAGAAACGCAGGGACGGGGAGGGTGAGTGGAGAAGGTCACCGTCGAGCCGCTTCGGATGGTCGACTTCGTGGAGTACGTGCGGTGCCGCCCATCGGGGTATTTCCTGGTCGATCAGGACAGCCCCGAACTTCCCACCGAGGTCCTGCGAGCGGTGGCCTGGGACGCGCTGCACCGTCGCGACGGCAGGCATGGACAGATCAGTGTCGAGATCGGATCTGATCTCAGCTTCACGGTGGAGAGTGATCAGCGCCCCAGTGCCGATGAACGGGAGAGGCTCCTTCCGGAATTGTTCGGTTCGCTGCTCGACATGTTCGACGTGCAGCGATGGGCTCCCTCCGCAGCTGCCGCACTCAGTGTCCGCACGGTCATCGAGGTGTGGCTGGATGGCCACGGCTATCGCCAGGAGCTCGTCGGGATGGACCCGACCGGTCCCAGGGAAGAGTGCATGGCGCCGAAACCCTTCGGGACACGGACCACGTTCCACCTCGATCCGTCGTTCTGCGGTCCGGGCGAGGCCATCGGCTGGGCGCTGCGACCCGAAGAACTGCACGGAGAAGCGTGCAAGGAACATCCCTCACCCGCGAGGTTTCCGATTCACGATCTTCGCGCGGAGGCTGAGGAGTCACTCGGCGAGTAGGACTCGTTTTCGCAGCAGGTCGAAGCCGGCACGGCCGAACATCTGGCGCTTGAGCATCTTGATCCGGTCGACGTGATCTTCGACCACGCCTGAGTTCCAGGGCAGGGTGAGGCCGGCGATCACGGCGTCGCGGTCGATGCCTGCGGCGAGGGTATGGAGGCCGGGGAGATCGTCTCGCCGGACGGCATCGAACCACTGCGGCAGCCGTTCGCCCTGGCGCTCACTGAGCATCTGGCCGAAGGAGCGGACGTGGCCGGTGAGGACGTCGAGTTCGGGGCAGTGAACCAGAACGGCTTTGAGCCGAAGCTGCTCGGTCTCGGTGAGGGTCTCCGGCCGGCGCAGGATCCAGCCGGCGGCGACTCGGTGTCACGGTGGCCGAGCCGTGACGGGGCCAGGCGAGAGTGGCTTCTCCCGGAAAGGCAACGCTTCGACCAGCCGCAGCACCGTGCCGCGGCTCACCGACACGCCGATCACGCTCGCCATGCGGGCACCGGCCCGGCCGGCGAGCGCGAGCCCGACCGCGGCCAGCGTCGACCGCAGGCGCTCGGTCCGCCGACCGTACCGGACGGGTCAGCCCTGGCAGCTGCTCCGCGAAGGTCCGAGAAGCTCCCGCATCCGGAACAGATGGCCTCAGCCACCGTGCTTTTCGAGCCTCTATGCGTACCACCTCGTCGTTCACGGCGACCGACAGCACCGCCACGTCGACAGTCGAGGGGAACAGCAACTCCGCCAGCCGGAGCTCCACTTCTTCCACGGGCCGCACTGTCGGCCACACCGCACCCGATACGGGCCAATTCCGGGCAACTTCCCCAAGACCGACCCGCCCGAGCCCCGTCACTCAGCGTGCATGCTCCACGGAAAGGGAGCCAGAACCCGACTTCGGGAGGCGTTGCAGCCGTGCCGTGTCGGATTCTCACTGCTCCTGGGCGGCGCAAGCGGCCTCGGTGGGCCAGTCGTTGTCGTGGTCTGCCGGGTTCCGTAGGCGGTTGAGTGAGGGGCGGCTGGGGGCGGGCGTAGTGAGGACGGCTAGGCAGGTGATGACGAGGGCGATGCCTGCCCAGCCAGTCACGGGGAGGCGTTCGCCGACGACCAGGACGGCGAGGACAGCGGCGACGACGGGTTCGAGCAGGGACAGGGTGGTGGCGGTGCTGGCCGGCACGTGGGCGAGGCCCCAGCCGAAGAGGACATAGCCGGCGAACATCGGGATGAGCGCCATGTACGCGCCGACGGCGGCGTTGGACCAGGATGCGACCAGCGGGGTGCCCGTGATGGCCAGGACCGGCAGGAGGACGAGCCCGCCGGTTCCGAAGACGGCTCCCATCGTCGCGCGGGAGGGGATTCCGCGGCTGATGAGCCGGTGGGCTGCCCAGGAGTACAGGGCGTAGGTGGCTGCGGCGATGCCCCCGAGTGCCATGCCGAGCAGGGTACGGGCCATGGAGGCGCCGGTGGCTTCGGCGAGGCAGAGCAGGACGGTGCCCACCAGGCCCAGGGTGGCGGCGAGCATCCAGCGACGGGTGAGTCGGCGGCCGTCCACGACGCGCTCGATCAGCGCGGAGGCGAGCGGCGCCGTGCCGATCGAGACAACCGTGCCGACGGCGACCCCGGCCAGATGCATGGAGCTGTAGAACGCCAGGGGGTAGATGGCCACCGAGGCGGCGCCGAGCAGGACCGTGCCGCGCTGCTCACGCAGACCGGCGCTGTGTCGAGCGATCTGCGGGGCGGCGATCAGTGCCTGGAGGAGCCCGCCCAATCCCATGGCCGCAGCGCCGACAGCGAGCGGCCCCACGTCCGGAGCGAAGGTGGCGGCCGTGCCGGTGGTTCCCCACAGCACGGAGGCTGCGAGCACGCACAGGGCCCCGATCCCCGCGGGCCGGGCAGGGCCGAGGCCGGTCACAGCCGGTCCAGCAGCGCGGCGGCCATCGAGCGGGCGTGCCGGACACGCTCGCCGTCGCCCTCCAGGCCGGCCCGGGCCATCGCGCCCTCCAGTAGGAACGACAGGTGCTCGGCTGCCGCGTGGGCCTCGTCGAGCCGGCCGGGCAGCAGCTGCTCCAAGTGGCCGCCGAGCAGCCGCTCGACCTCCTCCTTGTGAGCGCGCACCACAGCCCGGCCCTCGTCGCCGGCCGGGAGTTCAGCAGCGGCGTTCAGCAGCCCGCACCCGCGAAAGCCGTGCTCGTAAGCGAACGCCGCGTGATCGGCGTAGGCATCGAAGACGGCCAGCACACCCTCACGGGGGCCGTCGGCCTGGTCGAAGCGGGCCCGGTACAAGCCGAGCCACTCGTCATGCCGCGCCTCCAGGTAGGCCCGGACCAGGTCGGCCTTGGAGGAGAAGTTGTTGTACAGGCTCATCTTGGCCACGCCGGCCTCAGCCGTGATCGTGTCGATGCCCGTGGCAGCCACGCCGTCGGCATAGAAGCGCCGGGCAGCCGCTCTCAGAAGCCGCTCGCGGGCCGGCCGCCGACGCCCCTCACTCACAGTGGTCTCGCTCATCACAATCCAAACTGGGTAGGTAGGTCTACCTAGTGTAGACAGAGGTCCTAGTGCCCGACGAGCCGTGTGACTCCGCACTCGGACCGGGGCACCGAACGAGCGATGGTGAGCCGCCGGCAGCCGTTCAGTCAGGACGTGACTACTCCACTTCGGCGTCCCAGCCGTTCTCGGGTCTCGACCCTCTTGCGGGAAACGCGCACACCGATGTGCCTACCGCAGAGCCGTTTCCGCATAGGCAGGACGACGCCGTAAGCCTTGTTCGCATGCAGGCGCCGGGGCTTGCAGCAGCAGCTTCGACCAGGGTGTGCTCACGGCCCCAGCACTTGGCTGTCGTGGGTGTTCGCCCGTCCGCGTCGCGTCCCGCAGGACGTGCGTCCCGGGACCCGGCTCGGCCTCCGGTCCACGGAACGTGAGCCCGTGAGTCCGCCCCGTGCCTTCGCCGAGGTCCGGCCGCTTGTAGGGCGCCTACAGGCGTACAGCCCACGGCTCCGATGTGCGGTGATCAGGGCGTCATGCACTGTTGGTAAATCAGTGGCGATGGTGTCGCCGCGTTCTGAGCGCGCCGGGGCGCCTGAAGTACGCGACCCGGCGTACTCACAGGGGGCATTAGTGCGCTGGCCTGAACGGGGGGTGGTCAAACGTACCTGCAAGGGCCACCATCGAGCCATTCCACCAGCTACAGGAGATCTTGTCTCGGTGGTCCGCTCGTCGATAGCGAGGACTGCAGCTGCAAGGCGGGCGCCACAGCGGCAGCGGAACCTGCCCCGGGCAGACGGTGACACGCGCTCACATCCCGGGTGTGGCCGGCGCGTTCTGCGACTGCCATGCATTGCACTCAGTGCCGTCCGGCTGGCTGGTGAAGCCGGTACTGCCGGCCGACACGGTGTGGGCGCTCCTGCGCCCACCAGAACGGCGGAAGGAAGACCCTATGAAAAACCGGTTCAGCAGATTAGCCGTTGCCGCCCTCGCGGCCCTGCTCTCCATACCTCTGTGGGCCGGGACGGCATCAGCCGCTCCTCCGATCACCTGCGTGGGTCAGCAACTCACCACGTACAGCCCCGGGTTGAAGCAGCTCGTTCCGCAGACCGTTACGTACACGGCGACCGGCTCCTACGGCTCCTGCCCGGTGAACGACGGTGTCACCTCGGTAACCTACAGCGAGGGCAGCACCGTTCCCAACGCAACGTGCATTGCGTTCCCGAGCACCGCAACCGCCACGCTGGTCTGGCGCCTCGTCGACGGCAGTACGCAGCAGTCCACCGTCAGGGTCACGGGCATCGACATCAGCGCCGCAGGGCTGACCCAGATATACACGTCCGTAGGCACGGTGCAAAGCGGTCGCTACGCCGGTCATCTGGTCAACGTAACCGTCGCCATCATCCCGGACCTGACCAACCTCACCCCCTGCCTCACTTCAGCAGGCCTGACGCAGTTGGATGGCGTGAGCACGCTCGCCATCGTCTGACCCGCACCCCCACCGTGAGACAGGCTCTGACGCGACGCTGCCCCCGCGGTGCGCACGCCGCGCTACGAAGCGCCGGGGGCCGTCAGCGCGACGACGCTCCGGCCTGCCCGGCCGGGCAGGGGTGGCAGGGGAGCTTCGTGCAGCTTCCGGATGGCAGCACCCGCCGCTGCCCACGCCCCAGGTGACCCGGTCGGCGGCCCGCCGAGGCGCCCGAGCGACGTCCCCGGAAGCGCGGCGATCGCCAGTACCGGCGGCTTGCGCCACAGGACCTCCGGGGTCGGGATCGGTGCGAGGGACATCGCCTCGATCTCGACGTCCATGCGCGCCTGATCGGCGTCCACCTCCAAGAACACGTCTCCGACGCGGAGAGTCGCACGCTCGGCTGGGCGACGACGACTGCGACCTCATCCATGGGCATCCAGTATTCCGGGGGTGATAGCCGACGTCACCGGGTTGTCGCGTGCCGCGCTCCAGCTGCCGGGCACCGCCACCCGGCGAGCTTGCGTAGTCGGCCGGCCGGCATCCGCAGCGGCACCACCGTCAGGGCCCGTGGTAACCGGGCCGCCTCCACCTGACCTCCGGTCAGGTCGCACAGTGCGCGACGCACCCGCCCTCCCTTCCCCTGCGGGGGCAGCAACATGTCGGAGACCTGACACTTGATCTTTCAACATCGTCCCGGTTAGCGTGACCGTGACGTCTCACGAATGGACTCTCTATGCGCCTGAGGACCATAGCCCTTGCCGCAGTACCCGCGGCCTTCCTCGGAGTCATGGTCGCGGCGCCCAGCGCTTCGGCATGGGCTCCCGGCAACTGCCCCCAGAACACGTTCTGTGTCTGGCCCGAATTCTGGTACGGAGACACCGATACGCCTCCGTCGCTGGCGACCGAGGGCGAATGGTCCGGCAGCGCTCGCGGCCACATCTTCTACAACAACACCTCCCGGGACGTCACGATGACGTACTTCGTCGCCCAGGACGCGGGGCACGGGACCGTCCACACGACGTGCGTCAGCCGGGGTCAGGGCAGTTACTTCACCGTGCCCATGTCCGTCACGGACGTGTCCTGGCGCGAGGACGACGGCACCCCTTGCTGGTGACCACCGCCACGTCCGGTACGGGTGGCCTCCCCGGCCGGTACAGGTTCGTGCAAGTCCGGACCTGACGGCCGGGACGGAGTGGTTCTGGTCGGGATCGAGGTGGTGCGGCGGGCTCACGAGACGCGTCTGGTGACGCCAGCCGGTAGGCGGGCGACGGAGTGCGCGCTGGTGCGCTTCGCCGCGGGCGGAGACTGGTGCGCCGAAAGCCCGGTGGTGCTGGACTTCGAAGGCTCCCACGTGGAGGTCTGCGCGAGCGGGAGCAGCGGCCCCCTTGATGCCAGGGAGCCGGTCCGCGCCGGCGGACCGGGTGCGGCGGCTGATGAGGTCGCCGCGCACTCCGGGCGGCCGGGGTTGCGTCCTGGCGACGGAGCATCGGGCTGATGATGTCGCCGCGCGTGTTCGACGCACGGTGTGAAGGCGCTCGGTGCCGCGCTGGAAGGGCTCGGCGAGCGTCGAGACCAACTGCGAGGTGAGCTGCTCGCCGGTATTTTCGACCGTGATCAGCACACTCTCGGGGCGAACGCTGGAGAGGACCCACACGGTGCCCTACTCGGGCAGGTGGAGCCGAAGAGCTCGTGGCTCCCGCCGGAGACCGGCAGCGATCATCTCCCGGTAGCGGCCGGGGCCGACTGGTGAACACCGGGATTCAGGGCCGGTGACTTGGCCGCACGGCGGTGTCGTCCCCGCCCCCGGCATGGTGCGGCCCGGCCGCGTTCGGTCGCGGCCGGGCCGGAGTAGCTGTCCGATCAGGACTCGGGGCAGAGCGTCCTGCGCAGCCCGGTGTTGAGGTGGCTTCCGTCGTCATCGGTCAGCGTGACGCCGTCGTAGGAGAACCGTTGTGCGGCAGTCCGGTCTGGATTCGTCGCGCCGCCGTCAAGGGACGAGCACTGGTTGCGGGCCGCGTCGAGGGCCTTGTCCTCGTCACGGGTGAGATGCGCGTTGACGTCACGGATGGCCGCGAGGACGGCGTCGCGCTCGGCGCCGGTGGGCTCCGGCGGGATGCCGGCCTTCTCGGCGCCGGTGCCGTCCGAGGCGTTCGGCCCCGCGGCTACGGTGCTGTTGGCGGTGTCGGCTTTGCTCTCGCCGCTCTTACCGCTGCCGCAGCCGACGATGGTGACGGTAAGTATCGCCGCGGTGGCCGCGGTCATGGTGCGGATGCGCATGGTCCCCCCTGGCTGGACACGAGTAGGAACATGGTGCGGCATGTGCGGCGCCGGGCCCGCGGTGGTGCTGTAGTCGTGACGTGATCCGGACGTGTGGGAGCGATCGGCTCGCCGTGCTGGCGCGCGAGCGAGGGCGCGTCCGCGTGTACCCGGTGCGGGGACGAGAGGAGGAAGGGGAACCCGTAGCCGCCGAGACCACGCGCGCTTCCTGCACGAGGTGTAGGCAGGAGCAGGAGGAGAGGCGGCGGCGGAACAGGTGAGGACGAAGCACTCATGGACGCTTCAACGCTCCAGCTCACGCACCTGGTGAGCCGTCCAACGCCGCTCCGACGCCGCGTGGTCCCGCGTCAGGCACCAATTCTCCCATGTGGATATACCACCGGTCCTACACGGTCACGGCCCGCTTCGGCCTCGGCCCGTTGTCCGTGAGCACGGGCAAGCTCACGACCTGTCGGTGGCAGTGTCCCCGGAGGACGGGGCCGCCTTCGCTCTGCGGTACACCACCACCCCGCACACGCCGAGGACGAGGACGACCACGGCGGAGACCCCGAAGGCCGTCCACTCGGCGAAGAGCTTTCCCAGAACCTCGAGTACGCCGAGCCCCACAGTCGCGTAGATCAGCGCCCAGGCCGCTCCGCCCACGAACAGGGCGGGAAGGTAACGCGGCAGCGGCATGCGCATGCTGCCCGCGAGGAAGTTGGCGGCGGTCTGGAAACCGACGGTCAAGAACGAGACGGCCACGACAGGCGCGCCCCACCGCTGGATCGCCCGCTCGGCACGCCGGAACTTCGCCGAGGAGATCCGCCCGGCGAACCTGCTGCGCCGGGCACCCGCTCCGGCAAGCCACCCGACGGCGAACGTCCCTCCGGCTCGGAGCAGGACGATGGCGTACAGCGCTCCGGCCGCGACCGCGACCCTATCCACGTCGCCCCGCCCTGCGTGTCGGCCCATGACCCGCGCTTCCCGTCACCCTCGTGAGCGCTCCCGCCCCACAGGGCGCACGACGCGCACGAGCACGGTCACCGTCTTTCACCTGCACCCTGCCCTTGTCTGTTCCGTCCGCCGGGTCCCTGCCTGTGGCATCGGAATGCGAACCCACACGCCCGGGTCCACGCGCCAGGCAAGGCCAGCCTAACCGTATGAGCACAGGGCGGATACAGGGCACCTGGTCACCCGAGGAACAGTCGGCGCGGTCAGGGATCCGGACGGTGCACCAGCAGGGGGTGGTCACCTGCCGGTGCGGCAGCGTCCTCGCCCTGGCCGATCACCCCGTCTCGCTGCTTCTCCCCTCCATCAGCGGGCTCGGGCTGTACACGACTGCGTTGGACTCCCCGATGATCGGCGCGTACCCAGGGTTCACGGTGGAGGGCCCTGCCGCACAGGGACATCAAAGCCGACCTCCGGTGTTCCAGTCGGGCGGCGGCGGGTTCGACTCGACTGCCGACGACTACCGCGCCTACTTCCGGATGCTGCTCAACCACGGAATGCACGGCACGGAGCGGATCCTGTCCCGGCCCGCCGTCGAGCTCATGACCAACCGACCGCCTCACAACCGAGCAGCTGGCCACCCGGGAAGCCTGGGTTCGCAACGTCGTCCACCTCTCACACGGCCAGGGGTAGCGCGGCGGCTGGGGCTTCGCGATGGCGGTACACACCTATCGAAGTGACTGAGCGGGTGCGTCGAGCCGGGGGCCGTTCTGATCTTGCGCGTACTGCGCACGGCCTCGCCCCACTCCCGGCGGACCGAATGAGCTGTCGCCCGGTGAAGCGGGCGAAGGAGTGGGGCAGCCCACCTCACAGCCGGTGTGGGGGTTGGCGACGGTAGTCGTTCGACGGGGTCTTCGACTGTCACTCAGCTCTTCCCACGACCGGTCAGCAGGTCGCGGGCTCTGTCCACGAGTCCGGCGCCCGGGCCCAGCAGCTTGTTGCCGGGCGGGGTGTCGGGTGAGGAGGGGTGTGGCCTGGTGGGAGCCGACTTCTTCGCCGCGCGGACCTTGTCCCCCAACTCGTCCAGTGCCTCCGGGGTGCAGGCCGCCGCGAGCAGGGGGAAAAGGCGTCCCTCCTCGTCGCGGACGTGCTCGCTCACCTCGAACTTCAGCTTCGCCACCAGGTCGTTGAACTGCGGGTCGTCCGCCGCCACGCCCTCCAGGTCCTTGAGGTGCCGCTCCACCGCCGCGTGGTCGGAGAGCTCCTTGTCGGCGATTCCGTCCCCGCCTTCGACGTACTCGCGCACCGCCGGGTACAGGTGCATCTCCTCGGCGACGGAGTGGCGCACCAACTCGATGGTCAGTTCGTCGGCCAGTTTCCGCCGTTCCTGATCACCCACCGGCTGGGCCTCGATCCTTCCGAACAGCTCGTCGACCTCGCGGTGGTCGGTAGTGAGTTCCGCGATCACGTTTCCGCCGTGTCCCATGAAGGGAGCACCTCCGCCTGTGTGGGTGTGTGGGCTGAAGCCAGCTCACCGTTCCACAGGCCGACCTCGATACCCCGGCAACACGCGCGCGGGCTGGGCCGTGAGCGTGGCTCGGTGTTCCCGGGCAGGTCAGTCCGGCCGCAGCCGGACAGGGGTCGATCAGAGTCCGAGGGTGATGGGCGCGCGCTGACACGAGCGTCACTCAACAACTGCGCACCTGGCAGAACTGACTGAACCCGCGGATGCCTCCGCGGGCCGGCTGCCCGGGCCGGGCCGACAGGCTTCGCGAGGAATCAGTGAGATCGAGGGGGGTAGAAGGCGCCAGGGTTGCCCCTCGGCACCCCGCCGCTGCCACCTCCGCGACCTGAAAACTTCGGAGGGGCACGTACTCACACGCTTGGGGGATTCATGCTCACGCATCGATCGATGCCGTTACGTTCGGTGGTCAGACGTGCGCGCCGGACGTGCAGGCGCATAACGCCTCTTGTCCTGCCGGCTCTCGCGGTGACTCTCATGGCGCCGTCGGCCGTCGCAGCCGAGCCGGTGGACTCACCCGGGGCGAGCGTCCTCACCGCCACCGCGCAACCCAAGGCGGTGACGCTGCCGCTGAAGGACTACGACGACCTCGTGGTGGACGGGACACACGGAAAGCTCTTCCTCAGCGATCCCGGACGCGGCGCGGTCGTCGTCACCGACTTCCAGGGCAAGGTGCTTCAGCAGATCACCGGCCTGCCGGGGGCGGCGAAGCTCGCCCTGACACCCGACGCCACCACCCTGTACGCGGCGCTCCCCGGTGCGGACGCCGTCGCCGCCATCAGCACCACGACCCACAGGGTCACCACGCGGTACGCGACAGGTGCAGGGACGGGTCCGAGCTCCGTCGTCGTCAGCGGAAAACGGCTCTGGTTCGGTTACGGCGGCCTGGGCGCCGGCAACATCGGCTCCATCGATCTGGCGACGGCGAAGCCGACCGTCAAGCTCGGCCATGCCGCCCTCAACCTCTGGTACTCCGCGCCCTCGCTCCATGTGTCCCCCGCTGACGACGGCACGGTGGTGGCGGGACAGGAGATCGGTAGCCCCACCCCGATCGTGGTGTACGACGTCCGCACAGGAACAGCACGGCAGAAGGCCCACCGCTGGAACCCCAGTGGTTACACGGACACGCTGTCGGACCTGGCCTTCACGCCGGACGGGAAGAACATCGTCCTGGCCAGCGGATCTCCGTACTATCACCAGGTGCTCCGCACCGCGGACCTCGCCGACGCCGGACAGTACCCGTCGGCCCCCTACCCCACCTCGGTCGCCATCGCGTCCGACGGGGCGGTCGCCGCAGGGGTGGACAGTGTCTACGGCTCAGACGTGTTCATGTACAAGCCCGGCACCCGCGTCTCGCACGGAGTCTTCGAGTTCGCGTCGGGTGCTTCGTCCCCGCTGCTCCTGCCCGGAGGCCTCGGCTGGGCTCCGGACGCCAGCCGTGTCTTTGCGGTCACCCAGGAAGGTCACGAGGGCGCGCCCATCAGCCTGCGCGTGCTGACGACGCCGGGCAAGGCGGCCAGCGAGCTGGCCCTGTACATCCCCTCCTGGTCGGGGCCGGGGGTACTGTCCTTCAGCGGGCGGCTCCGCTCCGACCTGCCGCTCAAGGCAGGCACGGTCATCAGGATCAGTCGTCTCGATCCGGGAGCGGCCAAGGCGACCGCCCTGCCTTCCGTCACCATCGACGGGGAGGGCGTCTTCACCTTCACCGACAGACCGGTGGGGCAGGGCCATGCCACGTACACCGCCACCTTCGACGGTGACGCACTGCACCTGCCGTCCGGCAGCAGCACGGAAGTCCAGGTCGGTTGACGGGCGGTACCGCGCGGGGGATGAGGACAGAGACCATCTCCCGCGCGGTACCGGCGGCAGGGTTCCTCGTCGGCAGCCGCTCCACACCTGCGCACCGATCCGAGCGCCGCACACGCCCCGTCGGCGAGCGATCACGCGCCTGCCTCGGGGGAAGGCAATTGCGCCCCCTGACGTCTGTGCCCCTGCACGGTCCCTCGGCCCGGCGGCGCCTTCCTGCCGCCGTCGGCCGGTCTGCCGGGTGACGTGACCGAGCCGAGTGGCTTCCGGAGCAAGGAAGAGCTTGAGCCACAACTGCGCATCGTGGTTGTGCCCGTGCGGGTCGAGCAGAACCGTGCTCCCCGCGGGGAACTCCTGCCCGGCCCGGCGAAGAACAGGACCTCGAGGTCCCGCTGCGGCGCGTCCCCACAGCCCCCCGGAGCGGGGCAAGAGCCGGCTTCCTCCCTTCGGCGCCCTGGTCGGCCGTCGCTGTCGTCTCGGTCAACTGGACCGGGCCAGGGGTGCCGCCGGCCTCACCGTCCCGGGCGGCATACCGCGAAACCGATCCGACGGGGCGAGCGTGACGGCCGCACAGGGAGAACTCGGCCGGTCGTAGCCGGTGGGCGGCCACAGGCTTACGTCGTTGGTACCGGTGCACCCGGGTCTACGGTCCGATTCGCCGAGTCCTGACCACGGCTAGCGTCACACCATGCGCATAGGACTTCTTGGTACCGGAAACGTCGCCCGAGCACTGGCCCGGGGCTGGAGTACGGCAGGACACGACGTGCTCCTCGGCTCACGCCGACCTGAGGATCGAACGGATCTCGGACTCCCCGTGGCAGGGCTGAGCGAGACAGCCGCCCACGCCGAGGTACTGGTCAACGCCACCCCGGGGGCCGTCTCCGTGGAACTGCTGCGTTCCATCGGGGCGCCGGCGCTGGCCGGCACCCTGTTGATCGACATCGGGGTCGGCCTGTCCGACGACTTCACCGAGCTCTCGCATCCCAACAGCAGTCTGAGTGAACAGATCCAGGAGGCCTTCCCCCTGACCCCGGTCGTCAAGACGCTCTGCACCATGGACTCCACCGTGATGACCGCCCCGGACGGTCTCGACGGTCCGAGTACCGTCTTCCTCTCCGGCGACGACGCCGATGCCAAACGGACCACCGGTCGACTGCTCACCGACCTCGGCTGGCCTCCGTCATCCCAGCTCGACATCGGTGGCATCACGACCGCTCGTGGACAGGAGCACTTCGCCCTGCTCTTCATGGGCATCGCGGGCGGCGTGGGAGGTCACATGTTCAACATCAAGGTGGTCACCCGTCCTTCGGACCGGAGCGTGCCGTCCGCACGACCTTGACTGATGGACCATCGCGTGATGGGTCCTGATGGGCTGGCGGACGCGGCGGGGGGAGTGGTACTCCCGCACCTGGATCCCATCGAGGAAGCGGCCCCCAGGTAGCGCCGGGTGACGGCAGCACGGGGCGCCCGCCGGTCCTGGACCGGCGGGCGCCCCGCGGTGAGTGCAGGCAGGGGACCGGTCAGTGACCGTCAACAGTCCCGGACAGTTCGTTGGTGCTCTTCGGCAGCGTCGCGGAGGTCAGCTTCTCACCCGAGTCAAGGTCGAAGGCGTGCAGTTGGCGCTTGCCCGGTTCGGAGACGTACGCCGTGTGGTCACGGACGAACAGGGTGGGCCTGGGCTGCTGCCAGTCCAGGGGTTCCGTCCAGTCGCCCACCGCTTCGATCTTCCGCTGCACTTTTCCGGTCTCCGGGTCGATGACATGGAGAACACCGTTGGTGCCGAGCACGAGGGCTTCGCCGTGCGGGCCACGGGCGAGTGAGCGGAAGGAGTAACTGGTGCCGAGGTCGACCAGTTTCATCTTCGCCGTGCGGGTGTCGATCAGCGATATGCGGGTCGGCCGCTCCAGTTCCGCGTCCGGGTCGGTCTTGTAGTCACCCAGGAGGATCGGGGAGGCGTCGCTGCCGGCCTGATTGCCGGTCCGGGCGTAGTCGTCGGGGGCGTCGACCTTGACGAACGCGCCGTCCTTGTAGAGCAGTACACCGTCTTCACAGCCGAAACCGACCACCTCGCCCTTGGCAGCGGCCTCGCCGTGGACACCTGGGCAGTTCTCGGCGCGTGCGATCTCCTTGTTGTTCTTGTCCAGGACGAGGGCGCCGGTGCGCTTCTCCTCCGTGCCCAGGGTGCTGACGAGTTCACGGCCGGCCAGTTCGATGGCGACGCCGTGGTGGGGCTCGGCGGAGGTGTAGCTCCGGCCTTGCGGCTGCTTCCCGCCGGCCAGGTCTTCGGGGTCGAAGGCGTTCACCTCGCCCGTACCGTCGGTGAACAGGACCGTCCGGTCGCCGTGCCGCACGACGTGACCGGGCTTCGAACCCTTGAACTCGACGTTCGTGAAAGTCTGCCGGGCCGCGTCGAACACGCGGAATCCCTGGTCGGTCGAGATGATGACGTGATCCTCGTCGCCCGCCGGGTTGACCCGGTTGAACCCGGGCAGCTCGACGGTTTTCGCCAGCTTCAGTGTCTCGCCGTCGAGGACGTACAGACCCCCGTCGTAGGAGGCGACCAGCGGGTTCTTCACCGCGGTGGCCTCACTGCTCTTCGCTTGCCTCGGCCCGGCAGCGGAAGCGCCGTCGTCGCTGTTGCCGCAGGCGGTCAGTGCCATCGACGCCGTCAGGGCGAGGGCAGTGCCTGTGAGCGTTCTGGCGCGTGTCGACCTGTTCATCGTGTGTTCGTCCTCTCCGGCCCTGGGGGCACGGGGTTGTGTGATGGAGCGGCCGGCGATCGGCGCGCCGGCCATCGAGGGAAGCTGGTCAGTCACCCGTCAGGGCCTCGGTCGTCGCCGAGGTGTTGGCACGCATCATTTCCAGGTAGGTGCCGGCCCCCTGGCCCTTCTCGGTCAGCGACTCGGAGTACAGCGGGACGACGTCCACGTCGCCGCCCATCTCCTGGCGCAGGACCTCGGCCAGCCGGGTGGGCTGAGATGTGTCGGCGAAGACGGTGCGCACGTCGGCCTTCTCCATGGCCTGGGTGAGGGAGCGCAGGTCGGAGGAGCTGGGGGAGGCGAGTGTGGTGCCGCTGGGTATGACCGCGCCGATCACGCGGAAGTCGAAGCGGTCGGCCAGGTACCCGAATACATGGTGATTGGTCACCAGGGCGCGGCGGGCCTTGGGGATGTCCGCGAAGGACTGTTCCATCCAGGTGGCGAGGTCGGCGAGTTGATCGTCGTACCGTGCGGCGTTGTCCCGGATCACCTTCTCGTTCACGCCGTCGACGTGTTCCACGACCCGGGCGGCGATCAAGCCGGCCGCCTTGCGCACCCGATCGGGGTCGGTCCAGAAGTGCGGGTCCGGCTCGCCGGCCCCGTCGTCGGGTCCGCCCTCGTCGCCGGGATGGAAGGTGAGGGGATCGGCCGCCTCGCCGGCTGCGAAGGTGGCCACGCCCGATTCGCGGGCCGCCGCCACGTGCCGCAGTACGTTCTCCTCCAGCCCCAGGCCGTTGTAGACGACCAGGTCCGCATTCTCCAGCTCGGCGGCCTGTACGGCCGAGAGGCCGAATGAGTGGGGGTCGGCGTCGGGCTTCATCAGGACGCTGACGTCCGCCTGGTCCCCGACAAGTTCCCGGGTGATGTCACCGAGGATGTTGGTCGTCACCACGACCTGGGGCCGTTCGTCGTCCCCCGCGCAACCGGCCCCGGCGGCGGCGGTGAAACAGGTGACCAGGGACAGCAGCAGGGCGCGCCCGCGCGCCGCTCGTACACCCGCGCTCACAGGCCCGTCTCCACCATCAGGGACGGCCGGACGTCCAGGTCGAACGTGCGGGCGACACGGAGGTTGTCGTTGTAGTCGATCTCGTACACGCGCTTGCCTGCGGGATCGTTGAGGTAGGCCCGGCTCCGGTCGACCTCGATCACCGGTGTCGCGGCGGCGGTGTCGGGGACGTCCGTCAGCAGACGTTCGGTGACCGCGGTCTCCTCGCCGGTGGCTATGTCATAGCCGTGCAGGGCCCCGTCGGTCTCCAGGACCACGAGCGGCGAGCCCTCACCGGCGGTGTTGGCGGCGACCACGGACCCGGTCTCCACCCGGTTCCAGGCACGCCGGGTGACGTCCAGGACCCAGACGGCGTCCTTGCCCGCAGGTGCTGTGAGCGTCGTACTGCCCGGCCGGTGCCGGAACTCCGTGGCCCGTTCGGCCTTCGGTACATCGTCGCCGTACGCGATCCTCTCAGCGGTGAAGGAGCCGTCGTCCTCGTGGACGAGCAGGGCACCGTCGGCGCAGCCGAGGACGATCCCCCGGCGGGTGACCGCGTCACCCTCAGGGTCCTCGCACTCGAGCTCCGGGGTGGCGACGCGCTTGCCCGACCGGTCGAGCACGACGACCTTCGAGGGAGCGCCGTCCTCCCGTGTGAGGGTGATCAGGTGCTCCGCGTACGGTACGACGGCCCCGGCGTGCACGCCCGGAAGCTGGTCGGGGGCACCCAGGGTGCCCTTTTCCAGATCCGCACGGGTGTGCAGACGCGCCGTGCCGTCCGCTCCCGTGACCACTGTCACGCCCGTGTCGCTGCGGATGCTCGTGCCGGTGCCCCCCGGGAGTGCACCCACCTCCTTGGTCCTCGCGCTGTAGTAGTGCACATGGTCTCCGTGGTCGACCATCCACGCACCGCCGTCGAGGATGCGGGTGCCCTCCGCGCCGTGGAAGTAGCCGAACCGGCCATCCGTGGTGAGTTCGGTGACACCTGTTTTGCGTGTGCTGTCGTGCGTCCTGCCGGTGGTCAGGTCGAGTACGCGGGTGTCGCCGGTGCCAGGGTCGTTGAGAAGGAGCCGGGACTGCTGCTCGGCGGCCTCCGTGGCCCCCTCGACGTAGCCGTGGGGGGTGTCGGAGGAAGAGGGTTTCCCGGGACTCGACTTGGCGTGGTCCTGGCCCGCGCAGCCAGCGGTCAGCAGGACCACGGACAGGAATGCCGACGCCAGGGGTGTGACGTTTCTTCGGACGAACAAGGAGATCGCCTCACATCTCGTTCGGGCGGGTCGTGGGGGCATGCGAGTGGAAGCCGGCGGCATGAGCGTGGAGACCGGCGCGTCGTGCGTGACGTCGGTGCCGGAACCCGGATGCCAGGCGGGACAGGAAGAAGAGGCTGACGGCGAGGGCCGAGACGGTCGCGCCGGCCGCGGTGCTCAGATGCCATGACAGCAGCAGGCCGCCGAAGGTGGCGGCCGCGCCGAAGGCCGCAGCAAGGACCATGACGCCGGGGACATTTCGCGCCCAGGGCAGAGCTGCCGCCGGCGGGGCGATGAGCAGGCCGAGGACGAGCAGCGTACCCACGATGTGGAAGGAGGCGACGATGGCGAGGGCCAGCAGGCCGAGCAGCACGGCGTGCGCCAGTCCGGGACGCAGGCCGAGCGTCCGCGCCTTCCGCTCGTCGAACGCGAGGGCCAGGAAAGCACGGTGACTGAGCATGGAGAGGAGCAGTGCGAGCAGCAGCGCCGCCCCGAGAAGGACCAGGTCGCTCTCGCGTACGGCGAGGACGTCACCAAAGAGGAACCCGGTGAGGTCCACGGCGAACGACTGCGAGCGCGACACGATGATGACGCCGAGCGAGAGCATGCCGACGAAGAGCAGGCCGATGCCGGTGTCCTGGGTCAGCCTCGGTGTGCGGCCGAGGGCGGTGACACCGGCCGTCATGACGGCCGCACTCACCACCGCCCCCACCAGCAGGTTGCCCCCGAGCAGCGCGGCGGCCGCGACGCCCGGCAGGAGGCCGTGGGACATGGCGTCACCGAGGAAGGCCATCCCTCTCAGCACCACCCACGTACCCGCGAGGGCACATATCGCCGACACCAGAATTCCGGCCCACAGGGCCCGCTGCACAAAGGCCACCTCGAAGGGGGCCGTCAACCACTCCATGCCGAGGACCCTACAATGACAATCATGTTCAACAAACACCCGCTGCTGCTGCCCGCCGACCGGCCGAGCCATGAGCGCGTCTGGTTCAGTCACCTGGACGCGGGCTACCCCGGCCGTCCGGTGCTCCACCAACTCACCGCTTCCATAACGGGCTTGGCCATGACGGCGCTCGTCGGACCGAACGGCAGCGGAAAGTCCACCCTGCTCGGCGTCCTCGCCGGCGTGATCGACGCCACATCCGGACAACTCCACTACGCAGAAGGCCGTCCGCCGGCCTTCGTCCCGCAGCGCGGCGCCGTCGGAGACACCCTCCCCCTCACGGCGCGGCAGACCGTGGAGATGGGCCGCTGGGGCGAGCGGGGGCTGTGGCGGCGGCTGACCCGACAGGACCGGACGGTGGTCGACTCAGCCATGGAACGACTTGGCATCGCCGACCTCGGCGCCCGCCAGCTCGGCGAGTTGTCCGGCGGGCAACGCCAGCGCGTCCTGATCGCCCAGGGCCTCGCCCAGCAGTCCGACCTCCTGCTCCTGGACGAGCCGACCACCGGGCTCGACCCCGAAGCCCGTGAGCGGATCACGGCGCTGCTGACTGACCTGGTCGCCGACGGGACGACCGTCGTCCAGGCCACGCACGACCTGGAGGCCGCCCGCTCGGCCGACGCCTGCCTGCTCCTCAGCGACGGACGACTGGCAGGGCAGGGCTCGCCCGAGAAGGTACTCACCCCGGCGGCTCTGTCCGGGATCCGGCAGCCGGGGTGAAGCAGCCGGACGGAACCGGTGGCGCCCGGCGCGCTTGCGCCGTATGGGCTGGTGGAGCTCGGCGGAAACCACAGGATTCGGCGTACCGCCGGTGACATGCCGGCACCGTTGCCCGACGACCCGAACACGAACTCGTCGCAGTCCAGCGTGTCGGCGGCGTTCGCCAGGGCACGCGCGTCCCCGCTCACAACGGCCCGTCCGGTGGGGCGGCTCCTGTTCCTGTCCAGCCGTCATTCTGTACACGGGCGCCGCGCGGCCGGAGAGGCCGGGGCGGACAGCACGGCGCGGCAGAACCGGTGCGCACAGGCCGTCGACGCTCGTGCCGGCCGCGTCCGGGCACAGCGTTCGGTGCTCGTCCGCCATTGGCCCGAAGCCGCCCGCTCCCGCGATCCTGCCCCTACGATGGACGCCTCCGTTCCCGCCGGGAGGCCGCTGTGTCGCCGCACCGCCCCGACTATCCGCCGAAGACTCCACCGCCCCCGAAGAGGCCCGTCGAAATCCCCCGACCGGAGCGGCAGGAGGCCCCGCCCTGCGCCCCGGTCATCATCCGAGGCCGTAGTGTCCGGAACTGGGCGTTCACCCCGAGCCCGGCCGCCGCTGCCCGCGCGGGGTGCCAGGTCGCGGACACACTTCGCCGCTGGGGCTACCGACCGAAGGACGACCGCCCTCAGCAGGTGGTCGAGCTCCTGTTCCGCTCGGCCGCGCAGGACGGCGGCAGGCGCATCTCGCTGCACCTGGCCGACGACGAGGAACGCGACCAGGTGATGGTCCTGGCGATCAGCCACCGGCAGGACATGGCGACGGGTGACGACGACCAAGTGCTCCGGGACGCCGGGCACATGCGCGCCCTTGTCGCTCTCGGGCCACGCGATGTCGGTGTCGAGACCACACCGGACGGGCGGCGCTGGTGGGCGGGACTCGACTTACCGCGCCCGCGCCTCCCTCTCGACGTGGAACAGAGCCGGCCACGTGCCCTCACCCACGGTCCCGGAAAGCTGGAGGGGCCACCGCGCCCTGAATAGTGCAGAGTGCCCGGCGGCGCAGCCAGGTCCGCGCCGCAGTCCGGCGACAAGGCCTCTCGTCGGGTCAGCGCCCTCAAGCGGCCTGATACTGGTGCGCCCGGCCCCCTCGCCACTCCACCCAGTCCGGGTCATCCAGCAGGCGCCCCGCGTCAGGGAGACCGGCCCGCCGGATGAACTCCTCCACGTCACGGTCGTCGTGGGCCAGCCCGGCGATCTGGTCGCGGATGGTGACCCGGCGGCCACCGCTGGGGGAGGGACGGTGGATGACTATCGGCGCACTCATACTCCCAGCCTGCGACACCGCGCTGCTCACAGCATGCCGAGCGAGATGTCCGGACGGCGTTCCCCGCATACCCGTACTCCCTGGTCTGGCGCGGAAAGCGCCTGCCCACGGTCGACAGGCCTTCTGCGACGGCTGACAGCACGGCAGTCGCCGACATCACCACCGGGCGGAAGAGCGCCGACGGGATACCGGACCGCATGACCCGGCCCACCGGAGGCGTACGCCGTTCAAGGCCCTGCTGCCGCGGTCGCTCGTCACCCGGCGTCGGCGATCCCCATCACCGGCAGAGCGTCGGGGGCGTCCGCGCGGGCCCTCGACCGTTCTGGTCGAGGGCCCGCTGTGCCTGGTGGGAACGGGTCAGCTCGGCTGGTCGCCGGTGTAGCGGTAGATCTCGCCGGCGGTGTTGAGGTGCCATACGGTGCCGTCGGCTCCGGCGGCGATGTCGGTGGCGGTTCCGGGAATCCTGACCCACGGGTTGGCGCCACTGGCGTCGTTGTTGGTGTAGCGGTAGATGCTGCCGGCCGGATCGACGCCCCACACGTTGGTCCGAGAACCCACCGCGATCCGCTTCAGGCTGCCCGCGACGTCTGCCCACGGATCCGACGGGTCCTGATCTCCGGTGTACCGGTAGATCTGGTTGCCGCTGTTGACTCCCCAGACGGTGCCGTCCGCGCCGGCGCCGATGTCGCTCAACGATCCGGGGATCTTGATCCACGGCTTGGCGTCGTGGTTCGTGTACCTGTAGATGCCACCGGCGGAGTCGACGCCCCACACGTTCGTCCGGGAGCCCGAGTCGATGCGGACCAGGCTGCCGTCGATGCCTTTCCACGGGTTCGCGCCGTCATGGTCCCCGGTGTACCGGTAGATCCGGTTGCCGCTGTTGACTCCCCAGACGGTGCCGTCCGCAGCGGCGCCGATGTCACTCAGCCCTCCGGGAACGTTGATCCACGGAGAGCCGTCGTAGTTGGTGTAGTGGTAGATCGCACTGCCTGCGTTGACGCCCCATACCGTGGTCCTGGACCCCGCTGTGATGGCACTGAGGCCGCCCGCGACCTTCACCCAGTCCGCCATTCCGGATCACCCTTCATCGAGCCGACATCGAGGCGATGCTTCACGCCTCGAGGAGCCGATAAGGGAGGCGAATTCCCGTTCCCGTACTGAACGAGCCAGCAGAACAGAGGTTTGGCACCCACGCCGTTGGGAGGCATGGGCGGGAGCGGTTTCCGGCGGAGCATGTCGGCTGGAAGCGCTGTCCCACTGCTAGGGGATCGACAAGAGCACTGGCTGTCTGCTCCGGCGCAGCGTGGAGCTGCCAGGTGGCCACTCAGCGGACGGACGGTCCGCCACCAACGCGACCACCGCCGACAACCGCAGGGCCTCCTACGCCGACGGCGACAGATGTCGCGCGTCCCCCACCCGATCGCTCACACACGTCCAACAACCCAGAACACAAACCGTTTCGGATCAAATAAGGTGCCGCAATGAGGTTGCGCGGAATGTTCATCGCATTTTTCGTGGTCCCGCTAGCGTGGGGGGTGATCACCCTGCTGAGGGCCGGGGCGGCCCACGGCGGCCCGGACTGCCCGTGGCTCCAGCTGGGCGAGGATGGCGAGGAGCACCCCGGGCAGATGCGGAAGGGCTATACCTGCGTGCTCGACTACAATTACCGCGGCGGCGATTCGACCGGCACGGCCACGTATCGCCAGCGCAAGTACGCCCAGGAGGTGAAGCGCGGCGAGCTCCTGGGCCAAGGCCTGTTGTACACGTTATACGGGGCGGCGGGCACGGCCACCACGGTGATCGCCACCCGGTCGCGACGTTAGCCGCGCCCTTATTGTGCGGATGTGGTGCCCACCCCACCCACCGTCCTGGACGAGAACCCCATGAGTTTCTGATCAATGGGGCTCGGTAGAGGGGTGTTGGTGGGAGCCTGAGATATGACTCCGTGTCTGTCGGGCCGCGCTGCCGCCCGTGCTCTGCGAACTAAGTTCGATCAGATCCTGCCGCGCTTCGATGAGCGTCGGCGCCGGTTGCACCTGGGCGTTGAGGCGACGGCCCTCGGGCACGGCGGGATCGTCCGGGTAGTAGTTGCCTCTGGAACCAGCACTGCCACTATCGCGCGAGGTATTGCCGAGCTGGCCGGTTGCTCCTCGCCGACCCGACGGGTCCGGGCCTCAGGCGCCGGCCGCAAGCGGCTGACAGACAGCGACTCCGGCCTGCTGCCCGCGTTGGAGTCGCTGATCAAGCCGCACACTCGAGGCGCCCCGTCTCTTCGCTGCGGTGGACCATTGTCGTTACGGGCTCTGGCCTCGACCCTCACCACACAGGGCCACCCGATCTGCGCTTCAACCGTCGGCCACCTGCTGCACACCCTGGGCTACAGCCTGCAGGGAACGGCGAAGACAACAGAGGGCATCAGCCATCCGGACCGTGATGCCCAGTTCACCCACCTCAATGCCACCGCCACCGAGTTCCTCAACGACGCCCAGCCAGTGATCAGCGTCGACACCAAGGCCAAGGAATGGCTCGGCAACCGTGACCGGCCCGGTCGCACCTGGCGGCCGGGCAAGAACGCGATCAAGGTCGACCGCCACACGTTCACCACCAACGACCAGCCCATGGCGATTCCCTACGGGATCTACGACATCGCCAACAACACCGGATGGGTCAACGTCGGCACCGACCACGACACCGCCCAGTTCGTGGTGGAGTTCATCCGCGCTGGTGGCAGCACCGCGGACGGGCGGACCACCCGAATGCCGGCCGGCTCCTGATCACCGCCGACTCCGGCGGCTCCAACGACCCCCGCCGCTGGACCTGGAAGAGCAATCTGGCCGCCTTCGCACGAGAGAGCGGCCTGGAGATCACGGTCTGTCACCTACCGCCGGGGACTTCGAAGTGGAACAAGATAGAGCACCGGATGTTCTGCGACATCACCGCGAACTGGCGGGGGCGACGTCTGACCAGCGACCAAGTGGTTCTCGAGACCATCGCCGCCACAACGACCGGGACTGGCCTGACCATTGGGGCCGAACTGGATACAGGAAGCAACGAGAGATCGGCCCTGGACGCGGGCGGCATCGCCATCGCCGCCAAGCGCACGGCCGGTGAGGGGCTTAGCGGGGCCGCGTTCCTTTTGTCCCACTCTGTCGCACACGCCAACAACAGCAAGCGCCGACAACCCGAATTACTGTAGGTGTTCTGTCCTGGCCCGGTTAGGGATTCCAATAGACGGTGCTGAATGTGCGGTCCAAGCGACGGGCCGCCAGGTCCGCGCGCTGGATTCCCCACTGCACGTCCGCGCCTTCCCGACCGCTGATGTCCGGGTTCCAGTGGGCCAGCAGCACCCAGTCCTCGACAGCGCCCGACACCGGCTCACCGCCGCCCCACCGCCCCCGCTCTGCCTGACGCACGGCGCGCTGCGCGACAAATTTCAGCGGGTCCGGGTCGGAGTCCTCCTGGTCCGCGTATCCGCCGATCTGTAGATGCCCCCTTCTGTCAGAGGCGTCGCACCAGACAGTGACCAGCTCGTCAGCGTGCGGGAATCCGGGAAGTGAGTGGTACGGCAGGTCCGGTTCGGCTCTAGCTCTCAGCTCGCCCTGCGGGTAGGAATCGACGATCTTCCGGTAGTAGTCATCGCCGGGGTAGCCGTTCCAGGTGTTCTTGTCGCGTTCCTCCACCGGTGTGCCGGCCGGGACATAAATGGCCTGGCCGCAGTTGCCGTCGCCGTCCGTTGCATCGAGTGAGGCGAAGAGCAGCAGGCGCCCGTCGGGCGGCAGAGGGAGGTCCGTCGCGTCCTTCGGCAGCACGGCGAAGTCGACGGACGCGAGGTACGGGTGCTCAGGGTCCTGGATCTCGGCGGGCAGCAGCAGCGGCCCGCCGAACCTGCCGGCGACCGGCCCGTCTCCGCCACCGGTGAGGACTGCGCAAGGCCGGACGTGGCCGATCCACCGTCCCACCTCCTCGGCCGGCAGCGGGTCGATGTCCTCCCACGGGTACCCCTCCTCAACTGCCCGTGTTCGGAAGGGAAACAGCATTTCTCGAAGCTCACTATCCGTCACACCGGCGACTGTAGTTCCCGCCACCGACAACCCCGTGGCCTCCGGGACAACGAAGGCTTCGGTCAGGTTCGGGGAGACCCTGGTGAGTGCTCCGCCCAGATGGCGAATACCACGGGACGCACACCGTAGCCGTCCGCGCTGCCGATCCACCGCACCTGCACGCCTTCGTGAACGGCCTCGAACTCGATCCCGCCACGGTCGAGGCCAGTCTCACCCTCCCGCACCACAACGGCCGCGCGGAAGGTGTCAACACCCTGAATCCGCAGGGCGGGACGCTGGTGTGGGTGGAGGTTGACGCGCTCGTACTGATCTCGAACGTGATCATTGGCAGGTGATCGTCTGCCACGGGCAGGTTCGCGGGTTCTGGGGAGGTCCGCTCGAGGCGTCTCGTAGGCCCCGCAGCGGGGGGAGGCGCAATGTGGACATGCTGACGTGGATGATCGAGCGCAGCCGGGTTGGGAAGGGTTTATCTTCATGGGCATGGATCATCAGGGGGAGTTTCGTCGGGTAGCGCTTGAAATGGGCATCCCGGACGACGAGATCAGCAGATTCAGTCAGCACCTTCGTTTGTCGATCGGGTTGTCCGGGGTGGGCGGTGGTTCTCCGGTCGGGCAGTTCGGTGGGTTGCCCCGGCTGCCGATGGGCATGAAGTGGCCGTCCGCCGAAGACATTCTGTTGCCGTTGCTCTTTTCCGTCGATTGTGGGGCGCTACCGAGAGTCGACGGCTTCGACCTGCCGGCGGACGGGACGCTGCTCTTCTTCGTGGACCAGGAAATGGACCACGGGGACAGTTCCGGGAGGTACGCGCGAGTCGTGTATGTACCGGACGGCACTGAAACCGCGGTCGCGGAAGCCCCCAGCTCCGTTTGTGTCCGCGAGCAGCTCGGCCTCTGCGCCGAGCTCAGAGCCGAACTGCCCCTTTGGCTCCAGGAGGGCGAGGACGAGGACTGGCACGAGTACTGGGAGGACCTCGATTGGGAGGACATGTCGCCCTTCCAGCAGCAGTTGGTGCGGTACATGGAGCGTGACCTGCCGCACCTGGACGAACTTCGAGCTCTGGCCTACGGCCTCTGGCCGTCTGGCGCCTTCGTCGTCATCGGCGGGTATGCCGATGACGAGGTGATCAACAGCATCGCGGAGCAGACTCTCGCGAGACGCGAGAAGGCAGGTGAGATCCCCGCCATCCCGATCGCGAAATGGTATTCCCACCTGGAGAAGGAAAAGCACCGGCTGACGAGCGAATGGATATCGCTCGCCCGTGAAGCCCGGGTCCACGAGGAGTACTACACGAGTTTCGTGATCCGCCACGACGACTTGGCCGCCACTCGGCTGGGTGAGGCGCTACCCGTGACCAATTTCCAGGCCCCGTGACCAGGTTCGATGCACCTCTGCAACGGGGAGGGCTGCCGAAGGCTGTCCAGACGTCTGCGCCGATGATCAATTTCCATCCTGAAGCCGCAGATCCTGGCGTGAGTTCTGACTGACGGGCTGGGGCTCGGCGTTCCGGGGCGGGCTCGGCGGCCGGCCGCGTAGGTTCCGCCGCATGACAGATGTGCTGACATGGACGGTGCAGCAGCGGCTCGAGCTGGAGGAACGTGCAGGAGTGTTGCGCAAAGAGCTGGACGATGTCGAAGGGCGGCTGGCTCGGCTGGAGGCCGCAGAGGCGGGCTTCGGGGAGTGGGCAGATGCTGTTCACCCGCCACGCGACCGCCCTCCTGTGGGCCCTCCTCGTCCTCGCCAGCATCGAAGTCCAGCGGTGACGAACGATCTCGCCGCGATGATCACGCTCCTGACCGGCACGAGCCAGTCAGTTCCGCCCCACGCCAACCCCGTGACCTGCGGATTCAGGATGAAACGATCACGATCTCACTGAGCATGCGTCAACGACACACCTGAACCCACGAACACCTTAATTCGGGAAGGAACGGCTACGCCCGGTCACCATCGGCCTTCCCGGCAGCTGTCCACCAGGCGATCACTCGGACAGCCATCGCTTCCGGTCGCGCGCCAAGAGGGTCGAGACCGAAGTGCTCCTTCGTCTCGCGCCGCAGGTATTCACCGATCTCCGTCTCGTCGGCACCGTCCCGGAGCCGCTGAAGCATGGGGGCGAGCATGCAGTCGTACTCGTCCTGCACGTCGTCGGCGACGCCGATCGGGTCCCACTCACTGAGCAGACGGCGCAGCTCGTGCTGAACAGATGGGCTCCAGGACTGCATCGCCCCCTATTGCCACCCTGGCCGTACCCGAGGCACCCGCCCCCACCCTGGTCCGGAGCAGAGGCCCCGCCGCCCGGCACCGCTGTGGAGGGACGGGGCGGGGACCGGATCAGCGGGATGGGTGCGTGGTGTGGGCGGCGTCGAGGAGGTGGCGTAGGCGCAGACCATCGGGGGCGACGGCGGTGATGAGGGCGGCGGGGCCGGCGAGGGGGGTGAGTACCGCCAGTCCGTCTTCCGGGGCGTCCGTATGGGTCCGGGGCGGCGGCGGTTCTGTGTCGTAGGCGGGGTCGACGATGAGGACCTGGCCGGTTGCCCGGTGGTGGGCGAGGACGGCTGGGCCGTCCCAGCCGTGGGCTCCCGGGCCGTAGTCCGTTGCCTGGTCGAGGAGCACGTCTCCGCCCCGGCGGACGGTCAGCCTGGTGGTGATGTGGCCGGGTGGTTCACCTGTGCGTCCGAGGACCTGCTCCTCACGCAGGAGGAGCCGTGCGGTGGGGGCGAGGTCGATGGTCCATGTCTGCCGCAGATTGCTGCCGGCGGCGCTGATCAGGGGCTTGGGCAGCCATCTGAGATCCGCGTGGTCCGCCACGGTCAGGTGGACGTCGTAGCTGGCGTGTGCGGTGGTGGGGCCCCGCAGGGCGAGGGTGGCGGCGGCGGAGGTGACGTGGAGGGCAGAGCCCTCCTGGGCGGTGGCCTCGATGCGCAGGCGGTCGCCACCCAGGGGGGCACTCATGGCGCCGACGATGCAGACCCGCGCTTCGGCGCCCCGTGAGCGCAGACGCCGGAATTCGAAGGGCCCGTCGCCATCCAGGAGAGGCAGCACGGTGACGCCCCGCGTCGCGGCGGCGACGATACGCGCCGTGGCTCGTACGCCGATGCCGGCTGTGCCGTGGCCGGCCTGCACGGCGGGTGCGGTGGCGAGTGTCATGCCGAGGCCGTGGCCCAGTCGGTGAGGCGTTCGCGGACCCAGTCCGCGACGGGTTTGACGCCGCCTTCCTCCTTGAGGGAGGTGAAGGCGACGGGGAGCTCCCCCCGCTGGGCCTTCGCGTCGCGCGCCATGGCTTCCACGTCCGAGCCGACATAGGGGGCCAGGTCGGTTTTGTTGACGACGAGGAGATCGGCGGTGGTGACGCCCGGACCGCCCTTGCGGGGGATGTCGTCGCCGCCCGCGACGTCGATGATGAAGATCTGAGCGTCCACCAGCCCTCTGGAGAAGGTGGCGGTGAGGTTGTCTCCGCCGGATTCCACCAGGACCAGGTCGAGGGGGCCGGTCGCTTCTTCCAGGTCTTCGACGGCTTCGAGGTTGGCGGAGATGTCGTCGCGGATCGCGGTGTGCGGACAGGCCCCGGTCTCGACGGCCTGGATCCGCTCGGGCGGCAGGACCGCTTGCCGGAGCAGGAAATCGGCGTCCTCACGCGTGTAGATGTCGTTGGTCACCACGGCGATGGACACTTCGGTGCGCAGGGCCCGGCACAGGGCTGCGACGGTGGCGGTCTTGCCGGAACCCACAGGGCCGCCCAGTCCGACGCGCAGAGCGCGCCGTGTACCGTCGTCCCGCGATCGGGCGGGTGCGCTGTAGGTGTGGCGGTGGGGGAACTTGTCGTCGAGGTCGAGGTCGTGGTCGAGGTGCACGTGATGTCCCTGTGTCGTTTCTCGTAGCGGGAGGTCAGGAGGCGAAGAGGCGTGCCGGTCGGGTGGCGTGCTGTTGGGCGCCGATGTCCAGCAGCGGCGCGGACGCGGCGGGCAGGGCGTCAGTTCCCTCGTGGAGGACGCGCTGGGCCGCGGTCGTGGCGGTTGCGGCGACGTCGTCGAGGTCCGCCGCCAGCCGCGCGAGTACCGCGGTGGCGTCGAACGGGTCCAGGCTCAGGAGCCGGACCGTCGCCGTGGCGGGTCCGCTGACCGTTTCGTAGACCGCCGCGTATGCGGCATCCAGTGGTGCGAGTCCGGCGGACCTGGCGGCAAGGCCCAGTACCACCGGCTGGTGTGCGCCCCGCGGCCGGGCCGCGGCGAGCGCGTCGAGCTCGGCCGACGGCCAGGTGGCACGAGCCGCTCGCATCATCTGCCGGCCCAGCTTGCGGGCCGTGTCGCGTAGGGCGACCACCGGGGTGCGGGCGTCGGCGGCCCGGTCCAGTGCCAGCGGATCGTGCCCTGCGGCGGCTGCGGCAGCCAGTGCCGCCGCGACCAGCCCGGCGGTGTGCAGCCGTCCCCGGCAGAACTCCTCCAGCGCGTCGGCGTCCTTGATCTGCCCAGCCGCCACAGCTGATTCGGCCCCGCCGGAATGCGCGTGTCCCCCGGCGGGGAACCGTCCGTCGGCCAGGAGGAGCAGCGCGGCACAGTTCATCGTTGGTTCCTCTTGTCGATGGTTCGGAGCGGGCGGAGCCGGGCGTCGCTCAGAACAGGAAGTAGCGCTGCGCCATGGGAAGCTCGGAGACGTAGGCCCGGTCGACGATCTGCCCGTCGACGAACGTCGTCACGTCCGTCACCTTCGCTCCGCCGACGATGACCTCGTAGGTGTCGGGATCGATCCGGACGGTGGGGGTGGCACTGTTCTCCTTCATGTCCGCCTTCTTGATGGCACGCGTGTCCGTGATCGCCTTGAACTGCTTGCTCAGCCTGCGCCCCTTGGACACACCGTTCTTGATCGCCCGCTCGGTGACGAAGTTGTAGGAGAGGGACCCGGGGGCCAGGCCCGTGGCTCCCCACATCGGGCGTGGCAGGACCGGCTGGGGCGTGGGGATCGACGCGTTGGCGTCGCCGACCTGGGCGTAAGCGATCTGTCCGCCCTTGATGACCATGTGCGGCTTGACCCCGAAGAACTTCGGTTCCCACAGCACCAGGTCGGCCAGCTTGCCGGTCTCCACCGACCCGACGACGGAGTCGATGCCTTGGGCGAGGGCCGGGTTGATGGTGTACTTGGCGACGTACCGGCGGGCGCGCCGGTTGTCAGCCAGGGGCGGCTCGGCCTGTGGCGTCGTATCCGCCGTGGCCCTGCCTGTGCTCTTCCCGCCCTTCGGCTCCGCTTCCGGGTCGCCCGGGCGCTGGTCTTCTTCCAGGAAGCCGCGGCGTGCCTTCATGACGTGCGCGGTCTGCCAGGTACGCATGATCATCTCACCGATGCGGCCCATGGCCTGCGCGTCCGAGGACATGATGGAGATGGCGCCGAGATCGTGGAGGATGTCCTCTGCGGCCATGGTGGAGGGCCGGATCCGGGAGTCCGCGAAAGCCAGGTCCTCCTCGACCTTCGGGTTGAGGTGATGGCAGACCATCACCATGTCGAAGTGCTCCTTGACCGTGTTGACGGTCAGCGGCCGGGTGGGGTTGGTCGAGGCGGGCAGTACGTTCGGCTCACTCACCATCTTGATCATGTCCGGGGCGTGGCCGCCGCCGGCGCCCTCGACGTGGAAGATGTGGATGGATCGGCCGTCGATCGCGTCGATGGTGTCCTGGACGAAGCCGGCCTCGTTCAGCGAGTCGGCGTGCAGGGCCAGCTGTACCCCGGTCTCCTTGCAGACCTCCAGACACTTCTTGATGACGGCCGGGGTGGCCCCCCAGTCCTCGTGGATCTTGAGTCCGATGACGCCGGCGTCCACCTGGTCGAGCATCGACTCCTTCGACATGGTGGCGCCTTTGCCGAGCAGGCCGATGTTGACCGGGAAGGCGTCCAATGCCTCGAACATGCGATCGATGTGCCAGGAGCCCGGCGTGACTGTCGTGGCGGTGCTGCCCTCCGCCGGTCCGGTACCGCCGCCGATGAGCGTGGTGACACCTGCGGCGAGCGCTTCATGGACCTGGTCGGGGCAGATGAAGTGGACGTGGGTGTCGATCCCGCCGGCGGTGAGGATCCTGCCCTTGCCCGAGATGACCTCGGTGTCCGGACCGATCACGAAGTCGGTGGGCCTGGGGCCGATTCCGTTGTGGCGAGCGCCCTCCTCATGCAGAGGGTCCATCGTCTCCGGGTTGTACGCCTTGCCGAGCGCGACGATGCGCCCGTCGCGGATGGCCACATCCGCCTTGACCACGCCCCAGTGATCCAGGATGACCACACCGGTGACGACCGTGTCCGGAGGCACCGCGCCGGGGGCGACGGCAGACCTTCCGGATTTCCCCTTCCCCGGGTCACGTGGCACGACGGACTGGCCCATCGACTCACGGATCACCTTGCCGCCGCCGAAGACCATCTCGTTGCCGCTGCGCCCCGGGCCCCCCGACCAGTCGTCCTCGATCTTGATCCGCAAGGCCGTGTCGGCAAGGCGGATGCAGTCGCGGGTGGTCGGGCCGAACCGGTCGGCGTAGGCGGCGCGGGGCAGCGGATCGGAGGGCTTCGGCCCGTCCTGGCAGCAGGAACAATCGGGGCACTGTGCCATGAGACTCACACCCGCTCCGTGTCGAAAGAACCTTTGACGTCGTCGAGCGAGCCTTTGATCTTCTCCGGCAGGCCTCTGACCTTGTCCCGCAGACCGTGGACGACACGTGCACCCTCGATGGGCACGAGCTCGACCTCTTCGGTGATGCCGGGTTCGAAGCGTACGGAGCTGCCGGCCGGTACGTTCAGACGGAGACCCCACGCCTGTTTGCGGGCGAAGGTCAGCCCGTCGTTGGCTTCGGCGAAGTGATAGTGGGAGCCGACCTGAATGGGGCGGTCGGTCGGGTTCTCGACAGTCAGCTTCGTCACCTGGCCCAGCTGCCGGTGACATTCGTTGAAGACCACCACCTCGTCGCCCGGCCGTGCGGAGAAGTCAACCCTCCCCGGGGAGACGACCGGTTCCTCGTCCCCCACTTCAGGGAAGGGGCCGTGGATGGTGACCAGCTTGGTGCCGTCGGGGAACGTCGCCTCCACCTGTACGTTCTCGATCATTTCCGGCACGCCCTCCATCACCTCCTCCCGGGACAGCACCTTCCGTCCGGAGGACATGAGTTCGGCGACGGTTTTGCCGTCCCGGGCCCCCTCCAGGACGTGGACGATCAACAGCGCCATCGCCTCGGGGTAGTTGAGCCGCACTCCGCGGGCTCGACGCCTCTCCGCGACGTCCGCCGCCACGTGCATCATCAGGCGTTCCTGTTCGTGGGGGGTCAGGTGCACAGCCACTTCCTCGCAGTCGCTCCCGCCCAGGGCTCCTGCCCTGAGCCGTCAGCCGGTGATGGGGCGGCAAGCAGTCCAGATCGCTGCTTGCGGCGTTGTCGGTGCAGCTCCTGCGGCCACCCGATCCGGCCCGACGTGGTCCATCATGATCATGGTGGATCGACGAAAAGCGACGTAGCGACTGATGACTACTCAAATGAGTGGTCACCGGAAATGGGCGGACAAGGGAACGGGGCGAGATGGTAGGGGACCTTCTGTGCCCGGTTCACCTCGGTAGCGGGGAGGCCGGCTCAGGGTCGCGGCCGGGGCGGCTCGTGTGGCACCGGCGGGTTGTTCGCGGAGGATTCGTTCAAGCGGGTGTGCCGCAGGGACGGCGTGGTCCAGTTGCGCCGGGAGCGTGGCTGACCCCCTGCGGGACGGCGGAGAGGACCTTGTGGTTCAGCGTCTGCCGGGCCGGTGGCCGGTCGTCGCAGGCCCACCGGATCGGGTCGCGCGGCGTCAGTGGCCCGCACGAGTCACGGAGGAGCGGTGGGAACGGATGGGGTTACCGGTTGCTGCGTTCGTGGCCCAGGGGTCGTGGCTCCGAGGGTGAGCCGGTGACGGCAGACGTCGGACCCCCGGCCGAGCGGCACGGCAGGTCCGACGCCCACGAGCCATCGAACACCTGGCTCACCGCGCATGTCCGGTGCCGCACGCCGTGGACGATCCGCTCACTCAGCTGATCCGTTGCGGCTGTGCTGGTTGGCGTTGAAGCGCGCTTTTTTCTGACGGTTGCCGCACGTGTTCATGTCGCACCACTTTCGGGTGCGGCTCCGGCTGGTGTCGAAGAAGGCGGCTCGACAGGTCGGTGAGGCGCACAGGGCCAGTCTTCCGTCTCGTTCGCCCGAGATGACGCTGATCGCGTCGGCGGCGATCACGCTGAGAGCGTCCTCCACGCGGCAATCCGGGCTGAGCTGCCATCTCCGCTTGCCCTCGTGCGTCAGGACGGCCGCCGCCTGACCCTGTGAACTGCGGCTGTTGATGACGTGGACGGCAGGTGCGGGGAGAGGGTCCTGGATCGCGGCCGCTGTGGCGACGGCGTGGATCGACTCCCTCAGTTCCCGGGCGACGCCGAGCTGGGAGGTGGTGCAGGAGTCGACGGCGAGGCCGTACACGGCCAGCCAGTCGACGAGTCGCTGCGGCGTGGGAATGCGCTCCACGCTGTCGCCGTGACGCTCCGAGAGTGTGCCCGTGAAGCTGGTCGCCAGCACCGAGCCGAGGCGGAATTCAGGGAAAGCGGCGCGCATGGAACCACCTTAGCCGGTTGCGGCGAGGTCGGGAGAACGGTAGAACCGTCTTGGCCGGTTCCGCGAAGCCAGGAGGTCTCATGTCCCACCCGACCAGCGACGTGCAAGCGTTCGAGGCTCACGCAACGGACGCCGATCTCGCCGATCTGCGCATACGACTGGCCTCGGCGCGCCTGCCGGAGGCCGAGACGGTTCACGGCGCCGCGCGCGGCCCTCGCCGATGGGAGCAGGGCGTTCCTCTCGCCGACCTCATCGACGTCGTGCACTACTGGCGCACCGAGTACGACTGGCGGTCCTTCGAGGAACGCCTCGACCGGATCGGTCAGTTCCGCACGACCATCGATGGTCTGGGAATTCACTTCCTGCACCGCCGATCGTCGCGCGCGGATGCCACGCCTCTGATCATGACGCACGGCTGGCCGGGTAGCGTCGCCGAGTTCACCGACGTGGTCGGGGAGTTGGCGGATCCGGAGGATGGGGACGCGCCTGCGTTCCACGTCGTGGTTCCCTCGCTGCCGGGCTTCGGATACAGCGACAAGCCGACGACCACCGGATGGGGAACCGAAATGATCGCGGCCGCATGGGTCGAACTGATGGGGAGGCTCGGCTATGCCGAGTTCGTGGCCCATGGCGGCGACTGGGGAGGCGTGGTCACCACGGTTCTCGGCGGCAGGTTCCCGGCGCACGTTCTCGGCATCCACAGCACGTTCGCGGAGGCGCCGCCCGGGCTGACGACGGACGGACTGACGACGGCCGAGCGCCGATGGACCGAGGACACCCGCGATTTCTGGCAGCACCGCGCGGCGTACGCGAAGCAGCAGGCGACCCGGCCACAGACCATCGGCTACTCGTTGGTGGACTCACCGGTCGGGCTTCTTGCCTGGATTCTGGACAAGTTCGCAGAGTGGTCGGACACCGGAGACAGTCCTTTCGAGACGATCTCCAGGGACCGACTTCTTGACGACGTCACCCTGTACTGGCTGACCCGGACGGGAGCATCGTCGGCCCGCATCTACTACGAGAGCCACAACTCACTGGACCCCGGGCTCCGGGTCGACGTCCCGTCGGCAATCACACAGTATCCGCACGACATCGAGAAGTATCCACGCGTCTGGGCGCAGGAGCGATACCGGCGGATCGTCCGTTGGAGGTCGCCCGAGACCGGGGGGCACTTCCCGTCGTTGGAGGTCCCCCAGTACTTCGTCAAGGATCTGCGAGAGGGACTTGCCGCAGTGCTGGCCGCTCATCGGTGAGAGCGGCTGGACGCCGGCACTCGTTGACCGCCTGATCCGGCTCGAGCGCTGTCCGTACGACACGGTTCGCCCGCGCTCCGCGTCGCTGCCCTTTCCCTGCTGCCCTGGTCCGCCCAGGCCCGGGGCGCGGCCGCATGTCAGGCGGCCGGCGCCGCGGGCCGTTCCACTCCCGGGCGCAGCTCCCGAACGGATGGTGCCGGCCCCGTCCGGGCCGCCGACCTGGCGGTATGTCGAGCCGTCCGCTGAGGCGGCGCATCCACTCGCGCTCGGAGACACTCGCCGCTGAACCAGGTCCGGACGATTGCTTGGTGGCTCGCCACCCGAGGCAGGCCGCGCTCCGGGGGCGCGTGAGTGCGGCCCCGACCGGCCGGCCACTCCGCGCGGATGTCTGAAGCGCTGCGACGCGTGCGGCGCACCGCAGCAACGGCCTGGCCGCCTTCGGCCCCGGCCATCACCGGACACCGCCGGTACACCTGCCCCTTACCAGGGCAGATCAGCCCCTCGCTTCGCGGACGTCCTTTCCCTGCTCGGCGAACGCCTTGAAGTCCTGCATGTGCTGATGCGACTGCTTACGGAAGGCACCGGGCATCAGAAGTCCCACCAGCTTCATCAGGAAACCGCTGAACCGGTATTCGTTCTCGCTTTCCCAGAGGGTCATTTCCGGTCCGGCTTCGGTCAGCCGGTCGCGCACGGCGCTCCACATGCCCTCGCCGACGATCTCGCGTTCGAAATGCACGACGCTGGTTCTCGGGATCTCGCGCAGGTCCGCCGGTTCCCGGCGTGTGATGGTCTCGGTGCACTCCATCTTCCGCCGGCCCGTCTGCATCAGGACCCGCGACGTGCTTCCGAGTTGTCCGTGCTCCCCGCTCAGCGGTTCGTGCAGCACCAGGCCCCGCAGCCATTTCGGCAGGTGTGCCGGGTCGGCGAGCAGGGAGACCACCTTCTCCCGCGGCAGAGCGATCTCGATGGAGACGGTGTATCTCATGATGCGCATCATTTCCTTCACGAAACGTGCTTTTGTACTGCGCGTCGTGCTCCTCGGCTGAGGGCACTGTGTTCTGTGTCGGTCAGCCCTTTCAGGTGGCCACTGATCGAGTGACGCAGAACCGGGCAGGATGGGAACCGCAACGCACAAGCCCCCGCGCTGTGTGGGAAGCGTGCGAAGTCGCACCCCACTCCACGGCACAGAAGCCCTGTCGGCTCCCCATCCTGCCGCACTCGACCTGCCTCATGCTCTGGCCGAGTGGGTATCCATACCCATCGTCACCCGTGAGGATGACCGACGCTGCAAGCTCCATCCCGCCAGCGTGCGCCCACCACGACTCAGCGAACAGTCAACGGCGCTCTGTCCGCGGGACGAGCACCGGTCGAACGACGCGTTGCGACCCAAGCCCTGGCGGATCCCCCAGGAGGCCGCTGAAGCCCCCACCGCATGACTGCCGTCGCAGCAGCCCTCCGCACCCCGAATCCTCGACGCTGACGAACTCGTCGCCGCTCCAGGGCGAGGACCGGTGATGTCCGGCATGCGGTGGGGGACCGTCTCACGACCAGACGAGTCGACCTTCGATGACCTCACAGCCCGGGGAGCCCCCATCGGCGATCCTCGCCAGCATCTCCGCTACGGAGTCGAAATACCGGGCCATCGATTCGTACTCGCCCGTGACCGTGATCTCACCGACGAACCACCTGCCGACACGCCCGTCCCGCACGTCGATGAACTTCCCCGTCCAGCCGTCCCGGTCCGACAGGAACGGAATCCACTCATTACGCCAGAACGGATTGTCCGGATGGTCCGGAGGGTCGAAGCCACCGGGCACGCGGCGGTTCGCGTAGAGCTTCTCCATCGCCTGAATGCCGAGAAAGAAGCTTCCCTCGTCCGGGAACCCGTCGAAGCCGCAACACGCCACTTCGTCGTCGACATCCTCCTCAGGCAGATCCAGATTGTTCAGCGACAGCCACGTCCGCAGATCTCCGGGGAGGGAGACCCCCATCCGCACCTCGGCGGCCGCGAGCATCTGCTCCGTGGCGGGACCTGGCAGATCCGCGTGATCGGCCGGGGCGTGCTGCCGAAGAAGAGCCATCACTCGGGACCAACTCTCAGCCACACTCATTGCCCTCTGCCCACCTCAGACGCATGCCTCCGTACGACCGCGCCGCGGCGGAGATGGCGAAGTGCCGACCGGAGAACCCTGCGGGGATGGTACTTCGCCCACGCTTCGAGTCCCTCTCCCCAATCACCCTGCGACCCGGGACCCAGGGCCGGTTCCCGAAGTGGCCGCCCGCCGACTGCGCACGGACAACCGCTGGGCCCGGCGGGCCCAGCCGAGGAGCGAGCCTCCAGGAGACCGGCGGGCCACGGCGGCACGAGAAACGACAGCGGTCGCTTGTGAAGCCCGCCGAATGCGCAGACCCAACCGGCATGCTCCTGCGGTTCCTTGCGCACTCTTCTCGGGCCCTGCGGGTCAGCCGGCGGAAGGGTCCGCTCACCCCGGCCTCAAGGCCTCGCCCGCCGCCGCCGGAAGGGCAGTCCTGCCAGGGCCGGGCACTGACGTACGGTCAGCACATTCGACGGCTCCGACAAGGCCCCCCCTTTCCCCGCACGGGGCACGTAACCCCCTGACCGCGAGCCGGTCACCCGTGTCAGCGCAGGGCGCTCTTCGTCTGCCACTCGGCCCACGGCACGTTCCAGTCGCCGAAGCCGTTGCCCGGGGCGACGACGCCCTTGGTGTCCTTGCCGTGGATCTCGAACGGGTCGCCGGGCTGGAGCCGGGCGTAGAGCCAGGCGGCGTTCGTGTCGCTCATGCCGATACAGCCGGAGCTCTTGTTCGCCTTACCGAACCACTTGGCGTTCCACGGCGCCGCGTGCGCGTACATGCCGGACCAGGTCAGCCGCATCGACTGGTCGACCATCTTGTCGTAGGCGTCGCCGAGGCCGACGGTCTCGGAGTTCATGTTGATCGTGCCCTCCTTGGCCATCAGTACGGCGGTCCCGCGCCAGGAGCGTCTGTCGCCGCCGGGCGTGCCGCCGGAGACGGGAATGGTCCGGACCGTCCGCCCGTCCTGTTCCAGGATGAGCTGCTTCCGGTCGAGGTCGACCTTGACGATCCGGCTCGCGCCGACGGTGAAGCTGGTCGAGTAGTCACGGACGAACCAGCCGCCGTCACCGGAGTACGTACCGTTCAGCTCGGCGCTGAGCGAGACCTTCGTGCCGGGCTTCCAGTACTCCTTGGGGCGCCAGTCGATCCGGTCACGGCCGGTCCAGTCCTTCAGCCAGGCCCAGGACCCCTCGGTGGCCTTCGACGTGGTCAGCTTCAACTGCCTCTCGACTGCGGCCTTGTCGGCGACCGGGTTGTCGAAGGCCAGCGAGACCGGCTGGGCGACGCCGACGACCGTCCTCACACCGGGCCGCCAGTCGACCCTGTTGACCTTGTCGGCCTCAGCCGTCGTGAACTCGGACGTGACCGTGTTCGCCGTGCCGGCCTTCGTGGTCGTCGTGGCGGTGACGGTGTACGAGGTGCCGGGGACCGCTTTGCGGGACGAGACCCAGGTCACCCCGTCGGCGGTGGCCTTCCCCGGCAGAGGGCGGCCCTCGTCGTCGGTGACGCCGACCGAGGTGAGGGTGCCTCCCGCCGCGGTGACCCTCACCGTGCCACCGGCCCGCACGCCGTTGCCTTCCGGCGTCACGGTCACCGTCGCGGGGCGGTCCTCCACAGTGCTGGTGCCGCCGCCCTCGGGGTCCCCCGCCGCGGCGCCGGAGCCTCCTCCCGAGGAGCAGGCCGCGAGCGGTGCCAGAAGCACCGCGACCGCCGCGGTGCGCACACGTATAAGGCTCAAGGGAATCTCCATCCTTCGTGACCGGGTCGGGACACCGAGACTGTAGGACCAGGAAAGCCCAGGTCGGCGGCACTGTGGCCATGTGACGGCGACTGCAGGACAACGGTCATCGTCCGGTCACATTCGCCGCGCCGAGCGGTCACGGACGGCTGTGAGCCTTCTCTGCACTCCCCACAGAGAGGCTCATACCGTGTCATCGCTGCTCATGACGGCTGTCCGCGGTCAGGAAACACCGCTGGGACTCATCGACTCCGAGACGTACCGCTCGTTCCTGCTCTCCGGCGCGGGCTCCGACCTGGGCGCAGGGTTCCTGCAGAGCCCGTCGTGGGCTCAGGTCAAGGACGGCTGGCGTTCCCAACTGGTGGGCTGGGGACCGGACCCGGCGGCCGGCCGGCTGACCGGTGCCGCGCTCGTCCTGCTGCGTCAACTCCCCGGGACCCGGAAGTACTTCGCCTACCTGCCGGAAGGACCGGTCGCCGACTGGGCCGACCCGGACATCGACGGCTGGCTCGGCCCGCTTCTGAGACATCTGCGCGCGTCCGGAGTGTTCGCCGTACGGATAGGCCCCTCGCCGACGTACCGCCGATGGAGCAGGACACGGCTCAGATCGGGGACCGGGCCCGGCCGCAGGCTCTCCGACGTCCTCGCGAGTGAGGTGGATCCGCTCGGCACAGCCGTCGCGGAACGGCTCCGTGCCCGAGGCTGGAACCGGTGCGGAGGCGAGGACGACGAGGACGCGCAGCCGCGCCACGTCTTTCGGGTCCAGCTCACCGGGCGTACGACTGACGACCTGTGGGCGGGGCTCAACCAGGAGTGGAGGCGCAACGTCCGCCGGGCGCAGAAGTCGGGCGTCGAGGTGGTCGTCGGCAGCGCGGCGGACCTGCCGGAGTTCTACCGACTGCTGCGGATCACCGAGGAACGCGACGGTTTCCGCCTCGGCCGGTCCCTGGGGTACTACGAGCGTCAGTACGCCGCCCTCAACGCGGAGGAACCGGGGCGTATGCAGATCTACCTCGCCCGCCACGAGGGCGAGATACTCGCTGCCCACACCATGATCCGCTTCGGCCGCCGGATCTGGTACCAGACCGGCGCCTCCGCCGACCACCGCCGTGAGGTCCGGCCCTCCAACCTCCTGCAGTGGCGCATGCTGCTCGACGCCCACGCACTCGGCGCCGACGTGTACGACATGCGTGGGGTACCCTCCACCCTCGATCCCGACGACCGTCCGTACGGGCTGTTGCGCTGGAAGCTCGGCACGGGCGGCGAGGTCGTCGAAACCGTGGGGGAGTGGGAGAGACCGTTGGACGGTACGGCCAACCACGCGTTGTACCGCGCGTTCCAGACCTACATGGCGCGACGATGACCACCACCGCGACAGCCGGGCCGACGGTGGAGCAGCCATCCGCACTGCGCAGTGGTGCGATCATGGCGGCGGGGTCGGTCGTCTCACGCACCACCGGGTTCATACGCTCCGCGGTCGTCGCCGCGGCACTCGGCCTCGGGATGGTCGCCGACGGGTACGCGGTGGGCAACACGGCACCCACCATCGTCTACGTCCTGCTGCTCGGCGGCGCGCTCAACGCGGTGTTCGTGCCGGAACTGGTCAGGGCGGCGAAGGAACACGAGGACAGGGGCGAGGCCTACACCGACCGGCTGCTCACCCTGTGCGTACTGGCCCTGCTCGTACTCACGGGAACGGCGGTGTGGGCGGCGCCGGCGATCGTCGGCCTCTACTCGGACTACCCGCCGGACCAGCACGCGATGACGGTCGCGTTCGCCCGGTACTGCCTGCCGCAGATCTTCTTCCTCGGCCTGTTCACCCTGCTCGGTCAAGTGCTCAACGCCCGGGGCCGCTTCGGCGCCATGATGTGGACACCGGTCCTCAACAACGTCGTCGTCATCGCCGTGTTCGGCCTCTACCTGGCAATCGGCGCGGGCGGTGAGCTGACCACCGGCGAGCGGGCACTCCTGGGGTGGGGCACCACGGCCGGAATCGTCGTCCAGGCGCTCGCCCTGCTGCCGTCGCTGCGGGCCACCGGTTTCCGCTACCGGCCCCGGTTCGACTGGCGCGGCAGCGGCCTCACCCGGCCACTGCGCTCCGCGGGCTGGCTGGTCCTGCTGGTGCTCAGCAACCAGGCCGGGTACTGGGTCACCACCCGGCTCGCGACGTCCGCCGGAGCCCGCGCCGCCGCCCAGCAGGTCGAGGGCGCGGGGTTCAGCGCGTACAACAACGCCTACACCCTCTGGATGGTGCCGCACGGCATCGTCACGGTGTCCCTGGTGACGGCGCTGATGCCGCGGATGAGCCGATCGGCGGCCGACGGCGACACGGCGGCGGTTGGGCGGGACGCGGGGTACGCGCTGCGCACGAGCGGAGCTCTGATCGTGCCCGCCGCGTGTGCGCTGCTCGCGCTGGCCCACCCGGCCACGGCGCTGGTCTTCCGGTACGGCAGGACCGGACCGGAGGACGTCGCGGTACTCGTCGGAATCCTGATGGCCTTCGCCCCCGGACTGATCGCCTTCTCCGGACAGTACGTGCTGTCCCGCTCCTTCTACGCCCTGTCCGACACACGCACCCCGTTCCTGCTGAACCTGGTGATCGCGGGCCTCAACGCCGGGTTGTCATGGACGGCGTACCAACTCCTGCCGGCGCGCTGGGCGGTCACCGGCATGGCCGGCGGCTACTCGCTGGCCCTGTTCGCGGGCTGGGCCCTGACCGCTCTGGTGCTGCACCGCAGACTGTCGCCCGGCAAGGATCCATCCCGCCCGCCCTGCTCCGTCCCGCCCCGCCCACCGCTGTGGCGCTCCGGCACCGCTGCCGCTCAGGCAAGGCTGCTCGCCGCCGCCGTGCCCGCCACCCTGCTCGGAGTCTGCGCCGCGCGAGTGTCGGCCACCGCCGGACCGGCCGTCGCCGCCGCAGCCGGCGCGCTCTCCGTGGCAGCCGTCTTCGTCCTCCTCGCCCGCCCTCTGCGCCTCACCGAGGTCGACTCCCTCGTCACCGGCGCGGTCGCCCGGCTCCGGCGCGGGCGCTGAGACCGGCGGAACCGTGAAGCCCACGGAAAGCGTTACCCTTCCTGACCCGCCCACCACGATCCCCAGGGACGCCCCGCACATGCCCCGCGTGCTCCTCATCGAAGACGACCCCTCCGTGCGCGAGGGTGTCGAGCTGGGACTGCGCCGCCGCGGCCACGAGGTCCGCACGGCCGCCACAGGAGAGGCCGGACTGGCCGCACTGCGCGAATTCCGGTCCGACCTGCTCCTGCTGGACCTGATGCTGCCCGGAATGAACGGTGTGCAGGTCTGCCGCCGGGTGCGGGAGGACAGCCAGCTGCCCATCATCATGCTCACCGCCCGAGGCGACGACTTCGACGTCGTCATCGGCCTGGAGGCAGGCGCCGACGACTACATCGTCAAACCGGCCCGCACCGAGGTGATCGAGGCCCGCATCCGCGCCGTGCTGCGCAGGATCGAGGCCCCGGGCAGCGGCCGCCCGACCGTCGAGTTCCACGGAGACCTCGCCGTCGACCGCGTAGGCCTGACCATCGCCAAGTCCGGTGAACGCCTGGCCCTGGCACCCTCCGAGATGAGACTGCTTCTCCACCTGACGGCCGCGCCGGAACAGGTGTTCAGCCGTCAGCAACTGCTCGAGCACGTGTGGGAGCACAGCTACCACGGTGACTCCCGTCTGGTCGACGCCTGTGTCCGCAGACTGCGCAACAAGATCGAGGACACCCCGGGCAGCCCGCGCTACATACAGACCCTGCGGGGCTTCGGTTACCGCTTCGGACCCCTGTGAGCCCCGCCCGCACGAGCGTCCGGCGGATAGCCACCTTCGGTCTGCGCACGCGCCTCGTCCTCGCCTTCCTGCTGGTGGCGGCCGTCAGCGCGGGGACGACCGCGACACTCACCTACCGTGAGGCGCGCAGCGCCGTCCTCGTCAGCGCCCAGGACACCGCGGTCGCCTCCTTCCGCGAACAGGTGGAGACGCTCGCGCCCGCACTTCCCGTCGACCCGGAGACACTGCGCGAGCTGTTGTTCGTCCTCGCGAGCAAGGCGAAGCCCCATCCGTGGATCGTCTTCGCCGAGTACGGCTCGCTGCGTGTCTCCTCGAGCACCAGCCCCACCTCCTCCGTGATCACCCCCGAGCTGCGCCGCACCGCCCTGACGACGTCGCACGGGAGCTTCCAGAGGGTCCTGAAGAACGGTGTCCCGTATCTCACCGTCGGAGTGCCCGTGCTGACGAGGACCGGCGGTGCCGCCACCGTGCCCACCGGGCTGGTCCTGTTCGCGGTGATGCGGATGAGTGAGGAGCAGGCCAACGTCGACGCGCTGGTCACCGCCGCGCGCGACGGCGCACTGCCCGGCCTCGCCATCGCCCTGGTGCCGGCTCTGATCGCCGCAGGCAGTGTGCTGCGCCCGGTCCGTGAACTGCGCAGGGCGGCCCGCTCGATGGGCAGTGGCCGGCTCGACGCGCGGATCAAGGTGTCGGGGAGCGACGAACTGGCGGATCTGGCCCGTACGTTCAACGAGTCGGCGGCGCAGCTCGAGAAGTCGGTCGACGAACTGCAACAGGCGGAGGCGCGTGCCCGGCGGTTCGCCTCCGACGTCTCACACGAACTGCGCACCCCGCTCGCCGGGATGCTCGCCGTCACCGAGGTGCTCGACGAGGACGCGGACGGCCTCGACCCGGACACGGCACGGGCCGTCCGGCTGATCAGCGCGGAGACCGGCAAGCTGGCGGTGCTGGTGGAGGACCTGATGGAGATCTCCCGCTTCGACGCACGTGCGGCCGAGCTGAACACCGACGAGGTCGACGTCGCCGAGACCATCGGCAGGACCCTGCTGCACCGGCGGTGGGATGACCGTGTCGACACCGAACTGCCGGTCGGGATCCGGGCACGGCTCGACCCGCGCCGTTTCGACGTCGTCGTCGCCAATCTCGTCGGCAACGCGCTGCGGCACGGATCGGAGCCGGTGACGGTCCGCCTGCGCACGCGGACGGCCGCCGACGGCGCGGAGCTGCTGGTCCTGGAGGTCGCCGACAACGGGCCCGGCATTCGGACGGACGTGCTGCCCCACATCTTCGACCGGTTCTACAAGGCCGACGCGGCCCGTACCAGATCGGCGGGCAGCGGCCTGGGTCTGGCGATCACCCAGGAGAACGTCCGGCTCCACGGCGGCGCCGTCCATGCCGGGAACGGACCGGACGGCGGAGCCGTCTTCACGGTCGAGATCCCCCTCGGTGGGCCCACCGGGCACGAACGAGCCAACGGCGTGGACGGACCCGGTGCCGACGAGGCGACGGCGTTGGTGGATCCGTCACGGGACGACACGGAGAGGGCACCGGCATGAGGGTGTGCCTGCGTACGGTGGCCGTGTGCGCGGCCTGGCTCCCGCTCACAGCGTGCGGCATCCAGGAGACCGACGTCGTCGGCGCGGGCAGCGCAGCGACTGTCGACGTCCTCCCTGCCCGTCAGGTGCGGATGCTTCTGTTCTTCCTCTCTCCGGACGGTGTGCTGATGCCCGTTCCCCGGTCCGTCGGTGAGAGCGGGTTCGCCGGTGAGCAGCAGGGACCGGACAGCAGTGAGGAGGGGGGTCGGCCCGCCACGGAGAAGGCCGTCGCCGCGCTGCTGGCCGGCCCGAACGAAGCGGAGAAGCGGGCGGGACTGGTCAACGAGACGTCGTTGCCCGCCTTGAACGCCCCAGCGAGGACAAGGACGACCGCGAACGGGGTTGAAGTCACCCTGGCGGCGCCCCTCGACGGGCTCACCCGGCCCGCCGAGGGGCAGCTCGTCTGCACGGTGGCGTTCGCGGAGAACGTCGACGGCACACCGATGGTGACGCTGCGGGGCACGGACGGCACGCGCGCTCCCGCACGGTGCGACCCTCGGCCGGGCGTCGCGTCGTCCGCCGCCGGGTCGGCCCCGCGGTGAGGCAGCAGGGAGGGGCCACTCGGTGGTCCGGGTGGCGACGTGGCCGAGTGGTTCGCCGGGTGTCCGGGGGCGTGCCCTGCGCAGGAGCGGTGTTGCGTGGAGGCCCGGCCGGACGGGTTGGTGCGTGTCGTGGCAGGCGGCGTTCGCCCCCGTCCGGCACCGGGCACGCATTCCGGCCGCACCGGCCGAAGACCCAGGTACGTTCACGCACGTGGGCCGCCGGCCGGTACGCCGGCAACAGGCACCGGGCGCCGCTCCCCTACGGGCAGCACCGCCGCGGCGCCGGGTGCGCGTCAGGCGGAGGGAGCCTCGGCCCCGGCGGGGGAAGCCGGTACCTCACCCTCGTCCAGGGCGACGTCCTTTGTCTCCTTGCCGATCAGGAGGGCGATCAGGGTGAGGACCGCCATCACGGAGAGGTAGACGCCGACCAGCCACGGGGAGCCGTCCCCGGCCTCCCAGAGGGCGACCGCGACGAACGGGGCGACGGCCGCGCCGAGGATGGAACTGACGTTGTAGGCGATGCCTGAGCCGGTGTAGCGGACGCTGGTCGGGAAGAGCTCCGGGAGCATCGCGCCCATCGGGCCGAACGTCGTGCCCATCAGGGTGAAGCCGAGGACCAGCCACAGGACCACGCCGAGCGTGCCCAGGTTGATCAGTGGCACCCAGACCAGGCCGAAGACGATGATGCCTGCGGTGACCCAGGCGAGGGTCTTGCGGCGGCCGTACTTGTCCGCGAGCGGGCCCGAGACCAGGGTGAACACGGCGAAGAACAGCACACCGAAGATCAACATGAGGACGAACGTGGTGTAACTGTAGCCGAGGCCCGGGACGTCCGCGTCCTCGGCGGTGCGGCCGTAGCTCAGCGAGAACGTCGTCATCAGATAGAAGAGGACGTACGTCGCCAGCATCGCGAAGCTGCCGATGATCAGCTGCTTCCAGTGGTGGCGGAAGACGGTGGCCAGCGGCAGCTTGCGGACCTTGCCGGTCTCCTGCGTCTTCGCGAAGACCTGCGACTCGACCAGGCGCATACGCACCCACAGACCGATCGCGACCATGACAGCCGAGAACAGGAACGGGATCCGCCAGCCCCAGCTCAGGAACGCGTCGGAGGGCTGCGAGGGGTCGGCGCCCGCAGCGGAGGGCAGCAGCGCGCCGATGATCAGGAAGAGGCCGTTGCCGATGATGAACCCGAGCGGTGCGCCCAGCTGCGGGAACGTGCCCCACAGCGCGCGCTTCCCTGCGGGTGCGTTCTCGGTGGCGACCAGGGCCGCGCCGCTCCACTCGCCGCCGAGCGCGAAGCCCTGGGCGAGCCGCATCAGCACCAGCAGTGCAGTGGCGACCCAGCCGGCTTGCGCGTAGGTCGGCAGAACACCGATCAGGAAGGTGGCGATGCCCATCGTGAGCAGCGAGGCCACCAGGGTGCCCTTGCGGCCGAGGCGGTCACCGAGGTGGCCGAAGACGATGGCGCCGATCGGGCGGGCGACCATCGCCGCGCCGAAGACGGCGAAGGAGGAGAGCAGGGCCGTGGTCGCGTCGCTGCTCGGGAAGAAGAGTCTCGGGAAGACCAGGACCGCGGCGGTCGCGTAGACGTAGAAGTCGTAGAACTCGATCGTCGTGCCGATGAGGCTGGCGATCAGGACGCGGGACCGCGAGTTGGCGGGCAGGGCCTCGGCCGGGGACTGCGACGGGGCCTGGGCGGGTCCGGTGGTGGGAGCGTGCATTCTGGGGCTTTCCCACGAGGGCGGAGTGCGGCCGTCGACGTAGAGGGCCGACGGTCCCGCATGGCGGCGCACGCCCCCTCGTGGCAAGGCCGCGCTACCAGTGCGGGCGCCGCAACGCTCTCATGCATCTCACGGACCGATGAAAATTTGTCCATCATGTGGGATGGTGGAACCGGTCGGGTGGTGGCACCGGCTGGCCGCCGCCCCCCCGTGCCGCCCCTTCGCCCCACCCTGAACTCCGGAGACCGGCTCCCGCGCGTGGACGCACACACCCCAGCCGCCTCCGCGGACCGCGAGGCCTGGCGGATCGGCGGATGCGGAGGGCAGGGGAGGCCGTCGACGATGACGATGACGATGACGATGAGGTGCTCGGCGGCGGCGCGCCGGTGGGGTGGTGCGTGCTGGCGGGCCGGGCTGCCGTCCCCGACAGGTGCTGCCTCGCGGTGGGGGGCCGGGGGATGAGGGCGCCGTCGAGGGGATCGCCCTCCAGGGCCCGGATCGGGTCGTATCGCACGACGGGAGTGACCGGGTGGCCTTGGCGGGTCCGCCGGGGCCGGAGCCGCTCGGGCCTCCACCCCGGCGGGGTCATCACTCCGCTCGGCGCAGCATCACGACGGAGACGCTCACGCGCCGGCCTGACCGGTCGCGGCGGTCCTGGTGGCGAGCTCGATGAGGGCGTCGGCGGCCGGACCGGAGGAGGCGGGGTTCTGCCCTGTGATCAGCAGGCCGTCCCGCAGGACGTACGGCGCCCAGTCTTCACCCTTGGAGTAGTCGCCGCCGAGCCCCACGAGCTCGTCCTCGACCAGGAAAGGGACCACTTCGGTGAGCTGGACCCCCTCTTCCTCGCTATTGGTGAACCCGGTGACCCTCTTGCCCCGCACCAGCGGCGAACCGTCCGTGTTCACCGCGTGCCGAAGGACACCGGGGGCGTGGCAGACCAGAGCGAGTGGCTTGCCGGTGCGCAGGGTGGTCTCGATCAAGCGAACGGAGACGGCGTCCTCGGCCAGGTCCCACAGGGGGCCGTGACCGCCGGGGTAGAAGACGCTGTCGAAGTCGTCGGCGGAGACGGAGTCGAGACGGACGGTGTGGGCGAGAGCGTCCATGGCATCGGGGTCGGCTTCGAAGCGGCGGGTCTCGTCGGTCCGGTTGGCCGGCTCGTTGCTCTTGGGATCCAGAGGCGGGCGGCCACCCTTGGGCGAGGCGAGCACGAGGTCGATGCCGGAGTCCCTGAACCGGTAGTAGGGGGCGGCCAGCTCCTCCAGCCAGAAGCCGGTCTTCCTGCCAGTGGTGCCGAGCTCGTCGTGCGAGGTCAGGACGATGAGAACCTTCATGCTTGCTGCTCCTTGAGTAAGTAGACCAGTCGTCTTGTTAATAGACCGGTCGTCTTGTGTTCGTCGCAAGGCCGCGCGGACGCGGGCGGGATGGTGGGGATGGTGGGTCGTAAACGGTGTGGGCGTTACAGGTGCAGGAGTCGACGGGTGACCGCCATCGTGGTGGTCATGGGGCCGGCGTCCCGGTGGATCTTGGCCATGACGCTTGCGCCGAGCCACATGTCGTACAGGACCTGCGCGGTGGTGCGGGCGTCATCGTCGACCGCGAGCGAGCCGTCCTCCAGACCTTTGGCGATCGTCCGCTCCAGCCGGTCGACGATGGCGGTGGTGCCGTCCTTCAGTGCGAGCCGCATCGACTCCGACAGGTCGGAGACCTCCGCGCCCAGCTTGACGGCCAGGCATTTCCCCTGGCACTCGTCGACGCTCTGCGTCTCGTGCCAGGCCTGCCAGTAGTTCATCAGCCGCTGCGCCGAGGTGAGGCCCGGCTCGGCCAGGACGCGGTCCATGTCCGCGAGGTAGTCGGTGAAGTACGACCGCATCATCGCCTCGCCGAAGGCGTCCTTGGAGTTGAAGTAGTGGTAGAAGGACCCCTTGGGGACTCCGGCCTCGGAGAGGATCTCGTTGATCCCCACTGCGGCGAATCCCTTGTGGGACATGATGCGCTGAGCCGAGTCCAGAATGCTGCGGCGGGTGTCGCCCTGAGTGGCTGGCATGTGTCCATCCTATCGCTCAATAGACCGGTCGTCTATTCTCGGTCAGCCGTCCAGGAAGTCCGGCAGGATCGCGTTGACCCCGGCCGTGTGGGTGGCTTCGACGGGCAGGATGCGGTCGGCGGTCCCGTGCCCGAACAGCGCCGGGACGCCGCTTCGCGGGATGCCGGCGCGGAAGTCGGTGGCCCAGGTCAGGGGCGCGGCCGCCGCGGCGATCGCGTCGGTGCCTGTCGCCACGTCCCAGGCGTCGCGCGCCGCCTCCTCGCCGACCCTGGTGCCGAGGTGCCCGTCGAGATCGAAGAAGTCGTCGTAATGGCCGGTGACCGTGCCGGCCCTGATGCGGCCCATGGCGGTTGTCCTTGTCCGGGAGTGGCGGGTGGAACCGGCGTGCGCCGCGTTCCGATGTGAAGGACTATACGACTGGTCTACTCGATCGTCAACGTGTGATCGACCGCTTCCCAGGGCAGCTGAGCCATGCGCTCACGAAGCTCGTTCCGGCAGGGTGCCCGCCGCTTTCGGTCGGTGGCGAGATGCCCGGCCGATCTGTGCGGTCAGGAATGCCGCCGTTCCCGGAGCGCGACTCCGGTGCACGCGGCGATGTCCGCCACCGTGCCGCATGCGTGCCACTCGAAGTCCCACACCGCACCGGCACGCGTACCGTCGACCGCCCTCTCGGCCGCGTCGACCTGCAGCACACCGCGCCGGAGTGGCCGTGCGGTTACCGGTTGTCGGGGTGGGAGTAGAGGATGAAGTCGGGGTGCTCGGCGGTCTCCCGGGGGCCGTGCCATTCGAGGAACAGAACGGTGGCGTCGTCCTGGAGACGGCCCTGGTGGTAGTCGAGGATGCTGTGGATCAGACGGCGCAGGGTTTCGGGGACGGGCATTCCGGCGGCGTTGTGATGGATGACGAAGTCCATGAACCGGTCCAGGCCGAACTCCTGCCCGCCCGGGTCGTGGGTTTCGGTGATGCCGTCGGTGTACAGGACGAGGCGGTCGCCGGGGTTGAGCTGCGCATGGCACAGGGTGGCTTCCAGGCCCAGGTCGGTGCCGAGCGGTGGGCCGGGTGGGCACGGTGGTAGGGGCGACCACCGGCCTTCGCGGACCAGGATGGGGGAGTGGTGTCCGTGGCTGATCCAGGCCAGTTCCCCGGTGCTCAGGTCGAGGTCGGCGAGGGCCGCGGTGACGTGGCGGGTCTGGGACAGGTACTTGACCAGGACCTGTTCGATCAGCCGTCCGGTCTCGATGAGGTCGGCACCTTGCCGACGGGCGTTGCGGCAGGCGGCGACGGCGAGGTTGGCGGCCAGGCCTGCGGCGATGTCGTGACCCATGGCATCGAAGATGCCCAGGTGGATGGTGTCGTCGGCCAAGGCGTAGTCGAAGGCGTCCCCGCCGACCTCGTAGGCCGGCTCCAGGACCGCGCTGACCGTCACGCTCCTGTTGGCGAAAGCACGCGGTGGCATCAGGTTCCACTGCATCTCCGCCGCCACGTTCATCGGCCGGATCCGTACTCTGCGTGCGTAGGAATCACTGTGCGGCCGCTTCTCGATCAGCAGCATCGTGACCAATGTCGCCAGGTGCCGCAGCAGCGGCTTCACCTGCTCGCCCGCGCTGTCGGCGGCGGTGTCGACACGCAGGACACCGATGCGCTCGGCGCCGTCCAGCATCGGCACCCACCACCGGCCCGCTGCGTCTTCCGTGTCGGGCAACTCCTTGATGGTCTCGTACGCGCGGCCGGGGAGCGTGCCGTCCACCGGCAGTTCGTCCGGATACGGATCGCTCTCGCGTCCCGCGTCCAGACCATGTCCGGTCAGCAGCCGCAACCGGTCCTCCTGAAGATCGGCCAGGTAGATCAGCACATTGTTCAGCCCCGCCCACGCAGCGTGCTCCCGCACGGTGGCAGGCAGCTGCTCCATGGACATGGTGTGCGAGGCCTCGAGCAGCCCCGTCAGCATCCGCTCACTGCCATACGCCATGGCGCTCATCCGGTCTCCGTCTCGTGACCACTCGCATGTGTTTCCGTCCCCCTCCAAGGATGGACCTCGCGCTACAGGTACACGCGAGAAACACATCGCGGTCCAGCTCGACGGCCGAGTCTTCGCCATCGCCGGCGTCAGGCGCACGCCGGCCGACTGGCCCCGGACAGCGGGCCCGTAGAAGGACTGTCAACGACGAACGAGGGAATCGTGTGCACTGTGCACGCAGGAGCGGGACTCGTCCACGCGTTCCACGCATACCCGTCGCTGGAACCGGCCTTCGGTGCAGGCGTGACGCGCCGGCCGCCGGCCTGGTGCGTGGAACGAGGCCGGCGTCCGGGGCCGGCTCAGCGTTGTGCTGCCGGCCAGGCTGCGTGCGGCGAGACACCCCGACCGGTCGCGGGCGATCCGGTCGATGCTTGTCTTCTTGACGGCGTCGTGTTGGCGGTGGGCGGGGTCGCGTCGGACGACTTCGCAGCCACCTTCGTCCAGAACCGCGAGGGAGGTGCACCAGACCGGATCCGGCCGGCCGCCGTCGATCTCATGACCCGCCGCCGAGGAAGCCGAGGATCTCCTCCGTGACGCGCTCGGGCGCGTCCTCCATCACGAAGTGCCCGGCCCTGGGGATGACGGTGAGGCGGGCGCCGGGGATGTGGGCGGCGAGCTGCCGCGCGTAGGCCAGGGGCTGCCACCGGTCGCGCTCGCCCCAGAGGATACGGACCGGCATGGTCAGGGACGCGAGCTGGTCGGTGATCTCCTCGGTGTACCGGGAGTCGTAGTGCCGCACCTGGTGCTCGAAGAAGGAGACACGGCCCGGTGCCGACCGGTGGGGCGCCAGGTACGCGGCGAGGACGTCACCGGTCATCGTCGCCCCGCCGTCGGCCACCGTCATCTCCAGCTGCCGGGTGAGCAGGGCGTCGAACGCCTCCTGCGGCAGCTGCATGTGTTCCTCCACCTGCTCCTCGATGATCTTCCGCCAGGTCGCGGAAGGCCAGGAGTCGTAGCTGACCGTGTCGATGAGCATGAGCCGCCGCACCCGCCCGGGGCGGGCGATGGCGAATCGCTGAGCGATGGCGCCGCCGATGTCGTGGCCGACGACGGTGGCCTGCTCGATGTCCAGGGCATCGAGCAGGCCGCACAGCAGGTCCGTCTGTGCGGCGACCGAGGTGTCGCGGTCCACCGGGCGCTCGGAGCGCCCGTAACCCAGCAGGTCGTAGGTGATCGCTCGGTGGCCGGCGGCCTCGACGTGCGGCACGACGTTCCGCCACTCGTACGAGTACGAGGGCGTGCCGTGCACGAATACCACCGGATCGCCCTCACCGCGGTCGCGGTAGGAGATGCGGACCCCGTCAACGATCAGGTCACTGGGCAGGAAGTGCATGCGGTCGGCTCCTGACTGGGTAGATCTGCCTCCTGAGCTAAACTGTACAGGTCTGTTCACTTAGTGGATGATGGTGCGCCCTGGTGAAAACTGTCCGTCCACCGCTATCGGAGAGCCTGGGATGAACGAGATCGAGACGGGAGCGGCTGCGGTCGGCAGGCGGCGGCCGGCCCGGGAGCGTCTGCTGGTGACTGCCGCACGCCGCTTCTACGCCGACGGTGTGACAGCTACCGGGATCGACACGATCATCGCCGAAGCCGGCGTGGCCAAGACGAGTCTGTACAACAACTTCTCCTCCAAGGCCGAGCTGGTCAGGGCCTATCTCGACGCCCGGCATAAGGAGTGGCTCGCGACGTACCGCTCACGGCTCAAGGGGGCGGAAGGCCCCCGCGAGGCGGTCCTGGCCGTCTTCGACACCTACGCCGATTGTGCGGAGACCGCCCAAGAGACCGGGTTCCGCGGCTGCGGCCTGCTCAACGTGGCGGCCGAGCTGCCCGTCGGGGACGCCGGACGTGACGTCGTACGCCGCCACAAGGAGACAGTCGAGGGGCTGATCCTCGACCACCTCCGGCAGCTGTTGCCCGAGAGCCCCGGGGAGGCCGACGCGCTGGCGGAACACCTGTCCTTCCTGCTGGAGGGTGCGATGGTGCGGGCCGGACTGGAGGGCGACGGCAGTCGACTGGCGCACGCCCGTACGCTGGCAACGGCGCTGCTGGACGGGGCCACGGGCACGCGCTGAGCCCCACAGGGCGTGTCACCGGGCAGGGTTTTCCGGGTCCGACGGGCGCTCGTACTCGTCCCACACCGCTCGTTGTCCGGTTGAGTGACGTCGTGCGATCAAGTGCCAGGCCGACGACGGCGCTTTTCGGGGGCAGAGATCCGTGCCGCCGTGCTCAACCGGGGGAATGCCCGGTCCGATGGAGCGCGACCAGCGCGTCGGCGCCGATCTGTTTGCGGAGACCAGGCCCGCTCGTCCCGTCCGTCGGCTGCGTGCCGCTGCCGCCGGGGCGGAGGACCACTGCCCGTCCCGGCCTCACGGAGTGCGAGCTCGGCATCAGCATCCTGGGCGCGAGGCCGACGCGATCAGGGCACCCTCGTGCGCCCCTCCGAGGCCGCCACCGTGCGCCGCATCCTCGGGCCGGTCGGTCATGGCACCCCTTCAGCTGCGTCCGTGCCCCAGTCGCCAACTCGTCCGTCAGCAGGATCCGTGCGCGGAGTCCTGGCCGTGACTCGACCCCGGGATGCTGCCCGATGTCTCGCGGCTTGTGTGCCGTTTCCGGTGGCCACCGGTTCGGTGTCCCGGAAAAGGGGAGCGGTCCGGACCGGTGCCCAGCGGAATGGCAGTCAGGCCGGTCCGGCGGGTTCAGACGGGTTCAGACCCGCCCACCGGCAAGTGCTCTGGAAGGCGAGCGGAGCCGATCCGCCCGCCCGGACATCCAGGCGCACGATGCCGGTCATCGCCTTCCGCGCGCCCTGGCCGAAGCACCGACTCACCGGCGTGCGCGCAACCGGCCGAACAGGCGGCGAGCCTGGGCGCGCTTGCGCGGGTCGGCCGCGGCGCGTCTGGCCGATGTGATCGTGCGTCGGCCCTGAGGGCTGCGGGTGAACTGCGTGAGGCGGGCGATCAGTCCGGACATGGTTCCTCCTCGAGTCGGTATGCCGTCCTCCTGCCCCGCAAAGACGGGGGGATGCCCGGGCATCGATCCGTGCAGGGTCGCCGCACGTCCCGTGCGCCGGACCGCGGACCGGGCTCCCGTGGCCCGTGCCCGTGCGACGCCTCCGAGCCCCGGGCCGACCGGCGCTGCCCGTCACCGGCGTGTCCGCCGCCAGTCGTACGGCGGCGTGCGGAGCCGAGGTCGAGGGGAGAGGCGGAACGCCGATCGGACCGGCGCTCGGGGTGCCGGAAGCCGAGGCCGACCCGATCTCCTCCACCGGTCGGTCGCACTCGCCCTCTAGTTTGGTCTAGACCAAGCAGGGTACGCTTTCCTGGCCAAGCGTTGTCCGCTCCGGCGCCATGTATGTCATCGCTTGTCATGTACACGCTTGCCAGTTTCGCGCAGGCAAGTACCAACCCCCCCCGGAGGAGTTCTCATGAAGAGCAAGAAACGGCTGGCCATCGCCATCGGGATGGGCATCGCCCCGCTCCTGGCCATCAGCCTGCCCGCCGGCAACGCGAGCGCGCACGGCTACATTTCCTCGCCCCCGAGTCGGCAGGCCCAGTGCGCCGCCGGCACGGTCTCCTGCGGTTCCATCAAGTACGAGCCGCAGAGTGTCGAGGGCCCCAAGGGCTTAATGAGCTGCCATGGAGGCAACGCCGCCTTCGCCGAGCTCAACAACGACGGCAAAGGCTGGAAGGTAACCCCGGTCAGCCGGACGACCAGCTTCAACTGGCGGCTGACGGCACGGCACGCCACCAGCACATGGCAGTACTACGCAGGGGGCCGGAAGATCGCGGAGTTCAACGACGGCGGTGCCCGACCGGGCGAGACCGTCTCCCACCAGGTGAACTTCGGCAACCTGACGGGCAAGCAGAAGGTGCTGGCCGTCTGGAACATCGCGGACACCGCCAACGCCTTCTACGCCTGCGTGGACGTGAACGTGAGCTGACACTCGACCGCACTGCCGTGCCATCGCACCACAGCGCCGACCGGCGCTGCTGACAGGCACCGGCCCCGAACGATTCAGACCGGCTGACGCCTGGAGCGGACGGTGCACCGTCCGCTCCAGGCACCAGCCACTACCGCGCCTGTACGCGGGTGATCACGCCGGGCGGCATCGCGCTCGTACACGGCGAGCACGCCGCCGGGCCGCCACACCGGCCATCCCATCGAGACGAGGCCCCATGAACCGCCACCGAGTCACCGCCCGCGCAGCCGTCGTCGCCCTGCTCGCCGCCGGCCTCGCCGCGTCCCCGGCCGTCGCGGCTCCCACCGCCATCGGAGCAAAGGCCCGCATCGGCACCGACCGGGCGACGCAGTCGATCACCTTCACCGCCGCCCCGGGGCAGGTCAACGACCTCCACGTGGTTCCGATGGACCAGGGAGACGGGGTCCGGCGCATCGGCTTCCGCGACGTGGTCCCGCTCCGCCCCGGCGACCACTGCGCGTACCTGGAGCCGGGGGTCGAGACGTATGTCGTCTGCGAACTGCCCACCGGCAGCACCCGGCCGGACCGGATCGACGTCTTCCTCGGCGACGGCGACGACGAGATCGCCACCAGCGACCTCGGGGTCGCCACCGTCAGTGGTGGACCCGGTGACGACACCCTGCACGCCCACACCGCGCACACGGTACGAGGTGACGCGGGCGACGACATGGTCATGGGGCGCGTCCTCCTGGACGGCGGTGACGGCATGGACCACCTGATGGGCGACGACGGCGACCAGCGGATGTGGGGCGGCCGGGGCGCCGACATGGTCGAGGGCTACGGCGGCAAGGACCTCGTGTACGCGGGCTCCGGCGACGACCACGTCATGGGCGGAGACGGCAGGGACGTCCTCCTCGGCGGCTCCGGCGACGACATGCTGCACGGCGAGGCCGGCGACGACCTGATGGCCGGCGGCCCGGGGAACGACATGGTCGAAGGAGGTCCGGGCCGTAACATCGTCCTCCCGTAGGCGTCACCCGGCCCTCACACACGGGAGCGACCACGGCCGTGACCGCGCACCGGCCTGGGCACGGTCCACGAGCCGCCGCAGGGCGGCCGGTCATCGCGTCGCCGCTGTGGAGACGGCGCCCCGGACTGGAAACGGGCGCCTGCCTGGACCACGACGCCGTCCTGGTCTTCCCGGTGCGCGAGGACTGACTGCCTTCCGTTCACCGGGCGTTGCCGCTTCGGCAACTACGCGCCTCTACTGTCCTGACGTTCGACCCGCCGGGCCGACCGGACCGGCGGGCCAGCACGTCACCCGTGGAGTGATCGTGGAACGTCGGACCTTCTTGCGCACAGCGGTGATCGGCAGCTCGGCGGCGGCTTTCGGCGGCACCCTGTGGCGGGGTGCCGCCTTCGCGGATCCGGCCCAGCCGGCCGCAGGCCCCTACGGTGCGCTGCAGGCGGCCAACAGCAACGGCATTCTGCTGCCGAGCGGTTTCACCAGCAGGATCATCGCCCGCTCCGGGCAGACCGTCCCCGGCACCTCGTACACCTGGCACAGGGCCCCGGACGGCGGTGCCACCTTCACCGACGGCAGCGGCTGGATCTACGTCTCCAACGCGGAGGTGTCCGCGAGCAGCGGCGGTGGGGCGAGCGCGGTGCGCTTCAGCTCGTCCGGGACCGTCACCTCGGCGTACCGGATCCTGTCCGGTACGAACACCAACTGCGCGGGCGGGCGGACCCCGTGGAACACCTGGCTCTCGTGCGAGGAGGTCACCCGCGGCTTCGTGTACGAGACCGACCCGTGGGGAGTGGACACCGCGGTGCAGCGCCCCGCGATGGGCCGGTTCAAACACGAAGCCGCCGCAGCGGACCCCGACCACGGCTACGTCTACCTCACCGAGGACGAGACGGACGGCCGCTTCTACCGCTTCCGCCCCACCACCTGGGGCAACCTCTCGTCCGGCACGCTGCAGGTGCTGGTGGCGGGCACCGGTACCTCGGGCCCGGTGACCTGGACGACCGTTCCCGACCCGGACGGATCGCCCACCCAGACCCGCTATCAGGTCTCCGGTGCCAAGGTGTTCAACGGCGGCGAGGGCTGCTTCTACGCGGCGGGCACCTGCTGGTTCACCACCAAGGGCGACAACCGGGTGTGGGCGTACGACGCGAACGCCTCGTCCCTCTCCCTCGCCTACGACGACTCGCTCGTCACGGGCGGCGCCGCCCCGCTGACCGGCGTCGACAACGTCACCCGCGCCACCTCCGGCGACCTGTACGTCGCGGAGGACGGCGGCAGCATGGAGATCTGCCTGATCACCCCCGACGACACCGTCGCCCCGTTCCTGCGTATCAGCGGCCAGTCAGGCTCGGAGATCACCGGTCCGGCCTTCTCCCCGGACGGCAGGCGGCTCTACTTCTCCTCGCAGCGCGGGACCAGTGGCAGCTCGTCCGGCGGCATCACCTACGAGGTCACGGGGCCGTTCCGCACCTGACCCGCTCCGCTCGGCAGCGGACGCGGCGCCGGTTCCGCGTCCGCTGCCCGCCTCGCTGAGGGCACAGGCCCGGCCGCCGGGCGGATGGCTGGGGTCAGGCGTCCTGCTTCCGCGGGTGCAGGTCGAGTGTGATGTGCGGGACGAGTGCGTGCAGGAAGTCGGCGGCGTCGAAGACCTCACCGGCGGACACGACGCCGACGGCCTTGGTGCGGCCCGTCAGGACGCGCTCCAGGGCCTCGGCGACGAGGGGTGCGGTGACGGCGTAGATGTCCTGGCCGCTTGCCGTGGCCCGGCGTTCGGCTCGGCCGGAGCGGACGGCGACGTCGACGAGGAAGGTCTGGTTCGAGCGGCCTCTCTCGTCGGTGGCGGTCGGCGCCGGCGTGTGGGGAGCAGCGATGTCCCGGACCGCCTCGGCCGTCATGTAGGTCGTCACGTCGGGTATGGAGAGGTGCTGGGGGACGGTGACGACGTCCGCCATCGTGAACTCCCCGACCACCGGCCGGGTTCCCGTCGGTTCCGGGAACGTCCAGTCCAGGGTGGGGGCCGGGTCGGTGCGGCGCTCCCACTGTCCGCCGCTGTAGCGCAGGCGGTGGTTCCCGCGTCGCTCGCGGGAGACCGCGCCCGAGAGCCGGGTACCGGCGGTGGGGTGCCAGTTGCTGAGCGCATAGGCGATGTGCGCCTCGTCGGCCTCGGTCCAGTCACCCATCGCCGCGGTGGCCAGGAGGTCGCCGAGACCGCCGAAGAAGGCCATGGCAGGGACGATCACTGCTCCGGCAGCCCGGGCCCGCTCGCGGTAGTGGGCGAAGGTGTCGAGGTTGGCCTCGAGCTCGGCGGCCACGTCCAGGTACGGAATTCTCGCGCGGAGCGCGGCCTCGATCACGGGGCTGACGGTCGATGCGAAGGGGCCGGCGCAGTTGATGACCGCAGCCGTGCCCGCCAGGGCCCGGTCCAGCGAGGCCGGGTCGTCGACCGACGCCACCCTGGCCTCCAGCCCGTGCTCGTGGGCCAGCTCCTCCAGGGACTGCGCATCGCGCCCGGACAGTACCGGGACGAACCCGCGCGCGGCCAGTTCCGCGACCACGAACCGCCCGGTATGACCGTAAGCACCGAACACCGTCACCAGCTGACCTGCACCCATGAGACTGCTCCCTGTACTCGAACGTCCGCGGCGAGGAACATCCTCTGCGGGCTGACACCCGCATCCTGTCCCTCCGGGAGCACCCCGCACGAGCGTCGGAAACGACATGGCCCGTACAGTTTCGGACATGCCCACTGTTGCACTGGCCATCACCGACGGCATGCTCCACTACGAACTGTCCGTGGCCGTCGAGGTCTTCGGGTCCGACCTGACCCACATCGTGGACCCCTGGTACGACTTCTCCCTCTGCGGGAGCGGGCCGGTGCGTGTCGGCCGCTTCCGCCTGGAACCCGACCACGGACTCGACCACCTCGCGCACGCTGACACAGTGATCGTCCCTGGTTGGGCCGACACCGACCGCGACCCGCCTGCCGATCTGGTCGATGCCGTGCGTGCGGCCCACGCGGCCGGCGCCCGCGTGGCCTCACTGTGCACGGGCGCCTTCGTCCTGGGTGCGGCAGGGCTGCTCGACGGCAGGCGCGCCACGACACACTGGGCTCACACACGGGAACTGTCCCGGCGCCACCCAGCGGCCAGCGTCGATCCGGACGTCCTCTACGTCGACAACGGTGACGTCCTGACCTCCGCGGGCAAGGCCGCCGCCATGGACCTCTGCCTGCACCTGGTCCGCCTCGACCACGGTTCGGCCGACGCCAACAAGATCGCCCGGCGTCTGGTCGTGCCACCCCACCGCGACGGCGGGCAGGCCCAGTTCATCGCCACTCCGCTCCCCGCCCCGGGCAACCATCCCCTGGGCGATCTCTTCCCCTGGGCGCTGGAGCGGCTGGCCGAGCCGCTGACCGTCGAGGACCTGGCCCGTCGGGCCCGCATGAGCTCACGCCACCTCGGCCGCCACTTCAAGGACCTCACTGGCACCACGCCACTGAAATGGCTTCATGCCCAGCGCATTCGCCATGCACAGGCACTGCTGGAGACCACCGAGGCCACCGTGGACACGATCGCCGCAGCCACCGGTATGGGCACCGCCACCACCCTGCGCCGCCACTTCCACCGCAGCGTAGGTGTCCCACCCGACACCTACCGCCGCACCTTCCGTCCGTGATGGAGGAGTAGTTCCAAGGCGGACGGCCGGACGCTGCACGGCGACGCGCGTGAGGAGCACGGCGAGCGTGTCGACGGCTTCGGCCCGGGGGGTGGCGAGCCGTGCCGCGAAACACCGTCTCGTCTGCATCGGCGCCGGAGGCGGGCTGGCGAGTTCGGCGAGCGGGCCACGTGCGCACGGACCGACAACGTCAGCAGGCCTGCTGCGGATGCGCGGGCGGCCGGGTCGCGGTCGTGCCCGAGGCGCACGGCCAGGGCGTGGGCAAGCCAGGAGTCGATGTCGGCACCGGCTTGTCCGCCTTCTCGGGCCCAGGCCCGGCGTCCGAGGCTGAGCCGCCCTAGGAGCGGATCCGGCGCCTGGCCCATGACAGGAGTTCGTCCTCGGCGAGACTCCTGACCCACAGATCGGCCTGCTCCGCATCCAGACCCGGCGGGCACGGTCCGATCCCGATGACGCGGAGACCTGCCCGTCGTGCGGACTGCATGCCGGTGAGCGAATCCTCCACGGCCAGGGTCTGTTCGGGCCGCACGCCGCAGAGGCGTGCGGCCTCTCTGTAGACATCGGGCTCCGGCTTCGGCCGTAGCGCTTCGCCGGCGACCACGACGTGGTCGAAGCAGCCAAGCAGCCCCGCTCGTCCGAGGCAGGACTCCACCATCGTCCGGGGGCAGTTGCTCGCCACGGCGAGAGGAACGCGGCCGACGGCCAGCCGGACCAGGGCGGCGGCTCCGGGCATGGTCACCGGGTCCTGGTCGACCAGTGCGGTGAAGGTGCTGAGAAGCGTGTCCGTGAAGTCGTCCACGAGGTCCGGCTTACCGGCCTCCTCGGCCATGAGCGCCCCGCACTCGGTGTAGTGCACGCCCTTGGCCCGGTCGGCGAAGCCGACCGGTGGTTTGACGCCGAACACCCGGAACGTGATGTTCCGGGCCTCCTGCCAGTGTCGCTCGGTGTCCATCAGGGTCCCGTCGCAGTCGAAGACGATGGCGGACGGGGACCAGGAAAGGATGGGAAGAACTGTCATGTGACTGCCGTTCTCGGAGGCTGCGCCGACCGGCGGTACGGGCGCAGACGGGTGCCTGGGTGGGTCATCCATGCGGAGAAGTGAGGCGGAAGTGTGCGTGGCCGCACCCCTCATGTGCCACGTGACATTTCCGTGCGTGTCACGGAGACGAGACCGTCCGTTCTGGCCGAATCCGAAACATCGTAGGCATTACGTTAATTTGGGCCTTCCGAAGTGCGCAATCACCATTTCGAGTGACGGGAACATCTCCGAGGAGGATGGCCACCTTCTCTGCGCACGGTGCGGAATGTTCCACGGAAAGCGGACGACTTCCCTGATGGGCAACGGTCCGCAGGGTTGAAGCCGTACCGATCGGGTCCTGGTTCTGGCTCCTCGCGAAACGATTCTGCACAACAGGCGGCGAATACGCGGAAGTCATCCCCGGGCACGCACGGCCGAAGAATAATAGGATCTTCCGCGCGCTGTGGTCGGACCCTCCGGACGGAGGCGCCGGCCTTCGTCGCAACCTTTGGAACCTATGAACGAAAGTGGAACTGAAGTGCAGGACAGGGCCCGCGCCACCCGTAAAGAGCTGCTCGAATCAGCAGCGCACCTATTCATCGAACGTGGATATGCGGGTACGAGTGTCAATGACATAAGTGATCACTCCGGAAAGACGAGCGGAGCGATCTACTTCCATTACTCCAGCAAGGAGAAGCTGGCGCTTGCGGTGATCCATGAGCAGTTCGCCACCTGGCCACAACTCGCGGCCCCCTACTCCGCACCCGACATCCCGCCCCTGGAGAAGTTGGTCGTGCTCAGCTTCGGTGTCGCGCGGTTTCTCAGCGAGGACGTCGTGGCGCGCGCGGGTGCGCGCCTGTGGGCGGAACGCCGCACCATGAAGTCCCCCGTGCCCACGCCGTTCGGCGGCTGGGCCCTGGCCGTCACCCGGCTTCTCGCCCAGGCCCGCACGCGCGGTGAGCTGGCGGACGGTGTGGCACCGTCGACCGCGGCCCTGACGCTCGTGTACTCCTTCTTCGGCCTCTGTACGCTGAGCGAGGAGATGCCGGGCGGCCGCAACTGGGCGGAGCAGCTGGACCAGTGGTGGCTGCTCATGCTCAAGTCCCTCCAGGCGGAGCCCGAGCCGGCCGTTCTGCTCGCCCGTGCCCGGGGGCGGATTCCCACGCCGCCGGAGGACCTGGCTCCGCGCCGCGCCTGACGAGGCCCCGTGCTCGTCGGCCTCCACGCCGACGCCCTCCGGGACCGGCGCGGGGCGGCCGGCGCCGATGGGGGCGGGCAAGCAGCCGCAGCAGGTGCCCGGAGGCAGAGCCCTTCGTCCAGACGGTGCTCTCCGTGTTCTCCCGTTACGGGGGAGGGGGTAGCGGTGCGGCGACGGCCGGGCGCCGGTGTGGTGCCCTGAGCCGGGTCCGACGCGGCAAGGATCCTCCGTCGGTGAGCCGGGTCTCGATCGCCGGCATGCGCGAGCGGCCGGGGCACAGACGTCCCTTTCGACACCTTGCCCATGCGCTGGCAGGGCAGAGCCCTGGCACGTGTCCTCGACCCACGGCGCACCACCATGGTGGTCAGCCATGTCCCCGGTCCTCCGCGGCCCCTCGACCTCAACGGCCACCGGATCCGGGCCCTGTTGCCGCTGATGTTCCTGCCTGCAGGACACCACCTGTCGGTGTGCCTGGGCGAATACGCCGGAACCGCGTGTCTGGCCGTCGTCGCCGACCCCGGTCTGCCCGACATCGACGAACTCCCCGCCCGCTGGCTCGCCGAGCTCGACGCCCTCGAAGGCGCTCTTGCGCAGCATTACCCTGCCACCGCCTCCGGGCCCGGCACCTTCACGGATCCGGGACCGGGCGATGCGGAAAGTTCCACGACAGGTGTGACGCAGCAAGAGAGCTGACTGGAACAGCGAAGACGCCTCGGCGTACCCGGCAGACGGCCTGTTGCCGTATTGCGCCAGGCCGGCGTGCATACGTGCTGGGCACCCTTGGAGACTCGATCGGTCCTCGATCAAACGCTCCGTCATGCTGGGGAGGGCCCTCGGTGGCCGCGTGCACCGGTCGATCAGGTGGGGGATCATTGTGCTGATGAGCTCAGCAGCCTCCCGGACAGCACAGGAACGGGCACTTCGGCACGTCGCGAAACTGTCGTCGGGCCCTGCGATGGACCCGGCATTGCGGGTGACCCTCAACTTCCACCCGGACCGTCTGCTGCACGGCAAGCCCATCCTGGACGCCATGGCCGAGGGAGGCGTCTATCACTCGCAGTTCGTCACGGGGACCAGTAACGGTGGTCTGACCGCGCACCCAGGCGGCGACCGATGGCGTTGGGAGAGCCGAATATTCGATGGAACCTACGACGAGGCGACCGCTGATGAGCGGCCTGTCTACGGCGCGTTGAACTTCCGTCGCAAGCCGGCCGGCGGGGCGCCGCGGTTCGGATCGGCCCACTTTCGGCTGTCGGCCCAGACGCTGACGCGCAGCACGTTCTGTTACCCGGACAGTTCCCTCGAACCATCTGATTTCGGTGTCGCGGCCGGCATGGGGCTCATCGAGATTGCTTGCGCAGATCGTCAGGACGAGCTCGACGACTACATCGAGGCGCAGGTACACGCGTCGGTCCAGCTGCAACGCGATGTGGAGGCGTTGGTACTGGACCCCTGTTACCAGGGCACGACGATCGAGGACGCCGCTCTGCGTCTTGGCTGCCCGGTGGAGTGGCACCCCGGCTTCCGGCTCGGGACTGAGGAACTCGGGCGTCACCCCGGCTATCGCGGCCAGACATACGTCGACTTGGGCACACGGATCGCGGTCGACGGCATGCTCGACCCTCGGATCGTCGGAGACGCCGCCCGCACCGGCCTCCACGACCCCCAGGCGGTCAAGAAGGTGTGGCACTACCTGGCGCGATTCGGGGCCTCGTGGAAGGCCACGGGAAGGACGGATGCTCCGGTAGCGGCTGTGTAGTCCTCGTGCGACGCGAGTGCGCACCCCGCCATGACCCCGGACGTAGCGAGCCTGGACGACACGTAGGCTGCGGACGGTGACCTACGACATCATGTTTCTGCGGGTCGTTCCAGGCCGGTCCTTCGACGAGACCCTCAAGGCGATCAACTCCGCCTACGACCCGGATGCCGACATCGAGCCCATGAAGCTGACTGGTGAGCAGCGCGCCAATTGGGCCAGGCTGATACAGCGGATATCGCGGAAGGTCGGCCCTGTCACCACCGAGGATTTCCCCTACAGCCTGACCCTGTGGCGTGACGGGCCTGCTGGTCATCTGCAACTGGACTACGACGGGGACACCGCCAACATCGAGATCCCCTATCGCTACCCGGGAAGCGAAGCACTGCCGATCATGGCGGAGGCGTACCGCATCGGACGGATGGTTGAGGAGGAGTGTGGCTTGGAAGGTTACGACCACGAAGTCGAGCAGCCTGTCAGGACGGGCGATGTCCACGTCGCAGCAGCCAGGCTCGGTGGCATCGCCCGCTGGGCGCGGGAGACCCTCACCTGACCGTCGCGAGGCCGGCTTCGTTCACCTCCAGCAAGGCGTTTGCCGGTCTGATCGAGCAGCAGTGAGTGCCCGCCGTGACGGTGCACGGAGCGCAGGGCCAGCAGGTAGGCACCGTCGCCGCGAACGAGCCACTACGGCAGCAGGGCTCGCATCACCTTCACGGGGGTGAGCAGCGGGAGCAGAATTCTGAAGGTGGAGTGAGCCGGGTCTAGGGAGGTTGCTTCGTCCCCGGTGCCTGGCTGTACGCGAACAGTGATCCAGCCCCGGCGCCTCCATGGGAGAAGGACACGCCCTGCCACGCACACGCCCCCTCGCCCCACGTCGTGCACCAGGGTCGGATACTCCGTCAGGTGGGCTGAAGCCTTCTTTCTCACACCTAGGTACGTGCACGCGGCCTCAGTCGCCGGGCGACGTCCAGCTCTCCGTCTTGCAGGTGCGCGTGGATCCCGCGGGCCTGCGGTGTCGAAGACGACAAGCCGGCGGTCTCCCGCGAGCCGACCACTCTCACCGCTGCCATCAACGAGTCGCTGTGATCGGCGTCTTCACAGGAGTCCTACGCGACCTTGACCACGTACTTGCCCTGGACCCCGCCCGCCTCCAGCGCTCGGTGGGCCGCCGCGGTGTCCTCCAGGGCGAAGACCGTGTCGACTGCGGGGCGCAACTGGCCGTCGGCCACACGGCGGGCGAGGTCGTCGAAGTCCGCCCGCGTGGGGTTGCCGCTGAAGAAACGCACCCGTCCTTGACCGTGGACCGTGCTGGCCACGAGGTAGCCGAGCGACGCGGCGGGCCGTGTCAGGTCGAAGGCGATGGTGACCATGCGCCCGCCAGGATTCAGCAGGCGCCTGCAGGCTTGCAGGTCGGTGCCCACGGTGTCCAGGACCACGTCGAAGCGGCCCAGTTCAGCCGGCCGCACGGTCCGGTGGTCGTAAGCCTCGTGCGCGCCGAGCCCGCGCACGAACGCGAGGTTGGCGGCGCGGGCGAGGGCTGTGACTTCGGCGCCGTACGCCCGTCCGAGCTGGACGGCGGCGTTGCCGACACCGCCCGCCGCGCCCCGCACGAGGAGTCGTTCGCCGGGGCGCAGCCCGGCTTTGCCCCACAGGGCGGTGACGGCTGTGGTGGCTACCGGCAGCGCGGCGGCGTCCACCAGGTCAAGACCGTCGGGGAGCCGGCCCGTCCGATCGGCGGGCACGGTCACGTACTCGGCGGCGCTGCCGAATCCGGAGGTGCGCCCCAGGACTCCCCACACGCGGTCGCCGGCCGCGAACCGTGTGACCCCGCCGCCCAGTGCGGCGACCTTGCCGGTGAAGTCCAAGCCGACACGTTTGGGGAATCTCCGGCCGGTCAGGAGGCGGAGACGGCCGGCACGGGCTGCCAGTTCGCCGCCGTTGACGCTGAACGCGTGCACCTTCACAAGGATCTCGCCGGGGGACGGCTCGGGGCGTCGCACGCGGCCCGTGTAGAGCACATCGGGGCCGCCGTAGCGGTTGTAGAGCACTGCTTTCATCATGCGGTCGTTCATCGCTCCGCCTCTGCTGCCGGGGGTCGTACAGGGGTCCGGCGTCGACCGTAGACTCTTAAGCGGACGCGATCGTCCACTTGGACCGGAAGCGAGAGACAGTGATGGCCGATTCCTCTCGGATCACAGCCCGGAGCGGGGTGCGGGCAGACGCCCGGCGAAACCGGGAGCGCGTCCTCGTCGCCGCCCGCGCGGTCTTCGCGGAGCACGGGATCGACGCTCCGATGGCGACCGTGGCCCGTCGGGCCGGTGTCGGCGTGGCAACGCTGTACCGGCATTTTCCGACCCGGGACACCTTGGTGAGAGGCGCGTTCGCGAAGCAGATGGAAACCTGCACGCGGGCGCTCACTGAGGCTCTGGCCGCCCCCGACCCGTGGCAGGGCTTCCAGCAACTGATCGAGACGGTCTGCGCTCTGCAACGGGAGGAACGCGGATTCCCGGCCGCGTTCCTCACGGCCTTCCCGGAGAGCAGCTCAGAACACGCTCAGTCCCGGCGACGAGCCGAGCGCGACTTCACGACCCTCGTACGCAGAGCCCAGGCGTCGGGCGCGCTGCGGGCCGACTTTCACCCTTCCGACCTCGCCGTCGTCCTGTTGGCACACTGCGCTCTGGTGACCGCCCTCCCGGATGACGGGGCAGCGTCCCGGCGTCTGCTGGCCTACTTGCTCCAGTCGTTCCGCGCCGGCAAGGCCAACGAGCCGCTGCCGCCGCCGGCGCTGCTGACACTGAACAGCCTTCCGATTGCGGCTGACAACCCCCAGAGGCGGCGGCCCTCCAGAGCCTGACGTACACACGGCACGCGCCCCCGGTGATGACGTGCATCGCGACCAATGGGCAGTCGCCTTCCCGCACCCTCCGACTGGTCGAGAAGGCGGGACACTCGATGTCCGTCCAAGGACGCTCCGCAGGAGCGTGTGAGGAGTGGTCGAGGTTCAGCAGAACCCGACGGCGCCTCACGCCAGAAGCTCCGGTGAGGAAGGCGGGGCAGGGATCTCAGCTCCCGCGCGAGAACGACGTACTGCCTCGACGCCCGCCTCCTCCGAGGGCGGGCGACGATCCTCCGGGCGCCGCCCGCGCCTGCGGGCGGTAGATCAGGAGGTGCGGCAGACGGTGCCGTTGAGGGTGAACGTCATCGGGGCGGGGTTGGCACCGTCGTTGGCTCCGACGAAACCGAAGGTGGCGGTGGAGCCGCCGCGCGGGGACAGTTCGGCGTTGGCGCCGTGGTCGGTCACGTGGACGCGCGTGCCGGAACTGGTGACGTTCGCGTTCCAGGCACTCTGCACGGACTGGCCGGTGGACGGCCAGGTGAAGTCCAGGGTCCAGCCGTTGATCGGGGCGTCTCCGACGTTGGAGACCGTGACGGTGGCGACGAATCCGCTGCCCCAGCCGCTGTCCACCCGGTAGTTGACCAGGCAGCTGCTGTCACGCGGAGCCGTGGTGGCGAAAGTCAGCGGCTCGGAGGGGCGTGAGAGGCGGCCGTCCGCGTCCCGGGCGAGGACGTTGACCGTGTGCTCGGAGCCCGGTGGCAGGTTGGGCAGCGTCGCCGAGGTGGAGGTCGAGGTGGTGAGCAACTGGGCGTTGGTCCCCAGGCGTTCGTACACCTCGTAGCGCACCGCCTTGCCGTTCGCGGGGGCTGTCCAGCTCACCGTGGCGGTCGAGCTGCCCACAGCGGTGGTCTTCGGTGCGCCGGGCGCGCCGACCGAGGCCGCGGAGGCGTGCGGGGCGACGGTGATCGTGGTGATCGAGTACGGAGGCAGTACCTGGTCGCTCCCGGCGGTGACGGCCACCCGGGTGACATCGGTGTCGCCGCGGCCGTAACGGTGCACGACCGGTGCCTGGGTAGTGGGCGTGTACCCGGTGTAGCTGATGTCCGCGCTGCGGGCGTTCAGCGGGTCCTTGTTGATCAGCATCACGCTCAGCGTGCCGTCGGCCCGGTGCACGGCGTGCGCGGATACCTGGTCGCTGTCGGTGGAGGAGGCGACCATCGTGTCACCGGGACGACCCAGCTTGGTCAGCGACTTGATGCCGAAGTACGGGTGGAACGGTGTGTTCACGGCCGGCTGGCAGACGTCGCCGACGCATCCGCCGCTGGAGAGCAGGCCGAAGTCGTTGAAGTCGGTGTCGCCGTCCACCGTCTCGACCTTGGTGGGCCCGTTGTGGACGTTCCACCAGTCGACGTTGAAGACGCCGTTCTCCAGCGCCGTCATGTAGGTGTCCGCAGCGAACAGGCCGTTGGGGCGGCTGTTCATCTGGACGTTGGAGTTGACCTCGGTCAGCGCGATTCCGATCTTCGACGAGCGTTCCCCGGCGTACCGGTCGATCTGCCGGCGGACCTCGCGGAGCTGTCCGGGCAGTCGGGCGGTCCGGTCCAGCGCTTCGTCGGCGGTGGCACCACCCGGGTAGGAGTGCACGATGGCGAAGTCGATCGTCCCGGCGACCGCGGACAGCACGGTGTGGTTCCAGTCGGCCGAGTCACCCGTGCCGACGATGCCGTCCGGCCAGTCGCCCGGCGTGGTCAGCACGGCACCGATCTTGATGGTCGGGTCGACCGCCTTCATCGCCTCGGCGTAGGCGAGGACGTTGCGGGCGTACTCACGCGGGCTCTTGTCCGGGTGGTCGTCGGCCTCCCAGCCGCTGCCGTAGTGGCCGTTGCCGTAGATCTCGTTGCCGATCTCCCAGTACTTCGCCCCGTAGCCGCGGGTGACGTTGGCGTAGCGGACCCAGTCGGCGGCCTCCTGCGGGGTACCGGTGCCGTAGTTGGCGATGATCATCGGCTGGGAGCCGGAGGCGCGGACGCTGCCCATGAACTCGTCGAAGGTGGTTCCGGGCGCCACGTAGCCGCCGGGGGCGGTGTGGTCCTTCCAGTGGTAGATGTCGCCGTAGGAGCCGCCCGGGTAGCGCATCACGCCGACGCCCGCCTCGCCCAACAGGCCGGTCACCTCGGAATCGTTCATGTGTGAGTCCCAGAGCGCGTGGTTGACGCCGAACGCCGCCTTGTCGATGGTGCCGAGCCCCACCCCCGCGTTGACGGAGACCTCGACGGTCGACGCGTCGCCGGCGGCCGTCGTCGTGGCGACCGGGTCCGCGGCGGTCCTGGCGGTCGCGGCGGGCGCCGGGGGAGCGGCGGCGAGGGCGGCGACCGTGGTCAGGGCGCAGACGAGCGCGGCGGCGGGACGTCTGCCCGCGGTTCTTCCGGCTCTGCGGGCCGGACGGCCTAACCGGCCGGTGGCAGGGAGGTGTGGGAGCGGCATGAGGTGTCCTCCTCGGGCGTGCGCCGCGTCGGTCGGCAGGACGCCCGGTGCAAGTGGTCGGTGGGGTGCCTTCGGTGCGACGCTCGTGGGAGCGCTCCCGTGATGATGCGGGGGAGGCCTGGCCTCGTCAATGGTGCCGACGAGGGCGACCTTGACCTCGCGTCAGCCGTGCCGCCAGGTGGCGAGCCGTTCGGCCTCCGCGTGCCACCAGGCGGGCGAAGGCGGGCCGGTGACGTGGGCGGTCTGCTGGTCCGGGTGCAGGCCCAGGCGACGCAGGGCCTCGTGGCGGACGCGGACCTCGGCAACGCACTGGCGGCTTCCTGTCTCGTCGCCGGGGCCGGGGCACTGGAGCAGGTCCAGGCGGATCTCCTCGGCGGCGAACGGCATCCAGTCGATGCCGCGCTCGCGCAGTCAAGCGCGGAGAGCCGCCGTCGGGCGCGGGGCACCGGCCGTGTTCCGGTGTATGGCGACGAGGATCCACATGTCTTCGTGGGCGGTGTCGGCGGAGGCGGCGGTGTCGGAGGCACTCATGCGGCAATGATGCCCCGATCGCGCCGTGCCGGGTCGGCGCGCCGGGAATCGGCTCACGCAAGTGCCGCGTCATGAACGCTCGCCGTGTCAGGTCGGCATACTGCCGGTGTGCTTGAGTACTTGCTTGCCACCGATGACGACGTCTTCCTCGGGCCGGTGCGCTCGGACAGGTGCCTGGATGTGCTGCAGCCCACGGGCTGGGGGGCGGTGCCGGTGGCTGGCGACGGCCACTACCGGATCGCTGTCGAAGGCATGGAGATCGAGTGCGCTTGGGAAATGCCCGGTCTCCAGATCACGGTTCACGGCGCATCGGACACGACCGAGGTCGAGGAGTTGGTGGCTGCAGTCGCGCGTCAGGTCGTAACCGAGCTCGCGGTGCGAGTGCGGGTGATCCCGCTCTGGCGCCGCTTCAGGCGAAGTTGCTCGGCTGACCGCGGTTCGGTTCGTGGTTGCCGGCAGCGAGTGTGGTGGTTTCACCAGACGAAGTACGCCGTCGAGCGACATGAAGGCGGTACTGATCAGGGTACGCATCTCGATGTTTCGTGTCCGAGTCCCAGCGGGTGCGGCCGGCGCACGCTTCGACCACCCTCGCGGCTACGGTGCACCAGTCAGGGTCTATGACCGTGCGCCACGAAGAAAGGCATCGGTTGTCCCCCTCCGACAACCGCAGCCACCGGTATCACTTCGGCGAGTCACACACGTGTCCCACCGTGCGACCTGACCACAGCAGGCGGCGCGAACGCCCACGGCACGGACGAAACCCTGCACGTCCCCCACGCGCGACGCCTCACGGCAAGCCTGTCCCTGAACGCGTACGCCCTCCGGTCCCGGAAGCCTGAGCAGACCCGCCTGACGCCACCCGGATCGCGCTGATCGTCGGTTACCGGGTCACCGTCCTGGAGCGGACACGGAAGGCCGCGTTCCTTCACCCCTGTCGAGCGCTGCGGGGCCTCGGTTGCGGGGCCTCGACAGGGCGTCTTCCACGTGTCGAGACGGGGAGAGAAGGGCCCTGCTTCTCACCGAGGCGCGAGGTGAGTAACAGGGCCCTTCGGGGAGGCGGGTCGCCGGGGGAGGGGTCAGACGGTGGTCTTCACCGGCTCCTGGTCGGGCTCGGTGTCGAGGCCGGCGTCGCGCTTCTTGACGAAGTCGAGGAAGGTGTTCAGCTCGCGCTTGACGACGGGGGCGAGGAGGTAGAGGCCGATGATGTTGATGACGGCGAGCATGAAGAGCACGGCGTCGGCCATGTCGATCAGCGTCTGCAGGGTGAGCAGGGAGCCTGCGATCGCGAAGAGGGTGTAGAGGACCTTGAAGGTCAGCTCGCTCGTCCTGCTGCGGCCGAAGAGGTGGGTCCAGGCCTTCATGCAGTAGTAGCCCCAGGTCAGCACCGTGGAGATCGCGAACAGCATCACCGCGACGGTGAGGATGTACGGGAACCAGGGCATGACCGTGCCGAAGGCGTCGGAGGTGATGGTGACGCCGCCGATGGACTCGCCGCCGTTACGGAGCTCGACGTAGCTGGCGGGGTTGGCGATGACGATGGTCAGGGCGGTCATGGTGCAGATGACGACCGTGTCGATGAACGGCTCCAGGAGGGCGACCAGGCCCTCGCTGGCGGGGTGCTTGGTCTTCACCGCGGAGTGGGCGATCGGGGCGGATCCCAGGCCGGCCTCGTTGGAGAACGCGGCCCGCTTGAAGCCGATGATCAGCGCGCCCAGGACACCGCCGGCGACGCCCTCGGGGTTGAAGGCGCCTTCGATGATCGTGGAGACCGCGGAGGGCACGGCGGAGGCGTTGACGGCGATGACGACGAGGCAGGCGGCGATGTAGATGCCGGCCATCGCGGGGACCAGCTTGCTGGTGACGGAAGCGATGGAGCGGATGCCGCCGAGAAGCACGATGCCGACGAGGGCGGCGATCAGGATGCCGAAGAACAGGGCGCCGGCGGAGGAGCCGATAGCGCCGTCCTCGCCGCCGGTGACGGAGACGAGCTGCGCGTAGGACTGGTTGACCTGGAAGAGGTTGCCGCCGAAGAGGCCGAAGAACAGGATCATGAAGGAGGCGAGGACGGCGAGGATCTTGCCGAGGGTCTTGCCGTTCTTGCCGAACCGCTCGGCCAGGCCCTTGGGGAGGTAGTGCATGGGGCCGCCGGAGACGGTGCCGTCGGCGTGCACCTCGCGGTACTTCACGCCGAGCGTGACCTCGACGAACTTGGTGGCCATGCCGAGCAGGCCGCACAGGATCATCCAGAACGTGGCGCCCGGGCCGCCGATGGAGACCGCGACGGCCACACCGGCGATGTTGCCGAGTCCGACGGTGCCGGAAACGGCGGCGGTCAGCGCCTGGAAGTGGTTGACCTCGCCATCCGATCCCTTCTCGTCGTACTTCCCGCGCACGACGTCCACGGCGAGCCGGAACTTGCGCAGCTGGACGAAACCGAACCAGCCGGTGAAGACCAGGCCGGCGACGACGAGCCAGGCCACGATCAGTGGCAGCTGGGTGCCGCCCACGGGCACGGCGTAGAAGACCATCTCGACGAGCCAGGTGGCTATCGGTTCGAAGAAGCCGCTGACGGCTTTGTCGACGGACTGGGTGAAGGAATCGAGTGACACGGTGGGACCTCAGTGCGCAGGACCGGCGTGCGGGAGGCAGCGCCAGTGGGGGTGCGGTCTGTGAGCGAACGCCGTTGTCCGGTCGGCGAGCCGAGGGACCGACGTCCGTGGACTCGGAGTGTGATCACCTCGGTCGTGCAGCCGGGATGTGCCCGGCTCTCCGCAGGACAGGCGAGGGGTGGTGCCACCTGCGGAGTTGCGCATTCCTACCACGACACCGCACGTCCGCAGTGTGACGCATATCACCTCACTCACGGTGATCTGCGAAAAGCGCAGGAAGCGTGATGTGACCGTTATCCGGACAGGCCTATCCGTTCACCGTGCACTTATTTTCCCTGGTCAGGAGCTCGCGGCAGGACACTCCTGTCGATCGGTGCGATGTGTCGGCGGTAACAGCAGCATCACCGGCCGTCCTCCAACCGCCGTCCGGGGCGGGCGGCGCCTGACGGCCGGTGGTGAAGGGCGCGTGTGGGCGCCGGCCTCGGCTGCCGTTGAGCATCACCTCTCGCTTCCGGAATGTGTCGTTGTCGCACATCAGGCAGAGGACCGGGTGCTCCCCGATCGCCGCGTGCAAGGGCCGGTCCATGCTGCTCGCCCCTTCCTGCGTCAGTTGCGGCGGTAATCGGGAGCGGTGACGTCCACGGGGTGTGACGCGTGCCGTCCTGCGGGGTGCGCAAGGGGGTGGCGCGGATCAGTGGCGCGGGTGATGGCCGCTTCGACGGCGGTGATGCGGTCGGCGAGCAGGCCGAGGGCGGCGACGGCCCGGGCGAGGGGGTCGCCGGCGGAGCCACCGAGTGCCTGGGTGCGTGTGTAGGCGCCTGTCACCTCCGTCCAGCGGGCGGCCTGCGCCGGGGTGAGGGGGCCGCGGATCGCGGCGAGCTTGAGGAGGTTCGCCTCGGCCTCGGCGGTGAGGGTCTGGGCCTCGGCGGTGTAGTGGTCGTCGATCACCGCGCTGAGCTCGGCGTCGTTCATCGCGGGTGAGACACGGGCAGCGATCCTGTTCATGGTGCGGTAAGACCCCTGGAGCCGGAACGGCGGTTCGACGCGAGCCCCGTCGGCGGTTGCGGCGGAGGCGATGTACTCCTCGTTGACGGCGAGCACGGTCTCACGGGCGGTCAGGAGGTGACGGAGTACGGCGAGGACCTGCTGGAGCTCCGCCGGGGTGTAGGGGTGCGTGATCCGGTCACGGCGAGCTGTCGGATCCCCGGCCGCCAGCCGTACCAGCAGCTCCAGGTCGGAGCGGTCACGGCCCGCCAGGGGCGCCAGGACCGGATGGGAGGTGAGGGCGTTCTCCACGAAGCTGAACGCGAAGGCCTCCTCCTTGCCGGTCAGCACATCGCCGAGGCTCCACACATCGGCCCGGTTGGCGAGCATGTCCGGGACACGGAAGGCCTGCCCGGACTCCGTGTAGGGGTTTCCGGCCATACAGACGGCGAAGCGCTTGCCGCGAAGGTCGTGCCCGTCCAGCGTCCGGGTGGCGTCGCAGAGCGGGATGAACTTCTGCAGGAACTCGGACGAGCAGTGCTGGATGTCGTCGACGTACAGCAGGACGTTGCTGCCCGCCGCCAAGGCGAAGGCGATCTTCTCCAGCTCCCGGCGGGCGGTCGCGTCGGGCGCCTCGGCGGGGTCGAGCGAGGTCGTCCGGTGTCCGAGGGCGGGTCCGTCGACCTTGACGAGGAGCAGGCCGAGGCGTTCGGCCACGTACTCGATCAACGTGGTCTTGCCGTAACCGGGCGGGGACAGGAGCAGCAGCAGGCCCTGGGAGTCGCTCCGCCGGGCGCCTCCGGTCGCGCCGAGCTGCTTGGCGAGGTTGTCGCCGATGAGAGGGAGGTAGACCTCGTCGACGAGCCGGTTGCGGACGAAGGACGACATGACCCGGGGGTGGTACTCGTCAAGACGGAGCCGGTCGCGCGCGGTGGAGACAAGGTGAGCTCTGCGCTCCTGATACGCGCGGTAGGCCGGCACGTCGGTGGCGGCGAATTCCCGCGTCCGCACCAGGAACTCGTCGAGCCGCACCTCCAACGCGCCGCCCCGCAGGCGGGGGTGGCTGCCCAGGAGTCCGGTGACCGTCTCCGTGACGGGGGCGGCGACCTCGTAGCGGTCGAGCTCCGGGCACAGTTCGACCGCTACGGCCTCGGCGAGCACGCCCTCGTCGAGCGGCTCCCCGGATACCGACGCGTAGGAGGTGAGCCAGGCCTCGACCACCTGCCGACGCGCGCGCGGTCCCGTGAGGGAGACGAGGGAGTCGTCGTACGCGGAGGTTCCGACGGCGCGGCGGAACTCGTCGAGCAGGGTCCGTGCCGCGTCCGAGACGGCGAAGCCCGTCGGCGCTGTGACGAGTTCCTCGACCAGGTACGCGGCGGCCGTCGGGTCGCCGATCTCCTCGGCCAGCTCGTCCCGCAGGCCGTCGACGGCCGACTCCGTGCCGAACAGGTCGCGGGCCCGGGCCAGGGCGTCGGCGCGGTGGGTCCACTGCTCCCGCGCCTCGGCGGTGGCGGTGTGGGCCCAGAAGACCTGGGCGGCCGCGCGTGCCGGAGCCGGGTACCTGAGCAGTCCGGTGCTTGCGGACAACCTGAGGACGGCCTGCAGGATCGCCGCCGCGTCGTGGTCGTGGACGCCGCGCTCGTACCCTTCGTCGTACGCGGCCTCGGCGGCCCGTCGCGTGAGCGCGGCCACGTCCTCACCCGCAAGTCCGCCGGCGCCGTGCTCGGCGAGGAGGCGCGCGGCCAGGTACTCGGACCGGTAGACGCCGGGCGACTCGGAGGGAAGGACCCGGCCCCAGTACGGGCGGGTCTCGGCGACGTCCGGGTCGGTGACGGGCACGCGGTAGTCGGTCCCGGTCAGACTGAGGACGAGGGTGTCCCCGTGCGGTACGAGGGTCAGCTCGGGGGCCTGCCTGTTGACGGCGAAGCGATGCCGGCCGAGCCGGATCGTGGCGCCGCCGTCGGCGAACAGTTCGGTACGGTCCCGTAGCGCGCGACCTGCTTCCTGCCGGGCGGCGCCGAGGCGGCCCTCCAGTTCCTCTGCCCGTGCCTCGTCGCCGAGCTCCCGCAGCTCGGCGCCGGTGCGCCGGATCTTGGCGACCATGGGGTCGGAGGCGAAGTACGTGTTCACCTCGTCCAGGTCGGAAAGGGTCGCGGCTCGCCGGGCGATCGTCTCCAGGGCGCGGTCCGCCGATGCTGCGACGCGCTCGGCGCGGCGGGCGCGGGCGTCCTGGAGGGACTGCCTGCGCACGGCGAAGGCGTCGTACATCTCGGCGCGCTTGCCGGCGATCTCGCCGAGGAAACCGTCGTGCTCGGCGAAGCGGGACTCCAGGTTCTCCAGCTGGAGCAGCAGCCGGCCGAGCTGGTCGTCGCAGCGGTCGGGGGTGTCAGCGGCGGCCAGCGCGCCGGTGGCTGCCTGGCCGAGCAGGGCGAACTCGGCGGCGAACTCCGCCCGGCCCTCCTGGTCGAGGAGTTCGGCACGGCGGGCGGCGAGGAGGGCCCGGGCGCGGTTCAGCGCGCCCAGGACGTCGGCGATCCGTTCCAGGATCGAGGTGCGGACGGTGGCGTCGCCGATGTCGAGACCGGCGATGATCTCGCTGAGCGTCCGCAAGTCGGCGGTGTGCGTGTCGAGCCGGCCGGCGACCGGGGCCGTGCCCGCCACGGTGGTGACGGCGCCGGCCTCTGTCGCGAACCGTTCCGCTTCGATGTGGTGGGCGGCGAAGGCGTCCTCACGCCGGAGGAAGTCGACGGCCCGCTGGGCGGCCGAAGCGATGTCGGCCTCGACGTCCCCGGCGAGGCTGTCGATGCCGTCCGTGTCGGCGTACCGCATGTCCTTCAGGGTCAGCAGATGGCCCTGCGCCCGGCGGAGCTCGGTGATCCGCGAGATCCACTCGTCGGCCGTGGCGGGCGCCTCGCCCCGGATGCGCCGGACCAGCCGGCCGATCTGCTGGGCGGAGTCCGCGTACGCTTCCGCCGCCTGCCGGGTGAGCGTGGTCACCGTCTCGAACTCGTCGAGGACCTGCGCGGCGGTGGCCCGGAGCTCGGCCAGGGGGGTGCGCAAGTCACCGGTCTCCGGGTCTCCCAGCCAGTGGTGGACGTCGCCCGCGCGCACGCAGGCGGCGGCGAGTGCCTCGTAGACCTCGCCGGCGGGGGTCAGCTCGGTGGCCTGGCGGACGATCGACAGGCAGTCCGCGATCCCTCGGACGAGGTCCGCGTTGCCGATGCGGGCCAACGGGCCGTCCACAGCAGGGTTCACATGGGTGTCGGAGACGTACGGAGTCCGCCAGATCTGCACGAGGTGGACCCGGCCGGGCTCGCCGGCCTCGTCGCGCAGCACGACCATCGTCCCGTCGTCGAGCAGCGCGTATCCACGGCAGGACACCGGATGGGCGATCTCCTTTCGGATCAGGTTGTACGGCAGGAGAAGACCGCGGTGCTCCGGCCGGGAGTGGAAGGAGAACAGGAGGTTCTCGCCGTCGGGCGAACGGATCACCCGGTCGAGGACCAGCCCCGAGGTGTCGGTGTCGAAGGTCTTCATCGCACCGGAGGCGAGGCAGTAGCCACCGGGGAAGACGACTCCCTCGTCCCCGGGCAGCCGCAGACACGACTGACCGATGCCGTCGAGCCTGACGACGCTCCCGGTCAGGCCGTTGAAGACCAGGTGGCGGACGACCTCCTCCTTGTACGGGCGGACGCGCACCAGGGTCAGGGCCCTCACGAACGCATACGCGACCTCGGCATCGGCCAGTGCCTGGAGCGGCTCGTCGACCGGCTCGGCGTACACGCCCTCGGCCGTCTCGGCGTCGTTCTCCGTCTTGACCGTCAGCGCCCCGCCGACCGTGGAGACGAAGAGACGGCCGCCGAGCGAGACGTGCGGGTGCCGGCCATGGACGTGGTCGTCGCGGGTCGTGTCCACCCAGTCGACATCATGCGGGGGCGGAAAGACGTGGTCGCGTTCTCCCAGAGCGTCGAGGAACCGCGTCTCGCCCGACGGCCCGACCGACCAGCGCAGGACGCGGATGTCGTCGGCCTTCTGCCCGGTCCGGAAGACGGCGAGGAGCCGGCCCTCCACGCGTCGCAGCCGTAGCAGGCGCGCGTCCCGGAAGTACCGGTGCAGCGCCGAGAAATCCCGTACGAAGCCGGGGTCGTCGAGGAGACCGGGCACCGCGCCCTCGGACAGCGGGTTCAGGTCCCGGTCGTGGAGGGTGAAGAGGTCGGCGACCGACGGCTCGGCGCTCTGCGCGGAGGCCGGGTGGGAGCCGAACAACAGGACATCGTTTCCGACGGCGGCGACGTCCAGCAACTCCCCGGCACCCTCGGTGCGGACGCTGCCGGTGCCGGTGAGAGACAGCCCACCGGATCCGAAGGCGGCGGTACGGGCGGTGTTGAGCGCCTCGGCACGCCCGGCCAGCTCGGCCGCCTGCGCCGCAAGGCGGTCGCGCAGCACCGCGTACGTGTCGTGGTCCATTCCGGCGCTCATGTCAATCCGCTCCTTGTCCCCTGATGGTTGCGGGTCCGGTGCCGACACCCCCGTGTGCCGGCACCGGACCGCTGTGACCGCTCCCCCCCGGGGCGGTCAGTTCGTGGCCGAGCCGTTCAGCGCGGGCGTCTCGGCCGGGGCGGCGGTGGCCGGGCCGGGGACGTGCGCGTCGAGCACGCCGGACTTCATGACCTTCGCGAGCAGCGCGGAGACGCTGAGGTTCTGCACGTCGGCGCTGGAGAGCGAACCGAGCACCTTGGTGAGGTCCTCGGTGAAGGATCCCTCCCCGTTCAGCCACGGACCCGCCAGCGCCTGCGCGGTCTCCGAGTGGTCCATGAAGCCGTCGACGGACTTGCCGAGCGCGACGGACTGCACGAGCCGGTCAAGGAAGACCGACTCGCCGCCGACGATGTTGATGTCGGCGTTCTCCAGGCCGGTGGCGAGCACGGTGGCCTGCGCCTCGGCGACCTGACGCTGCACGTCGAGGCCGGCGAGCCGGATCTCCTTCTCCGTCTCCAGCCGCAGGCGGTACTCCTCATGGGCGCGGGAGGCCTCGTCGAGAGCCGCCATAGCCGCCGCCTTCTCCGTCAGACCGGCGGCCTCCGCCTTCAGCTTCTCGCCGATAGCGGTCGCCTCGGCAAGGGCCTTCTCGCGAGTGCCGACAGCCTCGGCACGCAGCCGCGCCTCGGTGGCCTCGGCCTCCGCGCGACCCGTCTTCCCGATCGCGTCAGCCTCCTTCTCGCGGACCTGAGCTGCGGCGAGCCCGTCGGCGGCGGCCTCGGCCTGCACTCCCTCGGCGAGGCGGATCTTGGCGCGGGCGTCCATGTCGGCTGCCTTGTTGCGGGCCTCGGCCAGGGTGAGCTGCTCGGCGGCCCGGTGCACGGCGGCCTGCTCGGCGGCCTCGGCCGCCTTGATGTCCTTGACCAGCTTCTCCTGAGCCTCGGCCTCGGCCGCGATGACGACCGCCTGCCGGGTGCGCTCGGCCTCCTCGACCGTCCGCAGCCGCTTGATCGACTCCTCCTGCTCGGCGACCGTACGGTCCACCGCCACCCGTTCGCGGATCACCTCGGCGATGTCCCTGCGCTCCGCCTCGACCTCCTTCTCCGCGGAGATGCGGGTCAGTTCGGTCTCCCGGTCCCTGCCGATGACCTCGAGGAGGCGGTCCTTCTCGATCCGCTCGTTCTCGACGGCGATGACCCGCTCGCGGTTCTTCTGCGCGACCGCCACCTCGCGGGCCTGGTTCTCCCGCTGGATCCCGAGCTGCTCCTCCGTCTTCAGGAAGGCGCTCTGGGCCCGCAGCCGCTCCTCCTCGACGACCCGTGCGGTCTCGGCCTCCTCACGCGCCCGTACGGTGTCGATCTCGCGCTTCTGCTTGATCTCGGCGTCGGCCTGGCGGCGCTCCAGTTCCAGGATGGCCTCGCGGGCGTCGACGTTCTGCCGGGTGATCTCCTTCTGCTCGTGCTGGCGGAACTCGTTCGTCCGGACGTTCTCCACGGCGGTCAGCTCGGTGATCTTGCGGATGCCCTGGGCGTCGAGGATGTTGCCGGGATCGAGCTGGGTGAGCGGGGTCTGCTCCAGGTAGTCGATGGCCGCGTCCTCCAGGCTGTAGCCGTTGAGGTCGATGCCGATGATCTCGATGATCCGGAACCGCAGTTCCTCGCGCTTGGTGTAGAGGTCGGTGAAGTCGAGCTGCTTGCCGACGGTCTTGAGGGCCTCGGAGAACTTGGCGTTGAACAGCTCCTGCAAGGTCTCCTTGTCGCTGGCCCGGGCGGTGCCGATGGCCTGCGCGACCTTGATGACGTCCTCGACGGTCTTGTTGACGCGGACGAAGAACGAGATGCGGATGTCGGCGCGGATGTTGTCCCGGCAGATCAGGCCGTCGCGTCCGGTCCGGGAGATCTCGATGGTCTTCACCGAGATGTCCATGACCTCGGCCTTGTGCAGGACGGGCAGGACGACCTGCCCGGTGAACGTGACGTCTACCTTCCGCATCTTCGAGACGATCAGAGCCTTGCCCTGTTCCACCTTCCGGAACAGCCGGCTGACCACGAACAGCAGGACGACGGTGACGAGCAGGACAACGGCGACGAGCGCGCCGATGCCCACGGTGATGGCATCCATGAGAAACCCCGTGTCGATGAAGGAAGCGGGAGCCGCAGGCCGGGGCTGCGGGACAGGTGGGCGAGCACCGGACGGCGGATGCTCCCCGAGGAGGGCTACCTGCGTCGCCGTGCCGGCGCAGGTAGAGCACGCCGCCCGACAGCGGCGAGCCGATCCCGTTCGAGGAACTCAGCCCGGTGGGTGAGGTCCTCCCGATGCGGCCCGGGTTCGTCGGCAGATTGCACCAGCGGCCCCGCGAGGCGTCGGGTCGTCCACGAGGAGACGACGGGAGCGAGTACCGGCAAGGTGAGCGGGAGCAGAGCGGAGAACGACCGGAACGCACCGGCGAGACGGAGAACCACGAAGCCCGACATGCTCAGGATCCAGCTGCCCACGATGAACAGGGAGGCCGCCACCGATCCGGGCACCGGGCCGAGGTGCAGGGCTTCGGTGTCCACGGCGCCGTAGCAGCCGTCGCACTCCACGGCGCGGAACAGCACCAGCAGCCAGAACACCGCCACGGCGACCACGGCCGCACTGAACGACAACGAGGGGAAGCCGAAAGCGGCGTACAGGAGTTCTCCCATGGCTCTCCTCCTGACGTGTCACGGTTTCCGTCTCCCGGCACCGGGCCAACGCCCGTGCCCTTGCGACGACCATCCTGAAGCGGGGGCGCCTTGCTCCGCATTGCCGTAACCAGGCAGTCTTCGACGTCTTCTTGATGCCGGTGGCGCCCCCCCCGGAGGCACGTGTCGGTCGTGGCCCCCCGAGTCAGCGGCTTGTCAGAGGCGCGTCGGGAGCCGGGAGGGGGTGATCCGCCTCCGGCCTGTACTGCAGCATCCTGAGCTTGCGCTTCACAGCGCGGGTGACCTGGCCAAGGCCGACGGTGCGGGAGGGCCGTCGGCAGCAACTCCACACCCTCGACGCCGACCTGCGGCGTCCATGCCGCAAGGAGTGCTGCTGGGCCGCTGCTGGCTGCTGGCCATTCGGGTGTCGGTCCGGCAGGCACGGCCGTGCGCCCCCACTCATGGGAGGGGTGAATGTCTAGTTTTCCTCTATGACAGATGTGACTCAGCCCCTCAGCGTGTACAGATCGTTCACGGCACGCAAAGCTCTCCGCAAAGCAGCGGCCGGTGCCGCGTGTTCCGGGGTGCTGGCGGCCGCCGTACTGACCGGCGGCCCGGCGGGCGCCGCAGCCCGTGTGCCGGTCGCCGTCGGGAACCCGGTTGCCGGCAACAACGGCTTCGGGGTGGTCGTCGAAGAGGACGCCACTCTCGGCAGCACCGAGTCGGAGGGCCCCGTCGCGGTAGGCGGCGATCTCGCCTACGGCGACGGCTACAACGTCGCGCTCCACACACCCGGAACGTTCACCGCGCCGGGAGACAGCGAGCCGACGGCTCTGCTCGTCGGAGGTGCCGTCGACTACGCGGGCAGCAGCCCCACCGGTGTGCTGAGCGTTCTGCAGGACGGATACGTCAAGATCGGCGACATGACGGGCAGCGACGCACTGATCCAGGACAGCAACGGTGCCAGCGTCAACACACAGGTGGTCGCCGACGGCGCGGCCTACAACTCCACCCCTCGGATCGGGCTGACCACCCAGCAGCCGGCCGCCTCCGTCGCCCAGGGCGGGCTGATGGATTTCACGTCCCTCTTCTCCACCTACCGCAACCGCTCCGACACCATGGCCACCTGCGCGGCCAACGTCACCCTCCTCGACGGAAACGAAGTACCACTGCCCGATCAGGGCACCATCCCTCCCGGGTCCAACATCAAGATCGCCCTCACCGAGGGACAGACCAACGTGCTGCGGCTGACCGGCGAGCAGCTGAACAACATCGACATCCTCACCTTCCTGGACCCGCCGACCGCGGACACGCCGCTGCTGGTCACCGTCGACACCACGGGCACGGACAGCGAGTTCATCTGGAGCACGCCGACCATGGCCGGTGTGTCGGGTGAACAGGCTCCGTACATCCTGTGGAACTTCGCTGACGCGACCGACATCACCATTGCCGACGGCGACAGCCTGGAGGGCACCGTCTACGCCCCCCGAGCCAGCCTCACAGACCTCGACCCGGCCAACATCGAAGGCGACATCATCGCCCGCGAACTGATCGCGGGACCACTCGCCGGCACCCCTGGCGGGCCCGCGAACGCCGGGGAGATCCATTACTTCCCGTTCGACGCCGATCTGAACTGCGACACCGACCCCACACCGCCCGCCACCGGCACGGTCGAGGTGGAGAAGACCGACGCCGAGACCGGGGATGCGCTGGCGGGTGCTGTCTTCCAGTTGTGGGAGGAGACCAACGGCACCACCGGCCTCCAGACCTCGGGGGCTGACCCCGACACCCAGGTCGATGGCCCGTGCACGACCGGAGCAGACGGCACGTGCGAGGAAGAGGTCGAGACCGGCACCTACTACTGGCAGGAGACAGTCGCCCCCGACGGCTACGAACTGCCCGATCCCGCAGTCTTCGGCCCTCTGGTGCTGACCGAGGCCAACGCCGACGAAGGGGTCACCGTCACCGCCACCAACTCCCGGACGCCCGCACCGTCGGAACCCGGCGAGCTCACTGTGGTGAAGACGGATGCCAAGAACGGTGACGCGCTGTCCGGTGCCGTCTTCGAGCTGTGGCGTGAGACGAACGACGTCCCCGGACTTCAGACCACTGGAGGATCCCCGGACACTCGCACCGGTGCCGGATGCTCCACCGACGAGCAGGGTGAGTGCATCTTCGAGGACCTGCCGCTCGGCGAGTACTACCTCCTCGAGACCGCAGTCCCGGAGGGGTACGTCCTGCCGGCCGATCCGGTCTTCGGGCCGTACGAGATCACCGAGGCCAACAACGAGGAAGGCGTCACCGTCGAGATCGACAACGAGCGCGGCGAGCCCTGCAAGGGTAAGGAGTGCAAGGCCGGGAAGTGCAAGGACGGCGAGCACCGCCTCCACAGCGCCACGCACGTGTGACCTCGTCACCCGCCCGGCCGCCCATCGGTGGGCGGCCGGGCGGCCGACTGATCGACTGGCGGGAAGAACTCGCTCCGCAAGGAGGTCCTCACGTGCGCTTTCCTTACCGCCTCCCCGGTGCCCTGGCCGCCACAGCAGTCATGGCACTGCTGTACCCGGTCATGCCCGCCACGGCCGCCCCGGGCGGCGGCAGCCCGTGCACGGCAGCGACCGGCCCCTACCAGCGTCAGCTGGAGAAGCACCTTGGCCTGGCGGCCGACGGCCGGCAGTCGGAGGCCGACTGCCGTGCCCTCCGGGCCTTCCAGACCAAGCACGGCCTGCCCCGACAGGACGGCTTCGCCGATCTCGCGACATACCGCACCTCGGTCGCCGTCGAAGCCACCCCGGCCCCCAACGCTGCCGGCCGCTGTCCGATCCGCTCCCACCGCGTGACCTGCATCGACATGGACCGCCAACTCCTCTGGGTACAGACCGACAAGAAGGTCGACTTCGGCCCGGTACCGGTCCGCACCGGGCGCGACGCGCAGGAGACCCGCCCCGGGTGGCACGAGATCTACTGGCGCAACCGAGACCACGTCTCCACCATCTACGACAACGCCCCCATGCCGTACGCACAGTTCTTCGACGGCGGACAGGCCCTGCACGGACGCCCTGGCGACCTGTATGACGGCGGAGGGTCGGCGGGCTGCGTCAACCTCGCCCTTGACGACGCCGCCACGCTGTGGGACCTGCTCGCCGTCGACGACAGCATTTACGTGTGGGGCACAAAACCCGGCACCGCCGACTGACCTACGGGACCCGGCTGCCCGCAATCGGTGCCTGCTGTCCAGCCCGGTCGAGGACGGACAGCCGGTGGTGCTGCAGGCGCGTCGCGCAGGACGTCACGGAGCAGTCTGGCGTGCTTCACTGTCTGACTGGATCCTGTGCGGCAGCTGAGCCACCCAGTACGGTGCGGCGTAGGCGTCGTAGGGGCTGTAGCTGCCTTGGAGGGGCCGGTCCGTTCGTACCTACCCAACACGGCCGCGGCGACCGGCGGCAGCGGGATGTCATGATCCGGTCCGGAGGACACGGGCTCCCACCGTCCGGGTGGGGCATCGGCCGGATCGGCGGCCGGCCACTTGTCCGGAGTCGTGTCCTGATGCGGCAGGCCGCCCAACTGCCACCGCCTCGGACAGTTCTGACAGGCTCGGCCACCCACCTTCAGCTGTCGGATCGGGTATCGCTGCACATCCAACTGCCACAACCGCCAGCCTGGCGAACCCCCGATGGAGACTACTTGTCGCGCATGGCTTCGATCTCGGCAGCCAGCGCGGCCACGTCGCGTGCCTGCGTGTAGTACCTGCTCGCGTACTCGCTGTCGATCGCCGGGAGGACCTTCTCGAAAACCCCCACCAACCTGGTCAAGCCCCCTCTGGCAGGTGCGGGGAGGGGGCCATCGAGGACGCGGTAGACATAACCCGCGGTGTCCGCGTCGAGCATGACCATGTCTTGGGCTTCAACGTCCAAGCCGCGGAACCCGGGCGGGAACGGCATGGCCCGGTACTCCTCCATCATCTGCGCGAGCGCGTCGAGCTTCTTCTGTATCACCCGGAGATTCTGCCAGGGGCCCGTGTGGTGAAGTGCCAGTCACACCCCTGGAGGGACTTACAGCATCAGCAAGCGCACGGGCTCCCGACCCGGTGAACCTGCGGGTCAGAGCGCTGGGTCGGCACCCGTGCAGCGGGCTGTCCAACGTCTGGAGCAGGATCACGCCGACTCCGGCGACGGGCTCTTGCTGACGCTCATCAACAGATGGCGTACCCGTAACCCGCTCCCTGACGTGTCCCCGAAGGAGGGTTGCGCGCGTGTGGTGTGCACGCGTGCGCACGGAGGGGAGGCCCCGGGCGACTGTGGGCACAGGGCCTGTCTCTCGTATCAAGCCGGGCTCGCCCGGGACCGCGCCGCGGGTCTCATGAGTCGGGGAAGGAGAAGTAGAGGGCATCGCTGTAGAAGGACGCAAAGTGCTTCTGCCAGTCGGCTCGGACCGAGGCCAGCCAGTCGTCGTTCTGGCCGGCGATCGCAGCCTCTGCCTTGGCGACGGCATCGGGTATGTCCTCGGCCGCCAGACGCCGCACGCTCGCTGCCGGATCGTCGCCCGTCATCGAGATGATCTCCCCGGTCTCGAGAAGGAAGTACTTCGCCTGCTGCTTCTCGAGGTGGGCGGTGGTCCTGGCCACGCATTCGGCGAACTCGGCGTCTTGCTGCAGGCCCTTGCCGACCGCGCGCAAGAGGCTACGGAGCAGGGCCGCCCCGTCGGCGTAGTCCGCGGCGATGCCGATCGGAGGATTCCAGATCAAGGACGGGACGATCGTTGTTCCGCGTCCAGCCAAGAGCTTGTGCGCGAGCGGGATGTCCCAGTTGTGCTCGGATATGCAGCGGATCGGCTTGGGGATCTCCGCCTCGTTCGGCATGGACCCTGCGGAGTAGAGATAGGAACGGTTTGCCATGGTGGCGACGCTAGCAAGGAGCACCGACAGCCTCGGCGCCGGTAAACTCTTCCCGCGCGGTCAGAGCGCGTGGAAAGGCTCGGACCGTCAGATGAGCTGCCCCCGCGACATCGGCGGGACATTCACCGAGACCCGCGCCTCGGATTTCACCGCCGACCTGTGTGTGAGGTTCGGGTCGTCAACGGATACTGGCAGGCCGCTGACCTGCCATGGTCGGTTTGAGCGGTGAAATGGTCCCGCCATGGTGAGTAGGCCAAAGGCGTGGTGAGCGTCCGGCCGGCCACTCCCGCATGGCAGGCGAACAGTGGGCCGGCGAGGAGTGAGCGCCGGTCCATCTGTCTTCCGCCCGCAGGGACAAGGGAATGAAGATCGCACTCGACACACGTCTATCGGCTACGCGGCGGCTGTTTGCCACAAAGCACCGCATAGGCCCCAACGGTCAGCAGCCCGCCTGTGAGAAAGGCGCCCCGCACGTCAGCGAGCGGAAGGACCAGCCCGCCGAGCGCGGCGCCCGCCGCGATTCCGGCGTTGTAGGCACCGGAGTTCGCTGCGAGTGCGATATCCGTGCGGCCTGGAGCGCAGCGGAGCATCTCGTTCTGAGTGGTCATGAAAATGGGCCCGAGGGCACCGCCCATCAGCATCAGAAACACCACCGCGGCGATCTGGTCGGAGCCTGCCACATACAGGCCGAGCATGCCCACCGCCTGCGTGGCTACCGCAGTGGTCAGCGCGGCGTGCGGAGAGCGGTCCAGTAGCGCCCCCGTGATGCTCACCCCGACCAGGCAGGCAGCGCCGAAAGCCAGGAGCAGGACGCTGATCGTGCTCGGGGCGAACCCGCTGACCTCGCGCAGGAACTTCACGAGGTAGGTGAATCCCGCGAACGCCCCGGTGGCCGACAGCGCCCCGGCTACCAGCACGATCTTGAACCGGCGTGCGTCGGGATCTCTGCCGTAGGCGGCGGGCTCCGCTTCCGGACGGGAGGTCGGCAGCAGGGCAGCGATCGTCATGAGGGAGATGAGCCCCAGACCGGCGAGTACTGCGAAGGGCACTGGCCATTCGATCTGATGGCCCAGCCAGGTCCCGGCGGGAACACCGAGTACGAGGGCGAGCGAACCGGCGGCCGAAAGCGCTCCGACTACACGCCCGCGGACCTCGGGCGCGAACAGGCCGACCGCGGTCGGTCCCATCACGGCCCAGAACAGCGCCTGAGCGAGTGCGGTCATCAGCCGTGCCACGAAGAGCAGCCAGTAGGAGTTGGCCAGCGATGCGATCAGGCCCGACACGACCAGCGCGGCCAGCAACCCGGTGAGCACATGACGTCGGGGCACGGCCCGTGTGACCTGGGCAAGCGGCACAGATGCGACGGCGACGGTCACGCCGTATCCGGTGACCAGGAGGCCGACTGCCGACACTGACACCCGCAGGCTTTCGGAAATGAGCTCCAACAGGCCGATCGGCAGGTTCTCGGCCGTATTGATGGTGAAAGCAGCCAGCATCAAGGCCGCCAGCACGGCAGACCGTTGAAATGAAGACGCTCGCCCCGCGACCGCGTGGTCTCCGCCCTGCTCCGTGGGGCCGCCCATAAGAGAAATCACCTCGTGCTGTCGTACAGCGTGTGCAAGCCCCTGCTGCTCAAAGGCTGTGCGCCGCGAGCTGCGGCTCGCCGAAGCCAACCGGTGACCGCTCGCGGGGGCGCCGCCCACGGTCGTTTCACGGCCGCCGGTGCTCCTGGCGACGCGGCTCGGGTCGCATGTCTCCGCCGTAGGTGGTGTGGTAGTCCGGGACAACGACGCGGCTCAGTGAAGACTCCTCCTCGACCAGCGCGACGAACGCGTCCAGGTCCATCGCAGGGTCACGGCGCGGTGGTTCGCTCAGGGGCTCTTCGAAGTTGTCCCAGTGGACTGGTACGACAACAGCGGGCTGCCCGAGCGCTCGCAGCAACCGGGGCACGTAGCGGGACGTCGAGGCGCTGGACGGCACCGCGATCATGGCGACATCGGGCCTCAGTCCTTGGACCGCCCGCTCGGAGAAGTCGCTGGCGCCCATCAGGAAGGCCGAGGGCGCGCCGCTGCCGGCCGTTACCTGGAAAGCGAGCGTGTCGCCCTCCGGCAGGTCGGCAATCGTGCGGGGGGCAGCCGGCGGTGGCTGGTGCAACGTTCCCGGAGCGAAGTATGTGTGCTGTTTGTTGCGGCTGTGCAGGCTCGACACGACCTCGACCGTGATCCCGTCGAAGTCCAGTACCTCACCGCCCTTGACCACCGAGATCTGCGCGGGGTCGACACCGAACGCGACCAACAGGTGGAACGTGGTCTCGGTGCCGACGACCCGGGCACCGGTGGCCTTGGCGATATGGGGTACGTCGGCGATGTGGTCCCAGTGGGAGTGGCTGACCAGCACGATCTCAGGGCGGCCGATGCTCTCGCGTACCCGCTCCGGATCGGACCTCAGCTTTGTACACGGATTGAAGGCCCCTTCGAACAGGCCCGTCTTGAACCGGGTGATGTATGGGTCGAAGAGCACCGTCCGCCCCTCGACGTCGATGCGCCAGCCGGACGTGCCCAGCCAGCGGAAGGACGACGAACCAGTCGGCGAAGCCCTGTGTGTCCTCGCGGCGGCGGCGGGGGCGGAGGAGGCGAGAAGCGGAGCCGCCGCACCGAACGCTGCGCCGCGCAGCACCGTGCGTCTGCCGAAACCCTGGATGCGCCGCGTCGGGCGCGGTGCGTCTGCGTCGTCGTTCATGGGGCCATGAGATCAGGAGGCACCCGCCGCGGTCCAAGATCAGAAAGTTGGCGGTCCCATAGGCGGAGCCGTATGAGGCCACGTCAGCTGCCACGGCTGCGTAGGAATTCGACAGCGAGCCGAGCCGTCGCGCCGATCGCCGCGTCAACGGCCGGCCGTGATGTGGCGAGCTCCCGCGTGCGGGCGAAGACGGAAACTGCGTAGCGGCTGCCGTCGGGATACCGGACGACGCCCGCTTCCATGTGCAGGCCGGGCAGAGTTCCGGTCTTCGCCGAGACCGTCACCTCGTCGGGAAACCCCGACACCAGTCTGTGTCGGAACACCTGGCGGGACATCAGTCCCCGCACATGCGCACAGGCTTGTGGAGGGCCCGCCTCGTCGCGCCAGACCAGACCCAGTAGCCGGGTGATCTCGCGTGGCGTGCTGGCGTTGGTCCGCGACGGGTCGAGCACGCTCATCCGTCTCTTGCGCTCGTCCGGGAGAGCCGGGTAGCGGAGGGCGAATTCCGCCTCGTCGCGAGCGCCGACCTCGGTGAGCATCGATTGCAGCACATCGCGAGGGCCGCCCACGATCCTGGTCCGTTCGAGGCGGAGCTCCTGGACCAGAAGCCGTACCGTGTCGAGACCGACCTGGGCCAGCAGCAGGTCCGCCGCCGAGTTGTCACTCACCGTGAGCGCGAAATGGGCCAGGTCGCGCAGGGACAGCTCGACGTCGTCCGCACAACCGGCCGTACCCCAGCCCCCGAGCCGGTCTGCCGCCGTCACGCGAACCCGCTCACGGGGGTCGAGTTGGCCGGCGGCGACCTGACGCGCGAACTCCAAAACCAGCAATACCTTGAAGATCGAGGCGATCACGACGGGCTGATCAGCGCCGACGGCCACCTCGTCGGCCGCCGCGCACTCACCGTCGTCCCTCTCGTCGCCTGCCGAACGCGTGCTGAGGGCCACCTCCTCGCAGTCCGGCCCTCGACCGAGGGGAAGCGCGTGCAACAACCCCTCGGCTCCCGCCCCCGCGAAAACCTCACGGATCCGGTCCTCGACCATCACTTCGCCCCTCCCGTAAGGTCCCTGGCTGTGAATCTCTTGCGCCACCTGCGCATCTTTGTCGCTGTTGCCGAAGAGCTGCATTTCAGCCGGGCCGCCGACCGGCTCGGCATGGCCCAGCCACCCCTGAGTCAGGCGGTGCGCAGGCTGGAGGAGGATCTCGGCACCACGTTGTTCGACCGGTCGCGCCGCCAGGTCGAACTGACGCCCGCAGGCACAGCGCTGCTGGACGAAGCCCGCGCACTGCTGACCGGTGAAGAGCGGTTGCGGGCGCTGGCCCGCCGCGCCGGTGAAGGGGACTTGGGCACCCTGCACGCGGGCGTGCCTCCCGGCACGACGGTCGCCACCCTGTCCCTGCTGCTCGGCGCATGCGCGGAACACTATCCGGGCATGTCCGTCGAGCTCCAGGAGATCACCACCGACGAGCAATTGCGGCTGATCGCGTCCGGCGGGCTCGACATCGGAATCGTCCACCAGCCTGTGGACGTCACAGGGCTCCACCTCGGTCCGGAGGTGTTCATAGAGCTCGGCGTCGTCCTGCCTCGCGTCTCACCGCTGGCCCGGCTTCCGGAGGTCGCACTCGCCGAGCTGGCCGGTCACGACCTCGTGCTCCTTCCACGCGCGCAGGCTCCGGGCTGGTACGACCGGATTCTGGACACCTGCCGAGCCGGAGGCTTCGATCCCACTGGTCTGCGGCATGCCTCGCGCCCCGAGCTTCTGCTCGCCCTGGTCAGCGCGGGGCACGGCATCGCCTTCGATCAGAGGCCGGTGGCCGGCAAGGAGCCCCGCGTCGTCTGGCGGCCACTGGCCGACCGCCCCCTCGCCCGGCGGACCAGCGCAGTCTGGTCCGCCGGGCGGTCCTCCCACCCGGCCGCCCCTCACTTCGCCGAGCTCGCAGCCGACGTGCTCGCCCGCGACCGAACGTCGATCCTGCACCGCGACCGCACGATGAACCTGCACCGCGACGAGGGCGCGCCCGCGAAGACCGATCCGCCCCGCCCGTGGGCGGTGGTATACGACGAAACAGCATGGCGCTGGTAGGCGGCCTCGACTCCGCAGCCCGATGGATGGTTCTGGGTTTCGCGCTGGGGTGCTGAGGCCGAGGCGATTGCCTGGTGCACGAGGTGAGCACGGCTCGAACTGGGGGTGACGCGAGGCAGAGAACTGGGTCGCCGATCGACCCCAGTCGCACAGGAGCGCCGACCTGCTTCGCGGCCCGCACCTGGTGACCCGGGCATTCACTGGCCGGCCGAAGCTTTCAGTCGACCGCCTTGGGCAGGTCGTCTGCCGCGACGCGATCATCTGCCGCACAGCGCCCGTGCCGCCTCACAAGTCTTCATCTTCAACGGACGTCGAGCTCCGTTGCCGTCTCAGCCGCGGTGGCTGGAGTCAGCGCCTGCAAGCCCCGTGCAGAGAAGAACGCATGCAGCCAGAGCCAGGCTCGGTATCTGCCCGTGCGGTCGATGTCGTCGATGAAGTAACCGGATAGCCCTACCCAGAACAGCCCACCGGCGACCAGCAGCGTGGCGGGCCCACGTGTAGCCGAAAGACATGAGGGTGTGACTGGCCACGGTGGCGACGGTGACGGTCAGGGCCCCCTTGGCGCGTCGTGCGTATCGCATGGCGGGAAGCCCTACTCTTCGTCGGCTGTGGGCTCCGGCGTGCAAGCATGGAAGCCCACGAGTGTCTGGAGGACGGCCTTGGCCGCCCTGCCGTCTGCCGTCGCTCAGCGGGCAGCAGCTGTCGTGCGGCTGTCGCCGGTGTTCGGGCGCCATGAAGACCGGCGCAGGTGATCGTACTCAGCCGGTGTGGCGATCAGCCGTGGACGCCGACCGCATGAGGACGAGACGGCGGGGGCAGGCCATTCCGGGTCCCACGCCACGGCCTCAGCTCGGCCAGGCATCGCATCATTGTCCACCAAGTGGGCCGTCCTGCGAAGAACTTAAGCGCGCTGGGGCCCTCGTCGGCCGGTTCGCCGTCCATACAGTCGAGGTGAAGCGAGCGCGGGTAGCGGGGGCGCTACCAGCCCTGTCCCTCCGGCAGGTCACCCAGGCCGGGGGCGGACAGGTGCAACACCTCGTAGCGCTCGGTCGCCATTTCGTCCAGCGTGGAGGAGTCCGCCCACACCACGAACCGCAGCAGCTGCCAATGGTGGGGGTCGACGGCCAGTGCAGCGGTGTGTACGCCGTCCTGTGCGGCAAGCCGTTGCAGTTGTTCGACTTCCCGTCCGATCAGCGCGGACAGGCCCAGTCCGGTGCCGTCCAGGTCCACGTCGGAAGGTATCGGGGTGAGACGGCGCGAGGCTGCCTTGGGAGGTGCTGTGCGGGCAGGGCCGGCATGGCAGGCGATGCCGGTCCAATGCCGGGCGACGGGGCGGCCGAAGTCCCGAACGATGTTCTGGAATCCTCCGCCACCGACGAGGAAGTGAGCCATCGCACCGATGTCGTTCCACAGGTAGAAGGGGGCGTACTGGTTGACCGGTGAGCCGTCGATGCCGCGTTCACGGATGACATAGGCCTTCAGACCTAGTCCGGCTCGATTGTCGAGGACGTGGCCGCCCTCGGCGACCCGCTTACGGATGATCGTCATGTCGTAGTCGGCGGGCAGGGTGAGCTCGTATTGCTGCGCGTACACGGACGAGGACGCCTTTCTTCGTGGGTAATCAGTGGGCGAGCAGGTCGGTGAGGTATTCGGCCTCGGTGACATGAGGGCCGCGTTCGGCTTCGGTACCGTCCTCGGTGACTTCCTGGACAGCCCGATGCGTCATGATGGTCCGGGGAGAGGCGCCGTGCCGATGCCACTCGCCCGTCGCGACGCGCACACTGTCTCCGGCACGAATGGCGTGCGCCTCTCCGCCGCGGCACCGGACGAGCCCGGCCCCCTCCGTGACGTGCAGAACCTGGCCGAGGGGATGGCGATGCCCCGCGGTGCTAGCGCCCGCGCGCGAAGTGAACACTGTCAATCCGCAACCCGCGAGGGTTCCCTGGGCGTGGCGAGTTCGTCGACCCATGCCGCGCCGGAAACCCACTCGGGTGGTGCGACGGCGATGGGCTGCGGCGTACGGGAGACATGCATGAAGCGCAGGTTGCCTCTCTACTCGTGGGTGGCGGAGATACGTGCGGCCAGGAGGCCCAGCACTCCTGTGATCGCCTGGTCGAACGGCTGCACCGAGTCGGCAGCGCGAGCCAGGACGTAGCCGCCCTGCAGGACCGCGACGACAGTCGCCGCGGTCGCCTGCGGGTCCAGTGCGGCACCCAGCTCGCCCCGCTCGCGCCCCTCGGCCAGCAAGTCGGCAAGGCGTTCCCGCAGCCAGGCGAGGGTTTCGTCGACGGGGGCCCGCAGCTCAGGGTCGGCCATGACATCCGGGTCCTGGGTGAGGCGCCCGATCGGGCAACCCTTGAGAACGTCCCGCTCCCGGCGCAGGTACGCCGTGATGCGATCCACCGCGGTCCCCGGTGTGGAGAACTGCTCCTCGGCTCTGGCGCGCATCTCCTCGGCGGTGCGCCGGATCGCGGCGAGCGCCAAGTCCGGTTTCCCGGCGAAGTGGTGGTACATGCTTCCTTGTCCGGCGCCGGCCCGCTGCTGGATCGCCTTCGGGCTGGTGCCGGTGTATCCCCGTTCCCACAGCAGCTCGCGGGTGCTCTCGATAAGACGATCGGCAGTGCTCATGCAGGCAGTGTACAGACTAATAGGTACAGAGGATTCTGAAGGCTCGGCATCGCAGCCGCGACCTCCCGCAGCTGGTCGTTCGCCAGGGAAAGGGCGTCGAGCGTGCAGGGCGGTCGGCGGCCGGCCGTGGCCATGTCGGGCGTCAGCCATGGGAGCAGAGCAGTTCCTCGACGACGGCCTCTGGCTGTTCCTTCAGAACGAGCGCCGGACTGACCGGGACGCGTCAAAGCCACCGCGTACGTGTGAACACCCCCGCCCCACCACTCCATCCACGCGCGCTGGTCCAGCAGCTGCTCCGTGCCCCGGTCCGGTGCAGGAACTCGGCGATGCCATGGTCCAAGCCCGCCAGCCCTGTGGTCTCCGCCTCGGACGCGGTCGTGCCCGGAGCTGCTGCGGGCGGCAGGGAGGCCCACTTCGTAATGCGTTCGCGCTGCTGCCAGTCGGGGAGGAAAGCCAGTCAGGGTGCGAACGCGACAGATTCCACCACTGGATCGACGAAGACGACGACGGTTGTGACACCCCGGCGTGACGGTGCTCCCGGCCGTGGCCGTCACGAAGCCGGGGCAGGGTGACCGGTGCGCGGTTACCGAGGGAACCTGGGCCTCGCTCTACGACGAGGCCGGCGTCACCGACGCCAAGAAGCTCGTCTGGAAGGGCACTCTGGCCGCGCTGTCGACGGTGCAGGGCGACGAGTGAGATGCCCGGGTGGCCGCCGTCGGCGATCGCCGTTGTTTTGCCGACAGCGGCCTTGGCGCCGGATTTCTCCCATGCCTTGCAGTCGTTGCGGTTCCCGTCGAGTGGCCGGCCGACCACGTCGACCAGGCGGGGGGTCGGCGTCGATGACGACTTGGTGGTTGGTGGAGTACCCGATAGTTCTTCGACCGCTCTGCGGTGGTGTGGTCACGGATGGGGACCAGGATGCCGTCCATGATGAGCACGGTGTCCTTGGTGAACCGCTTGCGGGGCTGAAACGCGAGCAGGGGTGCGAGGCGGTTGATGACTCGGCCGGCCGTGGACTTTGACGTCGAACAGCGGGGCGAACCGTAGCGTCAGATTGGTGCACCAGTAGGAGCTCTGACGGAATGACCTCATAGCGCCTGGTGGTGAGCACGGTTGGTACTGTCCGACCGTGACTTTGACTGACCTGCGGGATGGATTTCGCGATGACGACCAGCGGCAGTGCGTCCAAGCGGTCGTTCACAGTCGACTCGCGGATGACCGAGAACCGCAGGAGTGTCGCTACCTGATGCGCTTCTGGTGGCAGCTGAGCATGCCGTACCAGGAAGTCTCGCTTGAAGAGCTGCGCCTGAACGTCGGCAGGCAGAAGCTGGACGCCCTCATGGAGCTGATCAGCGCCATCCGGTCCTCCCACGAAGAGATCGATGCGTGGCTAGGCGATGCGGAGAAGACGCTTCCGGTGATTCAAGACCGCGGCTTCAACTCGGACCGCGGCAACTGAGGCACGAGCTTCGTCAGGCGCCGCCAGCAGATGATGCAGGAGGCGAGCTTGAGGAAGGCTTCGTGATGTCGTCGCGGATCTCCCACCGGATCCGCAGGCGGCGGAGCCAGGGCCCTTGGGTGAAGGCGCGCTCCACGGCCCAGCCGCGGGACCGAGCCCGGAACCGTGCTCGGTCCCGCGGCGGGCGATCACCGGTCTCACCCCAAGCCCACACACGAGACGGCGGTACTTGTCGTGGTCGTACCCGCGGTCACCGAGCACGACGTCCGGGCGACGCCGGGGCCGACCACGTTTGTCCCGCACCGACGGAACGGCTTCGAGCAGCGGAACGAGTTGGGTCACGTCAGTGCGGTTGCCCCCAGTCAAGGCGACAGTGAGCGGAATGCCGGTGGCATCGGTGATCAGTTGGTGCTTGCCGCCCGTTCTACGCCGGTTGACAGTGCCTCGTCCGGTCTTGGAGCCCCCTTTTACGCCCGGATGTGGCAGCCGTCGACGGCTGCACAGGAGTAGTCCAGGGCGTTCATGCTGCGGCACGCCCTGGCCGCATGATCTACAGGGGAACAGAACCCGGCTGTACCTGCCCGACGCCGGACTTCCGCAACACGCTTCAGACGCGCTTGATGACCCAGGTCAGGGCCAGCCAGGGAGTGCCGGCAGCGAAGAAGGCCAGGAGCCAGCCCGCCCAGGTGGACGTCTGGAAGAACGCGCCGGGCAGTAGAAGGAGCACCCCGAGGCAGAGCACCAGCGCTGCTACTCCGTGGACTTCAACGCGGAACCTCCGGGCGGAGTGGACCTCGGCGCGGTCGAAGATCCCGGAGCCGAACGCAGCGATGAACAAGACCACCGCCCAGATCCACAGAAGTGCGGCGCCTCCGGGGAAGAAGCCGGCCTCGTGATATCGCCCACCGAGCTCGGGACGGCCGGGGGAGTACATGACGGCCACCGTGTCCCCCTCCTCCGGTACTTCGAGGCTCCTCACGCCCTCTACGGTGATCCTTCGGGGGCGGTCGTCGAAGGACAGGGTCACGACGACGTCCACCTCATACTCGTCGACGCCATTCACGTTCACGCCGGTCGGCCGTGGCTCGCTCACGATCCTCTTCACAGGAACCTCGTGGACGCCCCCTCCGGCCGTGTACACCTCCGAGACCCAACGACCCGGCTCACCGTCCGGGCCGACTGCCTGAACCAGCGCCGCACCACTCGCCAACGGGAGCAGGACGGCAAGGAGGACGGGCAGGCCGCGGGAGGGACGTCGCCCCGGCCGCACGGGCTTGTCCAGGTCGACGCCGCCCGCACGTCGTGAGCGCACGGAGACCGTCATCCACATCATTCCGCACAACAGCGAGCAACCGAACATCGCCAGCCGCAGATCCCGTGTCTCCGCACGCGGTTGCAACGGCAGGATGCCCACGATCAGCGTGGCGCTCACGGCCACCACCATCAGAATCCCGGTCACCCGCGTACTCGCCGACGACACCCGCGACGATCCCGTGCACAAAACCCCCACGCTCCTCCCCAAGCCTCCGTGTGGTCAGCACCCGTCGGCTTCGGACGCCCTCGCGCCCGGTCGGTCGAGCGTAGTCACGGCCTGACACTTCGACGACAGCGACCTCTGGAGTCCTGCGCCAGATCCGTCGTTGCCAGCGGACCGACGTCGCCCCCCCCGCTCAGCCTGTTGGAAGCCCTCGGTGACGACCCCAGCAGGTCTTCCTCCGCCACACGATCTCACGGGACTACTCATACGGGCGGACGAGTCTGCGCCGTCGAGAAGCCCACGCGCCGAGCTGCAGGTCAAGGCAACCGGATGCCGGTTGGCGCCCGGTTGGTAGCGTCTCTGTAATGAATTCGGACCGTGGGCTCGAGGCGTTTCGTCGGGAGCGGAGGCGCTCACTGATGCTGTGACAGACCTGTCCGAGGCTGAATGGAGTTCTCCCGACACGCTGCGCTCCGTGGACCGTAGGTGACCTGCTTGGGCACGTGTGCGTCGTGATCCACTGGCTCCCGGGCATGCTCGAAGCATCGGCCCCGGGTGAGGCCGGAATCTGAGCAGCGGAGTACTACCGCCCGGACGATCGCTTCTCACCCCAAGCCAACAGTGCCCGGATCGTGCCGGCCCAGGACCGGACAGCAGAGCCGGCCGACGATGCCACCTCCGCCGATGGCTTCACCGCGACCTGGCGACGAGCCGACCTGCTGTGCCGGGCCCAGTCGGCCAGCCGTACCGTCTGGACGCGTCATGGTGACGCCAGGCTCTTGTCCGACTTCCTGCTCACCCGAGCCGTCGAAGTCGCTGTCCACGGCCTCGACCTGGCCGATACACGCGGACGCGAACCCTGGCTCACCTCGTCAGCCGGTGACGCCGTACTGGAGCTGCTTCTCGGCGCAGAGCAGACAGCGGCCGCCAACACATCGGTCTGGAGCACGCCGCGCTTCCCGCGTAAGGCCACCGGCCGCGAGCCCTTGAACGCATCAGAGACCGCGCAGGTCGAGCAGCTCGGCATCCGATTGCTCGCCCTGGCTGACACCTGCGCTCCGCTGCAACGAGATCAACTCAGCAGAGAGGCCGGAATGTGTGCTGCCGAGTGTGAGAATCCGACCGTCTCGAACGCACAAGCTTGAGTCTCCAGCAGGGGGAGACCAGAAGCTGGGAACATGAACGCCCGCACCCTCTACTCGATCGGCGAGCTGGCCCGGCGCACTGGTACCACGGTCAAGACCATCCGGTTCTACTCCGACTACGGGCTCATACCGCCCGCTGACCGCAGCCCGGCCGGCTACCGCCTTTACGACAGCGATGCCGTCGCACGCCTGGATTTGGTGCGGACCCTGCGCGACCTGGGACTGGATCTTGCTGCCATCCGGAAGGTCATGGACCGGGAACTCCCACTGTCTGACGTTGCCGAGGTACATGCCGAGGCGCTGGACGTCCAGATCCGGATCCTGCGGCTGCGGCGTGCGGTGCTGACCGCCGTGGCGAGGCGCGGGGCTACTCCTGAGGAGACACATCTGATGCACAAACTGGCCACACTCTCCGAAACCGAACGCCAACAGCTGGTCGGCGACTTCCTCGGCGCAGTCTTCGGAGATGTGGGTGCCGGCTCCATGTTCACGGGAGCCATGCGCTCGATGACTCCGGAACTGCCGGCCAACCCCGACACGGAGCAGGTCCAGGCGTGGGTGGAACTGGCCGAGCTGTCGCAGGACGCAGACTTCCGCGCCCTCGTACGCCACCTGGCCCAGGAGCAGACGGCCGGGTACGACCAGGGTGGCCCACCCGCGCGGCACAACGACGTGGCTGCGATCGTCCGTGACCAGATCACGCCGGCCGTGGCAGCGGGCGTCGAACCGGCCTCGCTCCAGGCCGACCCGACCGTCACAGCCCTCATGAACCGCTGCGCACATCTCCTCGACCGCTCTGACGACGCCACGTCCCGCAGACATCTCCAGGCCCGGCTGGAACGTATGAATGACCCCCGCAGAGAGCGATACCTCTCACTGCTCGCTGTGATCAACGGCTGGCCGGAACCGGAGAGCCTGCGGCCGGTCCTCGACTGGACCGTCGGTGCCCTGCAGGCTCGGACGTGACGGCACCACCGTCACCTGCCACGGCCCCGGCACGCCGTACGCGAAGTTCCGGGGAAAGGCCATGTCGCGGACTACGGGCACGTCTACGAGAGGCCCTCCTCCATACCAGCCGGGCGGCCGGTACCAGGGCGCCGCGACCGCGAGGTGGACCATCACCTGGACCGCACCCGCCCTCGACGACGGCGGCCAGTTCACCGAAACCCGTACTCCTCTGCCTCTGCGGTCCGGATCCATGTGGCGTCAGGGCCCGGGGGCGGAAATGAGCTTCGACGAAACTGAACCACAGTCTGTTCGAGAGGAGCGCCTTGCCGCGGAACGGGCCGTGCGCAGAGGAAGACGCAACGCTGCGCCACTCGACTCCCGCGGAGCCCACGTCGGCGTAGCCATCGTGGCCATCGCCCTGCTTCTCCTCAGCTGGTACGGCAAACTGGTTGCTCTGGGCGTCGTCAGCGGAGTCCTTGCGCTCTGGTTCTCCGCAGCCCTCGTACGGGCCTACGCCGACGGGGACCATGGCCGACACGCACTCCAGCGCGCGTACAACGTCACCTTCGGATGGGGCGACGGGTTCTGAGTACCAAGAACTCGGCACGTACAGGCCCATATGAGGCACCGCCACGAGCAGTAGACGGCGTCCGACCGCCGGTCCACCTCGGCCACCCAGGCCGTCCCGCACTCCCGACCCACCGCCCGGCGCGTTCAGCTCCCCCGGAACCGGCGGCGCAACCGACGATCCTGCCGCCTTGACCCTCGTCTACCTGGCTGCCTGGCCATGCGTGGTGCGGTGGCGGTGGGCGGGCGTGGTCTCAGGGAAGGCGGGCCGGCGCTGCGCCGGCTTCACAGGACTGCGGCGGCCCGAGGGGCACCGCAGGGCGATCAGACACCGTTCAGGGCGCGCCCACCATCCCCTCCACCATCAGGCGCGCACGTCACGCCCGCTGCCCGCTCAACCGCAGGTCAGGCCCCGGTTTCGCGTGGAGCGTACTCAGAGGGCGGTTCGTCAGCCAACGTCTGTTCTCACCGCCGTTGATGTCACCTGAAATGGAGGTTGCCGTGCTTCGTCGTTGTGCAGCAGGATCGGGCCATGTCCCGATCAGTAGGCCCTCACACTGCTGACCCGTGTCCTCGGTGCTTCTTTGAAGCATTCCGCCCGGGCGTCCCAATAACTGTTGAGGGCTGCGATGTGGTCGGCTACCTCTGCGAGCAATGCACGAATGTGTGGAACCGGCCTGTCGAGGGCGATTTGGAGGTCTACGACATCGTCAGGGTGGATCTCCCCGGCGCCACGCTCTACGGCACCGTTTGGCAGGTGGAAGAAGACCGTGTCCAGGTACGCGTTTCGGGCGGGGAGCGGCTGTTTTGGGCCGAGCGTTGGCGACTCATCCTCTACTGACCGACAGTCGACGCCATGAGCCGGGTATGCCGGGGCAAGGATGCCGGTCGCGGTGTGACTACGGATGCGTGATGTCGCTGGGTCGACGCCCCACGACACGCCCGACGAGCAGCCTTCGTCCGGCTCTCGCTGTTCGTGCGCCACCACATCAACGTGCTCGGCCGGTACTCCTTCGAGCTCCCCGACCTGCTTGGCAGAATGCGCTCTCTGCACGATCCGGACACTGGCGAGGACTGAGTGCGGCGACGCTCTCGCTGGGCAGTCGGTGAAACGTGACCGACCCGGGCGGCAGGCTGGTGAGATGAGCAGTGGCGTGTCCGAAGCCTGTCGGGTCAGGTGCTGAGTGCGTGTCCGGTTGTTGAGTCGACGTGCTCCGGGATGTCGTCGTGGCGATCGCCTACGGTCGGTGTCCCGGCGGGCTCGAACATGAGGATGGCGGCGCCGGAGGGAGCGTGGGGCTTGTGCTCTGTGCCGCGGGGGACGGTGAAGACCGCTCCCCGTGGGAGCTGGACCGTTCGCTCCCCGTCGGGCTCCCGCAGGGAGATGTGCAGCTCGCCGTCGAGTACCAGGAAGAACTCGTCGGTGTCGTTGTGGACGTGCCAGATGTGTTCGCCCTCGACCTTGGCGATGCGGACGTCGTAGTCGTTGACGCGCGTGACGATACGAGGGCTCCACAAGGCATCGAAGGAGGCCAGAGCCTTGCTGAGAGGGATGGGTACGCTGTTCATGGGATCATCTTGAGCCGTTTCGCATGGCCGCCGTGAGTGCTAGGAATCGCACATGGCGAAAGAATCCTCGCACGCAGCTCTCGCGGCGGACGTACACCGGGTTGTCGTGATCGTGGACGAGAACTCGAATCCCTTCGAGCTCGGCTGCGCGACCGAGGTCTTCGGTCTACGCAGACCAGAGATCGGTCGTGCTCTCTATGACTTCAGGCTCTGTTCCCCCGAGCCCCGAACCCTGATGCGAGACGGCTTCTTCACCCTGACGGGAGTCGCCGATCTGGAAGCGGCCGACGAGGCGGACACCTTGATTGTCCCCAACCGCCCTGACATCGAAGTGCCCCGCCGTCCCGCCGTGCTCGATGCCGTCCGCCGGGCGCACGCCCGAGGTGCGCGCCTGGTCGGCTTCTGCAGCGGCGCCTTTACGCTGGCCGAGGCCGGAGTCCTCGACGGGCGCCGGGCCACCGTGCACTGGCAGTGGGGGGATTCCTTCCGGGCCCGCTTCCCCTCTGTCCAGCTCGAAGCAGACGTGCTGTTCGTGGATGACGGTGACACCCTCACCGCGGCAGGGAGTGCAGCGGCGCTCGATCTTGGGCTGCATGTGGTCCGCCGCGACTACGGCGCGGAGATCGCCAACTCTGTGAGCCGGCGGCTGGTCTTCGCGGCGCACCGGGACGGTGGGCAGCGGCAGTTCGTGGAGCGTCCCATGCCCGATCTGCCGGACGAATCCTTGGCGCCTGTCCTGGCCTGGGCTCAGGAACGGTTGGACTCACCGCTCACCGTGTCTGGTCTTGCGGCGCGTGCGGCGGTCAGTCCGGCGACTCTGCATCGCCGGTTCCAGGCGCAACTGGGGACGACGCCGCTGGCGTGGCTGACGGGGGAACGGCTTGCTCTGGCGTGCCGGTTGATCGAGCGAGGTGAGTCCCGGTTCGAGGTGGTCGCGCGACGCAGCGGGCTTGGCACCGCTGCTCATCTGCGCACGCTGATGCGCCGCGAGACCGGCATCACACCGTCGGCGTACAAGCGTCGGTTCGGGCCGGAGGCGAACTGACAGCAGGAGTCCAGCGCCGACGGATCACGGGCGCTTCGTCTTCTGCTGTCGTCAGGGGGCGGGCAGGCTTGTCAGCTGCGAGATCGCCACAGTAGAGAGCTTGCACCAGGGACTGTTTTTCGGATCTTCTGACGTGCGCGGGTGTTGGATTCTCGGCCGGGTGCGGCCGGGTGCGGACGGGTGTGCAATGGCGGGGTCTGTCGGAGCGGTTCGGGCGGTGGGAGACCGTCTACGCCCGCCATTTCCGGCCGCCGCGCGGGCCCTGCCGGAGCCGGGAGCGGCCCCCCCGGCGACCCACTCGTCCAAGATGCCCTGGAACAAGCAGTCCCCGCCGACCTTGACCCGGCCGACGAAGAACAGCTGATCGCCCTGGGACGCGCCGTGTGGAGGGCCGGACTCACCGGCGCAGGTCGGTCCAAGTGGCCCGGCTACTTCCCCGACTCGCCTTCCGCGGCCGCCTACCCCGGGTCCGTATTCAGGCGCTGATCACCCGCTGCGACAACAGCGACCAGGCCGACGCCGTGGTGTACCTCGTGTGGGCGGGAGCCGACCCGGCCGGCAGGCTCCTGGCCGGGCGCACCGCGACACTCCGATTCGCCAGACATGCAAGGGCTTGGGCACCTGCGCGGTGAGCTCCGATCTGCGCTGCCACCTGGCACCCTACCGGCAAGCCGTTGAGGCGCCCGGGTTCGCGCACGTCGCTTCATCGGGAGCAGGGCCCTGGTCTGTCTCGTCACAGACGTGGGGCAGGATGGCGTCATGGCACAGCAGATCTCGCCCCCCTCGGAATCGTGGCGCCGGATCGACACCTGGCTGGCAATCCACTCTGCGTCCGAATTCGCACTGCTCAATCCTCCTGCGAAACGAAGCGACATGCAGCATGCGGAGCAGCTTCTCGGCACCCCGCTGCCCGGTGATCTTGCTGAGTCTCTGCAGTGCCATGACGGGGTGAGCGCCTGGACGGCCTTTCTGCCAGAGCAGTCACCCCTCACACTGAGCGGCATCGTGACCCGTTGGCAAACCTGCATGGATGTCGCGGCGGAGAACGACGGCCTGACCCCTCGCCCCTGGGACGACGAGCCCTGGTGGCACCCTCTCTGGGTTCCGTGGGCCGAGAGCGCCGATGGTGCTGCGCAGGTGATCGACCAACGTCCCAGCCCGGACACCGGCCGCATCGGCTGGGCAGGCCACAGCGGGGGTGGCGACTTCACCGACTCCTGGCCTGATCTGGCAAGCCTTCTCCACTCAGTCGCGCAGGCGCTTCACGAAGGCGGGGACGTGCGCGGGCTGTACCCCTATCTCACCACCCAAGGTGACCTTTGGTGGGACGAAGACGGCTGCGAGGAACTCAACGGCCAACCGTTGAGAGCAGCACCCCTCGGGCTGACCTGACTATCGCTGCACGCCTGCTGTCGAGCCGACGCGTACCACACGACTGCTCTCTGCTGCCCGCGAGGCAGCTGCCTCCTCGTCGACCTCGAAGCCCACCGACAGGCGGTCTCTACTGTCACCTGCGCGGCCAATGTGTCTGCCCGGAACTACCCGAACGGATCCGGCACCCGGGCACAGGTGTACTCCGCCGAGGCGAAGAGCGCAGGAGTCAGACGTACGCCTGTGATGCGCTCGGCGACGGGGGTGAGGTGCCGCGCGAAACCCCTCGTGAGTTGTTCGCGGGCGCCCTCGGTCATCGCGCGTTGTGTCTGCGAAGGATTGGCCATCCGGGTCGTTCCGGAGGAGGTGTTGATGATCCGCCCCCGTCGGGCATCAGCGCGCGCGCCCGCTGGGTGATGAAGAGCGAGGCCTTGGCGTTGACCGCGAACAATGCGTCGAACTGCTCGGGAAACGGCTTCTCCGAGGCATGAGATCTCAAGCGCGCAAAGCCCGCACGGCGGACTGCCTCGGGGCTCGTGACGACGCTCGCGCGGCGTCGCTCGATTTGCCGACCGCGCAGAACATGCCGGCCTCGCTGTCGCAATCGACGTGCTCGGCAGTATCCGGCCAGGCAAACCGCACGAGAGCCTCCCAGAAGCACCCGTTCGGCTGGTGCCCGAAGGCTACTACTGCGGCATCGGAGGCTTCCAGCATCCAACGTCAGGGAGTGCTCGCCATTGAAGTCATGAAGGTGGATGGTCACGGCGCGATCGTCTCAACCGTTCGTCCGGTCCCTCACAGCTCTCGCACCCGGTGAACCTTCTCGGTCACAGCGCTAGAGACGCCGACGGTCCACACGTTGGGTCGTGGTGGGAATCGCTGTGCTGTGCCAGCGCCTCCACCTGGACAGGGGTCGTACCTGGTCCGGCTCCCGGCTCGGATACCGTGTTCCTCTACGGGGTGCCATAACGGATGTGACGCCCCCCACCGGAGGTAGCCAGCGTATGAGTTCAAAGCGCAGTAAGAATCCAGCTCTGCCCATACTTGACGACGCGTTCCGACTCACGTCGGTCAAGGACGCCGAAGAGTCCACCCGTGACTTGGCCGCGCGGTTGGCCACCACCGAGCTGCGCCGCGTTTCCCACCCGGGCCGGCTCACCTGGGAGCCCACTGAACAGGCTGAGCCCGTACCGGTTCCGCCGACCGTGGTCGACGGTGACGGGGACCTCTGGCTGCGAGACCGGGGCACTGGCACCTGGACCATGCCCGAGTTCGACCCGAAGGAGTTCCCGGCCCGCTGTGGCGAGGTTCTGACGTGGAACCAGCTTGCTCGGGAGTTCGGCCCGCTTACCGCACTGGCCGACGACCGCCGAATCGGCGGTGGCCGACGTCGCTGACCGCGCAGCCTTCCGGGATGCCCACCGCTGAGCCGGCGGCAGCACCGTGAGCAATACGGCCACCACCGCAGTCGCGCCAAGGAACGCGCCAGCGAGTACATCGTGCGGGTGGTGGACCCCCACCAACGCGCGTAGCAGCGCGGCGGCCCCGGCCGGCGGCAGTGCGGCTGCGGCAAGTCGCGGCCGAATCACGGCCAGGCCGACGGCCGGCCCGGCGGCCAGGGTGGCGTGGTTGCTCGGGAAAGACCAGTCTCCCGCGTCGGGGCATTTCACGACGACGTCGGCCTTCATGCGCAGCGCGCGGCAAGGCCGCTCCTAGTCCACGACCTGCTTCGCTCACCGTGTAGGCCGCGATGGTGGCGAGACCGGTCAACACCGCTCCGGCGGTACCTCGCAGATCTTTTCGGCGGACTGCTGTCCACCGCGTCCAGGCCAGCAACATTCCGAGAAGCACCAGAGTGCTCTCGGTGGGCAATTCCAGGAGCGGGCCCAGCCACGGGGGCGCATCTGTCACCGTCCGAGTCACCGCCCGGGCGACCAGCTCTGATCTCTTTACCCGAGCCGCAGGGCAACAGCGACCCCTGCCGATCGTCAGGGTTGACGGGTCCGGGGACCCCCTGAACCGCCTTCATCGCCCACATCAGCAACTGATCAAGGGGCAGTGGGCCGTGGCAGCCTCTGGTGACGAGAGGGGGCCACGGCCATGTTCTGCACGACCGATCCACTCTCTGCACGGATTAGAGAAACGGCTCTGCCCGCCTGCTAGCGACGAAGATCCGGGTGGTCATCGGGGCTCCGCCGCCGGGGCCTGCGTCAACGACGGCATCCGAACCAGCGAGGTCGAACCCGCACCTGTCCAGCAGCTTCTCCCAGACCGGCGTGTCGAGCACCCACTGCTGCATGGTGCTGGGGGAACTGTCTGCGAGGCGGGATGGAACGGCGGCCGGCTCACCCTCTTACCGGCGGAGCGCCGTTCATGTGATGGCCGAGGGTAGAGAGGACCAGCCGCCCACCAGGCAGCCGCCGTGACCGGGGCGCATCATCAACGCGTCCCAGCAGTTGTTCCGCGAGCAGGGCATCAACCGCACCGGCATGAACGAGCTCTGCGCGGCGGCCGAGGTATCCAAGTGCACGGCCTACCAGCACTTCACCGGCAAGCACGAATTCGTCGCCGAGTACCTGCGCCGGTTCGACCCCGCCGTTCTTTCCGGCGTGTTCGACCGCACCGACCTCACACCCCGCGAACGGCTCCTCGCCGCCTTCGACATCTCCCCAGGCACACCCCTGTGCCCGTACATCGCCGCCGCCGTGAAACTACACGACCCCCGACACCCCGCGTCCCAGTACGCACGCGACTACAAGAAGGCCGTCGTCGCGCGGCTCGCCGACACCGCCCGCGAAGCCGGTGCCGCCGACCCCGAACAGCTCGGCGAGCAGCTCGCCCTGCTCATCGACGGCACCGCGGCCCGCACCCGGGTCCTCGACGTCGACGCCTTCCCCACCGCCGCCGCCTTCCTCATCGACAACGCCATCTCCGCCACGGCGGGTCACAACCGCCGACGCGAGGGAGAGTCGAATTGACCCGGCACTCCGTGCCGGGCTGGACTCGTTGCCGGTCACGCTGCTGCACTCGCTCCTAGGCGGTTGCAGCAGCTGCGAGCACTGGCGGTCCGATCCCTTAGCCGGACGGTAACCCGCGCCCACGGCTCGAAGCCCCTCTTGGGCAGCTTCTAATCGGCGCGGGTCGCCTGCACGACCCATCCGGCCTCCTCACCGGTGAGCTCGCGGACCTTGAGGGCCCTGCCGCGCAGCTTGTGGCGGACACGGCCGCCCGGACCGTTATCGGTAGACGCGCAGTCGAGGGTGAGCTCCCGGACTACTGGCGGGAGGGGGCTATTCCGGCCGTGCACTACTCCCTCTCCTGCTCTCGGGTTCGGTGCGGCTGGCGTCTGGCAAGCGGCGGGCAGATCCCTCCGGGGTGAAGGTGAAGCTGTCCGTGAACAGGGTGCCGCCGTACCGGAAGGCCCAGAGGACGGGTTCGGCATGGACGGAGGCCAATGACGAGCTTTGATCCGCCGCGAAGCTGTTCCAGAGATGGAAGCAGAGCAAGGTGTCGTTGCGTTGGCCGGTCGCATAGGCCAACGTCTTGGGGTAGTTGGGGTTGCTTCCCCCGAAGAGGACCGAGGGCGGACCGAACGCCGTGACGACGTCGCTGAGGAGACGGTCCTTGCGGCACCAGGTCTCGCTGACGCGACGCATCTCGTGGTGCTCGGCCGAGGTGAGGGTCCGGTCGAGTTGCAGCCATCCCTTGCGGTATGCGGTCTCGGCGTAGACCGAGGCCACAGCGCCCTCGTGTGCATCACCCCAGAGATCTTGAAAGGCGCCGCGCACGCCGGTGGCGGAGAATCCTCGGCGGGTTTGCAGGTCCTGCAGTTCCTGCTGCCATTCCTGCTCGGAGGCGTCCGCGAATGCCACAGCGTCAAGGTAGAGCCTGATGGCGATCTCACCGCCGTACGTTCCCGGGCGACGTAGGGCGCCGTTCAAGTGCGTGACCAGGTAGTCGAGCACTTCTTGGGCTGTGCGCCCGTCGTTGCGTCCGGTCGGGTCGGTCATCGTCTGTCTTCCTGTTGGTCCTCGGCGGGTGCCGCGAGGTACTCAGCTCAGTCGCGTCGGGCGTAGGTTACCCAGCGGATCGCGGTGTGGCGGTGCATGCCGGTCAGGTCGGCGAGGATGGGGCTGGGGAGGTCGGCGGCGAGCGCGGCGAGGGCGGAGTTGCCGGCCGCGCGGAACAAAACTCCGTGGCGGTAAGGCTTCTGCGTCATGGCGTGGGTCGAGATGCGCTTCCCTGCGACAAGGCCCGGGAACAGCAGCCGGGGGCCCGGGGCGGCCTGGGCAAACAGGGATCGTGCAGGAACGCTCCCGTGCCCTCCTCGAATGCCCACGGCAGGATCCTCGCCCCCGCCTCCTGCAGGCCGGCGGGCTTGTCCTCGAACGCCCACAGGTCGGCCAGGATCTGGCGCCGTTCCGTCGTCTGCGCGTGCAGGTCACAGTCGTCGTGGGCGGAGTCGGGGACGAGTAGCCAGATCGTCTCGTCGAAGATGCCGTCGCCGTATATCTCGACGAGCTGCTTGCAGTCGGCGGGCAGAGCCAGCCCGAGGGCGCGCTCGGCTTGCGCCCAGTCCACCGCGGGTGGCGGATTGGCCGGCGGCGGGCAGAGGCGGACGAGCGCATCGAGGGTGACCATGGAACGGACGCTACAGGGACACCAGCCGGAACTTGGGGGAGGAGCGACAGGCCGGGCGAAGATCGGCAGCGGAACACGGCCCAGGTACCGCTCGCCGGGGTGAAGCCCTCGGCGTCGGGAGCTGCGTCTGTCGAGTGGTCGATGAGCGCGCACTTGGCCCGTTGGGCCATCTACAGCACCCAGTAACAGCTCGCTGTGACCGAACGCGGTACCTGGCCCGGATGGACAACTCCGATGCAGGGACTCGGCCCCACGGTGACGCTGAGCGCAAGCTGGTGCGTCTGCCTGTGGTACCGCCCGAGCTGAGGGGAACAACGCAGCAGATGATCGCTGCGCACCTGCCCGCCGATGATGTCGGTCAACTGCTCGAGGACCGTCTGACCCTTGCTGGTACGCGCTGCGGCAAGCTCCTTGCCGGATGGGTCGTCCGATGGTTGTGACCGGGTGGAAATGGTCGACCAGCCTCTGGGTATTCAGCCTGCGAGGTCGAAAACGCCCCACGCGGTGAACGGCTGGGCCTGGACGTAGATCCTGCTTCCTCGGCCGACGACCCGGCGGCGGCCGGGGAGGGGTCCGTCGGGCAGGGTGAGCAGGCCGACGTCCGTTGGCTCGACGGATGTTTCGGTGAGCTCTCCGTGGGCGAGCCGGTCCAGTTCCTCGCCGTAGCCGCCGTAGAAGGCGACCCGCTCGTCGTGGACGGCCACCGCCTTGGCGCCCCGTACACGATTCGCCCACACCTGCACGGGCCGGTCGGGGCGTATCTCGACGAGTGGGAAGTCCGTGTACGGGCACGCCCAGGCGGTGGTGCCCGACACGTTCAGGGCGTAGCAGTCGAAGAGGCCGGGGATGCCTGCACCGTCTGACGTCCAGTCGATATGGCCTGTGGGACTCCAGCGGCGTATTCCGGCCGGGTTCTCGTCGAAGTGCCCTACCCAGATGTGGCCGGCCTCGTCCACGAGCAGGTGCTCGATGGCGTCCCCGACGGAGAAGGACAAGGTCTCGCGGCCGAGCGTGTCGAAGACTTGGACCTGTTCCGCGTCCTGGTACCGGGGGGCGCGGGAGGCTGCGACGACGAACCCGCCGTCGGGCATGCGGTCCAGGTGCGGCCAGCGGGCCCGCAGGGCGCTCAGCTCGGTGAGTTCGACGTTGCCGCCCGGGTGGATGGAGACGACCAGCGCGTCGATGGGCAGGACATCGCGGCCGGGCTGCGGAGCGCGGTCGGCAAGCAGCCAGTGGGCGACGCCGAAGACGTCGACGGTACTGGTCAGGACGTGGCGGTCGTGGTGCGTTCGGGGGAGATGGGCGTAGGGAACGAGGGCGGTCTTCTGCACGGGCGGGCTCTCCTGGGTGGGCGGTCACGGCGTTCGGACGCTGGGGTGAGCGGCAGTCGGCGGTGCGCGTGCGGTGGAGAGGGAAGCGGAGCGCCTACAGGGCATGGCCCTTTCTGGTCGTCATGAGGTGATCATCGTCGAACGTGACCTGCGTGCCAAACCCTTTCGGTCCACCAATCACGCGTGTGTGACCCCACCCGCTCAGCCTCGATGAGGGCCGCCTTGCCCGCCTATTCGAATGCGCAGCGTGACGAGTTCAGTGCTCATGGACAGATGCGGTGCTCGGTCACAACACGCGGCTGTGACGTGCACTGTAGTTGGCCCTGTGGACAACTCCTATACGCGAGTCGTAGCCCGATTGTTCAGAACAGGGAGTCCCAGAACATCGTTTCCGGATCGGCTTCGTCTGGGTGGAGCATGCAGCGCTTGCAGCACTGTGAGCGGTGGATGGTCATGCTGAGAACGGCGTGCGTCTCGTGGCCCATGTTGCGACACCGATGCGGAATCCTGCTGCGAGGCGGGCGTAGGTGTCGCCGCAGCGCAGGTGAGCCCGGACAAGCAAGGCCTGCCGGCCACAAGCCAGGCGACGCCATCGGGAGCCGATGCGCCGGCGGTGATCCGCGAGGAGGCCGGAGAGGTGTTGCAGGACGCGGATGGACAGATCGACACCGGACGGCAGGCAGATACGCGAAAGCTCCTGGCGGAGTGAACCCGTCTACCAGGAGCTATCCTCATGCCCGCAGCCAGGGCTGCCGGTCCGACCACCCGTCGGGTCGAAACGGCTCACGGCTCAGGCTGCTCAGCCCTGCCGGACTCCAAACGCGCCCGCGACGCTCGTCGCTCGCGGGTCAGGCGTTCGGCATCTTCGCGGAGCCGACGCCAATCACAAGCTGACCACCGCCGACCGAGTCCTGGTCACCGTCTTCTACCTGCGCAAACTCGGAACACGAGACCTGATCGCCAAGCACCTCGGCGTCAACGGCAGCACCATCACCAGGGCTGTTCGCCAGGCCCAGCCCCTCCCCGCCCACCACGGCTGCGCCGTTCGACCCACGACAGTCAGGTTCCGCACACCCGCCGACGTCACCGCGTTCCTCACGAACAGCAACCTCACAGGTGGACCACCGGCGTGCTGTCCCCCGCGCGAGCTACACGCGGATGTCCACTGTGGGGTGACGCCCTGGGGGATGCCGAATCCGTAGGATTTTCAGGTTCGCGGATGTTGACCGCGCTGATTGAGGGGACGTTCATGAGAAGACCCGGGTGGCTGACCGCGCTCGTCTTAGCAGTGACGCTGATGACGGCAGGGACGGCGGAACCGGCCGAGGCGGCGGGGGAGGCGTGTGCCACGGCTGGATCGAACTTCGCCAGCCAGTCGATCGCGGAGAGCACGGCGGCGTTGCGGATGGGGTGCGCCCGTGACGCGGGATCGCTGCGGCCGCTGGCGGGCAGTGACACCGACATGGTGGCCGCCATCGATTTCAACACCGCGCAGCGGCCGGACGCGTGGCGGCGGCAGATGTCGCAGATTGTCGACGCGGTGCGTGCCGACAAGGACAAGGGGCTCACGCTCAGCGAGTCGTTCGACTTGCAGGCGCAGAAGAACAGCGTGGACTTCTACGACCGGCACAACGACGCCCGGTTCGACGGCAGTATCCAGGTCGTCGGCGACAGCCTCATCATCGTCATACCCGCGGGCGAGGTGAACGCTTCGGCGAACTGGTGGCAGAAGTTGATCGCCCTCGCGGTCGGCTACGCGGTGTGGCTAGTGGCCTATGAGGTGTGCGAAATCTCCTTCGGTCCCGCCGCGCCTCTCGTCGTACCGATCTGCACGGCCATCTCTGCTGGACTGGGCGGGCTCACCGGTGACCTGATGAACTCCGCCTTCGACGGGCGGTCGCTGGGCAGCGCGGACGTCTGGGAGGAGGCGATCGCCGTATTCGTGGGGAGCGCGGCGGCCGGGTGGGGCGCGTTGGAACGCGAGAGGCTGGTGGCATGGGCCTCGAAGGGGTTGGTCTGGGTGGTCGAAGCGGTGGGGAAGACCGCGCGGAACCTCAGTACCCGGCTCGGCTCGTGGCCGAACCCGTTGGCGTACGTCAGCAGCCTGTTCACTACCGGCTTCGCGCAGGGGTTGAGGTCGGCCATCGAACGAGTGTTCCAGGGCGGGCGAGCCACCGCCTGGCCGTCGACGATCCGGGTGATGGTGGTCGGCGACTCGATCAGCCAGGGCCACGAGGGCGACTACACCTGGCGCTACCGGTTGTGGCAGTGGTCCCAGGAGAACAACATCTCGGTCGACTTCGTGGGCCCCTACCACGGCACGTTCACCCCTGACCAGCCCTCCCCGCCGAAACCGCCGCTCTTCGTCGGTGAGAAGCCGGCGGACCAGGGCATCCGCGTCGACGGCGGCTACGCGGCCGGGGTCGCCTTCGACAGCGACCACTACGCGCACTGGGGCAGACAGGCCGCACAGATCAAGGACGACATCCGCCGGCAGGTCGAGACCTACAAGCCGGACCTTGTCCTGCTCGCGGCCGGCTTCAACGACATGGGCTGGTTCGTCAGCGACGAGAACGGCACCCTGGACAGCGTCGAGACCATCATCGACCAGGCCCGCGCGGCCCGGCCGGGGGTCGACTTCGCGGTGGCCACCGTGCCGCACCGGTCGAAGATCGGCGGCCGGGACGACCTGATCACCAAGACCGACAACTTCAACCGGCTGCTCGCGAACGCGGCCCCCCGGTGGAGCAAATCCATCTCCCAGGTGGAGGTCGTCGACTGGCAGAAAAAGTACTCCTGCGCCCCCGCCGCCTGCCCGGCCGCCTATGACGGCCTGCACCCCAACGCCTTCGGCGAGTACCAGCTCGCCATCGCCTTCGAGCAGACCCTGCACGACCGGTACGGCCTGGGCCGGAGCCCGATCCCCTTCCCGCCCGAGAACCTGCCGGTCCGGCCGACACCCGTGCCGACCGGCCTGAAGGCCGAGTCCAGCCCCCAGGGCGTGACCGTCACCTGGAACCCGGTGTACGGGGCCTTCGGCTACGACGTGCGGTCGCGAATCGCCGGCCAGACGACCTGGGGCGAGGGCCGCGTCAACAGCAACCGGACCGACACCACCTGGACCGTCGACGGCATCCAGTGGGAGTACCAGGTGCGCACCGTCGGCGGTGACAACGTCGAGGGCCCCTGGTCCGGCACGGTCAGCGCGGTCGCCCACCCGAAGACCGCGCCGCCGCCGCGGATCCTGGCCAGCCGGCCCATCGGACAGGACGGCATCGAGCTCGAAATCGCACCACCTGACTACCCCACCACCATCGACCGGTACGAATTGATCCTCTTCGACAAGGACACGCCCGGCGCCTGGCTCACCGGCACCGGCTTCCGCGGCAACAGCGTCAAGGTCTACGGGCTGAAACCGGGTCACCGCTACCTCGTCGCGGCGGCCACCTGGAACGCCGCCGGCGGCGGGCTGCCCGCACTGGCCCGGCCGGTGACGGTCGGCGGCGGCATCCCTGCCACCCCGACCGGCCTGCGGGTGACCACCGTCGATCCCACCACGGTGGAACTGGACTGGAACGGCGCGAAGTCGGCGGCCGGCTACCGGCTGTGGGTCTCCAACATCAAGGACGGCGGCACCACCCCGCCGAAGGCCGACGAAAACATCATCGAAGACACCCACTACGGCGTCGGCTTCCTGTTCCCGGGCGTGTGGAACTACGAGTTCTGCGTGACGGCCGTCAACGGCTCCCTCGAGTCCGGCAAGTCCAACTGCGTGATCCCGCCCCATCCCGACGGCAGCGCGCCGACCAACCCCGGCGGCAGTGCGCTGAACCTTTCACCGAGCGCTCGCACCGCGGCGTCGGACGCGGCGGACATCGGGTCGCTTACCACCCTGAGGAATCCGGACGGCACGGGAAGTCCCGTCGCGGTCGGTGTCGGGGTCAACGGGGGTGATCGGTAACCCGGCCTCGGTGGCCCGTGGTGCTGCCGCGCACGCGACAGCACCACGGGCCACCGGGGGCTGATCAGCCGACGGCGAGGACAACCCGTCGTCGTGTGTGCTCGGTCATTCGCTCATGCTGTCAGCCGCCCTCGGAGGGTCGCACCGGTTTCATTGAGCCCGCTCCTGCGGAGCAGGGGAGATAGCCGGACCGGCGAGGAGTGATCACCGGTCCGGCACTGCACATCATGCCGCGCCGCCGCCACGGACGGGTGCTCGGGCGGATCGCTCTCACGAGTGGCGTCGCGACGGACGACCTCGTAGCCACGGCTGCAACGGATGAACCCGCGGTCGGGCCCAGCCCGATACGGGTAGCCGGATCGTCTTCAGTGCCGCCCTGGGCTGTCACTGCGCGCCCCCGCGGTGACGTTGCAGGTGCCGGTTGGGTTCACCTGAGCACCGAACAGCCGCGCACCTGATGCCACCCTCTAGCCCTTGTATCAGGCTGGACGGCGGGGACCGCTTCTGGGAGCGCTGAAAAGGCTCCCAGTCGAATAAGGAGGTCGCGTCCATGGTCATGCTCGACAAGGCATACATCGAAAACCACATGCCGACCGTGCAGAACTACCAGTCCTTCGGGAGGAACGTTGTCGAGAGCGGGCTCCGCACGGCTCTCGCTCAGGTCGACGGGTCACCCAAGGGCGAGGTGGAGCTCGAGGCAACAGTGACTGTCACACCCGTGGAGATCGACTACGGCGGCCCGGAGCCGCGACTCTGCCTTCACGTACGCATGGTCGTCGGAGGCATCGAAATGTGGGTCCACATCTTCACGGGCGAACAGTAACCCTCACCTCGCCCCACCAGCCGTATAACCGACAAGGAGCAGCGCGATGGTCATGCTCGACAAGGCCTACATCGAGAACCACATGGCGGGTGTGCAGAACTTTGAGTCCTTCGGCCGCAATTTGGCCGAGGCGATCCTCCTGGAGACGACGAAACGGGTCGAGGACTCGCCACAGGAGAAGGTCGAGTTCACGACGCGGATCAAGATCAAGCCGGCCGAGATCGGCGGTCCTCAGCCAAGGTTGTGTATCTGGTTTACCGTGCACCTTGGAGTGATCCCAGTACAAGTGCATGTCAGCGCGGAAGCCTAACTTGATCTTTAACCTGTGCGGCGTGGACGCGGGGTCGTTGACTTCTTCGTGAGTGGCTTCGCGGAGCCTGGTCTGTCAACTGTGTGTACGTCATGGCGGGCAGTGGGTTGGTCGTTTCTGCCGCCAGGTGGACGTCCTGGGCCGGGTCGGGCGCTTTTCGGTGCTCCGGCTGGGCAGGCGGCCTTGGTGCGGAGGTGCTGCAAGTGGCGGCGGACTCGTGCGGGGTGAGCCTGTCGGGCGGGGCTTGGGCCTGGCTGGCGCGGGAGCGGCCGTGCGGGGCAGGAATCCGGGACGCGGGGGGAAACCGGGCGGCGATGGCGTCCCCACGGTGGCAACGGTGTCGGCTTCAGTGAGGGTGGCGGCCACGCGCTGGGGGTGCGGTGCGAGGTGTCGGCGGCGGTGTGCGTGAGGAAGTGGGCGGCGTTGGCCAGGCGGCGCCGGCAGTGTTCAGCTTCGACCCTCCGGGCGTAGGCGGGTGTGTGCCGAGCCAAGGGGCGCACCTGGGCCATCTGTGCAGGTAGGGCGCGAACAGCCCGCGCGCTTCTCCGCGGGTGGTAGGGAGCACGGTGTCGAGCCACTTCGCGTCCGTCTGCGTGCTCGACCGGGTGGGGGGCCGGTAGTGCGAGGCGGTGACCAACGCCGTGCGCTACGCGGAGCGGCCGGTGATGCTGACTCCGACGTCGCACGCCCGCCAGGCGGCAGAAAGAAGTACAGACCCGATCACACCGGTGGCCAGGCCGCCTACGGGGGCGGCCACACAGCCCCACTGCCCGCGCGTCACTTCCGGGTCCTGACCTGCGGAACGTTCTCGCCGGTGCGACGCGCTTGCCCCATCTGGTCCGTCGCGTCGTTGACTCCTTGCCGGAGCTGTTCCTCGGTGTGCTGTGACCGCACAGGTTCGCCGGTTCGGATGTCTTACAGGTTGTTCGCATAGAAGCTGGTGAGTCGTTCGACGGCACTGTCGACGTGTTCGGGTTCGTCGTACATCTCGTAGTGGCCGGCGCCGTCGATCACCATGAGGTCGACGGGGTCGGGGGCCAGCTTCCACAGCTGCATGCCGGTGTCGTAGGAACCGGTGTTGCCGATGCGTCCGGCGAGGATGACCTGGAGTGGCTGGGTCATGAGCTGATCGGCCAGGTGGAACGCGTCGTAGCCCAGCAGGAGGGAGTCGCTGCGCAAGAGGCGCCGGTTCGTGGAGTGTTCGTTACCGCCGCGCTCGGTGCGGTAGTAGGTGACGGCCTGAGTGGTGTCGATGTCGGTCAGGCCCGCTGCCGTGGCGTCCTCGAGGGTGTCGGGCAGCCAGTTCACGCGGGTCGTCCCGCCCGAGCGGGCGTCTTCGGTGCGTGAGTCCGCGAGGGCGTCGAGTGCTGCGGCCGGACCGTCGGGCTGGAAGCTGCGGAATGAGGCGCCGATGTTGACGGGGGCGACCGTGCCGACCGCTTTGATGCGGTGGTCCGTGCGGGCGGTGTGCACGGCGTAGCCTCCACCGGCGCAGATGCCGAGGACGCCGATGCGCTGCGGGTCGATGCCAGGGGTCGTGGTGAGCACGTCGATGGCGTAGGAGATGTCCTCACCTCGGCGGTAGGGGTCTTCGAGGTCACGGGGCTCGCCCTCGCTCCGGCCCTGATGGGCGGGGTCGAAGACGAGCGCCGCGATGCCGCGGGCGGCCAGACGGGAGGCGTAGTCGGCGCCGATCTGCTCCTTCACGCTGCTGCCTGGGGTGGAGAGCACCACGGCGCGCAGCGGTGCGCTGCTGTCGGCGTTGTCGGGCAGGTGGAGGTCCGCGGCGAGGTTGATGGGACCGCGCGGGATCGTGAGGTGCTGAAGCACGCCTGGCTTCCTTCGCGAGATTGTTGTTCCATAGGAGTCCAGTACAAAAAAGATATTGTACGTTCTGCAACTAATACGAAACTGTACTACATGAATGGAGGGGGCGCATGTCAGTCGACGGGGCGCAGCTGTGGACGTTGAACCAGCGGCTGCTGGGTGTTGTGATGGATGCCTGCACGGGGGAGCTGGCCGAGCTCGGGTTGGAGACGAAGGAGTTCTTCGTCCTGGCCGAGGTGGAGGCATCGCCGTACCCGGCTGAGATCGCCACTGCGCTGCTGCTGCCCAAGGCGAGCGTGACCGTCTACGTTCGCAACCTCGTCGCCAAGGGCTTTGTCCGCCGCGAGATCGACGAGGCGGACTTGCGGCGTCATCGGCTTGTACTGACCGCTGAGGGCACGCAAGCACGCGATCGAGCGCTTGCAGCTCTCGCGGCGGAGTACGACCGGAGGTTGGAGAGGGTCACCCCCCAGGACCGCGTTGAGCTGCAACGCATCCTCAAAGCGATGCTCGCCTCGCCCGCGTCGGGCCGTATGCGCGAGTGATTCGTCTGTCCGGTGCTCCGCTGCACGTTCGGCCGCGACCGCATGGATTCGCCAGATCGTTCAGGTTGCGACGGCAAGCAACGTCCGCCCCAGCGAATGTCCTTCTCACTTCGGACGCGGGCACGTTCGCGACGCTGCGCCGCGAGGATGTCGGGGTGGCGGGTGCTGGTGTCAGCGCAGGTAGGGGTGCAGGGCCCGGTTTGCACGCTGTGGTTGTGGTGGCTGGAGTTGATCACGTCGTCGAGGACGGTGTTCTGTGACCTGCCGCAATGAGTGGCTGCCGGGCACTGACATGCGCAGCTGGTGCTTTAACTGTTTCATGGCCATGCCAGCTGATGCAGCAGGAAGTCCCAGAGGACTCCCGCCGCTCTTTCGGCTGTGCTGAGGGGAGCGGAGTGTGAGGGCTCGTGCCTCGGCTACTCGGTCCAGGGAACTTCGGTGCTGGCGAAGTAGGCCAGGTTCCGCTGGTTCCACAGCCGCCCGTGGTGGGCCAGGCGTTCGCGGTACTCAGTCCACCGAGGGGCCCGCCCGCACCATGCGGCCTCCGCCACCGAGGCCAGTCGGGGCAGCAGCAGTACGGTGACGTCGTCGAAGCCCTCGAACTGCTCGGCGAACACGGTAGCCTCCACCCCCGCGACGCATGTGTCGGGAATCGGGTACGCGGTGGGGTCCCAGGCCGCGGCGTGTTGGACGCCCAGGGGGCGGTAGTTACCGAAACCGAGACGCCCGGCGGCCTCGGCCTGCTCGGGCGGTGCGAACTCGGCAGCGTAGGGACGGTCCAGGTACAGGTGGGACTGGGGCGACAGCAGGACCTTCCCACCGGCCTCGACGGCCCGCCGCAGGTCGTGGTCCGTGGGGGCGAAGAAGTTCTTGAGCGCCTTGACGAAGTCCATGGAGTGGCCCGCGGCCACGAGTTCGGGGCGGCCGGCGAGTTCCTCCTCGGTGTCGGGCAAGTCCATCATGGCGACGTCCACCCAGTGCTGGACGATGTCCTGCGGTCCGGCGCCGGCGCGTGCGGACTCCTGCCAGGCGATCGGTCTCTTGCCGAAACTGCGGACCATCGTGCGCAGTGCGCGTACGGATGCGGCGAAGCTCTCCGCCGTCGCGCCGAACGCCTCGTCCGCACCGATGTGCACGAAGGGGCCGGCCGTCAGGTCGCAGACCTCCGCGAGGACCTGGGCGACCGCGGCGTGGGTCGCCCCGTCGGTCAGGTCCAGCGGTGGGACGAACGGGAAGCGGCCCTCGAGTCCGGGCGGCGCCGGTGCCTCCCCGAGTCCTGGCACCGCCTCTCTCAGTGTCCGGCAGTGGCCCGGTAGATCGATCTCGGGGACCACGGTGACGAAGCGCCGGGCCGCGTACTCCTGAAGCGAGAGAAACTCGGCCACGGTGTAGAACTGGCGCGCCGGCCCGTCCGGGACGTTCTCCGTCAGCCGGGGGGTGGCCGGCAGTTCGATGCGCCAACCCTCGTTGTCGGTGAGATGCAGGTGCAGCACGTTGAGTTTGTAGAGCGCCGCGAGGTCGATGATGCGACGCAACTCGTCCGGGGTGAGGAAGGTGCGGGCCGGGTCGACCATGAGGCCGCGCCAGGCGTACCGCGGGGCGTCCGTCACCTCCTGGGCGGGGAGCTCACCACGTGCTCCGGCCGTGGCGATCAGCTGGACAGCCGATGTAGCGGCCCGGAACACCCCTTGGGGTGTGCGGGCCAGGCACTCGATGCCGTCGGCGGTGACCCTGAGCCGGTACGTCTCGTCGGCCGGGTGGGCACCGCCGTCCGGGGCGACGCCCACGACCGCGCGCGGAGGAGCCGGAAGGTCGTCGTCGAGGGCGAGGGTCAGCGCGTGGGCCGCGAGGGCGTCGCCCCCCGCGGGCAGCGGGCGCCCGGGCAGGTGCGGTGAGAGCAGCGCCCGCAGGGTTTCGGCGAGCTCTTCCAGTGCGGGATCGGCCGTCGCGACCCGCCAGGTGCCCGCGGTGCGCAGTGCATCGCCGCCGCCACGAGAAGCCGGATTGGCGAAGGTGCGGGGGATGACTGCGTTCATGGGCTTCTCCCTGTCGCGTGCGGGGCCAGGGAGCCGGAGCGGCGTTGTCAGGTTCGGCGCTCGGCCCCCTGGGGTTCGATGCGGCCTCGGGGCGAGTCCGGACCGGCCGCCTCTTCTCCCGTACCGCTGCCACCTGTACGCTAACACGAAAACCGATCAATGAACGCTTTTTGCGGAGTGGGCGAGCCCTGTCTCCGAGCGAAAGGAGAACCCCGATGGCACACGAGGCCGGACCCGGTCCCGCCCTGCCGGAAGGCTTCCTCATGGGCGCCTCGACCTCGGCCCACCAGATCGAGGGAAACAACGTCTCCAGTGACTGGTGGACCCTGGAGAACCGTCCCGGCGGTTTCGTGGCCGAGCCCAGCGGGGACGCGGCGGACAGCTTCCACCGGTGGCCGCAGGACATGGACCTGCTGCGTGAACTGGGCTTCGACGCCTACCGGTTCAGCATCGAGTGGGCACGGATCGAACCGCGCCGCGGCATGATCTCCCGGGCCGCCCTCGAGCACTACAGGGCCATGGTGCGCGGCGCGCTGGAGCGGGGTCTGACCCCGGTGGTGACGCTCCACCACTTCACCTCGCCGCAGTGGTTCAGCGACCTCGGGGGCTGGGCGGCCCCGGAAGCGCCCGACCTGTTCGCGGACTACGCTCGGACGGCCGCCGAGATCCTGCGCGAAGGTGTCCGTTACGTGGCCACCATCAACGAGCCGAACATCATGGCACTGATGTACGCCCTGAAGGCGCATGCCGTAGAGCACGGGTGGGACAGCGTGGCGCCCGGTTCCCGCGCCGCTCGGGAAGGGGGAGCGGCTGCCGTCGACCCGGCCGCGCTGGAACCCGATTCCGCGGTGGTGCAGGCGCTCGTCCGGGCCCACCGGGCCGCGACCGTGGTCCTGAAGGCCGAGGTCCCGCACCTGCGGGTCGGCTGGACGGTCGCCAACCAGGTCTACCAGGCCGAGCCCGGCGCCGAGGAGGCGACGGCCGCCTACGCGTGGCTGCGCGAGGACGTGTTCCTCGAAGCCGCCCGGGAGGACGACTGGATCGGCGTCCAGGCGTACACACGTCACCGCATGGACGTGGACGGGGCACTCCCGCCGCCCGCCGGCGCCGAGACGACACTGACCGGCTGGGAGGTCTACCCCCAGGCGCTCGGCGAGGCGGTCCGGCATACGGCGCGGGTCGTGGGCCCGCACGTCCCCCTCATCGTCACGGAGAACGGCATCGCCACCGAGGACGACGAGCAGCGCATCGCCTACACGGCCGCCGCGCTCACGAGCCTGGGAGAGGCGATGAACGACGGCGTCGACGTCCGCGGATACCTGCACTGGAGCGCGCTGGACAACTACGAGTGGGGCACCTACCGGCCCACGTTCGGGCTCATCGCGGTCGACCGGACCACGTTCGTCCGCACGCCCAAGGAATCGGCACGCTGGCTCGGCGCCCTGTCACGGGCCCGCAGGTTGCCGGCCCCTCCGGCGCCGGGATCGGCCGCTGTCCTGTCGGGGCGTTAAGGTAACCGGCATGGCGAAACGGGGCCCGTACGAGAAGGGCGAGGCCAAGCGCAGCGAGATCCTGCACGCGGCACTGGAGATCTTCGCGTCGGAGGGGTACCGGGGCACGTCATTGCGCAAGGTGGCGGCCAGGAGCAATCTCAGCCTGCCGGGGCTGATGCACTACTTCGACTCGAAGGAGGATCTGCTCACGCAGGTCCTGCGCATGCGGGACGAGACGGCGCGGGTGCGCCAGGTGGAACGCGACGATCCGAAGAGCTATCGCGAGATCATCCGGGAGAGCGCGAAGACACCGGGCCTGGTCGAACTGTTCGTGTCCATGGCCGCGGCCGCCAGCGACCCGGCGCATCCCGCCCACGCCCACTTCGCGGAGCGCTACCCGGTGCTGAGGGATCGCGTGGCGGACTTCGTCCGGGCGCGGGTGGACGAAGGACGGATCAGTACCCTCGTCCCCCCGGAGCGGCTGGCCGTACTCCTCATCGCCGTGGCGGACGGTATCCAGATGCAATGGCTGATCGACCGGTCGACGGACATGGAACAGCCCATCGAGGACCTCATGCGGATCCTCGACCCGCGCCAGGAGCCCGACGAGACCTGAACCGGCAGCCACATAGCCGGCCGCCACCGAGCCGTCGGAACACGAGGAGCCGGAACACGAGGAGCCGGGACACGAGGCTGGGCAGCGCCGGAGCCGACCGGCCCGCCCCCTCCGGCGCAGGGCCCCGCGGCACCGCTCCCGGGAGGCGTGGCCTCCACCGTGCCGTTGCCGGGGTCAGCCCGCCGCCGAGGCTGCGGTCACCACGGCCTCGGTCCAGTCCGCCCAGCGGGGATCGGGGCCGGCCGCTGGTTCCCAGGACATCGCCGTACAGGTGTAACCCACGGCGAGACCGCTCTCGGGGCGCGCCATGCCCAGCCGTCCGCCCGCCCCGGCGTGACCGAACGAGCCCTCGCCCAGCATGGGCAGACCGGGACGGGGCAGCTCGAAGCCGAGTCCGAAGCGGGAACGGCCCGATCCGTCGCCGCCGCCCAGAGGGGGCGGCGGTGCCAGATGCTCGTTGCGCGAGGTGCGGGCCCGGTCGACGGTCCGGGGGGACAGCAGCCGCAGACCGTCGACCGTCCCGATGAGCGCGGCGTACAGCCTGGACAGGGAACGGGCGTTGCCGATGCCGCCGGCGCCCGGCAGCTCCGCCGCCCGCCCCTGCCGGGTCGACAGTCCTTCGGTGGCGGCGGCCAGTTCCGCCGCCGACGCGCGGAGCGCAAGGGAGAGCGGGTCGGCCGGGGAGAGCCCGAGGCCCGCGAGGAAGCCGCGGATCTGCTCCGCCGTGGGCTCCGGACGGACGGAGAACTGGGGAACGAACCGGTGTTCCTCCTCCAGCGGCAACCCGATCCACAGGTCGAGCCCGAGCGGGCCCGCCACCTCGGCGGCCAAGAACGCCCCGACACTTACCCCGGCCACCCGGCGGACGACCTCACCGGCCAGATGCCCGTAGGTGAGGGAGTGATAGAGGAAAGCGGACCCGGGGATCCACAGCGGCCGCATCGCCGCCAGCTCCCGGACGCGGCTGTTCCAGTCGAGAAGCCCGGGCAGCCCGACACCTGCCGGGCCGGAGGTGAAGGCCGGCAGCCCGGCGCGGTGGGTGAGGAGGTCGGCCACCGTCGTCGCGCCCTTTCCAGCGGTGGCGAACTCCGGCCAGTAGCGGGCCACGGGCGCGTCGAGGTCCAGCGCGCCACGCTCGCTCAGCAGATGGGCGCAGACGGCGACCATGCCCTTCGTGACCGACATCAGCACGCCGAGCGAGTCCGTTCCGTACGGCGGGGCGCCGGCCCTCCTCACGCCGGCCGACGCGAGGTCCACCACCAGCCGCCCGTGGTGGTGGACGGCCAGCTGCGCCGCACCGGGGTCGTCCGCCTGACCCCGGGCGAAGGCGTCCCGTACCGCCTCCCAACCGGGAGCCACCCGTCCGCTGACCGCCGCTGCCCCCGTCATGTCAGGCTCCCCGCCGTTCACGGCCCTCGGCCGTACGTGCCTCGACCGCGTCGACCAGTTCGCCCAGGCTCGCAGGCGGTACGGGACTCTGCGGGAACTCGCAGATCACGTCGAGGGGTACGTCCGCGAGGAACCGCCGCATCACCGGATCCGCCAGGGCACCCTGACCCTCCTGGGACGCGTCCGCACGGGCCCGGGCGAACCACTCCCTCAGCAGCGGCCCGCCCACCGGGTGTCCGAGCCACTCCGCGAGGGTGTTGCGTCCGGTCAGACGGATCGTGGACGGATCACCTTCGACGTCCACCTCGACGCAGCCGCGGATGTCGCGCGAGGAGGCGCCTGCCTCGATGCGGTAGCGGCCGCCCTCGACCTTCCACCCGCCCTCCCGCTCACTGAAGTACGCGAGGTCGTGCCGCGTCAGCTCCACGACCACGTCGCGGCTCTCGCCGGGATCCAGGAACAGCGTGACGAAGCCGCGCAGTTCGCGTACGGGGCGGAGCACCCGTGAGCCCGCCGGCCCGCCGGCGTAGATCTGGACGATCTCACGGCCGGCCCGGGAACCGGTGTTGGTGACGCTCAGGCCGACGCGGAGCACCTCACCGTCCTCCTCCACCCGCAGGCCGCCGTAGGCGAACGCCGTGTAGGACAGGCCGTGACCGAAGGGGAAGGCGACCTCGCTACGACGCGCGTCGTAGCCGCGGTATCCGACAAAGATTCCCTCGCCGTAGCGGGACCTGCCCTCCTCCCCGGGGAACGACGGATGGCTGGGGGAGTCCTCCAGCCGCAGCGGCACGGTCTCCGCGAGCTTGCCGGACGGGTTGACCGCGCCGAACAGTACCCGGGCCAGTGCGCCGCCGCCCGCCTGACCGAGGAGCCATCCCTCGACGAGGGCGGGCACCCGCTCCTGCCACGGCGCCGTGCGCACCACACCACCGTTGGAGAGCACCACCACGACGCGGGGGTTGACCGCCAGCACCCGTTCCAGCAGTTCGGTCTGGGCGGCCGGAAGGTCCAGGTGATCGCGGTCGAACCCCTCCGACTCGTCCTGCGGGGGCAGCCCGAGGAACATGACCACCGTCTCGCTGCCCGAAGCCAACCGCACCGCTTCTTCCGACAGCCGTGCCTCGGAGCCGACGGCCTCGGGCATGGTGCCTGCGAGCGCGTACCCGGCGGCGAAGCGTACATCGGCGCCGGTAGCCAGTGCGCGCAGGCTGTCCAGGGGTACGTCGAGCCGGGTCGGTGTCACCTGCGAGCTGCCGGCTCCCTGGAACCGCGGGGTGCGGGCGAGTTCACCGATCACCGCGACACTGCCGCCGGCCGGATCCAGCGGCAGCAGCGCCGCGTCGTTCTTCAGGAGCACGACGCACTGGTCGGCCACCGTGCCGGCCAGACGGTGGTGACCGTCCACGTCGATATCTCCGGGGGAGCGGACCGGGTCCGTCGTGCGCTGCGCGAACCGCACGATCCGGTCGACGGCGAGATCGAGGACCGCCTCGTCCAATGCGCCCGACTCGACGGCGGCCGCCACCTCCAGATCCGTCCGTCCGCCGGTACCGGGCATCTGGAGGTCGAGTCCCGCACGCAGGGCGGCGACCCGGTCGCGTACCGCTCCCCAGTCGGACATGACGATCCCGTCGAAGCCCCACTCGCCGCGCAGGATGTCGGTCAGCAGCCGGGCGTTTTCCGAGACGGGGACGCCGTTCACACCGTTGTACGAGGCCATGACCGACCATGGGCGGTCGCGGCGGACGACGCGTTCGAAGGCGCGGAGATAGATCTCCCGCAGCGGGCGCTCGTCGACGTCGGCGCTCACCCGCATCCGGTCCGTCTCCTGGTTGTTGGCCGCGTAGTGCTTGAGGGCCGCGCCCACGCCGGCGTTCTGCAGTCCGCGCACCATGGCGCCGCCGAGTTCGGAGGACACCAGCGGATCCTCGGAGAAGTACTCGAAGTTGCGTCCGCACAGGGGTGACCGCTTGATGTTGATGCCGGGTCCGAGCACGAGGCCGACGCCGTGCGCCGTGGCTTCGGCCGCGATCGCGCCGGCCACCTGCTCGGCGAGTTCCGGGTTCCAGCTGCTGGCGAGGGCGACGGCGGGCGGGAAACAGGTCGCGGGGGCGGCGCTGTGCAGATCGAGCTGGCCACCGTCACCGCTCTCCTTGGGCAGGCGCAGGCCGTGCGGCCCGTCGGACAGTACGACGGCGGGAGCGGAGGCCGCCGCACACCCCTGGGTGACGAAGTCTCCGGAGCCGCTGGTGAGCGAGGTCTTCTCGGCGAGGGAGAGAGCGGCGACGGACGACGGGGGGAGCGGGTTCTGCTGAGGCATACGGCGTACCTATCAGGCTTTCGTAGAGGCGGGGCGGCGGCGCGAGCCCCAGGAGAGAGGCGGCCGGCGACCGCTGCGGCATGCACGGGGCGCCGGCGTGACCCGTCAGTTCCGCGAATCGGGGCAAGCGAGACACCGTGCGACCCAAAAACGTATGGTGATCGGTTTTCAGTGTCAAGAGTCCGCATGCGAGGGGCCGGGGGTCGTGCACCGGCTCGGAACTCAGCATCGCGGGACCCTTGACGATCAGAAACCGATCACCGTACGGTTTTCAATCTCGGGCGGCCAGCTCCGATGATTTCTCTTCCGCTGACCGAGCCGCCCGCTCCGCACTGTCACGAATCGAGGAACGGTCATGCCCGTATCCGGTCGGTCATTCACCGCTGCGCATCCGGAGGCGGTGCGTCCCGCTCCGGGTCCCCGGCCCGTGGGCGCCCGCGTCTCACGGTCGGCCTTCGCCGTAGCGGTCACCGCGGCCCTGTTGGCCGGGGCCGCGACGCCCGCCTTCGCAGCCCCGGCCGGTGAGCGGGCCGCGCAGGGGGAGCACTACGTTGCGCTCGGCGACTCGTACAGCTCCGGCCCGGGGATCGGGCAGCAGACGGATGCGGTCTGCGGCCGTTCCGACCGGAACTACCCGTCGCTCGTCGCGAGCGCGGTCGGCGTCGACGTCTTCACCGACGTGACGTGCGCCGGTGCCGACACCACCCACATGGCCGGTCCACAGGAGTCGGCGCCGCCCCAGCTCGACGCCCTGCGCCCCGACACCACGCTGGTCACCCTGGGGGTCGGCGGCAACGACCTCGACCTGGCCGGCGTCATCACCCGCTGTGTGCTGGTGGGTTATCTGTCTCCGTACGGCTCACCGTGCAAGCAGAGCTTCACCCTGTTCGGCACGGACGAGATCGGCTCCCGGATCAAGGCGACGGCGCCGAAGATCGACGCCGTGCTGAACGAGATACACGCCCGTTCGCCGCAGGCCCGGGTCCTGCTGGTCGGCTACCCCTCGCTCCTGCCGGACGACGGCACGTCCTGCCGGGCGACGATCCCGCTGGCCGTGGGGGACTTCGGATGGGTCCGGGACAAGGAGAAGCACCTCAACACCATGCTGGCGCAGCAGGCCGATGCCTACGGCGCCGACTACGTCGACACCTACGGGCCGTCCGTCGGGCACGATGCCTGCCGGCCGGCCGGAGACCGCTGGATCGAGCCGGCGGACTCCGCCGAGGGTGCGGGATTCCACCCGAACGCGACCGGGCACAGGAGCATGGCCGATGCGGTTCTCGCCACCCTCAACGGCTGACGTCCGTTCCGGCTTCGTCGCGCTCCGGGCGCAGACCGTGCATCCGGAGGAAGGCGCGGACCTGTCCCGCCATGTCGACGGTGTCCGGCTCCAGCAGCCACTGCGTCTGCAGCCCGTCCATCAGGGCGAGCCACTGCTGGGCCACGGCCGCCGGGTCCGCCGTGGCCTCCGGTCCCGCCGCCGCGAACAGCGACTCCAGGAGCTCGGTCATCTCGCGGCGCAGGACGCGGTAGCGCTTCACGAAGTACTGGTGGGCGGGGTGCTCCGGATCGGACGCCTCCGCCGCCAGCTTCGCGTACAGGGCGACGAGTCCCGGCGTCCTGGTGTTGCGGACGACGACCTCGACCAGCCGGCGAAGCCGTTCGGCGGGCTCCGCTGCCGGCGCGTCCGGTCCGAGGACGCCGGGGAAGAGCAGTCGCGCGTCGACCTCGTCCCGGAAACTCAGCACCTCGAGAAGCAGTGCCTCCTTGCCGGGGAAGTGATGCAGCAGACCGGCGTGGGTGAGCCCGGCGTGGGCGGCGATGTCGCGCAGCGAAACGGAATGGAAGCCGGACCGGGCGAAGAGTTCGGCCGCCGATCCGAGGATCCGGGCACGAGTGCGTTCGCCCTTCGACTGCCGGTGCGGCACGCCTGGCTTGTGGTCGTTCAACGCGGCGGTCTCCTGCGGCAGTCGGTCGTTGCCCGGCGGCGTCATGCGGTTGCCGCGTGGGCATCTCGTGGGGTCACGCTACGGCCTCGGCGTGCGGCGCCCGCAGGCGAGGGACCTTTCTGTGGCGCGACCCGGGGGCTCGGCCGGCGGACCTTACCGACCGGTTGCTTCGGCAGACCAAAAACCTACCAAGTGGTTAATTCCGTGTGTAGGCTCACCCGCAATCTTCCCCGGGGCGGACACTCCCCGGCTCTCCAGACGGAGTGAAAGACATGAGCAGAACAGCCCGAATCGCGACGGCGGCCGCCTGCGTGGCGGCATCACTCGCCCTCGCGGGTTGCGGAGGCGGCGGGAACGGGGCCGGGGGCGCCGGATCCTCGACACTGAACATCGCGACGATGACTCTCCCGCAGAGCCTCGACCCCGCCGTGGCCACCGGGAGTGCCCTGCCGTTCTTCCAGACGGTGTACGACACCCTCATCAAGCGCGAGCCGGACGGCAGCTTCAGCCCGATGCTGGCGACCGCCTGGAAGTACGACGCTACCCGCACCGAGCTCGCCCTGACTCTGCGCGAGGACGTCAAGTTCGCCGACGGGAGCGTCTTCGACGGTGCTGCCGTCAAGGCCAACCTGGAGCGCTTCCGGAAGGGCGGCGGAGCCTCCGCGAAGTGGCTGAGTGACCTGGAGGCGGTCGATGTCGTCGACGCCTCCCACGTCACGCTGAAGCTCAAGCAGGCCAACCCGGCTCTGGAGTTCTACCTGAGCGATGCGCCCGGCCTGATGGCGAACCCCGAGCGGTTCGCCGAGGGCGACAGCCTCAGGACGACACCGGACGGCACGGGTCCGTACCGCCTGGACAAGGCCAGGACGACGGTCGGCACCAAGTGGTCCTACGAGCGCAACCCCGACTACTGGGGCAAGGAGCTCCCGTACAGGAACATCACCCTCAGCTTCTTCGACAACGAGACCGCCATCTCCAACGGCCTCAAGACCGGGCAGGTCGACGCGGCGCTGCTGCAGACGGCGGACCAGCAGGTGGCCATCGAGGCCGACCCCCAGGTCAGAACGCAGAAGCAGGAGATCGACTTCCAGGGCCTGCTGCTCTTCGACCGGGGCGGCAAGCTGACGCCGGCCCTGCGGGACCCCCGCGTACGGCAGGCGCTCAACTACGCCGTCGACCGCGACACGATGCTCGGAAAGATACGCCAGGGCCGCGGCGAGACCACCGACCAGGTCTTCGGCCCCGAGACCCTGGGATACGACAAGAAGCTGGACTCGTACTACTCCCACGACCCGGCCAAGGGTAAGGCCCTGCTCCAGGAGGCCGGGTACGAGGACGGATTCACCCTGAAGCTTCCCCGGATCCAGGCGATCGTCAACGACGCACTGGCCACGTCGCTCCAGACGGATTTCAAGGCCATCGGCGTGAAGCTCGTGTGGGACGACCTGGACGGCGCATCGGCGGTCCAGAAGGTGTTCAAGGACCGGGCCTACTCCGGCATGGTCATGAACATCGGCCAGCCCGCCTCCGACTGGGCGGCGGCCAACGACCTGGTCACACCGGGTGCGTTCAACATGTTCGGCACCACGGACGCGACCATCCAGAAGCTGCTGCCCCGCATCCAGACGGGGACCGAGGCCGAAGCCACAACGGCCGCGCAGGAGCTCAACCGGCACCTCGTGCAGGAAGGCTGGTTCGTGCCCTTCTACCGGATGAGCTACCTCCACGTCTCGGACGGGACCGTGACGATCACCCCGCAGTCCGGCATGGCCGTCCCCTCGATCTACAACTACGCGCCGGCCAAGTAGCGCCCCGCTCCGACGGATACCGAGTGTCATGCTGAATTTCATCGCCCGCAGGATCGTCTCGGGCGCCGTGCTCCTGATCGTCATCTCCTTCCTCTCCTACCTGCTCCTGTCCATCCCGCACATCGACGTGGGACGGCAGTTGCTCGGGACGGGCGCCACCCAGGACGCCGTCGACGCCAAGAACGCCTCGCTCGGCCTCGACAGCCCGGTGCTGCAGCAGTACGGGAGCTGGTTGTCGCACGCCGTCCGGGGGGATCTCGGCACCTCCTGGTTCACGAGTGAGGACGTGGGCCAGGCCGTCGGCAACCGGTTGCCGGTCACGGCGAGCCTGATGCTCGGCGTCACGGCCGTCACCACTGTCCTCGCCTTCGTCCTCGGCGTGTGGGCAGGCGTGCGTCGCGGAGCGGTCGACCGGTTCGTCCAGGTACTCGGCGTGCTGGGGTACGCCCTGCCGGGGTTCCTGCTGACCCTCGTCCTGGTACTCGTCTTCGCGGTCCGGCTGGACTGGTTCCCCGCCATCGGCTACACCGCCTTCACCGACTCGCCCAGCGGTTGGCTGTCGACCGTGACCCTCCCCGTCCTGTCCCTGTCCGTGGCGTCCGTCGCGGGCGTCTCCCAGCAGGTGCGCGGCGCGGTCATCGACGTCCTGAGGCAGGACTACGTACGCACCCTGCGGGCGCGCGGACTGCCGGCCTCCCGGATCGTGTTCAAGCACGTGCTCCGCAACGCCTCCGCACCCGCGCTGTCCGTGCTCGGCATGCAGTTCGTAGGACTGCTCGGCGGGGCCGTACTCGTCGAGCAGATCTTCGGCCTCCCCGGCATCGGCAGCATGACCGTCACCTACACCACCCGCGGCGACATCCCCGTGATCATGGCGCTCGTCATGCTCACCGTGGTCGGCGTCGTCCTGATCAACCTGCTGGTCGACGTCCTGATCGGCTGGCTCAACCCCAAGGCGAGGGTCGCATGAGCGAAAACCTCACGACGGCCACGGCCCCCGGCCCTACCGCCGCCCCGCCACCCGGCGGCAAGGCGAGCCAGTCACACCCCCGCCGGACCGGCGGCGCCATCCGAAGGGTGCTGGGCAACCCCCTGGGCGGAGTGTCCGCGGCCCTGCTGCTGATCCTCGTCCTCGCCATCCTCCTGGCGCCATTCATCGCACCGCAGGCACCCGACGCCTCCTCGCTCGCCGACGCGTTCGCCGACCCGAGCGCCGGACACCCGCTCGGCACGGACTCGGCAGGGCGCGACATCCTGTCCCGCTTGCTGTACGGGGGGCGCACCACGCTCGGCGGCGCTCTGCTCGCCCTCGCCATCGCCCTGGCACTCGGCGTGCCGTCCGGACTCTTCGCCGGCTACCACGGCGGCCGGTTCGACGCCGTCGCCAACTGGGCCGTCAACCTCGTCATGGCACTGCCCGCCATGGTCGTCCTGCTGGCCTCCCGCGCCATCCTCGGCCCCAAGGTCTGGGTCCTGATGACCGTGCTCGGTGTCCTGGTGGCGCCCAGCTTCTTCCGCCTGGTACGCGGCATCGTCGCCCACGTACGGAGCGAGTTGTACGTGGACGCGGCGAAGGTCTCCGGCCTGTCCGACACCCGCATCGTCGCCCGGCACGTCCTCACCGTCGTGCGCGGCCCCATCATCATCCAGGTGGCCCTCGTCTCCGGCATCGCCATCGCACTCCAGGCCGGTCTCGAATTCCTCGGCGTCGGCAGCGGACCGGCGGCCACCTGGGGCTCCATGCTCAACGAGGCATTCCAGAACATCCAGCGCGCACCCCAGCTCATCCTGTGGCCGGGACTCGCCCTCGGCCTCACCAACTGCGCCCTCGTCCTCCTGGCGGTCGCCGTGCGGGACGCACTGGAGGAACAGGCCCCCCGGCCGCGCTCCGCACACCGCCGGCACGCAGCACCGGCGGCCGCGCCTTCGAGGGACCCCGGCCGGCCTGCCCCGCCCCGCGCCCCCCTCCTCTCCGTACGCGGCCTGGCCGTCGCCTACGCACAGCCCGACGGCACGGACACGGAGGTCGTGCACGGCGTCGACCTCGACGTGCACCCCGGCGAGATCGTCGGACTCGTCGGCGAAAGCGGCTCCGGCAAGAGCCAGACCGCCTTCTCGATCCTCGGCATCCTGCCCGAGGGCGGCCGCATCACCCACGGCAGCATCACCGTCGACGGCCGGGAGACGGTCGGCCTGGGCGAACGCGACCACCGTGCCCTGCGCGGGAGAACCGTGGGCTACATCCCGCAGGAACCGATGAGCAATCTCGACCCGGCGTTCACCATCGGCAGCCAGCTCATGGAACCCGTCCGCCACCACCGCGGACTCTCCCGCAAGGCGGCAACCGCCCGCGCCCTGGAACTCCTGCGCCTCGTGGAGATACCCGACCCGGAACGCACCCTGGGCCTCTACCCGCACGAGATCTCCGGCGGCATGGCCCAGCGCGTCCTCATCGCCGGCGCAATGTCCTGCGACCCCGAACTCCTCATCGCCGACGAACCCACCACCGCACTCGACGTACGGGTCCAGGCCGAAGTGCTCGGCCTGCTGCGCCGCCTCCAGAGGGAACGCGGACTCGGCGTGCTCCTGGTCACGCACAACCTCGGAGTCGTCGCCGACATCTGCGACCGCGTGGCGGTGATGAACACCGGCCGCATCGTGGAGACCGGCACCACCGAACAGGTCCTCGGCCGACCGGAGGACCCGTACACCCGCACCCTGCTCGCCGCCGTACTCGACGACGCTCCCGCCCGCGCGCCCTGGCAACACCCAGCAGCAAGGACCGCCACCACATGAACACCCCGGAGAACGCCGGCCTTCCGGACGACCTGCTCGCCGTGCGGGACCTGAGAGTCTCCTTTCCCGGCAAGGGCTGGCGCGCCCCGGACACCGAAGTCCTCAAGGGCGTCGACCTCACCGTCCGTCCGGGCGAAACGCTGGGCCTGGTCGGCGAGTCCGGCTCGGGGAAGTCCACCATCGGCCGGGCGGTCCTCGGCCTCGTCCCCGTACGCTCAGGCTCCATCACCTTCGACGGAGAACGGATCGAACGGGCCGACGTACGCCGTCGCCGCGCCCTCAGCCGCGACCTACAGGTGATCTTCCAGGACCCCTACACCTCACTGAACCCCGCCCGCACCATCGGCGACACCCTCGCCGAGCCCCTCATCGGCCAGGGCACCGCCGCCCGGGACGCCCGGGGCAGGGTGGGCGACCTACTGGACCGGGTCCACCTCCCCGCCAACGCCGCGGACCGCCTGCCCAGGGAGTTCTCCGGCGGCCAGCGCCAACGTGTCGCCATCGCCCGCGCACTGGCCCTGCGCCCCCGGCTGGTCATCTGCGACGAGCCCGTGTCCGCACTGGACCTCACCACCCAGCGCACCGTTCTCGACCTCCTCCTGGAGATCCAGGAGGAGACGGGGGTCTCGTACCTCTTCGTCTCCCACGACCTCTCCGTGATCCGCTTCATGAGCCACCGAGTGGCGGTGATTCATCAAGGCGAGATCGTCGAGGCGGGCGACGCCGCGACGGTCACCTCGCAACCGAGCCACAGCTACACCCGCACTCTGCTGCTCTCCTCGCCGGTGGCGGACGTGGCCGAGCAACGGCGGCGGCGCACCGCGGCACGGACGGGCGGCTGACGACTGTGCAACCCAGGACGGCTGCTGGCCGGGAACAACGGCGGACTCGGCGTGTCCCGTGGCCCTTCTTCAGGGAGCGCGGGAGCCTGCAGCTGACAGACGAGGGCGGACTGTTCCGGCAACTACCCAACCGACTGGCAGGTGAAGGTCGATCACGCGATCAAAGGGGCCGGTGAGCTTCAACACCGACCCCGGCTCCAGCTCCCAGGAATGCAGCAACCCCTCGTGCAGGCGGGTTCGACCAGATCCGTTGAGCCCGTCGCACAGCTGCGCCCAGACTTCGGCTGCAATCTGCGCCCGGCTGCACTCACGGGCCGGCCTGCCGTACAGGATGCCCGGGGTGCCCCAGGAGGGGATGTCCAACGACAAGCAATCGGCCACTGTTCCGTCGCCGTAGGTGGCCGGGAAATAGTCGCAGTCCCAGAACTGGGCCTGGCTGATCGAGGTGAGCACCCAGGGCTACGAACGCGTCCGGATTGAGACGAAGCAACCCCCGGATCGGAAAAGCGGCTCCGCAAGACTGTGTCCGACCTTAAGGAAACCGTCGCCGCGCAGAGGGCCGAGATCACGGCGCTTCGGCACCAGGTCACTCAGGACGCGCTCGCGAACGCCGTCCTCACTCGTCAGGGCCACAATCTGAGCGAGAGCTCGGCGGAGGCAGCAGCCAATGTCGTGCCTTTCCGTCCGAGGGGAGAATGAGCAGACGGGCACCTGCCGCCGCAGGCCGGGCCACCTCTCCACCGATAGCACCTGGGCATCGAAATCCAGGAGCCAATCGGTGACGTTCCAGGCAGGATGCCTCTGTGAACCATGTTCTGTGCGGGCTTGCCGCCAATGTAAGTCTGCCGTCCGAGCTGGTCGACCGGCTGATCGCGGTCGCGGACGACGAGATCGCTACGCACCTCGCGCATCGGGCCGACCTCACCCACGCGCAGGCGATGGTGCTGGGCTCGCGTGTCGAGGAAAGCGCTGTGTCGCTTGCGTATGCAGGCCTGCTGACCGCCGCAGACGTTAATCCCGCCACGCAACCGGACGTCGCGCTCGCACTGCTGGCCGAGCGTGCCGGACGCCCGGAGTGGGCGCGTCTCCTCGCGGAAGATCCAGTCGTGGAGCGCCGGGAGAAGCTGGCCGCTTGCTCCGGCCTTCCGCTCGATGTGGTGGAGATGCTGGCCACCGACTCGGACGCACAGGTCGTCGCGGAGCTCGCGTTGTGGACGACACCGGAGACGGCCACCAGACTCGCGGCGCATCCGCATGCCGAGGTCCGTCGCGCGGTGGCGGCCAACGAGGCGACGCCACCGGCCGTACTGACGGCGCTGCTCACCGGCGAGGGCCTGCCGCCCGCACAGCGATGCCTGGTCTGCGACCGTGAAGAGGCGCCGTTCGTGCACGATCCGCAATGCTCGCGACTCGACTGCGATCTGCCGTCCGGCGCCTCCTGCGACGGCTCCCACGAGTCCACCAGGCACAATATGCAGCAGATGGCGATTCGGAATCCGGCCACACCCACTGAAGCCGTCGTCGGCTTCGTCGACCACCCTTCGCTGCTGTTGCGCTGGGCGCTCGCCGGCCGCCCCGATCTACCATCGGAGGTCTGCGCTCGGCTCGCCGTGGATGCGAATGCCGGAGTTCGAGCCGATCTCGCCGAGAATCCGGCGATCGACGACGCCCTGATCCGCGCGCTGGCAGCCGATCGTGACCACGAAGTGCGGCGCAGGCTCGCCCACAACCCACTCGTACCGCTCGACGTGTTGGCCGACCTGGCCAGCGCTACCAGGGTCGGCGCCACTCTGCTGCCGCGTATCGCCTCGGCATCCCCGGACGAGGTCGAGGAGCTGGCCGAATCACCGAACCCAGCCGCGCGCATGCTCGTAGCCCAGCGCCGCGATTTGCCACCCGCTATACGCGACGGGTTGGCAGCTGACTCCGACGCGAAAGTGGTCAAGTCCATCGCTCCGCACCCGGGCCTCACGGAAGTTCAACTGCGCACCATGCTCGACCGGCACGGAGTCCGGGTCGCTGCCAAGGTGGCCGCCAATCCAGACGCGACTCCGGCACTTCTGGAGGACCTAGCCCAGCACGAACCATCGGTACAGAAAGCGTTTCGAGAAATCGCCCGGCATCGCACTGCGTCCGCACCGGCGCTGCTCGCCTGCCTGGCAGACGCACAGGCGAGGCGTATAGCCGCCAGTCATGCGGCACTGCCACCGCCGATCGTCGAAGGGCTACTCACCGACGCCGACTGGCAGGTGGTGGAGGCGGCAGCCGCCAATCCTTCGCTGCCCCTCGCTGTCATGTCGGATCTGATACCCCGGCTGTAGGAACTGGGCGCTAATTGAGCTCTCTGCCCGGCTGGCGGCCTCGAGGACCTGGCCGTCGGACCAGGCCGGGTTGGCCGTGCGGAGCTCGTCCGCGTACTCCGCGAAGTAGCGCCGCTGCAGGTCGGGCGGGCGGTAGCCCTCGACGTAGAACAGGCGCAGCCCGTCGGGCAGGAGCGACTGGGCATGGGCCAGCCGACCGAGGACGCCGCGGCGCAGACGGGCGTACTAGCCGGTCGTGTCGGCTCTGCGGTCGTCGGCCAGCAGGGTTCCCCGTACGTCGATGAGCGGCTCGCCGCAGTCGGCGACGGGGACGGCCGCCACGCGCGGGTCGGACATCAGGACGATCGGATCGGGCGCGAGGGTGATGTGCATCCAGGGCGCGGCGTTCTCGCGGTGGGAGTGACCGAGGGGTGCGATGCCGTTCTGGTCGGTGAGGCTGAACCCGGTCACGTGGGTGATGTGTTGTTCATGCGGGTCCTCGCTTATAGATAGATGGGCCGGAGGGCTACAAGGTGGTGAGGTCGGTGGCGTCCGGCAGTTCGGTGAGGGGCTGCCGCGCGGCACGGGGGATCCCGAGCCGCGCGCGGGCCTGGTGGACGGCAGCCAGCTGGTCGGCCGCCGGGAGTCCCCAGTCGAAGAGCTCCAGGGCCTGCTCGGGTGTGGCGAGGAGTCGGATGTGGGTGCGGCCGGTGGCCGGGTCGACGGATGGCGGGCCGAGGCGGGTGAGGGGCGCGGCATAGCGGAGGCGGGCGTACGGTTTGTCGGGGTCGCAGAGGTGGCCGAGGAACAATGGTTCGCCGCATTCGGCCGCGGCTTCCTCGCGTACCTCCCGGCGCAGTGTGACGAGTGGGTCGCCGCGGTCCGGGAGTTCGGGGGAGCCGCCCGGCAGGAGAGCCGCGCCGGTGTCCGGTTCGAGAAGCACTAAGGCGCGGCCGTCGGGTCCGAGGAGCCAGCCCCAGACCTGGACCACCGAGAGCTGCTCCGGGGCGGGGTCGGCGTGGAAGGGCAGGTGGTGTCGGGCGCGGGCGGTGCGAAGGGCGCCGGCCCGGTCCAGGACGGTGGGTGCGATCGGGAGGCCGTTCTCCAGCAGGGCGGGCCCGGCGGCGTTGATGCGGGCCCGCAGGGCGGACAGGGCCCGGCGGGCGTCGCCGGGGGACATCAAATCCGGCAGCCGGGCGGGTTCGACGAACTCGACGGACTTGATCTCGCGGTCGGGCAGCCGGATGGCGGCGATCTGCTCGTTGTCCCACGTGTCGCCGTCGTAGACATGCAGGATCTCGCCGGGGAAGCGCATGCTGGCGGGTGCGTTGAGGCAGTCGGCGCTGACCCAGTCCACGGCGAGTCCGCGGTCGACGGTCGTGGTGACGCCGAGTTCCTCGCGCAGTTCCCGCGCGGCGCCCTGGGCCGGGGACTCGTTCGCATCCACGGCGCCGCCCGGCAGGAGGCAGGTCGTGCGGTAGTCGACGCGCTGGATCAGGACCCGGCCGCGCTGGTCGGTGATCAGCACCGACGTACCGGCCCACAGGGCCGCCGAGGCGCGTAGGACCCCGTACTCCTCGTCGGTCATCATCGTGCTGGGCGGCGCGTCAGGGGGGGTGTGGCGGTCATCTCGTCTCCGATCGTTCGGGCGGAACCATGTGGACGGCGGTCAGTCAGGCGACGAGCCGGTGAGGGTGACCCCGCGCGGGGCCGGGGGTGAGCCGGGTGAAGCACTCGGTGCGGATGATCTCGTCGCGTTCTGCTTCGGGCAGGCGGGCGAGCAGGCCGGGCAGGGGCCGCTCGCGGGCGGCTTCGCTGCGGTGCGCGAGGATCGCCGCCATCTTTACCGCGGCCCACGGTGAAACGTCGACGGTCGTGGTCACGTACACGTCCGGCACCGTAAGGAGGGTCTTTCCCAGCAGTTGTAGGTGATCATGCTGCCGTCGAAGCCGCCACGGGGTACGAGGTGGGCGGGCGCGCCGAGTGGGGCGTCGGCTTCGACGGCGGTGACGCGTCCGCTGCCGGCCTCCATGAGGAAGGCGCGGGTGCGGCGTACGACCCACGGGTCGATGTCGACGCTCACCACGCGCCCGTCGGGCCCAGCGGCGTGGGCGATCAGCTCGGCGTTGTAGCCACCGGATCCCGCCTCGAACACGATCGCGCCCGGCCGAAGACGCAGGCTCTCGAGCATGTCGGCCTGGAGCCAGGCCGCGGACACCGAGCTGATGGCCGTCCCGGTGTTGTCGCGTCGGGTGATGACGGCCCGGTCGCCGCCGTCGTACGCAGCCGCCAGGTTCACTTCCGGGGCGAAACGATGGCGAGGCACGGTCCGCATCGCGTCGCGGACGGGCTCGGACGGGGCCCAGCCGCCGTCGATGACCGTCTGGGCCATCGCCTGGCGCAGCCGGACGGCTTCACCCGGCTCACCCGGCACGGGCGGCCGATCGGCGGCGAGCGGGTAGGAGACCACAGCCGGCAAGTCCGGGATGACGCCGGGCCATACGCTGTCGATCGCGCGTGCGGCCGGGGCGAAGACGTCCCCGACACAGGCGAGGGCGCGCAGGTCGAAGAATTCCCAGCGGTCGGACTTGTCCGCCTCCGCGTCGGTCAGGGTGCCCGTCCACGTGGTGATGCGGACGACGGCCGTGAGCCGCGGGATGCCGTGGCTGTCGTCGACCAGCATCGTGACCACATACGCATCCGCCGGGTCGGCGACCAGGCCCGTCTCCTCGGCGAGCTCGCGGACAGCCGCGGCGGCGAAGCCCTCCGGGCCGCGGGTCTTGCCACCGGGCAGTTCGAGCATGCCGCGGTGGGATCGGCCGAGCAGGACCCGGCCGGCTTCGTCGGTGACGACCGCGAGGGCGCCGGTCAGGGCATGGGCGGTGGTCGGCCGTTTCTCGACGGCCTTCGTGTCGGCGTGGCAGGGACCGCGCAGGACCAGGACGGCCAGGCCGTCCGCGTCCAGGCGTTCCACCGTCTCCCATCCGGCGGCGAGTACGGCGATCTCGTCCTCGTCCAAGGCGATGCCGCGCCGCTCCTCGGGCGTGGTCTCCGCCACCGGGGTGATGACGACGAGAGCGCCGCCGTCCCGCAGCCGCTCACCCAGCCCGTGGAGGACACGCCCCCTGTCCTGCACGAACGGGTACATCAGGCGGAGCGTGATGAGGTCGTACCCCTCTTCATGCAGTGGGGCAGGGTCGTCGCGCTCGATGTCCAGGTGCAGCCAGCGCACGCCCTCGACGGCGGCGTGCTCCTCGCGGGCCCGTGTGAGCGCGCTGTCGGCGAAGTCGCACGCGTCCACGGTGTAGCCGAGCCACGCGAGGTAGGCGGCCAGCTCGCCGGTGCCGCAGCCCACGTCGAGCGCCCAGCCCCCGCCATCCGGGGCGGAGGTGTGCTCGGCGAGGAGCTCCCGCTCCCGCTCACCGACCTGCCGGAAGTTCTTGCCGTCGCTGAAGTGCTTCTCCCACTCGTCGCGGGCTGTGTACGTCAACGTGCTGCTCCTCGTACGTAGGCATGGTGGTGTTCAGGGGCGTTGTGCGGCGCGGAGCCGGGCCAGCGTGCGCCGGGCGCGCTCGCCGAGCTCGGGATCGTCGTGGGCGGCGCCGTAGGAGATGCCGGAGACGGCATCCAGGACGGACAGGACCGTGAGGTGGGCCTTTTCATGCGGGGTGAAGGGACGGCCGTAGCCATCCGTCACGGCGGCCAGGAGGTCGGGGCGGCCGTGCCAGGCATCGGACAGCCTCACGAAGTCCCTGATCACCGGGCCCTCCTCTGACCGCTCGAAATCGATCACATACAGGACATCGGCGGCCTCGTCCCAGCGCAGATTGCGGGCATGGAAGTCGCCGTGTATGGGGACCGCCTCCAAGGCGGGCAGCCCGGCGGCCTTCTCGACGGTGGTGCGGATGAACTCCTCGCCCCCGGCCGCGAGATGAGGTCGGGCATCCCTCAGGTGCCGCTCCAGCTTCCCAAGGGGCAGGGTGCTGGCGGCTGACCGGCGAACCAGCACGGGCAGGCGCCGCGCCATCGTGGTCGTCGTCATCTGCGCGCCGGCCTGGAGCCGGGACTCGTCCCGGTACTGGAACTCCTCCTGCGCCGCACCCCCGCTGTGCCCCGAAGCCCCCTGCGATGCCTTCGTGCTCGGCTGTGCGGCTGTGCTGCCCGAGGTCAAGTCGATCCCCCTGTCGGTCGTCACGGCTGGTTCGTGAGGCTCAACGACGCAGCCGCCGATATCGAACACACGTTTTTCAGACGGCTCTGAAGCCCCGGGATAGAGCGCTCGAGGAACCGTGGCAGCTGCACCGACCCAGCTCCCGCAACGGCACTACCACCAAAGGATGTTGGCCGAATTTGGCTCGAGTTGTGTGGTCCGAGCACTGTGAGTAACGACTGAACTCCGAACGTGCGGCGTCCGCACAACATCGGGTCGTGGTCAAGGGGGAGTGTGATGGAGGAGCCCGCCGCCCGTAGCTCGCCTGGTGCGGTGCGCCGGCACTGATGGCGCGCACCGCGATGAACAGCGCGTGCACGCGCGCCGAGCGGTAGTGGTGCGCACCGCCGCCATGTGCCACACGACGTCGGACGGCTTGTGACCCAGCCGGGCTACCTGCCGCACGGTGGTCTCCTCCTCGTCAAGCGTAGGCTGCGCCATCGCCACCCGGTCCGCACCGAGGGTGCCGCGCGGATCCCGGACGTCGCCGAGGCCGAGGCCGGTTTCGACCAGCACGAGACCGGCGGTGTCGGTCTCCATCAGCAGGCAGTGGTTCACGGCAGCTGCGGGCTTCGGGCCGTCGTAGGTGGCTTCGATCGTCAGAACGCATCCGCAGTTCAAGTGGTGAATATCCATGCGGCTGATCGCCGCTGCCGGCCGTAACGGGCTACGCCGCACCTACACGCCGGAGGTGCTGGAGCGGCTGGCACTGATCACGTGCGCGCGGAGCGCGGGCTTCTCCATCGCCGAGATCGGCCGGTTCGTGGCCGCGCGACCCACCGACGCGGAGCTGCGCGTACGGATGGCCACCAGAGCACGTGATCTCGATGAGCAGGTCGGCAGACTCACGCGGCTCCGCGACAGTCTCCGCCCGCGGCCGTCTGTGACCACAACTGATCGTCGAGTGCCCCGACTTCAAACGGGCCGTCGGTGACGTATTCACACCTGCGGCCAACCCGAGCGAGACCGGCCTCCTCGCCTCGGAGACGCAGGCTTCATAGGAGCAGTGACGGCGAGGGCCCCTTCATCGCTCACCGATCCGTGAACGGGCGCGCTGCCCGCCCGTTGGCGTGCCTGGGCTCCTGAAAAGGTGTGTTCGGTACGCACCGGCAGTAAGGCGGGTGTCGGGGCCCAAAGATCCTCGAGGGCGAGTTCCTCGACCACGAGCCTGAAACTCGCTTCAACTCAGGCCCTCACTTCAGGGGCGGGCCGCTCTCAGTTCTCGTATCAGGGCGCGGACGGAGACGCTGGAGGCCATTTCCGCAGTGGTGACGTAGCCGACGGAACGGGTCGGGCGCTCGGGCCCGAGATCGGTGATCTCGATTCCGTGCGGTGCTTCGTTCAGCGCGAGCGCCGGCATGATCGCCATGCCGAGACCTCGACTCACCATGGACAGCACCGCTCCGTCGTCCTCGGTAAGTATGGTCGCCTTCGGGATCCAGTCCTGCCCGGCCCACCACCGGCGGGTGTAGGAGCCGCAGTTCTCGTGCCAGTCCACCAGCGGCAGGGAGCGGGGGGCGGGATGGCCGGCCGGGTGGACCAGCGAGTAGGGCTCCTCCATGAGTACATCGCCGATGAGCCCTGCGGGCACGGGCGAGGTGGCGCCGATCGTTGCGATGCCCACGTCCGCGCGACCCTGGGCTACCTCGCCGGCGGTACCCGCACCCAGTTCACGGACGACACGCACCTCCGGCTCGATGCCGGGGTAACGGGTGGTGAGGCGCTTCAGGACGGGTGGCAGCAGGAAGAGGGCGGCGCTACGGAAGGCGGCGATGCGCAGCGGGCCGGTGACCGTGCCGCGCTCGGCGCCGCGGGCCTCCGATGCCAGGGTGTCCAGGAGTCGCAGGACCCGGCGGGCATGGGCCGCAGCGACGGCACCGGCCGCGGTCGGCGTCGCACCCTTACGGCCCCGCTCGAAGAGGACCGTTCCGATCTTGCGTTCCATCCCGCGTACGGAGTGCGAGACAGCGGACTGGGTCAGTCCGAGGGCCTTGGCGGCAGCAGAGAACCCGCGCTCGTCGTCGACGGTCACAAGGATGCGGAGCTCGTGCGGGGCAAGATCCGTGGCAGCGGTCGTCGTGGCCACGGGGGCTGCAGCTGTCATAGGGTGTCCCACCTGCTTCTATGAGGACCCTTCATGGATCGGGTCGTTCCATGAGCGCAACCCTCTCCCCGGCCTCCGCATTCCTCCGTACGGTCACCGTCATGACCGAGACCGCGCTCACCGTGCACCAGACCGCCCGCCCCCACGGCTTCCCCACCCCCGGCCACTTCACCTTCGTCGAATCCCCGATGCCGGAATCCCTCCCGGGAACGGCGGTGGTGGAGAACCTGTTCTGGTCGGTGGACCCTTACCACCGCGAAATGATGGACGCGGGCTTCGCACTGAACGCTCCCCTGGAGGGCCGCACCATCGGCCGGGTCGTGAAATCCCGCCATCCAGCGCTCAATGAGGGCGAGATCGTCCTTCACCGGCAGGGCTGGCGCACCCACAGCGTCGTCACCCCCGAAGAGGCACGTGCTGTCCCCCGCTTCGACGGCGTACCACTCTCCGCACACCTGAGCATCCTCGGCGGCACCGGCCTGACCGCCTATGTCGGTCTGACCCGCATCGCCGAGTTCCGCGAGGGCCAGGACCTGTTCGTCTCAGCCGCGGCCGGCGGTGTGGGCACAGCTACCGGCCGACTCGCCAGGCTGATGGGCGCTGGCCGGCTGGTCGGCAGCACAGGCAAACCGGAGAAAGCCGCCTATCTCACGGAACACGTCGGCTACGACCAGGTCTTCGACTACCACTCAGGACCGGCGGCCGAGCTGCTCGCCAAGGCGGCACCCGACGGAATCGACCTCTACATGGACAATGTCGGCGGCGAACACCTCGAAGCGGCGATCTCCTCGCTACGTCAGTACGGGCGGATCGTACGGATCGGCACCATCGCCCAGTACAACAGCACCAACACCCCCCATGCCCTGCGCAACCTTCCCGACATCGTGGAGAAGAGCCTGCGCATGGAGGGCTTCCTCGTTCGCAACTACCGCGACGTGCAGGACGAGCTGTACGAGTTCGTGGTGCCGCACCTGCAGAGTGGACGCATCACGCCCGACGAGAACGTGATCGACGGCTTCGGCGGCATCGTGAACGGGTTTCTGGGGATGCTACGGGGCGAGAACCAGGGCAAGGTCATCGTGCGAGCGACCGGGGCAGACGTCTGAGGCCCGGGCTGCCGCGCCCGTTCGTGTCTCTGCAGCCAGATCGGCCGTCGTTGTGCCGTGCCAGGTGAACCCGCTGAAGCCGGTTGCGCGCGTGAGGGGTTTCAGGCGGTGAAGCGATTGCCCTGGCATGCGGCGAGCGCGGTCTGGGTGTCGGGGTGGGTGAGCAGGAAGGTGTCCATTCCGGTGACGCTGAGCAGGCGGCCCAGCCGTTCGGGGATGGCCGCCAGGGTCAGGGAGCCGTCAGCCTCCTTGGCGCAGCGCCAGATACCGATGAGGGCTCCCAGCCCGGAGGAGTCGCAGAAGGTGACGCCCGCCAGGTCGGCGATCAGGTCGGGGTGGCCGTTCGCGATGAGTTCCAGGGCGCGGGCTCGTACGGCGGGTGCGGTGGCGATGTCGAATTCGCCTGACAGGGCGATCACGGCCAGGGCGCCCTGGGTGTGCGGGACGTCGATGTGGAATGCGTCGGTCATGGGCGTGTGTTCTCCTGCCCGGCGGCGGCGGCGGCGGCGGCGACGTCGGCGGTCGGGGCGGCGGCGCTGTGGGCGGTGGTGATGATGCCTGTGGGAGCGGTATCGGGGGTGGGGACGGACAGGGCCAGTAGGGCCACGTCATCGCGTTCTGTGTCGGGGAGTGTGTCCAGCAGTGCGACGGTGTCCTCGATCAGAACGCCGGCGCTCACCGGTCCCGGCCGCCGGGCCAGGAAGTCGGTCAGGCCCGTATCGGCGAGCATGTCACCGTCGGCGGTTCGGGCTTCGGTCAGCCCGTCGGTGTACAGCAGCAGTCCCTCGCCGGGTGCCAGGTGCAGGGTGCGTGAGGCGAAGACGGCTTCGGCGAACGCGCCGACCAGCATGCCGCCCTTTGCGCGGACCGCCTCCACCTGCGCCCCGCCGTCCTCGGCGGGGCGCAGGTGGTAGGCGGGCGGGTGGCCGCCGGTGGCCAGCGTGACCGTGAACCCACCGTCCCGGGCCGGATCGAGCAGGCCGAAGACGGCGGTGCAGAAACGGGTACCGACTGCCGCGTCCAGGAGCAGCGCCGTGTTCAAAGCCTTGAGTGCGGCTGTGGGGTCCGCGTCGACGAGGGCTGCGGCCCGCAGCGTGTAGCGGGTCAGTGAGGTGATCGAGGCGGCTTCGGCGCCCTTGCCGCACACATCACCCAGGAAGAACGCCCACCGGCCCCCGCCGACGGGGAAGACGTCGTAGAAGTCGCCGCCCACTTCCTGCGGGGAGGCGGTCTTGTAATGGCAGGCCAGCTCCAGCCCCGGTACCGCGGGCAGTGCCGGGGGCACCAGGGTGCGCTGCAGGGTGGAGGCGAACGCGGCGATGGCAGCCTTGTCCCGCTCCGCACGCTGGCGGGCCTCTTCCTCCGCCTGGCGTTTATCCTGCTCGACCTTGCGGCGCTCCTGCTCGGCGCGCACCACATGCAGCGCGGACAGCCGCAGCTCCAGTTGGTCACGCACCACCGCGGCCAGGTCCGCGAGCGTGGCCGAATCCGCCTCGCTGATCTCGCGGGGGTGGGTGTCGAGGATGTTGACCGTTCCCAGCCGGTACCCGTCGGCGGTGATGATCGGAGCGGCGGCGTAGAACCGTACCCCCATCGGTCCGGCGACCAGCGGGTTGGAGCAGGCGACCGGGTCCAGCACGGTGTCGGGGATGACGGTGGTGTCATCGGTGAGCACGGCCGAGGCGCACAGGCCGGGATCGCGGCCGATCTCGGTGACGCCTTCCAGGCCGTGGGTGGCCTTGAACCAGATCCGGTCCTCGTCCACGATCGTCACCGTCGCCACCGGCACCTCGAACAACCGCGCGGCCAGAGCCGCGACTCGGTCGTATGCGCCGTCCGGTGGGGTGTCGAGGATGTCGTAACGGCGCACCGCCGCCATACGCGCCGCCTCGACCGATGCCACCAGGGAACCGTTCGGTGCTATCGCAGACGGGCTCGCTTGTACCGGCATGGTCCTCGTCTCGTCATCCCCCCCGGGAAGGCACCGACCAGACAGCCAGCACCCGGGCACTCTACCGAAACTCTCGGCGCCGCCCGATTTCGCGAAACGAGCTTCGTGGAACAGTGACCGAAGACGCCCGTTTTTTCTCGTTAGGCGGGGTTCAGTGGTCCCAGCAGCCACACGCCGGTGGAGGTGGGGTCCTCGTTGAAGTAGAACTCACGGATTGCCTGGAGCATGTCGTCGCGGCTGATCAGGCCGTCGGCGTCCCGGTCGAGGCGGCCGAAGACTTCGCGAGCGTCCGCTTCAGGCAGCCCCATGAGGGCGCCGGACCAGCGAACTTGCTCATCCCGGGTCAGCTTCCCGTCGCCGTCTTCGTCGGCGATGTCCATGAGCGCATCGAGGAATGGCACGTAGCCGGCGTCGAAGGAGGCGGGCGTGACCAGCAACCCGGCGGCGAACGCCGCCTGGTACTCGGCGAGGCTGATGCGCCCGTCTAGGTTGGTGTCCGCAGCTTGAGACAAGCGCTGCCACAGGCCGTCGCTCAGCTCCCGCATGCGCTTGAGCGCGACGGCTTCGGGCGCGAGCTGGAAAGCGGCGGCGAGACGGTCACAGGCCGACACGAAGTCGGTGCGGTCGACGGCATTGCGCTCGGCGGTCGAGGCATTCCAGGCATTCCCTGACGCGATACAGCACCCCGTAGGAGTGCACTTCGGCTGGTGGGACCGGGATGGCAACTCACTTCAGTCCAGCCCGGGAAAGTCCCTGCGGTCCGCTCTGGTGATCCTCTCCTGCCAGGCCTTGGGCGGAGGCAACCACCAGGCCCTGCCCGGACGTGGTGAGAAGAAAACCGGTTGCGACCGTGCACATGATCGGCTTGGGTCCGTGCTCGTGACTGTTTTGAACGATCTCGTACGTCCGGACCGCTATCCACGCTCCTCTCGGTATGACCCCGCCTGGTTGCTCGACCTCGACATGGGGCCGAACCCGTTGTGGCTGCTGGAAGACCTCGCCCACGATCTCGACCTGCGCCCGGGCATGCGGGTTCTCGATCTCGGCTCCGGCAAGGGCGCCACGTCGGTGTTCCTGGCCCGCGAGTACGGAGTCGACGTCGTCGCGGCCGACCTGTGGATTGCGCCCGAACAGGCGGCAGCCGTCTTCGCCAAGGCGGGTGTCGGTGACCGGGTGGAGGCCGTGCGAGCGGAGGCGCACGCCCTGCCGTTCGAGGAGCAGAGATTCGACGCGATCGTCAGCGTGGACGCCTTCGAGTACTTCGGTACGGCGGACAATTACCTGCCCTACCTATTGCGGTTCCTCCGGCCCGGCGGCCAACTGGGCGTGGCGACCCCCGCCATGACACGGGAGATCCGTGACCTTGGGATGATCCCGCCCCACATCAAGGAAACGGTCGGCTGGGAAGCGATCGCCTGGCACACGGCGGAGTGGTGGCGCTTCCAGTGGGAGATCACCGAGTTGGTGAAGGTCACGTCAGCGCGGCTGCAGCAAGATGCCTGGTGGGACTGGCTGCTGTGGGCCCGGGCAGGCGCTGAACACCACCCCAACGGCCAGAGTGCGAACCAGCCTGTCATCGACATGCTCACCGCAGACGGCGGAGAATTCCTCTCTTTCGCTCTGGTAACCGCGCATAAGAACTGAGCAGACACCACGTCGGCCATCTGTCTCTCCGATCGGATCGTTTTCGCCGGGATTTCCCGTGCTTCAAGTGCTCACGCACTCGGGCTCTTCATCGGTCCAACTTCAGTGGCAAACGATCCAAGTTGTGTGTCAGATGACGCCCCGGTTTTTTGCGTGGCGAGTGCTCAGACTTCCCCTCTTCTACCTCGTGTTCTGCTGCGTGGGGGGCGGGTGTGGATGGCTGGTGGCGGGCGTGGTCTCGGGGAAGCGGCGGCGCTGCGCTGGGCTCGTTCTCCCGGCGCGTCGCAGGGGCACCGGACCGGCGACCAGGCGACGTGCTGTGCTTGGTCCTACTCTGGCTGCGAGGCCGGCCGCTGCGCTTCGCTGTCCGAACCGAGCTCGGAGGCGTACTGCGCCCGGATGTCGGTGACGGCCCGGTCCCACATTCAGATGCCGCCCCCGTGCGTCCGGGTCACCCGCGCGGCCAGGCCCCGTTGGTAGCCTCCGGCCCGGCGCAGCCTGCCGGGGGCGATCTCGACGGCCTGAGCGCGCTCCTGTGGCACCGGCCGCACACCCCGGGCCGATGGAGGACCCACTCGGCGCGCTCGGCTTGGTGCTCAACGCCATCGTGCTCTGGACGACGAAGTACATCGACGTCGTCGTCGCCCAGCTTCGCGCCGAAGGCCACGAGATCCTCACACGAGGACATTGCCCGCCTGTCCCCGCTCAAGCACCGCAACCTGAACCTGCTCGGCCGCTACAGCTTCACCGCCTCGACCCTGGCCGCCGACGCCCTGTGGCCGCTGCGCGACCCGGACATGCCAGAGCTGGATGAGGGCGACGACGGGGAGGAATGAATCCCAGCCGCGGCTGGGCTGCCTGGGGGTGTGTCGTGCCAGCGACTCGATACCGGGCAGGGCGTTTGGCATGCCGGCCTGGAACCGTGTGGTGAGGCAGGTGTGGCCCCTGCGCTTTGGGTATGCGGTCCGGCCCTGCTCGTGCAGGTCTCAGGGCATTGTGGTGACGTGCCTCGGACAGCTCCCCCGAGCAGCGCTGTTCGCCGCATCGAGGCCATTACTGGCAGATGCTCCTACCGCAGGCAGCGCCCGACCAGCACAAGCACCTGGAACGGTGTCACGGAGCCCGGATCGGCTGGGTCGGGTCAACCGGATTGCCGTCGGGGTCCTGAAGGTGGGCGATGTGCTGGCCCCATGACCTGTCGTTGGGGCCGCTGCGGACCCGTGCATGTAGCGCATGCTCCGTTCAGCGCAGCTCACCTGCTTGCGAGTGTCAAGGGTGCCAGTGCCCGCCAGTGGCTTAGTGCGTGCGGACTGGCGGAGAACAGCGCGGCGAGACGGCGACGGCCAGCTATTGGCATGGGCCGGCCGTCGTCGCGGTCGTTGCCCGGTTCAATGGCCCCTGGCTCCGTCACGGACCGGGCCGTGGGGTTCGCTACATGCCTGGGCCGCGTCAGATCTGTCCTGGGGCAGCCTTCAATTGATAATGTCGGCACGATCACCTAGACGGATTGCAGCCAGCCGGTCTCGCCACGCCTGAAGAACTTCAGGTGTCTGTCGCGTCCAGTCGGTGACCTCGCTGACGATCCGGAGCGGTTCCCTGCTGCGGTAGGAGCGGGTGGGATTGCCGGGGAACTTCTTGTCGGTGACGTTGGGATCGTTCTCGAAGTCGCCGGTCGGCTCGACGATATACACCCGCGCGGCTCCGTCGCCCGCGGCAAGTTCGGCGGCGAGTCCCGCACCATCACGCAACGCGGTGAAGTAGATGTGGTTCATGACGATTTCAGGCCGGTAGTTGGAGCGGAAACCGGCAGTGAGGTACTCCCCAACTTGCAGATCGGCCTTTGTGCCGTGAAAGAACGGCCCCTCATCCAGCACATCTTCCATCGCTGCAGGATATCAACGCCAGTTGCCACGACGGCAGGCTGTCATGGACGGAACAGGCTCCTTTTGATCCTTCCGTGCACACTCGCCGCCGCGCTCCCGACCAGAAGGAAGCGCCGGGAAGCGGACCGCACCCTCAGCAGGACCGGCCTCCAAACCCTGCCGACGAGCGTCCGCACCGGCTGCCCGACGGAACAAGGGCCAAGGACAACTCCGGCCGCACCCGTCTTCGACCTCGACTCCGAGGGCAACCTGCACAAGAAAACCACGGACACCGAGGGCAAGACCGACCTGCGTTGGCGTTCCCGGTGCTGCATCTTCGCTGGTTGTGGTGTTCTCCAGGGGTATGTCTGTAGGAAGCTGATTGGTCTTGAGCCCGTTCGTCGGCGTGTCCGGACGGACATGCGGGTAGTCGTCGAGGGCCTGATGCCGGTCGGATGTCCGCGGCACTGACAATCTGGATTGTCGGATCTGTAGGGTGGGACGGACCCTGGCATCAGCGCCCGGCTTACCTCGTCGGACGCTACGGGTGGACCTGGACGTAGCGGCCGTTCATCGCGGCAAGTTCAGCGCTTCGAGCAGGGAGCCGCTGCACGGAGCCGGGCCGCGCTCGATCGGCTGAGTCGTATCGGCGGTAGCCTGCTCGACGTGCCGCAGAAGTATGTCGAGTTCCGCCTCGCTTCGGAGGACATCTCCACCGTCCGATTCGGCGTGTCGCCAGGGCATGAGATCGTCCACGCGGTGCGGACCCTCAGTCGACCGCAGGAGCAGCCGCTGCAGTGGGGATGGCTGCGCGCCGTTCGCGACGATGTCCCGCGGGAGTCCCTCGAGTTGCTGCGCCTTGTCGTGGGCGAAACCGGGTACGCACCCGATCTGTTCACGTCGGCCGCGTCGTGGGATCTCACGCCTGCGGACGAGATCGAGAGGCTGCGACAGGCGCCGCTCGAGCCGATCGCGGTCGACCTGCGCAAGCGTGCGGTCCGCAGCGCCGGAGTCGCGCGGGCCGCGCTCGAGAGGATGGCGGCTGATCCCGCGAGGATCCGCGCCATGATCGTGCGCCACGTCGAGGCGCTCTGGGAGGCCGCACTCGCGCCCTACTGGGCGCAGATCGAACGCGTCCTTCATGCGGACATCGGCTCTCGGGTGCGACGGATGACCGCGGACGGTCTGGCCGGGATGGCGGCCGATCTCGGCGAAGGTGTTGAGTGGAGCGCCGACACAGTGCGCGTGCGGATGGAACGACACGAAGAGATCGTCGACTGCCAGGGGCGGGGCCTCGTGCTCGTGCCGTCGTTCTTCGGGCGCCACTGCGCGGTACTCACGGAGCCGCCCGCGCAGCCGACGCTCTTCTACCCCGCGCTCGGTCTGTCCGAGGTGTGGCATCGTGCCGATTCGACGGACGCGCTGGCGGGCCTGCTCGGGGAGAGCCGCGCCGCGGTGCTCGTCGCGCTCGGCGCGCCGCTGTCCACGACGGAGACAGCAGGAGAGGCCGGCATCGCGGCTTCCACCGCATCCCACCACCTCGACGCCCTGCGCGACGCCGGGCTCATCGCGTCCCGGCGTGCCGGGCGGCGCGTGCTGCACGCGCGCACGCCGCTCGGCGATGCGCTCGTCCACCGCGCCTGACGCGGCGGACGAGCGCATCCGGGGCCGGCGCTGGGTCACCGACCGGGAACGAGATCCGGTCCCGCGCCGTGCTCGGCGACGTACGCCTCCGGACCCTGCTCGGTGGCCTGGGGCTCCATGTAGAGGAACTCGAGGACGTTGCCGTCCGGGTCCTCGAGGGAGCGCCCATACATGAACCCGTGGTCCTGCGCCGATCTCGGCTCACGGCCGCCCGCGGTGACACCGGCGTCGACGGTCCTGTCGACGTGGTCCCGCGAGTCGCGCGAGAATGACAGCAGCACCTGGGCGACCGTGTGCGGGTCGGCGATCTGCTTGTCGGTGAACTGCGAGAAGTGCCCGTGGGTGAGCACCATGAAGTTCGTGTTCTCGTCCCAGACGACGCACGCGGCGTTCTCGTCGGTGAACATCGGGTTGATGTCGCAGCCGAGCGCCGTGTAGAAGGCCTTGCTGCGCTCGAGGTCGGTTGTGGTGATGTTGACGAAGATCATGAGGTCTCCTGATATCGCACGGACGGGTCCTGCAGTTGCCGAGCTCAGCCTGGCACCAGGGTGGTGGGCATCCAATCGATTCGACGTGTGTCGAAAGGTCACGGTGCCGGGTGCGTTGATCGCGAGCGTCGACCGGGGTGGGTGGTGCCGTTGACCGTGGTCGGGGTGGTGATCGTGCTGATGGCGTGCGCGTTCGGCGCGTTCCTCCTCCACGCGTACCCGGTACTCAAGGAGCCGCTGACGATGGTCCTGAGCATCGCCACGCCGGCCGGGTTGATCGTCACCACGGTGGTGTTGCGCACGCGATGAACACCGATCGTCCTGCTGTGCGCCGGGGTCGCAATCCTGGTGCGCGACAGTGGTTCAGGGCGTGTCGCCGGTTCAGTGGAGCCGGTTCGGGTCGTCTGGTGCCCTTCCCGGCTGTTCATCTGGTCGTCCGGGCGGATCAGAGTGCAGCTGCGTGGACGACATCGGATTCCTGAAGAAGGGAGAGCGTTCGGCCGCGTTCCAGCGGCAGTACTCGGGCACGGCCGGACGGACGGAGAACTGCCAGGCCGGGGTCTTCCTCGCCTATGCGTCCGGTCGCGGCCGCACTCTTGTCGACCGGCGCCTCTGCCTGCCGACGTCCTGGACTGACGACCGTGACCGGTGCCGCCGGGCCGGTATCGACGATGAGATCGTCTTCGAGACCAAGGTCGCGATGGCCAGGGCGATGATCCGTCGGGCAATCTCGGAGGAGATCCCGTTCGGGTGGGTGGCGCCGGACGCAGGCTACGGCTACTCGAAAAGCTGGCGGACCGAGCTCGAGCGGGCCGATGCCTTCGATGCCCTGGCCACAACCAGGCACGACACCGTCCTCACCCGCTGGGCCATGGATCACCCGGTGCATGACCTGTTCCACGATCTGCCGAGGCAGAAGTGGAAGCGCCGATCCTGCGGCACAGGCTCACACGGGCCACGGCAGAAACGCTCGGGATCACGAGAGCGAGGACCTTGGACAAGCGCCGGATCTGCTCGTTCCGGCAGGTGGGGCGGTCGATCGTCACTCCGCGGACACGTCTCCACCCGCGTTGCGCATCATGCGTTGCAGTACCTTCAGGGTGATCAGGTATTCCTCGTCCGGGATACCCGTGTGCACCTGTGTCCGGCTGGAGCGCTGAGTCTCGGCGGCGTGCTGGTGCAGCGCCCGGCCTTCGTCAGTGATCTGGAGTCGGCCGGTTCTATCCAGCACGAGCAGCTTCCGCTCCAGCAGAAGGTCGATGTCGGGAGCAAGGCCGGCGCCAACGTCCAGGTTGCTCTGCTGGGCACTGATCACCTCGTCCCGCGTAGCACCGGTTTCGCTGTGCAGCACCTGGTGCAGCACCCACCACTGAGGCTGTGTGATCCCGATGGCCGCGAGCCGCCCCCTGACGTACGCCGTAAGCGTCTTGTTCGCGGCCCACGTCCAGTACCCGATCGGCTGGTTCACCAGCGCTTCGTCGTCGTGCGAGTACTCCATCACGCCACCTTCTCTCTGCCAGTTCGCCCACCGCGCTGTCCAAGCGGCTACGCCACCCGGACAGCCGGACGCCACCCCGGCTCACCTAGGTCGTCAGTGACTACCGCGTCGGCGTCAGTCGTCTGCGCGCACCGCTGGGAGCTTGCGCCCGTAGGCAAGCAGGAGGAGCTCCTGGGCGGGGCGCGCCACCTGGGTGCCCCTGCCGTACGACCACTCCAGGTCGGTGGCCCGCATTTCGACGTCGCCGAGGTTCGCCCGGAAGAAGCGGAGCGTGCTCGGCTTGACGGTTTCCAGCACGATGCGCAGGCGTTCCACGGGGACTTGTCGCCCGAGCCTGAGCGCGACGGTGATGTCCAATCCGTGCATGACATCGTGCCCGAGTGCCGCTGCCGGTCCGCCTACCGGCGGCCTCCAGGGGTGATGGGCATTGTCCCGCAGCGCTGAGGCGAGTTCATGGGGCGCGAGGACAGCGGCGTCGCGGCGCGCGAGGCGGTCAGTCATCCGGTGCAGGTTGCCTCCCGACCGACCCAGCTCCAGCATCGTCCTGCCGAACGAGTACCTGAATCCCATGCTCATGTGTGCGGCGACCTCTCGCACCCGCCACCCGCTGCACAAGGTCGGCGCATCCCACTGGTGATCGGTCAGTCCGTCCAGCACGTCCGCCAGTTCGCGCCGCTCGGCCGCGATCTCGGCACGGACGTCCACTGCTGCACTCTTCATGGTCACCAGCGTCTCGGACGCCGGGGCAGAAGTCCAAGAGACGGTCATTCTCGCAACTAGCATCTCCTCTTATGGAGCTCCGCCAGCTGCAGTACTTCCTCACCGTCGTCGAAGAAGCCAACTTCACCCGAGCCGCAGCCCGCCTGCATGTCGCGCAACCGGGGGTGAGTGCTCAGATCCGGCAGATGGAGAGGGAACTTGGGCAACCCCTGCTGGACCGGTCCGGTCGAAGGGTGACCGCCACCGAAGCGGGCGAGGCGGTCCTTCCCTATGCGCGAGCAGCACTTGCGGCCATCGAGGGGATGCGGCAGACGGTGGACGAGTTCACCGGTCTGATCCGAGGGCATGTCACCATCGGCGTCGTCTCAGGGGCGGCCACCGACGAGTACGACCTGGCCGCCTTGCTCGCCGACTTCCACGACGAGCACCCGCAGGTGGAGATTTCCCTCACCGAGGACACTTCAGCACGCATGCTCATCGCCCTGCGTCGCGGTCAACTCGACCTCGCCATCGTCGGCGTCACCGACGACGACCCCCTGCCGGACACCAGCTTCCAGGTCGTGATCGACACTCCACTGGTCGCCGCCATGACCCCGAAGGATCCACTGCTCTTCCCCGCCGACCGCACAACACTCCCACTTGCCGAGCTCGCCGACCGCCCACTCATCAGCCTCCCACGCGGCACCGGCATACGAGGCGCACTCGAACGCGCCTGCCGACAGGCCGGTTTCCAGCCACACATCGCCTTCGAGGCCGCCGCGCCGAGTCTGCTGACACGCTTCGCCGCCCGCGGCCTCGGAGTTGCCATTCTCCCGGAGATCCCGTCCGAAGCCGCATCCGCTCTCGGCCTCCGCACTCTCCCCCTGACCTCCCCCCGCCTCCGCGGCCGGATTGCTCTCGCATGGCCGACGAACGGTCCCAAAACTCCGGCAGCCAAGGCCCTCCTCATCCGAATGCAGAAGGCCCTCCCGCCGACCAAACCCTCCCAGCACTAGGAACGTGGCCAGGCGTGACCCCGAAATGTCCCGCGGCGCGGCACATGAACCACCCACAACAACGCAATCCGGGATCAAACAACGGTACGAAACACCCTCTGACAAGGCATGGAGGCGGGGCGGGGCATCGTCCCGGACCGTCCTGGAGGGCGACCTCTCCGATTTTGATGCTGCTCGCGACGGTTTGCCGTGCGGCGGCCGACAGCGGGGGCGTCACGTGAGCAGGCGACGGCGGTAGCCCTCGGCCACCGCCGAGGCTCGATCACGAACCCCGAGCTTGTCGTAGATGTGTTGCAGATGGGTCTTGATGCTCGCTTCGCCGATGAACAACGCTGTGGCGGCCTCTCGATTCGAGTTGCCGTTCGCGACCAATTGCAGCACCTCCTTCTCTCGATCGGTCAGTGTGCCGGCGCGGGGCCTCCGAACCTGTCCCATGAGGTGCTGCGTCACCGACGGCGCGAGCACCGACTCTCCCCGCGCGGCTGCACGGACGGCGCGCATCAGCTCGTCGGGCAGAGCATCCTTCAGGAGATATCCGATCGCCCCCGCCTCGATTGCCGGCAGTACGTCGCTCTCGCTGTCGAAGGTGGTCAGGATCAGCACGCGCACGCTCGGAGCCGACTCGCTCAGGGCCGCGGTCGCGGCGACGCCGTCCATCCCGGGCATCCGAAGGTCCATGAGCACGACATCCGCTGCCAGCAGCTTGGCGCGTTGGATGCCCTCGGCGCCGTCCCCGGCCTCACCGACCACGACAATGTCCTCGGCGTCCGCGAAGGTGTCGCGGAGACCGCCCCGCACGATCGGATGGTCGTCGACAACCACCAGTCGAATCATCGGTCGGTTCCCCCCTGTGCTCTCGGGCCTCCGGGGGTGATCGCCGGAACGCGCACACTGACGGATGTTCCTTCACCCGGTGCGCTCTGGACGTCTATATGACCGCCGACCCCTCTGATGCGCTGGCGCATGCTCGTCAGGCCGAAGCCGGTGCCGACCCCGTTCGCGAACCCACGCCCGTCATCCCGCACGTCCAGCAGCACCTCGGTGCCCGTGTACGACAGTGTGACACCGACGCGCGATGCGTCCGCGTGCTTGGCCACGTTGGTCAGCGACTCCTGCGCGACCCGGAAGAGTGACACCTCGATCGCCGGGCTCAGTGGCTCCCGGGGGCCGGTGACCTCCATCTGCGCGCTCACCCCTTCGTCCTGCGACCATCGCTCGGTCAACGTGCGCAGCGCGTCGGGGAGGTGCGCTCGCCCGAGTTCCTCAGGAGCGAGTGCCCGCACGGACCGTCTGGCCTCGGTCAGACTGCTGCGCGCGAGCCGAAGTGCACGCGCGACGTGCTCTTCCGACTCGCCCCGCACACGCGCGGCACGCTCCGCAGCCTGGAGTTGGGTGATGATGCCGGCGAGACCTTGGGCCAGAGTGTCGTGAATCTCGCCGGCCAAGCGCTGCCGCTCGTCCTGGGCCCCGGATTCCCGGGCCTGGGCGACCAACTGGGCATGGAGCCCGGCGTTCTCGTGCAGTGCCGACTCGAGTCGCGCGACAAGCTTCTCCCGCTTGCGTTCCTCTGGTTCGCTGCGCGCCGTCAGCACGATGCCCACCCCGATCGCCGCGGTCTGCACGGCGACGATCAGGACGAACTCCGCGAGCGTGTCCGGGGCCGGGCTCGCCCACACTCGCATCGCCGAGCCGTTGAGGGCCACGGAGGTGGCCAGGACTCCGAGCACTCCCAACAGCCACGGCCTGAGCAGGTACGCGTGGAAAAAGCCGGCGATGGTGAAGACGAGGAAGATGTCGGAGTACGTCATGAGGGTGACGCACAGCGCCAGCAGCCCGGCGAGGAAGATGCCCGCCGACACGGGTCGGAGCGTCCTTCTCCTGATGGGTAGCGTGTGACCGAACAGCACCCACGGCACCGAGACCGAGACCAGCCCGAGGACGGAGGCGGCCTCGGGCCAGAGGTGTTCACCGGAGGCCGGAAGCACCCACGAGAAGTAGATCGCCGTCGAGATCGTGAGCAGCAGCCACGGTGTGAACAGCTGCAGCAGGTCCCAGACCCGCAGTTGCTCTTCCTTCCAGGCCAACCGGGAGCGGTTCGCGCTCTCCGCTTCTTCCGCGACGGCGGATTCGTGCGTTCCGGGGCTCGGGCGCTCACCTGCCTCGGCACCTCGCGTCATCGTCACCTACTCCCAGCGGAAGAGCTTCGCGGCGATCGCGCTCGCGATCACTGCGATACCCGCCATTATGGCAATCTGCAGCCAGAAAGGCTGCCCACCGGCGGTGGCGGTGATCTCACCCGCTTCGGAGGACCACGCCGCGGTGAGAGCCTGCAGCCCGGGCGGTATGAACTCGCCGACTCCGCGCAGCAAGTCGGGCATGAGGACACGGGGCAGGAAGGCCCCGCCGAAGAACATCAGCGCAACGAACAGGAGGGTGCCGGTCTGGTTTGCGGCACTGCTCGTGCGGACCACGGCCGCGGACATCATGCCGAGCCCGAACAGAGCCGCATAGCCCACGACGAAGGCGACGACGAACTCCAGGGGCCGCTCGGGCGGCGCGACATCCAGCACCGCCCACGCCAGGAAGGTCATGAGCGCCGCGGACACGACCACGGAGGCGAACGCGACAATTATCTGCGCGAGCAGGACATTTCGCGGATGCGCAGGAGTGGTCGACAGCCTGCGCAGGATGCCGCGCTCGCGATACGTCGCGATCACCGCCGGGATATGCTGCACGGCGATCATCACCATCCCGAACACCAGTGCTGTCGGCGCCCAGACGTCGATGGACCGGAGCCCGCCGGTCTCCGGCGACGACTCCCTGAGTGCCGGGATGGCACCCAGCCCGAGCAAGAGTGCCGCCGGGAACAGCACACCGAACATGACGGTGGCGGAGTCTCGAAGGAAGAGTCTCGTCTCGACCCTGACCATCTTCAGGAGAGCACGCATCAGTCAGCCCTCCTCTCGGAGGGCTCCGGGGACTCCGGGATGCGTCGTGTCAAGGCCACGAACGCGTCGTCGAGGTTGCGCTGGTCGACGCGGAGATCCTCCGCAACGACCTCCGCCCTGGCGAGAGCCCCTGCCACGCTGCTCAGAAGCTGCCCCCGGCCGGTGACCAGCCAGCAGCCGTCGGTGATCTCGACATCTGCCACGTCGGGAAGCCCGGTCAGAACGCCCTTGTCCAGCGGCTGCCTCATGCGGAACCGGACCTGCTGCACCGCACTCGACTGCGCGATCAGCCCTGCCGGTGTATCCACTGCGGCGACCCGGCCACCATCGATGACGGCGATCCGGTCGCTCAGGCGCTCCGCTTCATCCATGAAGTGCGTGACAAGGAGGATCGTGACGCCCGTGTCACGAACCCGCTCAATGAGGCTCCAGGTGTCGCGCCTCGCCTGCGGGTCCAGCCCCGTCGTGAGCTCGTCGAGAATCGCGACCTTCGGCTTGCCGACCAGAGCGAGCGCGATCGAAAGCCGCTGCTTCTGCCCGCCTGAAAGAGCCCTGTACTGCGTGTTGCGTTTCTCGGTGAGACCTACGCGCTCCATGAGCTCGCGCCAGTCGGCGGGGTCCCGGTAGAAGGAGCTATAGAGCTCGAGCGCTTCGACGACCTTGATCGCGTCCGGGAAGCTGCTCTCCTGCAGTTGCACGCCGAGTCGCTCACGAACCTCCGCCCGGTCCTTGACCGGGTCGAGCCCCAGCACAGAGATCGAGCCCGAGTCCGGCTTTCGCAACCCTGCGATGCACTCGACAGTTGTCGTCTTGCCGGCACCGTTGGGCCCGATGATGCCGAAGATCTCCCCCTCTTCCACGGCGAAAGAAACGTCATCGACGGCTAGGTGGTGCCCGTAGCGCTTGTGCAGATTTCGAACTTCCAATGCGGTCATACCGCGAAGTTACGGACGCACCGCACCCCGCCGCATCGACCGTGGCGTCTGAGCTTGGTTGATTCACACCTCCACCGTTCGGTGGATCCGCAGCACCTTGCGGAGCGCCCGAAGCCCTCTTGGTTGTCGCGCTTTCTGTCACCGCAGCAGACGGCTGACCTGGGGCCGGAGACGGACCGACATGCTCGACCTCCCACGCCGCACCCAGTGCTTGGATCGGCTCGGCTGCGAAAGCGCCGTCAATCGGTTGTTCTGCACGGCCCTCAACACGCCGTGTCGCTAGGTGCTCGATCCAGCTCATCATCGACACGTAGCGTTGCTGTGCCACCCGCATGGCGCCCCACCTGCGGGGTGCGGCGATGACCAGCAGCATGGACGGCAGCGCCGGATGCAGGACGCTGAGCCCACCGGCCGTGGCGATCAGCGAGATGCTGCTGTTCAGCGCGGAGAAGGAGTTCAAGCAGAGCGGAACTTGAAAGGCTCTTCCCGACGCTGCTGACCGGCGGCGAGGCGATCGGTGTGCTGCCAGCTACCCCGGCGTGGGAGTGCTGGGTGCCGGTCGCACCGACGGCTGGCTGATCGGCGGGTTGCTCAATCGCATCGCGCTGGCGCAGGCAACACGTTTACCGCTACATACGCGAGGCCGTCGACCTCCTGGCCACCCTCGCCCACGCTGGAGCAGGCCATGATGACCGTGCGGAAGAGGGCGTAGGTGATTCTGGACGGCACCGTGCTGCCGATCGACCGCAGCACCGCCGACCGCCCGTACTACTGGGGAAGAAGAAGCGCCGCGGGACGCACGTGCAGGTCCTCGCGGATCCCGCCGGCCGTCTGATCCGGGTCTCGGACGCGCTACCCGGAGCCGTGCACGATCTGACCGCGTCCCGGACCCACGGCATCCCCGGCGCTCTCGCCGTCGACGACGTCAAGTGCTGGGCGGCTACTCCACCTCACCTAGGAGACAGCCCGCCGCAACGGCCACCTGGACATCCTGCGCGAGATGCTCGACGGCACGGCCGGCAACTAGCTAGGGCCCGGCCCCGGTGGCGTCTGGGTGGGGTTGTTGCACATGCCGTAGCGGCATGTGGTGGGGTCGGGGTACCCCAGCACGAAAGGCTCTCTGTCTGCGATGTACCCCTCCCTTACGCCTCCCCGGCAGGTCATGATCGGTGATGCCGCTGCGTTCGCCGGGATCACCCCACGCGCCATCCGCCACTACCACGAGATCGGTCTGCTGCCGGAGCCCGAGCGCGGCGGAGACGGCCGCCGCCGCTACGGCTATGACGACATGACCCGCCTGCTGTGGATCCGCAAGATGGCCGATGCCGGTATCAGCCTGGACGACATGCGGGCCGCCTTCGGCGAAGCCCTGGACGAAGCTGGAGACGAAGCCCTGAACCAAGCCCCGGATATCGAGTCGGTCCTGAGCAGGCTGGAGGAAACCTTGGCGGCGCAGGAGGCCGCAATCAAACGTCGGCGCGCGGCTGTCCAGCGCCTGCAGGCGGTGGGCAGTCCGCTGGGGCTGCTCTCCGAACTGGTCACGGACCGGCTCAGCCACCTGCCTCCGGGCGCGTTGCGTCCCTCCGATCTTGATGCCCTGCTGGTCACGGAACGGATCTTCGGGCCGCTGGGCGCCGCCATCCAGGCCGGCACGTTCATCGTGCTGGCCACCCACCCCGACCTGCGGGCCGAGGAGGACCGTCTTGAGGCGGCCGAGGCCGCCCTCGACGACGGCGTCGAACCCGACGACCCGCGCGTCGAAGAGCTCGCCGTACTGCGATGCGCTCACCAAATGGCCTTGAATCAGGCCATCGAGGCAGCTGGTTTCGACGCGGCCGAGGAGCAGATCTTCGAAACCTACGACGCCGGCCTGAAAGGGGAGGAGGTCACAGAGATGAGTGCCGCCGCAGCGATCACCAAGCTGCCTTACGACTTCTCTCCTGCCCGGATGCGCTGCGTGGAACTCGCCGGACGGCTCTTCGGCGAGGCCCTTGCCGACGCCCACTCCGCGGACAGCTGATCGCCTGTGCCTGGCACTGACGTGGCCCGACAACCGGTCGCGTTCATTCGCACGCGACCGATCGGGTCAGACGTCGAGCCTGGGCCGTAAGCAAGAGCGGCATACAAAGCGGCCCGAAACGGCCGGAGATCGGTTTCTGGAAGTGGGCCGCCCTTCGGTAGGGAAAAGCCTGTCGCGCCCCGCGGCAGCGTAAAGCCCGTGTTCCCTTCAATGGCCATGTCGCTCATCTTGCCCGGTGTGAAACCCACTTGGTCGTCGTAGTCGCTGTGGCCTGCGGGTTCATCCTGCATCACAGCAGATAGGGCCACAGACTGACGCTGTTCAGTTCCACGCTGATCTCGACCCACGTGCTATCGCCAACCGCCGATGGCAGGGGGTCGGCGAGGTCCAAAAGAATGTGGGTTCCGGCTACTTCCAACGTGGCACCGCCGTCGCCCGTCAGGCCCAGCCGCCCCCGAAGGCGATCCGGTCGCCTTCCTTCTCATCGGGCCGAGGTCAACTGCCAACCGGGGGCGCTGGGGCTGGACGCACAGGACCAGGTGCTCGGGGTCATGGCGCTGGAGCTGGCCGACAGACGGATCGCGGCGATCCACTCAGTCGTCGATCCCGACAACCTGCGGCACTTCCCGGGGCTGGGCGACTACCCGGCCCTGCTGAAGGCGGGCCGTCCGCCGCGAGGTCGGGGCTGGTTCCCTGGCCCCGCCGCCCGGTCGCCGCCCCACGAGTGATTAGCCTGCGGGCCCATGCCTTGGCCAGGCGCTTCGCGGCGCTGAAGGTCCCTCCTGGGAGCCCGCGACTTGATTGCCGACGGAAGGTGAGGGACTTGCCCGGCGGGATGGTGATCAGTGACGAGGTAGAGCCGGTGCGCCATCAGAGGCCAGCCGAAGTTTGGGATTACTCGTTGTCTGGCGGGACGTCGGCAGGTCCCGGGAGCGCCGGATCGGGGAGAAGAGCAGGACCAGTGCGGCGAGCGGGATCCCCGCTGTCGTGATGGCCATGGCGGTGCGGAGGCCGAGTGCGGTTCCGAGCAGGCCGCCGAGCAGTGCTCCGATGGGGATCGCTCCGTAGCTGAGGAATGCTGTGCTTGCGGTGAGACGGCCGAGGAGATCCGGTGGGCAGTAGCGTTGCTGGAAGCTCGCCTTGATGATGTTGCCGGCGACGACACCTGCGGAGACACTGAAGCCACCTGTCGCAAAGAGCAGGATCCCGGCTCCGCCGATGGTCAGCGGGATGAGCAGACCGAGTGTGGGAAGTCCCAGTTCGAACAGCAGTGTCGCGCGGGCCGTACCGATCCGGTGAGCGACCCGGCGTGCGGCGAATGCCCCGGCTACGCCTCCGGCACTGGTCGCCGCGATGAGTACGCCGACCGTCCCCGGGGTCAGGCCGACGCTCCGGACCAGGAAGACCACTTGGATCGACTGGTATCCCATGAGGGCCAGGTTGGAGGCGGCTCCGAAGAGTGTGAACGTGCGGAACCAGGGGTCGTAGGCGATCAGCCGGATGCCTTCGCGGACTTCACTGACCAGGGAAGTGGGGCGGTGTTCGGTTCTGGTGATGCGTGGCTCGCGATGCCGGATGCCTGCGAGGCACAGAAGGGAGACGAGGAAGGTCGCGGCGTTGGCGAACATCCCGTTCACCGCACCTGTCAACTGCGCGATCAGGCCGCCGGAGCCGAGCCCGGCAATCTGCGCGGCGGATGCACTGCCGTGCAGTTTGGCGTTGCCCTCGGGCTGGTCATCGGGTTCCAGAATGGTGGGGAGATAAGCGGTGTAGGCGGTCTGGAAGAACACCGCTGCCGTGCCCGTCAGCAGGGCGACGGCCAGCAGCAGTCCGATACTCAGTCGGCCGGACCACGCGGCGACCGGGACGCTGGCGAAGAGTAAGAGGGAGACCGCGGCGGCGGCCAGCATGATCGGTCTGCGGTGCAGTCGGTCCACCCAGACACCGACCGGGAGGCCGATGATCAGCCAAGGGGCCCAGGCCGTGGCGCTCAGCAGGCCGACCTCGAACGTGCTGGCGTGCAAGGTGGAGACGGCCACCAGCGGCATCGCCACCCCGGTGACGGACGCGCCGAACTTGCCTGCGGTCTCGCCGCACCACAGCAGGCGGAAGTCGCGGTGGCGACGCAGGAGGCCACCGCCTGTGCCGTAGCTCATGCGGAGCCACGCTCCTTGCGGGGGAAGGACTGGAGCTGCACCACGACGGGGAGCGCGTCCCGGGCGGGCTCGGCGTCGGGAGCAGGGATGTGGCGGGCGATGACAGCCATCAGCTCCGCGTTGAGTGCCTGCAACTGCTTCGGAGTCATCCGCAGGTCACTCCAGTCCGAGACAGTGCCGGCGCTCCGCCACGTGTCGCCCCAGTCCTCGCCGATGTAGTTCACGACCCGGCTGAAGTGCTGCTGCAGCAGTTCGTGCAGGTAGACCGACAGCGCGCCCCGGGTGTCGGGATCGTCGCGGAAATCGGCAGAGTTCAGCTCATTGGAGACGTCGACCCTTTTCCACCAGCGCTCGCGTTTCGTTCCCCGTGCGGTTTCCTCCACGATGAAGCCGTGTTCGGCGAGGTGGCGCAGGTGCCAACTGATGGTGCCGGTGTTCTCCCCGAGGCGTTCGGCGAGCCTGGTGGCGGTAGCGGGGCCGTCCAGGCTGAGCAGTTCAAAGATGTTCATCCGCAGCGGGTGGGCCAGCCCTCGCAGGCTGCGCGCATCGAGGCGGCGGGTGGGCTTGGCGGGCAGTGATGTGCGTTCCGGTTCGTCGGACATGCCAACAGCGTAGGTTCCAGAGTCTCCTCTGCACAGGATCCTCTGCAGAGTGATCTCTGCCACTGGCATCACTGCCGGCGCGCAGGTGGGATGGGACAGCCGAGCAGCCGTATGGCCACAGCCCGCCGGCTCCGCCTGCCGCACCCGCGGCGTAAGACCGCTGCGAAGTACCACACCCCCCGCTTTGTCCTCGTCCCCGCGCTCCGCGATGAACCCGCCGACCGCTACCCCGGCCGTGCGTGGAAGCGGGGCCCGGTGCCGTGCCCGCGCCCCGCATCGAGCGCCCGGTCCGCATTGGGTACGTGAGGACGTCGACCGCCCGGCAGGAGCTTACAAGTCAGCTCGAAGCCCTCCATCGTGCGGAGTGCCACAGGTCTTCAAGGAGCAGATCAGCACCCGGGTGAAGATCCGGCCCGAACTCGAGAGGGCGCTCGCCCTGGCCCACCAGTTCAAGAAGGCTGCCCCCGAGACGGCCGTCATCCTCACCGTCCATGAGCTCAAGCGCCTCGCCAGGAACGCAGCTGCGCTGATGACGCTCACCGGCATCCAGGACCGCAACGGCATGGGCGGCATGCTCTTCGCCGTGCTTGCCGTCGCTGACCAGATCGAGCGCAACTACATCCGAGAGAAGTCCCTCGAAGGCCAGGTCACAGCCGCGTCCAAGGGCAACCACGGCGGACGCCCGAAGGTCATTCACGACGACATGCTCACCTTCGCCATCGCGTGCAAGGACAAGGGCGTTCCAGTCCCCGAGATCGCCGAGAAGCTGACCATCAAGGTCGGGAAGAACGCGGGCAAGTCTCCGTCGGTCGCCTCGTTGTACCGGGCCCTCGCGGAAGCTGAGGCCGCAGCGGTGGAAGACGGCCTTTCGACGCGGCCCAAACCCGTACACATCCGTCGGACCGGGGAGCCGCTCAGCGCTGAGGAGATCGAGCTATGCGAACGGCTCCAGGCCCAGACCCACCCGAACGCGGTCGTGCACGGCTGCGTCCGCTCCACCCTGCGCAACTACCAGGGATCCGTTCGCCAGTTCTGCGACTTCCTGACCAACCCGGCCTACGGCTGGAGCGACGAGTGTCTGCGGTAGCCCTTGGCCGGCAGGAGGGACCCTCCCCTGCCGGCAGATCCCCTAGGTCCTGCCCGAGGTCGCTGCGTGCTCAGCGCCTCGTAAGGCGCTGAGTGGTGCGTACTACCGGGCGTTGCCTGCGGGGGGTTGAGGATTCTGGGAGGTGGTCGTCGGCTGGTGGTCATCGTCGCGGGCCTTGCTCGCGGTGGCACCGCCGGTGGCGAACACTCCGATCGCGATGGGGTGGCGGCCACCGTGACGCCAGCAGGCCTCCCGGAGGCCTGGCCGACTCGGGGGCCGACCGGCCCGACGCTCGCTGAACGACTGGCCAGGCGGCCGGTCACCGGGCCAGGACGACGGGAAGCGGAGTGCCGGGTGAAGGACCGAGCGTCGAGCCGATTGCCACGGCGGAACCCTCCGCCGCCGAGCTTTGACATCAGATTCTGGTGGAGGCTGCTCGGGACTGGGCTGCCGCAGCCCCCCCCGTCGTCGTGAACGGTATGTATGAGAGGGGCCACGCGGGTACTCGGTAGGCTCAGCGACATTTCGGACGGATGGGAGAACGTGATGGCCGGGGAACCCTCAGTTCAGACGAATACGTCGGGAACGAGCCTGCTCGTGCACGTCAGTGGAGAAATGGACTATGAGACCGCTCCGTTCTTCCGTGATCACCTCCTGGACGTAATCGCCGGAGGCCAACGGCGTGTTGTGCTGGACCTGTCCGCGGTGTCGTTCTGCGATTCTTCAGGGCTGAGTGTGCTGCTGGGGGCCTGGCAGCAGGTGACGGGTTCCGGTGCCGTGCTGGTGCTGGCCCGTGTCCCGCCGAGAGTGCAGCGGATGCTGCAGGTGACCGGGGTGGACGCTGTTCTGCACATGTACGGAACTCTCGCCGAGGCTGAAGGCGAGCAGGCCGCCGGCAGCGGGGCCTGACGCGACGCTCGGCTCGAGCGCCGCCGCATGCAGCGCGGCACGCTCGGCTGCGCAGCGTGCTCGCGTCCGCCGGCCGCAGCGACGCAGTGAGCGCCCCGTGATGTTCTGCCGCCGGACGCGGAGCGAACTCCGGTCTGTTGGCCAGGAGAGCGACTGCCTCGCTGGTACGAGAACGAAAATCTGTGGCGGCCAGAGTAGACATTGGTCACTGGCCTGGTTATGGTTTCTCTCGTAGTCAGAAGGACAGCAGGGCCGGGCAGAGACGAACTGCCTGGCATCAGGACACGCAGTACAGCTAGTAGGGCTTGGTCATGTGCGGTCTGTGGCGGCGTGTCTTCTTGAACGGTCGTGTCGTTGACCGTGTGTGCTGAATGAGGAGTTGGCTGCGGTCCGGTGTGATCTGGAGGACTTCGCGGCGGAGATGTTCGAGCCGTTCGCGCGGGCGGATCAGCGCCGGTGGGGTGGGGTCTATCTGCGGGGCCTGCTGCTGGACGGCGGGCGCAAGTCGGTGGAACCGATGGCCGCCCGCCTGGGCGAGGACGGGAACCGGCAGGCCCTGGCCCACTTCGTCACCTCCAGCCCGTGGGACGCGGCGCATGTGCGGGCCCGGCTGGCCTGGCGCATGCAGCCGGTCATCAAGCCCACTGCGCTGGTCATTGATGACACCGGGTTCCTCAAGGACGGGGACGCGTCGGCATGCGTGACCCGGCAGTACACCGGCACTGCCGGCAAGGTCACCAACTGCCAGGCCGGAGTCTCGCTCCACTTGGCTTCCAACGGAGCCTCGGCGGCGGTGAACTGGCGTCTGTTCCTGCCCGGGAGCTGGGATCCTGCCTCGCCGAAGGCCGACCGGGCCAAGGTGGCCCGCCGTGACAAGTGCGCCATCCCTGCCCAGGTGGGGCATGTCGAGAAGTGGCAGCTGGCCCTCGACATGATCGACGAGACGCGGTCCTGGGGTATCGAGGTGCCCCAGGTGATCGCCGACGGCGGCTACGGGGACACCGCCGCCTTCCGGCTCGGCCTGGAGGAACGCGGTCTCGATTACGTGGTAGGCATCTCGACCACGACCACCGCGCAACCCGAGGACGCACAGCCGTGCACACCTGCCTACTCCGGCCGCGGTCCTCATCCGGTTCCTGCCTACCCCGAGCCGGCCCAGAGGGTGAAGAGCCTGGTCATCGCGGCCGGCAAATCGTCCGCGCGGCCGGTGCAGTGGAGGGAAGGATCACGACCGGGCAGCGGCCGCAGCGGATTCAAGCGCATGTACTCGCGCTTCGTGGCCCTGCGGATCCGGCCTGCCGGACGTGAGATCCGCAAGGCCGCGGCCACCGCCGAGCTTCCGGTCCGCTGGCTGCTGGCCGAATGGCCCGCCGACCAGGACGAACCCGTGCAGTTCTGGCTCTCCAACCTGCCCGAAACCACCCCACTACCAGTTCTCGTGCGCACCGCGAAGCTCCGCTGGCGCATCGAGAACGACTACCGAGAGATGAAACAGGCCCTGGGCCTGGCCCACTTCGAAGGCCGGACCTGGCCAGGCTGGCACCACCACGTCACCCTCGTATCGGTCGCCCACGCCTTCTGCACCCTCCAGCGACTGAGTCGATCCCCAAAAGAGACGGCGTCGGCCTGAGCCTCTACCGAGTCGTCCGCGAGCTGCAGATACTCCTCGCGACCTGGACCGGCGCCTGCCCCATCTGTCACCGCGACATGCCAGACCCCGCACCAACATGACCAAGCCCTACTAGTTGCAGTTCGCAGGACGGTGCGGTGGCGGAGCTTCGAAGCCAGGGTTTGTGCAGGAAGGCGACGTGGCTGGCGACCGGGCCGGACGGCCCGCGGTGATCAGGGGCCGTCATGAGCAGGACCGCAGTTGACGCAGTCGCAGTGCAGTGATCAAGAAGTACCTCGGTGAAGGCGTCGGCTGCGGGCGCGCGCATCGGGAGGTTCGGCAGTGGGGTTCTAAGCCAGAGCAGACGCAGGACGGGCGACGGGGCTGGCTGCCGGAGAGGGTGGCGCTGTCACAGGCCACCGAGCAGTACGCATCACGGTTGGCAGTACCAGCAGTAGTAGTAGTTGAGTGATCCCAGAGGGATGAACGGAGGATGCAGACACCATCAGGATCGCCCGGACGCCACGCGAGTCCGGGTACCGCAGGACATCGATAGTGAGGTGGTCTCCGGTCACGCAACCGCGATCCCCGCACCCCCGACCCCAGCATTCAGGTCGGGCTCGCGGAAACAGAAGGCCGGCGCCGAACCAGGGCCGGCAGATGGTGTAGCAGTTCCTTCGGGGCCCCGGTGCCATGGCACCGGGGCCTCTCCACGCGTTCCACAAGAGAGGTGCAAGTGACAGCAGAGGTCTCTTACGGCCGTCTCGACGACGACTACCCCGCCTACACCATGGGCCGGGCCGCCGACATGCTCAACACCACACAAGGCTTCCTCCGCGCCATCGGCGAAGCCCGCCTCATCACCCCCCTGCGCTCCCCGGGCGGCCACCGCCGCTACTCCCGCTACCAGCTGCGCATCGCCGCCCGCGCCCGCGAACTCGTCGACGCCGGGACCCCGATCGAGGCGGCCTGCCGCATCGTCATCCTCGAAGACCAGCTCGAGGAAGCCCGGCGCATCAACACCGAACACCGCCGCACCGACTGAACCAACAGCCGCGGCCTGACAGGGCTGCAACGGCTTGCTGCCCGCCCCATCCCATGGCCTCCCACCGGTGCGCGCCCCGACCAGTATCGACCTGACAGCCGTATGCACCCCTGGCCCCGTCGACTCGCAGCGGGGCCGCTGCCACCAGGGAGGCGAGACGCCGCACCTGTTTGGAGCCACAGAGCTGACACCCGCACTGGAAACGGCTGCAGTTTTCACCCATCCGCTCGCGCCCACGAAGGCGTCCTGTACCGCGTGGGAAGGAACTGCCACACCACCCCAACGCAGCCTGGGCGCCTGGCGTGCTAAGGCTGCCGACCGGTCTTCGGACACCGGTCCACCCAGATCTCGTGTCGGTGTGGGGCGGCACTCGACGGCGGCTGTCTCTGCCAACGGAAGGCGCCACCGACCACGCAGATTCCTGTCCTGTTCTGCCCCTGGGCTTGAGCAGGGCGGTGGGGTGGGACCCTGGAGGGGTGCATTCTCCCTGTCCAGCCCCTGATGAACTGATGGTGCTCAGTGCCCGTTTCGAAGCTCCCGGGGCGTTCGTGGTGGCGCTGTGGGGGAGCACCGGCCTGGATACAAGCGAGCGGCTGGACGCTGTTTTCGGCGAGGCCGTCGCTTCAGGATTTCCGGTGATAGTGGATCTGGCGGGGCTGGTCTTCTGCGATGCGCACCTATTGGGGCACCTGCTCGCTGTCCGTCTCAAGAGGAAGCTGATACTCGTTGGTCCGTTGAGTGACCAGCTTCAGCGTCGCTTCGCCGTCACCGGTATTGCGAGGGTCCTCGAGGTCCAGCCGGGCCTGACCGCAGCCCTCGCTCACCTCTCGCGCTGAATGCGCTGGGAGGCGACTGAGTTGAGGGACGGCCAGACCTGATGAGGTTTCCCCGTCATCACGTGACGAGCAAGGCAATGTCTACCTCGTACCGGCCACCACCGCATCCCTACCAGCGATTGGGCAGGCAGCTCTGCGCGCAGCTTCTGCACCATGCGCAGGTTCCAGGGGTTCGACGCATGGAGCTGGGCAATCAGCTCGACGTGGCGGCGAGAAGCCGGAGCCACACTCCCAGTCCCCGGCCGTCGCGTCGGACACCACCCAGCCTGGACCGTCAACCTCCTCAAAACCCCGGCCGCCACCGTGTCCGTAGCCGGCCGGCAGATCCCCGTCACCGGCCCCCGGTGAACAGACGCAGCACCGCTTCCGTAGGCCCAAGCCATCAGGCGTCGGCCGAGCCCGTTGGGGCTCGACCGGGGCTGAGGGGGATCCCGCGGGGCACTCGCTGTCCCCGCGGCGCCATCCCTGCTGGTACGCATCCGTACGCCGCGGCGTGATGCCACTTCGGCTGTTCGTGCCCGGCTGGCCCCACTCGTTCGTCGCCGCGCTGGAGCCCGGCCGACCTCGCGGTGCCAGATCCTGGACCTGCTGCGGCTGGAACCGGCGGACGATGTCACTGAGGTCACCGCCGCCCAGGTCTGCCGAGTGGTTTCACCGACATGCGCCGTTGGCAGGCGGGGGACCGCGAAATCCTGGCCGTACTCGACGCCGGCTATGACGCTCCGCGCATCGCCCACCTGCTGGAATGGCTGCCGGTGGCGGTCTTTGCCTCATCAAGCCCCGCAACGGGGGGCGAGCCTGATGCCGAGACCGTGCAGGTCACCGACCGTCACGGCGCAGCTCGCACGGTGGCCTGGGACCACATCCGTCCTCGGCTCACCACCCGCTCCGCGTGGATCGACCACACCGGCGACCCCCTGTTACCGAAAGGACGTTGATCCGCCTGGAGGTCGACCGCCTGCCCGGCGGCCACGACCTCCTCCCCGTCTGACTGTGGTCGTCAGCAACCGGCCTGGCGGTGCCCCGCATCACTGCCCATTAGGGTGGGCCTCCAGCAGGGTGTTGAGGCCTGCCCCCGCAGGCCGGTGTCGGTGATGCCCAGCAGCGCTTCATCTGCGGCCGCGCGCGCAGCAAACCTCCGACCGGCTTCTCTGGGTAGAGGGCGGCCAGCTCGGCGAGCGGACACGATGCCGTTCTTGCGGGGGAGGCAGTCGGTGCGCCTGCCCACGGTCACTACCGACTCATCGCGTTCTCAGCTTGCGGTTTCCGGCTCGGTTCTCCGCGATGTTTCGAATCTTCTTGCTGCTGCCCGACTCGGCGAGCAGGGCGAGGACCGCCAGGGACGTCGACTGGTGGGCGAGAAGGCGCTGCATCCAGTCTGTGACCTTCGCCAACTCGGGGGGTGCCGGCATGTGTCCATCCTTGATGGACAGGTAGAACAGCCAGTCGTGGATGCGGCGGCGGATAAACTCGCGGTGCCCTTCCGCTTTGAGCTGGTCGATCTCTGGCAGCAGCTCGGCCGACCACTGCCGGAACTCGGCGGGACCGCTCACCCTCATTGCGATCTCGTCCATGAGGGCGACCACCGCCGATTTGGACACCGTCTCGATGGGGTCTCGCAGGATTGTGGCCACAATTGCGGGGTCTCGGTCGCGGCTCCGCAAGGAAGCTGTCAGCAAGACGACGCGTCGGTACGCGGACCCTCGCACGTGCTCGTCCGCGACTGCGTCGTCAATGTCCACGTCGATGATGCCGACTCCCGCGAGCAATTCGGCCACATCGGAATGCAATGTCATCGCTTGATCCCCTCTCGCCGGTCCGGACTTCCCGTGGCGGGCATCTTCCTCTGGCCCGCACGCTGATCCAAACGCGATGGCCTCGGCAGGTGCACCATCGGACGCCGACTGAGGGAGCCAGATCGGTCAGGAGTTGTGCGCGCTCGGCCATGGGGATCATCAACAGGATCCAAGCGGTGTCGGTAGCGTTGAAGGCCGGTCCCGGCGACGCGCCGGCCGTCGACTGCGAGGTGCAGCCGACGGCCAGCAGTGCCACGACTATGGCGCATGCCGACCACAGGGTCAGAACGTGCCGGCGGAGTTGCACTTGGCCTTCTGGGTGATGCAGTCCTTCACGCGGTGCCCGAGACCGGCGTTGTCCCAGGCGTTGAAGAAGTCGCCGTGGATGGACGATGCCATGCCCGAGGCCAGCCGGAAGCCCGCGGTGCTGCCGCTGGTCGGATAGCTGACGACGAAGGAGAGGTTGGGGATGGCGACAGGGTAGGCGCCGCTGCACTTGCCGTCGTAGGTGGTCGCCACGTGCGACTTGTGGTCGGGACTGTCGAGGTTCTTGCCGTCCCAGCAGTCGGGGAAGACGAGTTGGTGGGTGAGATGGGCCTTCGGGGCGCAGCGCGGCCAGTTGCCGTCGGCGCTGCGGCCGATCTCACCGCCCTCGCCGGCGCACCAGTACTGGCCAGGCGAGCCCGCCGGGGTGGGCGTCTGGGTCTTGGCGTTGCCCGCGATCATGCGGAACCCCTGCGGGAAGGGCACGGTCGCCGAGGGGTCGACGAGCCGGGAACCGTAGTACACGATCATGCCCTCGGCTTCGACGGCCTTGTCGCCTTCGTACAGAGTCGGGATCCAGTACGCCGAGAGGTCGTTGGCGGGGGTGCAACTGGTGGGTGTGTTGGTCAGCAGCGACTGGGTCGTGGAGAACGCGTCGGTGCTCCTGTTGCCGAAGAAGCTGTGCATGTGGGACGCACCGGGCAGGCCCGGCAGGACAATGGGGTCGTCCGGCTTGGAGTGACTGTAGGAACAGGTGGCGTTGAACTCCGGGACCCGGACGATACCGGTGGGCACCGCTGCGGGCGTCATCGCACGGAACTGCGCCAACTGGGCGTCCCACTTGGCCTGGTCGATGGGGACCCATCCGGCCGCCGGGCTGTCGCCCGCGCCGACGAAGGAGAACCAGTTGATGTTGACGAAGTCCCCGGCCGCCGTGCTGCGCAGCACGGCGAACACCGTCTGGGAACCGGTGGGATGGGCGGTGACATCGGTGGCCTGGGTCGCCCAGGTCTGCCAACCGCCGGTCGGGGCGACCGGTATGACGGCGAGCAGTGGTCCGGTCAGGCTGCCGGTCCGGAATTCCACCGTGCCCGAGCCGACGGCGGACGCGATCCGGGCCGACACCGTCAGCTGGCCGGTCGCGCCGAGGTCGACGTTGTCGAAGCGCATCCAGTCGCCGTTGGCGAGGAACGCGGCGTTCTGCCCGCCCCCGATGTCCCCGGTCGCCTCCGACGCGACACCCGACTGGGCTGCGTAGGACTCGGCTTGGACGGTGACCGTCGCGGCCTGGGCCTGCCGGGTCGACACAGTCACGCTCAGGGCGGCGACCAGCACGACCGCCAGAGTGCTCACCAACAGCGTGTACAGATGGACGGAATATCTACGCATTTCACTTCCTTACGGGCATCAGGGGTGATGGGTCCGCTTCTCGCCGAAGTACGGCGATGGAGGAGCGGAAGGCGGACAGTGGCGTTTGCCCGCAAGGGGGATTCAGGTGTCTCGGAGAACTGCCCACAGGGGGCGGGTGGAGCCGCCCGGGATTTTTCGCGGTCACCGGACGGCCAGGGTTACTGATAGACCCGCACGTGGTCGACGAGCATCTTGGCGGGGAAAGGAGTGCTGGCGTCTGTCGGGCCCGGCCAGTCACCTCCGACCGCCAGGTTGAGGATCAGGTAGTGAGGGTGGTCGAAGATCCACGGACCGCGTGTCCGCTCCACCTGCTCTTTGTCGAGAGTCAGAACGGTCCGGCCGTCCAGGCTGTAGGTGATGCCCTTGCTGTTCCAGTCGGCGACCCAGGTGTGGAAGTCGTCGGAGAAGTCGGCGTTCCCGGGCAGTGTGTACGGCGCGCCGATTCCACCCCCGCCGTTGTAGGCGGGCGCGTGGACGGTCGAGTACGCGGTCTTCACGTCCTTGCCGAGGATCTCCATGATGTCGATCTCGCCGTTGTACGGCCAGGGCCGGCCCGTCAGGAAGTCGCCGCCCATCATCCAGAAGGCGGGCCACAGACCGTTGCCCTTGGGCACCTTGATGCGTGCTTCGACGCGCCCGTAGGTGAACTGGAACGTCGCGCCGGTGTTCATCCGCGCCGAGGTGTACTGACACGTGGTGCTGCCGCTCAGCGGGTCACGCGGGCACGACGATCCGGCCGTGACCTCCTTGCGGGCCTCCATCACCAGGTGTCCCGCCCCGTCCAGCGCGGCGTTGCGGTGGTCGGTGTAGTTCTCCAGCTCGTTGTTCGGCCCGGTGCCTGGGTCGGCCCTCCACTTCGAGGAGTCGGGTTTGCCGCCTGCCGCGCCGTCGAACTCGTCGCTCCACACCAGCCGCGGCGGGTTCGCGGGGTCACTCGGCAGCGGCGGAGCCTGTATCGGATCGCCGCCGGTGCCGTACACCTGGAACTCCCACAGCGAGTAGCCGTAAGGGGTGGCACGCTGCGTCCCGTACATGCGCACATAGCGGCCGGTGCCGGAGACGGTCAGCGTCTGCTTGAAGCCCGTGCCGGACGTCGTCGAATAGATCGGTGTCCAGTCGGCTCCATTCGACGAGACCTGGATCTGGAAGGACTTGGCGTAGGCGGGATCCCACTGCAGGACGACCTTGTCGATCTGCGCCGTCGCACCGAGATCGACGGAGATCCAGCCCGGATCAGTCCATCCCGTGGTGGAGCTTGTGGACCAGCGGGAGGCCGGATCCCGGTCGAATGCCCTGGCCGGCGTGCAATCCCAGCAGTTCTGATCACTCTGGGAAGAGGAAGCCGCGCCCGGCCTGCCGTAGGAGAGCAGCCTGGCGGCGTCACCGCCGGGACCGTCGGCGGTGCCGTACACCTGGAACTCCCACAGCGAGTAGCCGTAAGTGGTGGCGCGCTGCGTCCCGTACATGCGCACATAACGGCCGGTGCCGGAAACGGTCAGGTTCTGGGTGCCGCCCGTGCCCGCGGCTGTCTGGTGGACGACGGTCCACCTCTCCGCGTCGCTCGATACCTCGATCTTGAACGCCGTGCCGTACGCGGCTTCCCAGTTGAGGACGACCCGGCTGATCCCGGCACTCGCCCCAAGGTCGATCTGAATCCACTGCGGGTCGGCGAAGGCGCTGGACCATCGCGTCCCGGGGTCGCCGTCGACGGCGCTACGAGCGCTGAAGTTTCCCTCGGTACTCGATGAAGTGGCGGGCTTTCCCTGAGAGAGCAGCACCTCGGCCGCCTGCGCGGAAGGGGGAGGGAGAGCGATGAAAGCGAGCAGTGCGGCCGCGAGGGCCAAAAATAAGCTGAAGCGACGCAGCGGCGCTTGCACGGGCGACTCCTCAAGTGGGGGGGGAGTCAGGGAGCGCTCCCTGAAAGGGAGAATGGAGGGACTAGTAGAGGCTGTCAAGAGCTTCTTCACCTCGAAAAAACAGCGGCGTAACACCTACGACCCACGGAGGGAGCGGTCTCTCATGGCCTGCGCAGCGCGCCGACAGCCAGGGGGGTAGTGCTGAAAGGGACGCCTTTCCGAGCACGCTCGTGTAGCCCCGGCCTGCGGATACGCTGCTCGCATCGCCATGACGCAGAGCCGGAGGTCGCCCTGATGAGAAAACCCGCCCCGCGCACGAACCCGGGCGGCGGCACAGGGGACGGACAGGTATGAAACGCCCCACTCTCGATGTGGTAGCCGCCCGAGCGGGTGTGTCAAAATCGAGCGTCTCCCGGGTCATCAACGGTGAGACGACGGTCGCCCCGCAGATCCGAGACGTCGTCATGCGCGCCGTAAACGAATTGGGCTACGTGCCCAACGGCGCGGCACGCAATCTCGTCACCCGCCGCACAGACACCCTCGCCGTGGTGGTATCCGACCCGCCTCAAGGAGTCGTCTCCGACGACCCCCTCTTCTCCGCCGTGGTCCGCGCCGTCAGCAGAGAGCTCGAGACGGCGGGCAAACGGCTCGTGCTCATGCTCGCGGAATCGGACCGGAGCCGGACCAGGGTCGTGCAGTACATCGCCGGCGGGCATGTGGACGGCGTGCTCCTGGTCGCCCTGCACGGTACGGATCCGCTGCCGGCCGCACTGGCCCGGCAGGGCCTGCCTGTCGTGTCCTTCAACCGCACCTCCGCACAGGACGTCCCGTACGTCGCGCTGGACAACGCAGGCGGAGCGGCGCTGGCCGTGCGTCATCTCCTGGAGCGCGGTCGGCGCCGGATCGCCACCATCACCGGACCGCTCGAACTGTACGAGGCGCGTGAGCGTCTCGATGGCTACCGGCAGACGCTGCGTGACACCGGCCGTCGCTCCATCGTGGCTCTGGGCGACTTCACCAGAGCCTCCGGCGCCGAAGCCATGCAACAGCTCCTGGAGGACGAGCCCGACCTCGACGCGGTGTTCGCAGCCAACGACTTGATGGCGATCGGAGCCCTGCGCACCCTCCATCAGGCGGGCCGACGTGTCCCCGAAGACGTGGCGGTCATCGGCTTCGACGACATAGAAGCCGCGTCCTACACCAGTCCCGCGCTCACCTCGGTGCGCAGCCCGATGGCCGACCAGGCGACCGCCGCCGTCCACCTGCTCCTCGGCCTGATCGACGGCGGCCCCACTGGGCCGGTGATCATGCCGAACGAACTCGTCGTGCGCGACTCGACCTGATTTCCCGTCAGCACGCCTCACCTCGCGAGCGGAGCGCTGGCACCGACGGCGCTCCGCTCGCGCCGGAACTGCTCATTCGCCCCGGCGGTTTCTTGACAGGGCGTGGCTTCCCGGGGGTTATCGGGTCGTGAAGCGGCGGTGGAGGTTGCGGGCGACATGCACGCCGGGGCCGCCGAAGCCGATGATGTCGACGCGTCCATCACCGGTGGTGTCGGCGAGGAATCGTGGGTGGCGTGCGACTCGCCAGCCGCCGGCGTTCTCGCTGTAGCCGAAGCCGCGGCAGACCAGCTGGGCCTGCTCGAAGCCGCCGTCACCGTCGTTGTGTGATACCCAGACCCCCTCGTTGCCGAAGCCGACGAGATCAGGGGAGCCGTCGCCGGTCACGTCGGCGAGGAGGCGGAGGTGCTTGTCGGCAAGCCAGCCGCCGGTCTGTTTGCCGTGGCCGAACGCCTTGAGGGCCGGTTGGCCGCCGGCGGGCGCGAATGCGACACCCTCGTCCTGGGCGGAGAGCCGGACACCATCGACGCAGAGCACAACGGCTCTGGGACGGCTCTCGCTCGTGAGCTTTGCGAGGGTCCACAGGCAGGTCCGCAGGACTCGCAGACGATGCGGCCGCCTGCAGTACCCGCTCGTCGTCGTAGAACGTCCCGTCCCCTCGGCTGAAGGAGGTCACCGCGCCCTTGGCGGGTTTGAGCCCGACGATGTCCGCCTGCCCGCTTCCCGTGGTGTCGGCGAGGAGGCGTTCGCCCAGTGCCGCCCACCCACCTGGCTGCCCGGCAGGGCAGGGGCTCGGGCGGGGTCCACGCGGCATAGTCTCGGAGATGGAGGTCATCGCGTGCCGGCCGGACAGCGGCCTCCTGTAGCGGGTGTCCGAGCGGGGCCTGGTCAGCCAAACGGAGACGCGCCGGACGGCGCGGCGTTCAACGGAGTGGTGTGGGGTGAAAGTGGAGTTCAAGCTGTCCTGCATCCGGGCCGGCGGCGGTTCGCGTGCCGATGAGACCGAGGCGGCCATGGCGGTACGAACCGTCATGTCCGCCCCTGCCGTGATCGCCCGGCCCGGGCACCGTCCGGTCGACGCGCGGACGCCGGCCATGCGAACGTCCGAAGTCCGTTCGCTGAACCGGCCCGCTGCTGCCGTCCGGTGTCGTGACAGGACGGGTGCCACCGTCAGCGCGGGAGGGGCAGCAAAAGGGCGTCCCTGTACCAGTTCGGCGGACGGTCGACCTTGCTGACGGTACGAGCGTCGAGCGCGACCGTGGCGGAACTCGTCCCCAACGTTCCGTCCGCGTGCCAGGTGCCTACGACGGTCACCCACGTGTCGGCGGGCGGGGTCTCACTACCGTAGATCCGTACTTTGACCGCCTGGGCGTCCGCCGAGCAGCAATTGATCAAAAGCCGGGTCAGGTCCCATCCCTCGCCCCGTTCGACGGGCGTGACGAAGCCGGTCATCTGAATGCTGCGTCCCTTGAGGGCCTGTTCGGGGTCCTGCCCGACACGACTGGCGAAGTCGCCGAGGGTCAGCGGAAGGGGCGAGATCGACGGGAGCGGTTCGAAGTCGTCCTGCTGTACGGCGATCGGCTTGGAGGTCTGCCGGGAGGCGGTGTAGGCGCCGAGGGCCGGCGGGGCGTAGAAGAGCATGCTCAGCGCGGGCAGGAATAGGAGCCAGGCCGCCCGGGGCACACCGGAGTGGTCGTGAGGGTGACTGTCGTGGTCCTCGTACGTTCCCTGTTCACCCTCGTCCCGAGGTGTGCCCGGCCTGCGGTGCGACCAGGCGTCGGCCACGCCGAGCAGGAGCAGCAGAACCCCCGATGCGATCAGCATCGGACGCATCCAATCCTTGACGTAGCGCAGGTAGAGGTCGGTGAGGAGCGAGATGTGCAGCAGGCCGGTACCGCTGAGGACGAGCAGGATCGCCTGCAGGGAGCGCTTCACAGCAGTATCCCTCCGACGAGTGTGCTGGACAGGATGGCGACGACCGCCGTCGCGGTGGAGAAGCGGATCGCGAAGGCGCGGCCGAACGTGCCCGCCTGGAGCGCGATCAGCTTGAGGTCGACCATCGGTCCGACCACCATGAACACCAGCCGTGCGACGGGCGAGAAGCCGGTGAGCGAGGCCGCGAGGAAGGCGTCGGCCTCTGAGCACACCGACAAAAGGATGGCGAGCCCGGCCAGGAACAGCACCGACAGCCAGGGCGAGCCGGAGAACGTGTCGAGTACGGATTCGGGGACGGCGACGTTGAAGGTGGCCGCGGCCATGGCCCCGACGACGACGAAACCGGCCGCGTGCAGGAAGTCGTGCTGGAAGCCGAGCCGGAACTCCGTCCAGCGACTGTGTCCCGGTTGGTGCCCGGTGTGACGCACGGTCGGCCGCAGCCACTTCTCCCGACCCAGCGCGAGCCACAGCCAGCCCATCACGACGGCCGTGGCGAGCGAGGCGAGCAGCCGGGCCACGACCATGGACGGGTTGCCGGGAAAGGCGATGGCCGTTGTGGTCAGGACGACCGGGTTGACGGCCGGAGCCGACAGCAGGAAGGCGAAGGCGGCGGCCGGCGTGACACCGCGGCCGATCAGGCTGTTGGCGACGGGTATCGACGCGCATTCGCAGCCGGGCAGTATGACCCCGGCTGCCCCGGCCACCGGGACGGCGAGCGCGGGTCTGCGGGGCAGGGCTCGGTCGAACACCCTTGCTGGTACGAATGCGTTGATAGCGCCGGACAAGGCCGTTCCCAGCAGCAGGAACGGCAACGCCTGAACGGAGATGGAAAGGCAGACGTTCCGCCACGCCTGCACGGCCGGTTCGTCGCCCCACAGGCCGACGACGACGACCAACGTTCCGGGAAGCACCGCCGCGCCTAGAAAAAACAGTGACAAGAACAGGGGCGAGCCGCGGAGGGGCGCCTCGTCGTCGGCGACCATGGGAGCCACTTCGTCCACCGAGGCCTCATACGGATCCTCTGACCGTTGAACTGTCTTTTGCATAGCGCTCCGATTATCTGATGCTCGGATCGAAAGATACCTGTCACTCGTCCCGCACTCCGGCGCACACCGGTGATGGCCGCGGCGAACAAGCCAGGAGAAGCGGCGGCGCAGCACGCATGTCGTTGGGAGCCCTGGCGCCGGCTCGACCTGCCGGCGTGGGGAGAATCGCCGGTCCAGGTGCCGGACCAGGAATCCGGTGCGCCGGGGGTAGCACAGCGCTTTTCCGTCGCCCTGACCAGCGGTGTGGTCATGGCGTGGGGCCCGTGGGGGCTGCGCGGCACCGCAAGAATGAGGAAGCCCCGGCCGGGATCGTCGGGGTTGCGGATGGGTAGGTCTCGTAACGGACCTGCGGTGCCGTACCGCTGCCAATGCCCTGTTTCACGTGGCGCAGATGAGCGTCCGCGAGGTCGATGCCCGTAACCTTCGTGGGGACACCCTTGGCGTCGGTCAGGCCGATCACCAAGGCGCTGCCGATGTGGTTGGCCGAGGCGCAGATGTCCTTGGCCAGCTCTTGCTTGCCCTTCGGATCCGCAGCGGCGACCTCCCGCTTGAACTCCAGGTCTTCCGCATCGGCCAACGGCTTCTACACCAGCCGGCCCAGCTATCTGTTCGCAGGTCAACTGATCAACTCGGCCGCCGAACAGTGCTTCCAGGCGCCGGGGTGAAGCGTCATGACCGGACACTGCACTCATCGGTACCTGCCGCCTGGCGGCGGTGAACCGGGGGAGGGTGCTGGGCAGCAGGCTGAAAGCGGCGACCGTGATCACCTCACCCTCGTTCCATTGCAGCGAGTTGCTGTGCTCCCTGCCTGCCCTGAGGTTCCAAGATCAGTGGAGCGGAGAGCCTCCGTCGGGCTCGGCACAGTGCGCCCGCTGCTGACTTTCTTCGTCTGCAGCACCGGATCTGAGGGCCCGGCGAGTGCTTGCCGGGCCAGCCAGGTGGAATCCGACCACCCCGTGCGCTCGCAGCTCCTGAAGGTATGGGAGGCGTATGCCGGGCAGCGTGTCGAGGATGTCGGCTTCGGCTGCGCGGATACTGCGGGGCCGGGAGCTTCGGGAACTCCGCCAAGGGCGCGGCGAGTGGTCACCGCCCCGCCCACAGCCACGGCCGCGGGCCGAGCGCGATGAGGCTCCACCAGTTCGCCACCAGCCAGGAGAGCACCTGCCCGTCATCCACAGCCACCGCCTAGCCAGCATGATCGCCAGGCAGACAGCGCAGGTGGACCCCGTCGACCGATGTCATCGTCGGCGGGGCCCACTTGTGTGCGGTACGGGCCGGACCGGACGATGCCGTGGCTGCGACCACCGTCCGGCCCGGAGTTCAGGGGTGCGCTGCCAAGGCGTCCGGGTGCTCGTGCTCACACGAGTCGTCGATGCCGTAGGTGTCCCACTCGGGGAAGGGATCGGCTGCGGGCCGCGCCTCACCCTCCGACATCAGGCATGCGGACAACGCTTCGTGGAGTGTCTCCGCGCGCAGATCCGTACCGATGAAGACCAGTTCCTGACCCTGCGTGGTCCCGGAGTCACGTGCGCCGGATGGCTCGAAGCGGGCCACGGAGCCTGCCTGCGACCAGAGACCGATCACATTCGGCCGACTGGACAGCCAGAAGAAGCCCTTGGAACGCAGAACCTGGCCGTACCGGCCGCTGTCTAGCCCGTCGGTGACAAACGTCCACAGGCGGTCGGGATGGAAGGGACGGTCCGAACGGAAGACCGTGCTGGAGATTCCGTACTCCTCGGTCTCCGGCATATGGTCTCCGTTCAGCTCCCGCACCCATCCGGGAGCCTGCTGGGCCCGTTCCAGGTCGAAGAGGCCGGTACCGAGGACCTCGGACAGTTCCACGCGCCCACGGCTGGCGGGCACGATCCGGGCCGCAGGGTTGAGGCGGTTGAGCGCGGCGTTGAGCTGCTCACGCTCTCGCTCGTCCACGAGGTCCAGCTTGTTGAGCACGATGACGTCGGCGAACTCGATCTGGTCCATGAGCAGGTCGCTGACCGTGCGCTCGTCGTCCTCGTACTGGTCGAGTCCACGCTCGGCGAGGCCGTCACCCCCGGCCAGTTCCGGCAGGAAGTTGGCCGCGTCGACCACGGTGACCATGGTGTCGAGCCGGGCGAGGTCGCCCAGCGTCGCCCCGTCGTCGCGTGGGAAGGAGAAGGTGGCGGCCACCGGCATCGGTTCCGAGATGCCGCTGGACTCGATCAGCAGGTAGTCGTAGCGCCCTTCGCGGGCGAGTCGGTCCACTTCTTCGAGGAGATCGTCGCGCAGTGTGCAGCAGATGCATCCGTTGGTCATCTCGACCAGGCGTTCCTCGGTGCGTGAGAGGGCCGCCTCGCCCCCGCGCACCAGCGCCGCATCGATGTTGATTTCGCTCATGTCGTTGACGATCACTGCGACTCGCAGGCCCTCGCGGTTGCCGAGGACATGGTTGAGCAGTGTGGTCTTACCGGCTCCCAGAAAACCGGAGAGCACGGTTACGGGCAGCAGGTCCTGCGCCATTGAAGGATCAGTCCTCGGGGTGCAGGAAGCCGCGCTCGTACGCCTTCACCAGCCGCTGCGGCACCTGGTAGACGGAGCCGTCGACGGTCACCGGCACGAGCTGAGGCGTCGTGGCCTTCCACTGCGCGCGGCGGTGGCGGGTGTTGCTGCGGGACATCTTCCGCTTCGGGACTGCCATGGAGACCTCCTGGGTCGGCGTAGGCAACGAACGCTATATGAAAATGATATTCAATATCAAATGGCTCAGTGGGCACGAAGCGGCTTCCTCGCCCGTGAAGCCTCCCTAGGACGGCGCACTCCTCGCCGACTTGAGGTCGCCCCCTCTGCGTCCTCTCCCGGTTGAGGTTGCTCATTGCGCACACCGTTCCCGTTGCACCATGTGCGAAAGGGTGGACGAACGAAACCGCAGGTAGTCGTCCACCCCCTCGGTCTCCCACGGCGGGCAACCGATTGGCTGGACCGCCATCGACGCTGTGCCTGGGACACCGAAGCCGAGCGTCGGAGTGGTCCGGGCCCAGCCGCGTCCACGGCGCATCTGGAGCGCGATCAGCAGAGCGGCGGCGAAGACGGGTAACCGTATCGCAAGACCCACCATGACTGTTCAATCGCTGCTGAGAGCGGCTGTGCCTGTGCACGCGCGAGGCTACTCCAGCTCCTGGCGGGTACCCGCCTCGCGGAGGCACGTTGTCACGGGCTCGCCAAGGGTGCGAGCCCCCCGATGCAGAGGGAGTGGGAATGAGGCTGCGCGACTTCGCTCAGGCCACGGCTTCCCGGTGTTCAGCAGAGGTGCTGAGCGGCCGGTACCGTTTGGACGACCGCCTCGGCTCGGGCGGCGCCGCGGACGTGCACCGAGGCTTCGATCTGCGGCTGAGACGACCAGTCGCAGTCAAAATTTTCCGGCCCGATGCGTGCCTCGGCGGGCAGGAGGGCCTGGACAGCGAAGCGCTGATCCTGGCCCGGCTCCACCACCCCGGACTCCTCACCGCCTTCGACGCCGGGCAGCACGGCGGGCGTGCCTTCCTGGTCATGCAACTGATCGAAGGCATCACGCTGAAGGAGCGCATCGCCCAGGGCCCGCTTACACCCGAGGCCACTGCCTCACTCGGGGCCGCTGTCGCTCTGGCTCTGGGTCACGCACACGAAGCCGGAATCGTCCACCGCGACGTGAAACCCTCCAACATCCTCCTGGACCACGCCGACCACCCCCACCTGGCTGACTTCGGCATCTCGCGGCTTCTAGACACCACCAGCCACACGGCCACCGGCACACTCATCGGCACGCCCGCTTACCTTTCTCCCGAGCAGGTCCTCGGCCAGCCCGTCGGCCGGCCCGCCGACATCTATGCCCTCGGCCTGGTACTCCTCGAATGCCTCACTGGAACGCTCGAGTACGAGGGCCTCCCTCTGGAGGCCGCGATCGCACGACTGCACCGTCCCCCCGTTCTGCCTCCTGAGCTCCCCGAACGACTGAGCCGCCTGCTGCGCAGGATGACGGCCCTGGACGAGCAGGACCGACCACCGGCCCGCGACTGCGCCCACGAACTGCTCGCAGTGGCGGACACAGCCGCCCGCCGTCCCCTCGTTCCATCGCCCCCCACCACGAGCCTCGTCGCTACACGACCGTCATCACAAACGGGCGGCCATACGCACCCCAACTCCGGGCTCGGCAAAGGACACACCACCAGCCCACGCCCGCCCGCACGGAGGCGCACCGTGGCAGTCGGCACGGCCGTCGCACTCACCGCTGTCGTGGCGACCGCACTCAGCGTCACCGGCACCTCCGCACCGCAAGACAACGACCGCACCGCAACCAGGGCCACCGGTAGCCCCAGCGGCACGACAAGCACACCCAGCAACACGGGACACAAAAGGGCGCCCGCTGCCTCGCCGACGGCATCGGCCCCTGACCACAGTGCCTCTGCCAACAAGCGCCCCGACGCATCCGCAAGCAACTCAGCATCCAGGTCAACACAACCCGCACCGAAGAACAAAGACACCCCAAGGACGCCAACGGCAAGTGACACGGCGACCCGATACCCCTCCCAACCACCCGGTCAGGCAAGGAAGGCAGACACGGACGAGAGCAAATCCCGAAAGAAGCACAAGTCGGCGGCCCCGAAACGCTGACGCAACGCCCACCGGGAAGGTGCCCCTCCTCAACGGCACTGCTGCACCGTGGCGGCTGCGCCACCTACCCGGACCAGGTGGGGCTGATCTCCCGGGAAGACGCGATGGTGGCCCTGGCCGAACCGGACATCGAGCCGTGCGAGGTCTGCCGACCGGACACCAGACTGATGGGCTGAACTCACGGCACCAGATGCCGCACCCCTACGCCGCCACGTACGTATGCGCACGCCCGCCCCGCCACTGGACCCATTCCCGGCAGGTCCAGCAGCCGCTCCGCGTCCGGAAGCCCGGCCCGCCGCAGGAACTCGATGAGGTCTGGTCCTCGTAGGCGAGCCCGGCGATCTGCCCACGGATGGTGACCCGCCGCCCGCCCGTGGGAGAAAGGCGTCCGCCGCGTGACCCCGGTGCCCGGCGGGCCGGGTTCTGCGGGGCGTCGCCCGCTGAAGAGACTCACCAGCACGGAGACGTCTTCCTCGGCACTGTCACCGCCGCCGGGTCGCGTACGACACTGCGGGGTCCGGACCTGACGTACACGATCACCGGCAGTGTCGAGCTGCCCGCCGATCTCGGCAAGAAGGCGCTGTACGCCGATCCCGGCACGGTGATCGCCCCCCCCTGGAAGGCGGCGGCCGGGCGCCGGGTGGCCTGCGACTACGAGTCGCGCACCGACACCTCGGAGTCGGTGATCAAGTGGGCGATTGAGTACAGAACGCTCAGCTCACACGAGGAACTTGTCCCCAAGCCGTGGACAGGTACCGGCCCATGATGGGGCGCCGGTCCCTTTGCCGGGTAGGGTGACAACATGCAACTGTTTCTGACTCCTCCTCCGCCCGCCGCCTGAGGCGGGCAGTCATGCAGAGCCGTCCCGGGGTTACCGGGGTGGCTGCGCGGGTTGCCCACGGAGACATCGTGATGGCAATCAATCGAGGAGACCTCAGTTGCAGTCCTCTTCTGCCCTGCCCGTTCGGCAGGGTGTTTTCTACGTCGCAATCGCGGCCACAGCATGGGGAACTGGTGGCGCAGTGGCCGCCGAACTGTACGACGTCGGCGAAATCGGCCCCGTCTCCGTTTCCTTCTGGCGGTTCCTGACCGGCCTTGGGCTGCTTCTTTCAGCTCACCTGGTCCGACGGTCACGGCGGCCGGAGACGGCGGCGTCGCTGCGCGCAACGTTCGCGGCAAACCCTCGGCGAGCCCTGGTCACAGGCTTCGGACTGGCGGTGTATCAAACGGCCTACTTCGCCTCCGTGCAGCAGGCCGGACTGACCGTGGCCACGGTGGTGACCCTGGGTTCGGGTCCAGTACTGGTCGCCATCGGAGCCCGGCTCACGCTGGGCGAGCGCACCGGCGCCGCAGGAACCGCAGCACTGGTGAGCGGCGTCGTCGGCCTGGTGTTGCTGACGGGGGGCGCGGACGGGAGCACTGGCCCGGCTCCCCTACTGGGCATCGGGTACGGGCTGCTCTCCGCGGCCGGCTACGCGGGAGTGATTCTGCTGGGGCGCTTCTCCGGCCGAAAGAACGCCGGGGTTGCGTTCGAACCCACGGTGATCGGCTTCGCGGTCGGAACGGTCTGCCTTCTGCCGATGGCTCTGCTGGAGGGCTTGCTGCCCGACCTGGAGCGTCCGGCATGGACCCTGGGCCTGATCCTCTACGTGGGCGCTGTGCCGACTGCGCTGGCATACACCTTGTTCTTCGCCGGCCTCGGCGTCGTACGGGCAACCACGGCATCCGTGGTCGCCCTGGTCGAGCCGCTCACCGCAGCGGTCATCGGCGTCCTGGTCTTCGGCGAGCGGCTCAACGCGATCCTCCTCACCGGAACGGCCCTTCTGCTGTTCGTCGTTGTCTTCCTCGCCGCCGACGAGGGGGTCGGCCGAGGCGCCTCCCGGAGGACGTCCGGTCCAGGTGCTGACCACGGTCGGCGCACGTCGCGTCCGGCCACACAGACCAAGGGCTGACATCCAAGCACCAAACACAACGCGGGCGGCGGCCGTTGAGGCCTTCGCCCGCCATCACTACTGGTAGCAGGTGATGCGCTTGGCGCTAACACACAGTCGCCGTCGAGATCCCCGCCCGACCCGGTGGGACCACGCCACGCGCTACCGGCAGGTCGCCCTCGACCGAGGAGCCCTTGGTGCTTCTGGGGTTGCTTTGGCGATGCGCGAGCGCAGGTGGATCCCGCCGGCGCTGTCGGAGACGCTGGGCGCGGTGACCCAGCCCGCGAGAAGGAGACCGAGGGCGTCGACGCCCATATGGCGCTTGCGGCCCGCGATCTTCTTACCCGCGTCGATGCCCTGGCCGGTGGCCAGGACGTTGGCAGACGTCTTGATGCTCTGGGCGTCCAGGACGCACGCGCTCGGTTCGGCGTCCCGGCCTGCAGCCTCCCGGACAAGTCGGCGCAGCAGTGGGGCGGTGGCTGAGGCGGGCGTCATCTCGGGGAAGCGGGGCAGCGCTGCGCTGGCACTTGTTTCGGCCCGTCGCGGAGCCCCGGACCGGCGACCGACGGTGGGCCGCTCCGCTCCGGCTGCGCCAACCCCTCCTCCAGCAGTCCCGGTGACGGCTACCGTGGCAATACGACCACTGGAGGACCTGATGAGCGCGCAACCCGAGGAAGCCCCGACCCCGCCGGCCCCGGCCGCCGCAGCCCACGTGCTCGCCCAGCTACGCGCCGACCGCCGCGCGGAGACATGGGTGCCGGCCTTCGAACGGGACTGGACCAAGGCTCTCGAGGACTCCCGCCACACCTACAGCCTGACCCCGCTCCACGATGTCGTGCGTGCCTGGCAACTCCGCGTCGCCGCAGCCCCGGCCGTCGACGCCTACATGGACTCCGGCCGCGACGAGGCGGCCTTCGTCGACCTGGACGACATCCTTGGCGCCCGTGGATGACCGCTGAACCGTGGGCGGTACGCCTGTCACCCCAGGCTGCGAAAACACTCACCGACCTTTCCCCAGCCGCCCGGGAAATGGCCCGCGACGTCCTCGACATCGCGGTGCGCTCCCCGTGGGGCTGGCCGCAGTGGAACACCGGCGATCCCGAAGGCGAAGGCGTCCGCGCCGCCTCCATCGGCCAGCTATCCATCGTCTACGTAATCAACCAGCTCACTCGGCACCTGGCTGTCCTGGACATCGTCTGGCTTGGCTAGCCACCAGGCGGGCGTGCCCGTAAACGCTCCAGCGCACGGCGGCGGAGCGCCAGGCCCGCGCCGAGGCCGACGGAGTCGGGAGCCCGCCACCGCCCGCTTAGACGCTTCTGCAGCTGACGTTCCGCTGTTCGGAGCTCCCAATGGCACCCCCGCCCGCACACTCGCACCGGGCGCCGCCCAGTTGACGATCTCAGCAGGGTGATGGCGATCAGGCGACAAGTGCGAGCGTCGGGCTCACGGGGCCTGTCCGGAGAGGAAGCCGCGCGGGACGTTGGCCGTATCGACCGGCGTCGATCGCGGAGGCTAGGTTCCTTGGTGGAGGTTCGAACGTGAAGTTACGAGTAATGACCAAGTACGCGCGGATACCGCCGTACCCGCTGCGGTGTCCCCGGCTGCGGGGCATCGTTAGGCAGTACACAACGTCGTCCCGCAGGGTGCGGCAATCGGCGTGAGGGCGGGAGGAGACCGGTGAGCGAACGCAGTTCGATCGAGTGGACCGAGGCGACCTGGATCCGACAACCGGCTGCGACCGGGTGTCCGCCGGATGCGACAACTGCTGAAGTTCATCAGCAGCTCGGTCGCCGGCCGCTTCTCCGGCCGCTTGCGTGCGAGCACCTCCACCAGCCGGCTCTGCGGCAGGACGAGCCCGCACGGGTCCAGGAACAGGAACAGCGGCTCCCGTACCGCCCGCTCGACGACCTGGTCAAGGACGCCGTCGACTTCACCGCGGTGGGCATGCGCCCGCACGCCACGGGCCTTGTACTGCTCGACCACCTCATGCAGCCGGTCGTACACTTCGCCTGGGCCTCCGAGAAGAAGCAATCCAGCGTCAGCCCATTCTTTGAACGCAAGTCTGAGGCGACCCGCAGGGCAATCTCCCCGGAGGCCGGCTGACCGTTCTCGTACCGGCCCTCACCCGCGTACCCGTCCAGGTACACCACCCGCTTGTCGTGCGACTGTGCGCCCGTCATCCCGCCGAACTGCGGCAGGTACCGCCTCAGGAGATCGTGCTTGAACACACTGGGCAACGCCTTGTCCGCCCAGTACTCCCCGCTTGTGTCCGACGACATCGCAACCCCGGCTCCGCAGTATCCGCGTGCTCACAGATAGTCAGACATGGGGCGGGGTTGAGCACAAGAGCGCACCAGAGAGCCGCACGCTCCGGGCCATGACACCTACCGCAGCGTTCCCCGCACACTGCCAGGAGCCGGAGTAGCCCGCCCTCTGGCGGCCCCGGGGCTGCGGCCCGGAACGGACGGCCTGCCCCGGGGCCAGAAGCGCAGCGCCTGAGGCCGTCGCCTGGCGCAGGATTGCCTCCCGCAGCGCGTCAGCGGCCCTCGACCCAGCAGAGGAACTGTTCTGGCGGCGCACGGCCGTAGCCGTTGCGGCAAGGCAATCTGCCGCGCTGGAGCAGTCGGTGGACATCCCTGCGCCAGAGAATTAACCTCCGCTTTTTGAGCAGTGCACGCCCTCTGAAAGGTTGATGCAAGTGAACATAGCGCTGGTAGGTATCGGATTCGAGGATAATCCGGCAGCCACTCTCATCCTAGGAGCGTTGATAATGATGGCGGCATTCGGCCTGCTCTACTGGCGCTACAAGCGTGAAAAGAAGTAGCTCTGCGCTCTGACGAGTGTGAATTTCATGCCTGCCCCTCCGGCAGATACAGCCACGTGCACCCGCTCGTCAGCACGTACACCACGTCCGTGAACGCCGCCCGCTCCTCCACCGAAGCAGTTCCTCCGCCCTGCGGACGGGTTGCGAACGGTGGCAACAACGGAGCGGTCAGCTCCCACAGTTCGCCCGGCACCAGCCGACGCGACGGATCAGCACTCACAGTCCGACAGCAGCATGCTGCATCAGCGAACGACCACATGAGACACCCTCTTAAGCTCGACCCCACCCCACCGCACCAGCGAACGGACCCCCCTACGTGACCAACGGCCTCACCTGGATAGGCGCCCACGCCCACACCGCCACGCCCGTCCCCGGAATGCGCGGTGGCATCTCCCTCACCCTCGCCCGAGGCATCGACCCTGACGAGTTCCTCATCAACCTCGGGGCCGACCTTGATCAGCTCGCCGCCCGCACCCCGCTGGCCGCACTGCGTAGCCGGCCCACCCCGCCCGGCCACGACCCCACCCGCTACGCCTGCGCGATGTACGGCAGCGAGGGTGAGTGGACGTACGTGCTGGAGAACGACCACGCCGCGACCTGGGCAACCGGCTTCCGCCGTGTCCCCTCGATGAGGCCCGGCCCGGGTGAAGAGATCCTGTGCGCCAGCCGGAACCTGTACAGCCCGCCCGCCGCGATCCTGCACGTCGAAGGCGACGAGGTGATATGGCGCGCAGAGTTCGGCACCACCACCGGCCACGAGTCGGCGTTGGACGCGGCGCTCACCGCCGCCGGTGCCGTCTTCCCCTCCATCCCCGACGCCACCGCCGACGAGGTGACCGCCTACTACGAACAGCACGGCGCGCGCCTGCCCACCCTGGTGTTCACCGCGCTGGGCGCGTACACGGGGCTGAGCATCGACCAGGATGCCGCACAGGCCGGGAATCTCCCCGCCGTCCACCTCCTCACTCCTTGAGCGACTCTGTCGGGGATCTTGTGCGTGCGGCTCATTTACCTTGTGCCACCAGCATCCCCAGGTCGGGCCGCGGGCATCGAGGTACTGCTGGAAGGTCGTGGGGCGTCGGGGGCGGTGGGGGTGGCGAGGCTAGGCGTTCGATGTTGATGGCGATGCCGGTCAGGAGGGCTGCACGTGTGTCTTGCGGTGGCCGTGGTAGCGGCTGCGGCGGGCCCGGTGTCCGTTGATGAACTCGCAGATGGCGCCTTCGACTCCGGACTGGGCGGCGTAGAACCTTCTCCACCCCAGGCGGAGGTGGCCGACCACGCCGACTGGCGGGTGGAAGTCGCCCACCCCACGCCGGCCGGGAACCTTCTGCCCGACTGCATGGTGCTCCTGGCTGACGGCTCCAGCGCGTTCGTGGAGATCGACCGCACCATGTCCTACGCCCGCCTGCTCGCCAAACTGGAGCGTTACGACGCCTACCGCGGCGCCCCCGCGTCCGGGCGCGGAAATGCCGCCCGCGCCCCGCGCAGCCACTGGCAGGAGACCTACGCCGGGCCGTCGTTGGAGGGGCCCTTCCCACCACTGCTGTTTGTCTTCGCCCCGCCCCGCGCCGCGCGGCCCCGGACACGCGGGAGGCCACCGTCCACGACCGTGCCCGGCCGAACTGGCGGATCAGCGTGGCGACGACGACCCTGCACCAGCTCACCCACGACGGGGCCGACCCGCCCGTGTGGCGGGTCGTCGGCCACGGTGAAGACCGGCGGGTGCTGACCACATTGCCCAAGCCGCAGTGAGCACAGCGGGCCCGGCCTCCACCCAGGCCGGGCCCATGGTGATGTCCTGAGCGGGGTCCAGCGGCGGACCTGTGGACAGAGGCCGGAGATTTCTCCCCACTCCCCGGATATAGACGAATGCGACGTTGATCGATAGATGGCGGCTCGCGGTTCGACGCCTGTGAGCTGCGGTTGTGTGCGGAGGGGCGGCGGAGGGGCGGCGGCGGGCGCGTTGAGGCGCGCGTCTATGGGGGACAGAAGGTCACCGCTGCTTGATGCGGCTGAGGCGGCGAGCATGCGGTTCTCGCGGGCCTCGATCGCGGCGAGGGCGGCGGTGATGTCCAGGCCGTCCAGCCGCTCGTGGGGGGAGGGGGCCGGCCTCGAGCATCTCCAGCGGCGCACCGAAGGCGACGTCCAGGTCGATGTTGCCGAAATCCGGCAGCTCCACGTCGATCGCGTCCAGCAGCTCCTGGGTCTCCGTGTCGAAGCGCGGGTCTCCGTGTCGAAGCGCTCGGTGGCGGGGCTGGCGCCGCGGACCTGGTGGAGGCGGCCGCGAACGGGCTCGGCATCCGCGAAAATCGCCTCTGCCCTGAGCGAGTGGACGCCCTGAAACCTCGCCGCGCGACGGAGTGTCGAACATGCGGCGAGGCGAAAGCCAACGAGAACAGGGCTGTCCACCCCGGTCTTCCGGGCGTACGCTCCGGCCATGAACACCACGCCGAACCCGCGCACCGCCCAGCAGGACCAGGACCCCGGATGGGGCCTTACCGCCTCCTGAATGACCGCCGCCGCCGAGAAGAGAATGCCGGGGCGCGGCGAAGGCACGTAGGGGTCTGCCGGGCGAGGCCTTGCCGATGGCGGTGGCATCAAAACCTACGGTGTCTACCAGACCTATCAGCCGAGTCCTTCTTGGAGTGGGGCGAGCCAGAGCAGGCCGCGGCCGTAGCGACCGAAGCCCTTGATCCGGCTCTGCGGATCGGCGCACCACGATGTGTGAAGCTCGTCCGCGACCTCACCCCTGCCTTCAAGCCGTTTTCAGCACGCAGGGAGTGCCCGAACTCCTGTCCTGTACGGCCTAGCTAGTCCCGCACCTTGAGGAAGCGCATCCGGGTCGCGCCATTGCTGTCGGTGCCGCCGGCCTCGGCGTTGGAAATCTTGCCGCCGGTGAGGACGAACATCAGGTGCAGACGGACTGTCCGAGGGCCGGAGGCGACCGTGTACTCGGTCATGATGTGTGTGGTTCCGCCTTGCTGCTCCTGCCGCTCCGCGTTGATGGCCGCGATCTGGGTGAAGCTCGTCAGGAGGGTGTCGGTGGTCTCGTCCCGGAGCCAGCCGGTGATGTAGCCGCTGCCCCCGGTGGCGGAACCGAGCGCGTACCGCACGTCGCTGTCGATGTGGTAGACGCCGGCTTCCGGGAGCACGATGTCGGACTCGGGGATCGGCACGTCGGTGCCAGCCCGGGCCAGGAGGTTGGCGTGCTGCCGCTCGGCGTTGAGGAACGCGCTCACCGGGGTGAGGCGGGCGCCGACCTGCCACCGCTCGGGGCAGCCGGGCGTCCCAGTGACGTCGATGTCCACCGACCGGTGGGAGCTGGTGTTGCCGCCGGGAGCGATACCCGTGACGTCGATCCGCGGCACGAGCAGCCCACCGGTCGTATGCCGTGCGGCATTGCACGGGGACGGGTCCAGAGCTGGTGCGTCGGGTGCGTACAGGCACCCGTCGCTGCCGCGGGTGATGGCGTTGCCCCGGTCGGTGGAGATGCACGGAGGGCGCGCGGTGGCGCAACCGTCCTGGCAGGAGGAGACGGGGACGACAGGGGGGACCGGGGCGTAGGGGCGGGACGAGCCGTCGAGGGTGTCGGTCGTGCAGGTGATCGCGCCGTCGCAGTCGCGGCAGGTCGTACGGAGGAACGGTCTGCCGCAGCCCGGGGCGGACGCCTGGACGGTGAGGACGAAGCTGTCGACGGTCCACTGTTTGGGGCCGACTCGGCAGGCGTCGTCGTTGCCCGTCTCCAAGTTGAGCTCGACGACGACTCTGCCCGCGAGGACGTCCGCGAGGGGGACGGTGGCCGCCTGGATGGCGCCGTTGTCATCACTGCCCGCGGGCAGGTCGGGCGGGCCCAGGAGGTCGGTGCGGATCGGGGTCGAGCCGTTCCAGAGTGCGAAGCGTCCGTAGAGTCGGCACGCCGCGGCCGGGCCATCGTTGTGCACACGGACCGAGGCGCTGATCGTGACGTTGGTGGGGTTGCCGCGCAGTGACGCGGGATCGACGTGCACGACTCCGGCGAGCCAGGTGTGCTGCCCGTTGTGCGTCCCGTCGTCGGCCGGGAACGTGCCCGTGCCGCTGTTCAGGATGGTCTGGGCGACGACGGGGTCCAGAGCCTCATGGGTGTTCGCGATGGTGTAGTACGGCGTCGGGTCGGTGCTCCTCGCGGTCGCCGCGACCCGGTAGGGAGCGGAGTCCCGCAGTGGGGTCGTCTCGCAGTGCTCGGACCGCTTGGAGCAGGTACACGGAGTGGGCGGGCAGCCTGGTTTGGGGGGCGGACAGTCGCCGATGGTGATCGGTGGCTGGCCGCAGCCGCATGTGCTCATGGAGCAACTCCTGTTGTGGGTGAAGTGATGGTGCGCGTCTTCTGCGTCTAGCAGTTCGAGCGCGAGGGCAGACGTCGCCCGGGGGCCGAAACGAGTGGAAGTCGAAAGGGCGGGCGCGTTGAGGGATCCGGGGGTCTGAAGACCGGCCTCGAATCGGGGAGTGAGAGGAGAGCGTGGGACGGCTGTCCGCCGTGTCGTGGCTGATATGACGTCGATCGTCATCCAGCTGCGTGGCCCCTCAGCCGGTCGTGCCCTTGGAGTGGACATTGGAAGCGGCCTCGTCGGCCTCTTTCAGGCTGCTGCTGCTGGTACTGGGCGATGCCGCGCCAGGCACGTGATCAGAAATATGACTGAAATCCAGCCATATGTAACCCCGATATCTCCTTAAGGTACTATCCCGCGATCCCCCGTGCATTGCCCCGTTAGAGTGAATGGCTACCCGGTCACGGGGCGAAGAACTATCTTTCGGCTGGCGGCCGACCGGCCAGGCACCGCTCGTAGTCGGCACTCCGACCGGAAGGGCGATCGCCAGGGCCGGAAGCGACGCTGCAAAGGCCAGGAGGGATACCTGCCCGGCGGGAGCGGTGTCGAGGTGGAGCACCGCGAGGGCGGGTAGCACGGCCCGTTGGACGCAGAAGCCGGCATGGTCGATGGATGCTGCTCGACTCCGGCCAGGACTGCCCTCGCTGCGAGGACCGGCAGGCCGACCGCTGCGCCCAGCGCCACGCGGTCGCGGCCGCCGTGGACGCCGCGATGCCCGGCGCGTCCGAGACGGAGCGCCGCGCGGCCACCGACCGGCAGCTGCACGAGCGGGTGACCGCCCAGGGCTTGGCCCGCAAGCGCGAGTGGGAGCAGGTCCGCGCCCGCCAGGCCGCCACCAAGGCCCACCGCGCCGAAGCCGCGGCCACGCGGCCGGCCAACGACGTCCCGGCCATGTCGGTGGCTCCGGTCGCGATGCCCGCGCCCGCCCGCCGCCGTCGTCCCCGCTGCGGAGTAGGAGTTCGCCGACGCCGACGACGACCAGGAGCTGGTCCTCGAGGAGCTCACCCGCGAGCAGGTCCTGGACTGGCGCAACCGCGCCGCCGTCGACCACCAGCTCGTCCACGACCACATCGACCGATACGGCGAGCCGTCGGCGCAGCGCCTGTTCACCCGGACGTTCGTCGTCCAGGTGCAGCGCCTGGCCGACCTCGGGCACCTGGACCTCTGCCACACCACCTGGGAGCAGGCATGAGCGAGGGCGAGGTTTCCGGGGTCGACCTGGCCCGGGTTGCGCTGCGGGCCGCGATGGAGCAGGCCCGGAAGAACGGCGCTGGCCAGAACCGCGTCGCCTCGGTCTACGCCGAGTTCGCGCACCGCCGCGGCTGGCTCCGGCCCGATCGCCTTCTCGGCCGACGAGGATTACGCCCTGCGGGCAAGCGTGCACCCGTAGGCGCAGACGGGCCGCTCGTGGGCAGACGTCCTCTCCGAGGTCGGCCCTCCGTCCATCCTGTGCGGAGGGACCAACCCTCTGTACAGCCCACACGGCCCGAGCTCGACGAACCGGTTCTGCTTGCTGTCCGCTTCGCAGACGCACTCTTCGATGAGGTCTTCACCTTCACCCCTGAGGGGCGACGACGGCGCCCCGATCCAGGCTCGCTCTGCGGCTGAGCACCGGAGAGGTTACGCAACACCAGCAGAGCAGGCTTTTGCGCTGCTGGTGTTTCCGAACCCGTCTACCGCCCCCGAGGGAGTTCCTCAAGGCAGACAACACGACGCGGATATCCTTCAACCTGGACGGTATCGACGATCCTCTCGAAGCCACTGCACGGGGTGAGTCCGTCGATCCGGCGAAGGATTTCGAGGGTCTTACCGACTGGGAAACTGCACATGATCAAGGAGTCTTCTGATGCGACGAACAGACTCACCTGGTACAAAAATGCCAAAAAATTCGATAATCCATCCAAGTGAGAACAGCCCTGCCCCCCTCTACAGGTCAGACCGCACCTTCAGGACTTGGCGGTACGGGGTCGGTCACTCGCAGCTACTGCTCCGCGCCGTTCCGGGCAGTCCGGAGGAAGACGGGCTGGATCTCCTCTTCGAAGGCGTCGACGCCATGCAACTGGTCTCGCGGTACGAGGCACTCGAGATCCATCCGGTGAGCGAGGAGGAGTTCCTGAGCGTTTACACGAAGACCGGCCTGGATCCTAAATGGCAGAAGGAGTACATCGTCGTCCTGCTGAGGTCCCGGACCGGCGAGGGGTACGTACAGTGCCAGAGGATCACGGTGGAACGCGTCGGGAAAGGGGCAACTCAGGCGGAAGACTCCTCCGCGCCTCGCGATCTGATCTGGAGCCTGCTGACCTCTTGCAGTGAAGATTGAGCTTTCTCACCGAAGTGCAACCGCGCCCAGGACGGTCCTCGATCGTGGTGGCCTGCTATTGGCTGCAAGCGGCGCTGGGTCATCGAGCGGACGTTCGGCTGGCTCATGAATCACCGCTGCCTCGCCCGCGACTACGAAACCCACCCGCACCGCTCCGAAGCCATGATCCGCCTCGCGATGATCGACCTGATGAGCCGCATGCTCACACGAGAGTCGACTCCGAACTGGACTGATAGCCGCCGGGCCACGCTGACCCGCGTGTCCTCGCCCCTCATCGCCTGCGGCCAGCGGCCATCGATGACACCCGCCATATCCCGGTGGGCGCCACAGGCATTCTCCCGCTCCGGCAGCCACCAGTAATCCGACGGCGACATGCCGGCTACCTGGATTCCGCACAGCGCCAGCGCGGCGGTGAGCGCCTCGTGCTCCCGGCGGAACGCCTCGCGCACCCTGCCCTGGCCCATCCCGGGGACACTACCCGGCCCGCGCCGGGCCGAGGCCCGGGTGGGCGAAGAGGGTGCGGGCCTCGCGGACCAGGGCCGCGTTGTCCGGCGCAGGGGTGCCGTCAGGGAGGTGCAGGACGTCCTCGAAGCCGATCCGGGTATCCAGGCCGCGGGTCGCCGCGAGCCGCAGCACCGGCCAGGCGGAGCCATCCTGGCCGTGCAACAGCAGCGGCGCGGCCGCCGGGGCCAGCTCGGTCAGCAGGCGGTCCGCGACCTCAACCGCCTCCCGCGCCCCGGTCTCGGTGACCTCGGCCAGGACACGCAGCACACGCGGGGCGTCCGGCCAGTCCATGAACGCGCGCGCCGCCCCCGTGTCGGAGAAGATGCCGGCCTCGATGCCGACCCCGCGTTCCAGCAGCACCTCGGCGACCTCGCGGGCGCCGTCCTCGTGCCAGTTGACGGAGGCGTGGTCGGGCAGCACGGTCCACGCGGTGATCTGCGCGACGCGTTCCCCCGGGTCGGAGCTGGCCCAGGAGCCGGTGGTGACGCCGACGGGGATGCCCGGGACGGCGGTCCGCACAGCGCTGACGGCGGCGCCGACGGCGGCCGCCTCCAGCGTGTCCCGGCCCTCGCCGTTCTTGGGATGCAGATGGATGTTCTCGGCCCCGGCGGCGACGGCGGCACGGGCCGCCTCCGCCAGTTGGCCGGGGGTGACCGGAAGAGCGGGTGATTCGGCGCGGCCGCGCGGGCCGTTGAGGCAGACCTGCAACATGCCGTCATCCTCGCAGGTCGGGTCAGGAAGGGCCGAGAGGCGACAAACCGTATCGGGCGGGAACAACCCGCGTGGACTGCTGCCGTCTGGAAGGGGTGGTGCCCGCGATACGGGACGTCATGCGTCGATCCAACCGTTCCGGACGGCCAGGACGCCCGCCTGGAACCTGCTGTTCGCGCCCAGGCGCTGGGCCAGCTTGCCGATGGTCCGGCGGGTGGTGCGGACCGAGAGCCCCACCTGCCGGGAAATGGCCTCGTCCAGGAGGCCGGCGGCCATTAGCTGGACGACCTTGCGTTCGGGGAAACTGAGTGTCTCCTCGGCACGGGAGGCTCATGAGCCTCCCGTCAGCGGGGGAGGACGCTTGCCCGGTGCGGGTGAGCGGTGTGCACACTACATCGCCGTCGATATGGAAACGCTGCAGACACGGACGAGGTGGACGGGGTCGGCGGTGTCGCAGGCCTCGTCGAGCAAACTTCTCGGCACGGCCCCGGCTTCTCAGGTGTTCCGTTGTGCTGAGCTGCGGATGGTGCGGGCTGCGTCGCTGAATAGTGGGTACGCGAGCTGAGATCAAGATCGCGCCGGTTTCATGCAGGCATGTGATTCTCGGAGACAGTTGACCACGGCTCTGTGCGGTATGAGCGCGGGACCACCGGTGATGCGGCGGAAGGACGGGCATAGCGCAGTGACAATTGGCGATGCAGTGTTCGCATGGTTGGGAGCCGGAGCACTGCTCGCGGCAGTGCTTCCCCGGGTGGTGGCCGGCCGGCCGCTCTCGATGCCTCTCTTGTTCTTGGTGGCCGGCGTAGGCGTGTACCTGCTGCCCTTGCCGCTGCCTGTGATCGATCCGGTCGAAGACCGGCAGCTGACTGAACACATCACCGAGGCTGGAGTGATCATCTCGCTGATGGGCGCCGGGCTGGCGCTCAACCGGCCCGTCGGCTGGCGTAGGTGGGGGACGACCTGGCGTCTGCTGGGCATCACGATGGTGTTGACCGTCGTTGCCACTGCCCTTGTCGCGTGGTGGCTGCTGGACTGGCCGCCTGCCGCCGCCCTGCTGCTGGCTGCCGTCCTCGCTCCGACTGATCCGGTGCTCGCCTCGGAGGTGCGGGTGGGTGAGCCCACCGAGGATGAGGACGACGAGGATGAGGTGCGCTTCGCTCTCACCAGCGAGGCAGGTCTCAACGACGGGCTCGCCTTTCCTCTGACGTACGCGGCGATCGCGCTGGCCGCTGCGGCGGGAAGCGGCTGGTCGGCCACCTGGGTCGGCACATGGGCGGTGGAGGACGTCGCTTTCAAGTGCACTGTGGGCGTGCTGGGTGGCTTGCTCGTCGGCCGGCTGCTGGGCTGGCTGTTCTTCCGAGCCCGCTCGCCGGTGTTGCGCATGTCCGAACATCGGGAAGGCTTCGTCGCGCTGGGCGCCACCTTCCTGGCCTACGGGGTGACCGAACTGCTGGGGGGCTACGGCTTTCTCGCCGTGTTCACCGCAGCATGTGCAATCCGGGCCGCCGAACGTGCCAACGGCTTCCACAACATCCTTCACGACTTCGTGGAACAGATTGAGCGCCTGCTCACCGCAGTACTGCTCTTTCTGCTGGGCGCATTCATCGCACTGGGCGGACTTGCCTCTCTGACCTGGCAAGGCGCCGCCACCGGGCTGATGCTCCTGCTGGTGATCCGGCCGTTGTCCGGGTGGGCCGGGCTCATCGGAAGCCCTATACGCGCCAAACAGCGTTGGGTTGTCGCAGGCTACGGCATCCGGGGCATCGGTTCGCTGTACTACCTCGCCTACGGTCTGGGACAGCACGACTTCCCGGTGCCGGCACGGGAGCTGTGGGCAGTCGTGACGTTCACCGTGCTCGCCTCGGTGGTACTGCATGGAGTCACAGCAGGCCCGGTCGTCACCCGGCTCGACCGGCTGCGCACCGCTGCCACGCACCCGAAAAAAGAAAGCCCATGACGCACGAGCAGCAACACCGCGGACCGAAGTGCCAACACGCTGCAAGAGGCGCATAGCCTGACCATGCGCCGTTCCCGATGGCCGACCGGTGTCAGACGTACCCCGTACCCGCAGCCCGGCGGCCGTCCTCTTCCGGCCTGCGAGAGATCGCGCGTGCAGTCGCCGGCACGACCGGACCGTAGCCTGCATCCGCAAAACCCGTGCTGGGCGCCACGACGGACAAGGCCGCCGCCTCGTTGCCGTCACGCACCGGCGCGGCCCTGCCCCCGGAGGGCGGATACATGTTCGTGTCGATATGCGGCGAGTGCCAGGGTAGCTGACTGCTGTTCGTAGGCGATCGGTGTCTGCTGTCCGTTTGCCGAGTGCCGGCGGCGGGTGTTGTAGCGCGTAGTCCAGCGGAAGACGGCCAGGCGGCAGGCGTGCCCGGTCGAAGCGGCGGGCGCCCTGGATTTATGAGTGTGACTGCGGCGTGGGCCACCACTGGAGCTCCGACGTGAAGGGCCACCGCTTCCCGCCGTTCCCGGCAGGCTGCACGGGCAGCGCGTGGGCCCTGAAAACGGACGCCCACCCGGACACCTGACCAGGCCTGACCGGTCACGGTAAGGAGACCTGCATGGTGCTGCACCCTCCCGTGGAGCCCATGCTTGCCCAGGCACGCGAGACCATCCCACTCCCCGGAGCGATGCCAGGGGGCATGCTCATCGACCCCAAGTTCGATGGATTCAGGTGCCTGCTGTTCACCCCGGTCGAGGACGGACAGCCGGTGGTGCTGCAGACGCGCCGCGGAGCGATGTACCAGGCGCGCTTCCCCGATCTGGTCGCCGCGGCCGGCCGGCTGCCCCGCGGTCTGGTCCTCGACGGCGAGCTGGCCGTACTCGAAGAGGGCCAGCTCAGCTTCACCGCCCTGCAGCGCCGCGCGACCGCTGTCCGCCAGGCCAGGGTTCTGGCGGCGGCGCTGCCCGCGCACTTCATCGCCTTCGACGTCCTCCAGGTCGACGGCCGAGAGCTGCTGGACGAGCCCTTGTGGCGACGCCGGGAGGCCCTGGAGGCGCTGTTCGCCGACCATCGGCTGACGCCGCCGTGGACGCTGTGCCCGTCAACCACCGACCTCGCCGTTGCACAGGAGTGGCTGACCGAATGGACTGACGTTCCGGGTGTGGAGGGCGTAGTCGTCAAGAGCCGGGCCGGGCGGTACCGCCCGGGCGTCCGGGGGCCCTGGTACAAGGTCCGGCGACGCGCCACGGCAGAAGCGGTCATCGGCGGGATCACCGGCTCCCTCCGTCGCCCTCAGGTCCTCCTCCTGCGCCGCTTCGACATGAGCGGGCGTCTGCGGCTGGTCGGAAAGACGGCCTCGCTGAAGCCGGCCGCAGCCGCCCAGCTCGCCGCGGCCGACACCCACCACCCATGGACCGGCGTGCGATTCTCCGCCCGCTGGGGGAGCCGAGACCTTCTCGACCCGGTGCTGGTCGAGCCCCTGTGCGTCGCGGAGATCAGCGGGGACACCGCCCAGGACGCGGGCGTCTGGCGCCACCACGTCCGGTACGTACGGCTCCGCCAGGACATGACCGCAACGGACGTGCCCGCCTTCGAGGGCATACAGCCCACACCGGGTGACAACCCGGGCACCGAGACCGGGCTGAAGAACCACCCCACGCGGCGGCCAGGCTCTGGAGCGGCGAAGCACTGAACCGGACCTGGACCGCCACTCCAGGGGAGGCGCGGTAGCACCAGGGACGTATCAACGTCGCATTCCAGCCCGGCCCTTCCGGCCGCCCTGCTGGACGCGGCCTGGCGCATCGCGGACACCCACCGGGCCGAGCACGGAACACCGATCACCGCCGCCCACCTGGGCACACGCATGGGCATTGCCCTCCCGGTGGCCACCACCGCACTCGCTCAGCTCTGAGCCCCGGCCCCCACCGGCCACATCCCCCTCGCTGAACCCACGCCCGCCCCTGGGCCCGGTTCGTCATGCCCCGAGCAAGCACCAACACGCCCACAGATCCGGCTGGTTGCTGCTCGGGGCCCCACCCGAGCAGAAGGGACCCGCCCCAAATGGTCACCCTGGACCTGCACCACGTGGCAAGCCCCGCCGTACGGGACCTGCTCCACCTCGTCAACCACCCCGACTTCGACCGCACACAGCAGCAGATCGAACACCTCGGCGGCTGCACCGAACCCGCCCGCCTGACCGGACAGACCACCACTGTCGACACCACGACCGGCGAGGTGTTGCGTACCTACGACACGTCAGACGAGCCGACGGGCAGCCTGTTCACGGCGTGCGGCAACCGCCGCGCCTCCCGCTGCCCGGCCTGCTCCCGCCTCTACGCCGCCGACACCTACCACCTCATCCGCGCCGGCCTCTCCGGCGGCAATACCGTCCCCGACACTGTCCGCACCCACCCCCGCGTCTTCGCCACCCTCACCGCCCCCTCCTTCGGCCCCGTCCACAACCGCCCCACCACCCCCAGCGGCGACATCCGGCCCTGCCGCTGCCACCTGCGCCACGACCCCACGGACGCCCTCCTGGGCACGCCGCTGAACCCGGCGACGTACGACTACACGGGCGCGGTCCTGTTCAACGCCCACGCCGGAGCCTTGTGGGCCCGCTTCACGATTTACCTGCGCCGCGAGATCGCAGCCCGGCTCGGCCTAACGCAGAAGGCCGCCCGAACCATGCTGCGGATCTCCTTCGCCAAGGTCGCCGAATACCAGAAGCGCGGCCTGGTCCACTTCCACTCCGTCATCCGGCTCGACGGCCCCGACGGCAGCACCACGCCCCCGGCCCCCGTCTGCCACCGTCGCCGTGCTCACCGACGCCATCCGGGCCGCAGCCCTCCGGGTCCGAGTGGCCCTCGCCTCGGACGCGATCGGGGAGCGCGAACTCACCTGGGGCACTCAGCTCGACGTGCGCGAGATCGCCGCCTTCGGTACCGCCGCCGAACTCACCGACCAGGTCGTCGCCGCCTACGTGGCAAAGTACGCCACCAAGTCCGCCGACGCCTCCGGCTCCCTCGACCGTGCCCAGTTCTGCCGCCCCTGCCAGGGACGCGGCGCCACCCTCCTGCCCCACGGAACCCCGCTCCCGTGCACCGCCTGCGACGGCACCGGACAGGCCCGGCCACTGCCCCGCCTCGCCGTCGCCCGCCACGTCCGACAGATGATCCGCACCTGCTGGGAGCTGGGAAGGCTGCCGGAGTTCGCCGAGCTCAAGCTCTGGAAGTGGGCGCACATGCTCGGCTTCCGGGGCCACTTCTCCACCAAGTCCCGCCGCTACTACACCACTTTGGGCGCGCTGCGCGACGCCCGCCGCGCCTGGCGCACAGAACAGGCCCGCGCCCACGCCGGCCTGCCCGAGTCCGACCCGACGACCACGCTCGTCGTCGGTCACTGGGGCTACCTCGGCTCGGGCTACAGCCCCGGCGCGGCACTCCTCGCGGCCGACGTCTGGCATCGCAAGGAACGGGAACGGCAGTTCGCAGCCGAAGGGGGCTGTTGATGGCCTCGCCCCGCTCGCCGTCCTCCACGCGGAGGCGGCACCGGCGCTGGATCTGCTCACGGTGCCCCAGGTAATGGCCCGCCTCCAGCTCGGCCGCTCGGCCGTCTACGACCTGCTCCGCTCCGGACAGCTCGCTTCGATCACTCTCGGCCGTGCCCGCCGTATCCCCACCCAGGCGCTGACCGACTTCATCCGCACCCGCCTCGCACAGGAAGCCGCCTGATGACACCACCCCGCCCCGCTTTTTCCCGCCGCTCCCGCCCCGCACTCGCGCGAACGGCGACGGAACCGTCTACCAGCGCAAGGACGGACGTTGGGAAGCCGCCGGATACGTACTGGCCCCCGGCAACACCCGCAAGCGCGTCCGTGTCTACGGCACTACCCGTAAAGACGCGCTGACCAAGCTGACCGAGAAGATCGCCGCCAGCAATCGCGGCCTCCCTGTCGCGACGGCCGACAGCACCGTGAGCTCCTATCTCACGTACTGGCTGGCCTGTGTCGCCGTTCACCACCTCCGGGAGAACACCTACACCCGCTACGCCGCCTCCACCTCAAGCCCGGCCTCGGCGCCAAGAAGCTCGCCCGGCCCGCGACGTGCGCACCTTCCTCGATGGGCTCCGCACCGCCTGCCAGTGCTGCACTCAGGAACGGGACTCCGTTCGGCGGTCCTGCTGCGCCATCGGCCAATGCTGTGAAAGGCGGCTGTCGCCGCTGACCGTGATGTACGTGCGCTCCGTCCTCAAGTCTGCCCTGGAACACGCGGTCCGCGAGGACGAGCTGCCACGGAATGTCGCCCGGAACGTCAAGACCACCGCACCCCGCCCCAGACGCTTCCAGCCCCTCACCGCAGCCGAGGCGGCAGTTCCTCCGGAAGGCCAACGACGACCGGCTCCATGCCCTGTACGAACTCGCCCTGCGCACCGGACTCCGCAAAGGCGAACTCCTCGGCCTCCACTGGGAAGACCTCGACCTCGACAGCGGCACCGCCACCATCCACCGCTCCCTCCAGCGCACCCGCACCGGCGGCCTGACCGTCCTGCACACCAAGACCCGCGCCTCCGAACGCCGCATCGCCCTGCCGACCGAGTGTGTCCACTCGCTGAAGAGTCACCGGGAACGTCAGCAAGTAGAACGCAAGACGGCCGGAATGGGCTGGAAGGACAGCGGTCTCGTCTTCGTTACACCGACCGGCGGGCCGATCGACCCGGCCAACATGACCCGCCGCTTCGGCCCACTCCTCGACCGGGCAGGGCTCCGCCGCATCCGCTTCCACGACCTGCGGCACTCGACAGCGACCCTGCTCCTGGAGCAAGGCGTCGACCTCGTCGTGATCAAAGAACTCCTCGGCCACGCCCACATCGGCGTCACCGCCGGCGTCTACGCCCACGTAAGACTCCGTCTCCAGCGCCAAGCCATCGACACCCTGGGCAACGCCCTCAGCCCGACCAACGACCACCCCGACGACCCGCCTGCCGCAGCAGCTGTCCGCTGACGTTGCCGTCACTGTTGCCGTCAAATACGCAGAAGCCCCGCCGGGACCTATCCCGGCGGGGCTTCTCACCTTTGCTGAGGCGTTCAGTTAGCGCAGACTGAAGAATGCTTATTTCTGCGGAACAGCGCAATGCCTCTCAAGCGGACTCACATCTGCCTTGCGGCCTGAAACGCGGGAATTTCGACCTCTTCGGGGTCGAAGCAAGAGGCATCTTCGCGCCCTTCGAGAATGAAGCCAAAGAATGCCTTCAGCGCCTCATTCCCTAGCTCCAGCGGATGGAAAGGTAGCGCATAGTTCAATACGTGACGGAGTGGGCGCTCGCCGCCCCAGAAAGGGGCTTCGAAGGGTAGGCGTTCACCCACCTCCTCAATAATCCCGGTGTCTGGGCTCACACTCATTGCCCGAACTAGCTCACCACCTGACCAAACGGCGAATGCCGTCCAGTCTTCTGTGCTATGCATGAACACGCCATAGGCGTCCCTTCCATCCGCCAAGCGAGAGATCGCTTCGGTCAAATGGCTGGGTTGAGATTGTGCGAGTTCGCGAGAGCAGACAACTTCAAGGCCAGGGAAGGATGCTGCGCAAACGATCCCCGCGCTGGGCCAAACGGCGAGGTCAAGCGCTAGTGGCTCCATCTCTTCCGCCACGGTTCCGAGGATTTCCTCAGCGAGAAGTTTGGACTTGGGGTGATCAATTCTCGCGTCACCCTGAAACACCTCTCGCGGATTCACCTCAACAAACATGACCACGGCTGCCTTTGAGCCCATTGAACGCCCCTCAGTTTTCCTATCATGCACGCACTTAAAATTCCGCTACGGATTACACAGCGGGCAGCTCCACAAATCGACTTCCACCTTCATCGTGACTGTCGACCCCTTCGTAAGGCCGGGAACCCTGCCTGTGTTCAACACCGCTCCACCGTTGCCAAGTTCTGCGTATCCCAGCCGCTGATTATTGGTTAGGGATGCTCCCCTGCCGGTCTTCACCTCAATCGCGGCCCAATTGCCAGAAGCGTCCTGCGCCACGAAATCAGCACGGAATACATCGCCTTTGCTGTTCTTGAATCTAACCTCACTTGTGATGTTCGTGTAGCCGCCGTTTTGGAGTCTCTGGTGCGTCGCAGCCTCACCTAGGGCACCGTGAGGTAGCCCGTCGACTGGGCATTCTCCCGCGTTATGCACCAATACAGGAGTGGCCCCCGCCAGTACATAGTACGTGTGGAAGTCGTCCACGGTCAGGTTGTAGGTGCGGGCATGGTGCGAGAAGGATCGGTTCGCTTCCACGGTGACCGTGGTCTGGTCATTGGTGAGGAGGGTCGAGCCGGGTGTGAGGTTGCTGGCGGCGATCCATCGTTCTTCGCTGGGCGACCAGAATGGGTGTTCGTGGGTGGCGGTCAGCTTTGTTTCGCCGTCAAGGGTGGAGATTGTCAGTTCGTTGAAATGTTTGTCGTCCTCGGTGACGATGAGGCGCGTGACTTTTCGTTTGGCTGACTTGCCGGTCTCCGGGTCGGCGGTGAGAACTTCGTCGCCAACGCTTACGTCCTCAATATCCTTTGAGGTGCCGTCCGCCAGGAGTACATCGGTGCCGGCTAGGAAGCACTTGCAGGATGAAGATCCGCTAGAAGGGCGTCCACTGGTCGTCTTCCCGACCTTCATGGATCTGGCCAGGGCTGGGGCGCCGCCCATGCCGCCGCCGTCAGATATGCCGTACTCCGTGGCTACGCCGGTCAGCATGGAGTCCCAGAAATAATTTCTGAGGTCGTTCGAGCATCCGAGGTTGTTGCATACGGCCATGGCATCGCCATAGGCGGTGATTGCGTTTGATTCCTGTGAGTAGTATTGGCTGGATCTTGCGCTGTATCTGGCCCAGAAGGCTTCCATCCATCTGGTTACGTCGGATTTGCCGCCGTATTTTTTGTGTACCTGCTGTGTGATGTCGTAGAGTGCCGAGTTCTCAAGATTGCTCAGTGATGCAACGTCGTTGGCGGTCGGGGTGGTGTCTACGGGATCACCACCGTCCCACTCCCAGCCGCCGTTTTTTGTTTTTGTGAAAGTCTCTGTTTTTCCGTTGCATTGGCTGCTTGAGCCGCCGCATGCGCCGTCGGGTCGGGTTCCTGTGGGGTCGGTGAGGGTGGTGGGGTTGTTGTTGGCGTAGGTGTATCCGTGGATCTGCTGGGAGTCAGTCAGGTCCATGAGGGGGTCGACGCTGATGAACAGACCAGTACGCGGGTCGTATTCGCGTGCCCCGAGGTGGGTGAGGCCGGTGTCCTGGTCGTTGGTGCCGCCGACGAATGCTTTGTCGCCGATCCAGTTGGTGGGCTGGGTGCCGCGGGGTGCCCCGAAAATGGTGGTCTTACGGCGGGTGACAGCTTGGGTCGAGTCGGCGGTGATCTGGGTGGTGGTGGTGTTGTGGTGGTCGGTCAGAGTGAAGGTGAGCTTGCCTCCGGTCCGCGTGGCGAGGGTTCTGCCGGTGGGGCTGTAGTAGCGGGTGCCGGTGACCTTGCCTGCCTTGTCGAGGTGGAGTTCGTTTCCGCCGGGGAGGTAGAGGGTGGTACCGGTGGTGTCTTTGCGTGTCAGGCGTTGGCCGTCGGCATCGTAGAGGTAGCTGGTGGTGTCAGTGACCTTGGTGAGGGCTTTCAGGTGGTTCTCGTCGTCCCAGGCCAGAACCTCGGCGGAGTCGTTGCCGAACTTACGTCCCTTGGTGTTGCCCGCTTCGTCGTAGGTGTAGATCTCTGTCTGGGCGTTGGTCCCGGTCTGGGTGACGGCCGGAAGCTGGTGCGTGCCGGCTGCGGGGGCGGTGTACGTGCGAATGGTGTCGGCGGCCGGCCCGGATGCGGTTTTGTGCTGCGTCTCGGTCTTGCGGTTGCCGACAGCGTCGTAGGTGTAACTGGTCCAGTAGGCGTCCTGACCTCCCACAACTGATGCTGAGGGGGTCCCGGCGCACTGGGCGCCGGTGTTGGTCCAGGCTTCGGTGACGCGTCGCAGCGCGTCAAGGGTGAAGCACTGGGTGTCGGTGGTGCGGGTGGCGTCCTGGCCGTATGCGGTGGCGATAGCCAGGAGGTTGTTGGCCGGGTCGTAGGTGTAGCCGGTGTCTTCGATCCGCTGGGGTGCGACCTCGCGGTCGGTGTAGCTGTGGGTGAGGTTTCCGGTGTGGTCGTCGAACACGTTGGTGACAAAGAGCTGTCGGCCGAACTCGCCATGCTCCTGGCGGGTGTTTTGCCCGTAGTGGTCATAGGTGCTGTCAGCGATGAGTGGGTCATCGCCCGCGTACACGGAGTCGAGCAGTCCACTGGTGTCGTACGCGTTGGAGACCGTCTCGGCGGGCAGGCCGCCGATCTCGGGGTGCTCGGTCTCCATGAGGAGGCCGGTGTTGTCGTCGTAGAAGTTGAACCACTCGTAGGTGCCTGCTAGGGCGCCTTCGCTGTTGGGGACGGTGACGGCGGTTCCGACGGGCTGGCCGAGGTCGTTGTACTCGGTGATCTCGTTGACGTACGCGTTTGCCCCGTTGTAGCGGGTGGCGGAGGAGGGCAGGCCCTTGGCCACGGTGTCGTAGGCCCAGGAGGCGAGCGTGGTGCTGCCCTTCTTGAGGGCAGTTTTGCGGTTCAGGGCGTCGTAGTCGGTGTGGAGGGTGATTCCGCGGGCGTCGGTGACGTCGGTGGGCCGGTCGCTGACGTCGAAGGCCGTGGTGGTCGGGCCTCTGTCGGGGTCATCGGTGGAGATCTGCCGACCTCGGGTGTCGTAGGTGTAGGTCCACTCGGCTCCGGAGGGGTCGGTCACCTCCTTGAGGCGCCCGTGCTGGTCGTAGGCGTAGGTGATGGACTGCGAGGACGTGCGTGCCGCGTTGGTGTACTGCTTGAGCTCGGTGGTGCGCCCCAGAGCGTCGACAGCGGTCGTCGTCGCGGTCCCGCCCTTCGGGGGGATCACCGTGGTGGTGTCACCGGTGTAGGTGCTGGTGGTCCGCTTGGTTTCGTCGCCGAATTTCTTGGCGATGACCGTGGTGGGCCGGCCGGCTCCGTCGAACACCGTTTCCGTGGAGGCCGGGTACTTGGTTTCCTGGCCAGTGACCAGCACCGGTTCCGCGGCCCCAGTGGCGAAGTACCGGCCGGAGCTGCGTACCGCTTCGCCTCGGGTGTTGTAGAAGGTTTCCGTGACAAGGCGACCGGCCTTGTCCGGGGAGGTCTCCTGAGTTTGGCGGGGCCGCAGCATGCCGTCGTAGAAGGCGTATCCGGTGCGGTATTCGGAGTTGTGGTCCAGCGTTTTCGTGGTGACGACGAGCGGGCCGTCGTTTCGCACGAGGTAGTCGAAGGTGTAGCTCGGGGCGTTCGGGTAGGTCTGGGCGGAGCGGGTGGGGATCCAGACCTTGGTCAGCCGCCCGAGGGCGTCGTACGCGGTCGTGGTCACCTTGTCGTTGGCGTCCTTGACCGTGACGGGCTGCCCGCGCAGCGGGTCGAGGCTGGTGGTTTCGGAGTGGCCCAGCGGGTTGGTGGCGACGATGCTCGTCGGGGCCTCGCCGGTGGCGGGGCTGTACGCCGTCTTTGTGATCTTGTTGTTGGCATCAGCGGCCGCGAGGGCACGGCCGTAGATGTCGTAGCAGAGTTCATTCTTGGCGGTGCCACAGGTGCTGGGGGTGGAGCCGGCGGTGCTGTAGCCGACCCCCGACCCATTGATGCGCTCGACCTTGGTGATCAGCCCTCGCGTCGGTGCTGCTCCGAAGGCTCCACCGTCGTAGTGGGTGCGGACGTCATCGATGACGTCGTCGGGGCGCGTCACCGGCTTGCCGCAGGTCACTGCGACGGTCTCCGCTCGGGAGACGTTCTCCAGCATCCATTTCGCCGTGTTGCGGGCGAACGTAGTGGTGACGCACTGCTCGTCACCTTCCGTGGCGACGTCCCCGAGTGAGCTGGTCCAGTCGACCTTGCCGTACGCGTCGAAGTGGCGGGTGACCTTGGTGGTGCGGACACCGCCGGTGACCGTCGTGCGTGTTTCTTCCGCTTGGGTGCCGGTGAGGTAGGCCTCGAGGTCCGGCAGGCCGCTGCGGGTACGGACCGCTGTCGTAGCGGATCGCCAGGGAGTGTAGGAGGTGGCGCTGACCAGGGCTCCACCGTCTCCGTTGTACGTGGCGTTTTCCCGCAGCATGCCGGCGAACTGTTCCCGGTCGGTGACCGAGGCTCCGATGGAGTCCTTGACGTCGGCGCCGTCGATGCCCCGGAAGTACCGGGACTCGCTCAGAGTCTTCGGGTCCAGGGCCGCGCCCTTGCGTACCTGCACACGGTAGAAGCCGCGCGCTACGGAGTAGGTGCGGTCGTCGGCCTTGGTGAATTCGTCGGTGCTCTTGGCCCAGTCGGCACCCCCGATGTAGGCGTACTCGGTGACGGTGTCGGGGGACTCGACGAGGTTGTCGCCTTCGGTGACGCGCTTGACGGCGTAGGAGTTGAACCAGTCCAGTTTGGCGGTCTCGCCCTCGTAGGCCCACTTGACCGGGTAGCAGAGGGTGGTGTTCGAGGCGTCGGTGGGCGGCAGGCTGCTGGTGGTGCACTCTGGATCGAGGTAGTCGATCCCGATCGTGCCGCCGGTTTCCGTGTTGATCTGGGACATGCGCAGACGGACGAACGGGGCGAGTCCGTCACCGAGCTTGTCGACGCGGTTGGGCTTTTGAACACCGCGGAAGGTCACGGCAGGCAGCGGTGCTGTACCGCCGGCTTTGCCGGTGCGTTTGATGGAGTCCAGCCACATCGGGGTGGAGACCCCATCACCGGACGGTGGGAACGTCTGCTCGAGCGCCCACGTGTCGACGTCCTTGTAGGCACCGCCGGTAAGGATCTTGGTGGTGATGCCGCTCAGGCGCTTGCGGGACCAGAACGTGGGCGAGTACTGGCTTTTGCACTCGGTTGCCCCGTTCTTGCAGTACTGGTCAAAGGGGACGTCGGGCCACTTCTTGGCGTTTGTCTCGTCGAAGGTGCCGCAGCTGGAGAGGCAGCGTTCGAGGACGTCGAACGTGACCTGGCCCATTGCCTTGGCCGTGTAGACGCTGTTGGCCCGCAGACCGTAGTCGATGTGATCGAGGTACCCGCCGCGGTCGTACGAGGTGACCGTGGCCTTACCGGTTGTCTCGGAGACGTTGAGACCGTAGTTGTTCGCCTCTGTCTTCCAGTAGTACGCCATCGCGTTGTCGCGGGGGTCGACGACGTAGTCGAGCTGCCACCGCCAGGCCTGCTGGCACGAGGCCGAAGCGAAGGATGCGTTGTAGCACGGTTCGCCGCTCTGGTTCCCGAAGACCGGGGCTGTCAGGACCGAGTTGGTGACCGGGTCGTCGTCAGTGCTGCTTGTGGTGCCTTTGTTGCTCCAGCCGGGGAGGTGGTTCAGCCCGAAGAAGTACTGGGTGCCGTCTGCTGTCGTGATCTTCCAGTGCTCGCCCGCGCCGTCCACGCCGGCCGTACCTTTGTCCGGGTTGGAGGCGCCGGTCAGCTTCTCTACCTTTTCGCCCGAGTCGGTGGCCGGGTGCCACCCCTTTGCGCCGTCGTAGACCAGCTCGGTGCTCTTGCCTCCCAGGGACATGGTGGCGTTGTTGTTGAACCAGCACAGGTCGCCGACCTTCGTGGTGTTGGTTCCGCCTTCCTTGTCGTCGTTGCAGGGCTTGTAGCGGCGCTCGATGTAGCCGGGCTCCCAGCTCCAGCCGTCGCCGATCCAGCTCGGCTGGTTGTTCGATGCTGCGGTGCGGCCGTCGACCGACTGGGAGCTGTAGTCCAGTGAGACGCTGGGCTGAAGCCCGGTGGGCACAGCGGGGACGCCGATGGGGTAGGACCAGCTGAACGCACCGGTCGATCCGCCGGCACTCCACGAGCCGGACGGCTGCAGGGCTGTCGCCTTGTAGTTGCCAGTTGGCCCGGAGTCATCTGCGGCGGCCGCCAGCACGGTGACAGGGGAGGTGCGGCTTACCCCGGAGGACGCCGCTGCGGTCCCAGGTACGGGCACGGTCGCGGTGAGCGTGCCCGCCTCGGTGTTGTTCGTCGTGGCCAGAGGCGTACCGATTTGGCAGGCCGGTTTGTCCGGCGTCGTCACCGCGCATGCGGGCAGCTGGACCAGCCGCAGGCGGGCCGCCCAGTCGCCACCGTAAGCCCCGCGGAAGGATCCATAGTCGACCTGAACCTGCGCTGCGCCAGCGGCGACCGTCTCAGCGGCCCCGACGGTAAGCAGAATGCCGTCCACGCCTGCCTTGCGCGCCGCACCCTTGTCCAGGACACGGATCTTGACCTTGGCGGAACGTGGCACCCCCTTGCCCGTCTTGGACGGCGCAGGACGAACGGCGACCGGTAGTGTTCCTGCGCGCTTGGGGGCGGTGCCGGTGCTACTCGGCTTGAGGTCGACCGTGGCACTGCCTGGGGCAGGCCACGTGACCTTCGGTGCCGTCCATGTGGCCGGTGCCCGCTTACCCCGGGGCTTCGTTCCTCCGGGGGCCATTTCCTTCACCGCTACAGCCGGTGGCTGCTTCAGTTCCGGGAGGCCCGGCCCCTTGGCACCATCCACCGTAGCTGCCACAGCAGTCGCTGGCAGTAGCCCGACGATCACCGCGAGAGCCAAGGCCCCCGTCCATCCACGCGTGCCGATCCGGCTCACGCCCCCACCCCTCGCGCAACAAGCCCTGAGAAAATATCGCCGAACAATAACAGGAGTCAGTCATCGGCGGGAATGGGGAATCACTTCGATGCCCTGTGAATGCGCCAGATGTACTGAATGGCTGATAAGGGACTATGGAGTACCTGTGACCCCGAGTCGGTAGCAAAAGTTCCAGGTCAACGGGGCATCGATGCCCGCTCGGAGAGATCGGGACTGTCCGCCTTCACCCCGTATTCACACTTCTATCAGTAATTGCGTCCCTGCTTGCCGGGGTCGTCCGGTGAAATAAAGAAGCGCTCGCCTATAGAGTCTGGGCGGAATCTGGACGCTGAGAAAAGGGGAGTGGGATCGTGTCCATATCGCATTGGTGCGGGGCTTCGCCAGGGGGGTGGAGATCCCGGCTGCTGTGCATCGTCGCCGCAGGAGGGATCCTGGTCTCCGGGATATCCCCCGGCACTGCGCAGGCTGCCGGGGGAGTGACTGCGGTGTCGGCCGACCCTGTGGCTGACGGGTCCATGAGTGAAGAGGACAAAGCGCTTCAGGACGCGAAATCCTCCGGGCAACCTGTGGAGTTGATGTCGGCGCGAACCGAGGCGAGCGACACCTGGGCACAGCCGGACGGCTCGTTCTCGGTGAAGCGTCACGGTACGGCTGTCCGGCTGTGGCGTAACGGCGCGTGGGTAGCAGCCGACCCGACACTGCAGTTCGCCGCAGACGGGTCAGTGGTCCCCAAGGCGTCTTCAGTCGCGGTGAAGTTCTCCGGCGGGGGAAGCGGGCCGATGCTGACGGGCGTCAAGGACGGCCGAACTCTGTCCCTCACCTGGCCCACAGCCCTGCCCAAGCCCTCACTGAGCTCCAATATCGCTACCTATCCCGAAATACTTCCCAGCGTCGACCTGCAGCTGAAGGCCGACGTCGAGGGCTTCTCCCAACTCCTCGTCGTCAAGACAGCCGCCGCCGCGCAGAACCCCCAACTGGCCGAACTGCGGTTCGCGATGAACACCGTCGGCCTCAGTGTGGCCGAGGACGCCGACACCGGCACCCTCGTCGCCACCGACCCCGCCGGGCAGACAGTCTTCACCAGCCCCGCACCTCTCATGTGGGACTCAAGCACCCTGGCCGGTCAGCTCCCTGCCGGCGCCCCACAAAGGCTCGCGTCAGCCGCACCCCATCCGGGTTCAGGGGATGCGTTCGAGCCCGGCGCCGGAGCCGAGGACGCACAGATGGAAACTTCCATCAGCGGCGACACCTTGACCATCACCCCTGACCAGGACCTGCTCACCGCCGCCGAGACCACATACCCCGTCTATATCGACCCGAGCTGGGCATGGGGCGAGTGGCAGCACTGGACACGCGTCTACAAGGCGTACCCCGGCAATTCGTACTGGGACGCCAAGGGAGACGTGCGGGTCGGCTATGAGGAGGAGACGGGCGGCTCTGACCGCATCTCACGCTCCTTCTTCCAGCTCGACACCAGCGACGTGACCGGAGCCCAGATCAAGAGCGCCACCTTCCGCATCCGCAACACCTGGTCCTGGTCCTGCCAGTCCGAGCCCGTCGAACTTTTCCTGGTCGGCGACATCTCCAAGAAGACCACCTGGGCCCACCAGCCAGGCAAGATCGGCTCCGCGCTGGACGTCGTCAACGACTCCAAGGGCTGGGGCCCCGACTGCCCGGCAGGCAATCTGGAGTTCAACGCCACCAGCGCAGTCCGCACAGCGGCCGCCGGCAATGACGCCAGCGTCACCCTCGGCCTGTACGCCGGCGACGAGGCAGAGACCTTCGGCTGGAAGCGGTTCGACCCGAAAACCGCCACCCTGGAAATCAAGTACAACAAGCCGCCCAAAACACCCACCGGCCTGGGCACCAATCCCCGAACCAGCTGCACGGCCGGGGGCATCATCGGCAACACCACCGTCAGCCTGCACGCCAAGATCGACGACCCCGACGGCGGGAACCTCACCGCACAGTTCCAGGCATTCAAAACCGGCACAACCACACCGGTCGTCGACACCACGATCCCCGCACTCAAGGGACGCGTCGCCACGGTCGTACTGCCCTCTCCCAGCACACCCACCGGCAACTACACCTGGAAGGTGCGCGCCAAAGACTCCGACGGCTCCTACTCAGGATGGAGCACCACCTGTAAATTCAGCCTGGACCGCGTCCGTCCCAGCAAGCCACCCGTCATCGCCTCGCAAGGCAACATCTACCCCAACGGTGACGCAGGATGGCCCGCACAGACCGGCCCCGCCCGATCCGAGGGCACCTTCACGTTCGCGGCCAACGGAGTAGCGGACGTCACCACCTACTACTGGTGGACCGACAGCGACCCTGAAGTCCACGAAACACCCGCCAGCGCGGCCACCGGTCTGGTCGTCCCCCCGTCCTACGGACCCCACATGGTCTACGCGTACAGCGTCGACGCGGCAGGCAACCGATCCGACACCGCTACCTACCTCTACTACGCCACACGCGCCCAGCAACGAGACAAGCCCGGCGACCTCAACGGTGACGGCTTCAAAGACATCTGGAACACCGACACCAACGGCACTCTGCTCACCTACGCAGGCCGCGGAAACCGCAAGTTCTCCGCTGCCACCAACGGAGGCGGCGCCTTCCCTGCACAGCAGGTCGCCTTCAACGGAGACTGGGGACAGGACGGGTACAACGACCTCATCGCCCTTGAATACAACGAAAACGACAGCAAGAACAAACTGCGCCTCTATCCCAACAACGGTCAAGGAGTCATTGACAGAGATAATTACACCCAACTCGCCGTTTCCTGCCCTGTACCCCGCCCCTCTGGCAGGTGCAAGGGAGAGGACGGATGGACCGGCGACGACCACTGGCACAACGCAGAGCAGATAGCCACCGCCGCAGACCTCAACAACGACACTTACTCTGACGTCCTAGTCAAGCAAGGCCGCTACCTATGGGTCTACTACGGCAACCGCTCCAGCCAGCTCGACAAGGTGCGCCCTCACCCGATCCTCGTAGGCGAAACCGACTGGGACAAATACACCCTCATCGTTCCTGGCGACCTCAACGGCGACGCCCTGCCAGACCTGCTCCTACGCGCCAATGCCACAGGCGACCTCTACCGCTCCTACGGCAAGGCCGACACCAACGGGGCCCTCGACACAGCCTCTTGGGGCACCGCTTCCAGCCGCGTGAAGATCGCCACGGGCACCATGCCGCAAACCCTCTACCCCACCATCGGCTCCTCCGGAGACCTTGACGGAGACGGCAACGGCGACAGCAGTGCAGACGGCGGCGGCATCCCCGACATCTGGGCACGCAAGAAGGACAACACCCTCGTCGGCTGGCCTGGAATCAAGACCGGCACCAACTACACCGGGCTCGGCTCCCAGTTTCCCATCGACGGCGTGAACGGCGGACGCCAAATCCCCGCCGGAACCGTCCTCACCAGCGGCCAATCTGTCAGCTCAAACGCAGCCAAACTGCTCATGCAGGCCGACGGAAACCTCGTCATCACCTCCAACGCCGCCAAGATCCTCTGGTCCAGCGGCACCGCCGGCAACACCGGAGCCACCGCCCGCGTCCTCACCAACGGCAACCTCGCCGTCTACTCAGCCGACGGCAGCACCATCCTCTGGAAGCCTGAAGTTCCCGGCCTCACCGGCGAGGGCTACACCCTGCTCCAAGACCGCGGAAACCTGGTCATCCACAACGCCAAGAACCAGACACTGTGGAGCACCGGTACCGCGCAACGGCACGACTACAACCGTGACGGCCGCAGCGACATGGCCGACTGGTACGACCACGCCGACGAGTCGGACACCATTCACACCTTCCTGACGAACTCCGACGGCACGTTCAAGAACCCCCTCACAGGGTGGAACGATCCGGCGGGGTGGAAGACGAGTCTGATGAAGCGCACCACCGGCGACTACAACGGCGACGGAATCGGCGACGTCGCGGCCGTATACGGCTACGAAGACGGCCGAGTCGCCTTGTGGACCTGGCTCGGAACCGTGACCGGCAAGTTCGCCGCACCCCTTCCCTCCTGGAAGGTCGCAGCCGGCAACTGGAGCTTCCAGCGCATGACCGTCAGCAGCGGCGACTTCAACGGCGACGGCCGAGACGACATCGCGGCCTGGTACGACTACGCGGACGGCAGCGATACCCTCTGGACATTCACCTCGAATGTTCAAGGCGGCTTCAACGCTCCGTTCCCATCGATGACCCGCCCCGCCGGAGGCTGGTCCAGGTCCAGGGACAAGCCTGTCACCGGTGACTTCAACGGCGACGGCCGGGACGACCTGGCCGTCTTCCACGGATACACCGACGGCAGCAACAAGATCTGGGTGTTTGCCGCCACACCTACTGGGGGCTTCAGTGACCCCGTCGGCTCCTGGGCCAGCACGACCTGGGGCACCTGGGACCAGACATCAGTCCACGCAGGAGACTTCGACGGAAACGGCAGAGACGACATCGCCTTCTGGTACGACTACACCGACGGGCACGACAGCATCTACGTCCTCCCGAGCAGCGCCACCGGCACGTTCAGCTCCATAGGAGAAGCGTGGACCACGCCCCCGGACAACATGTGGCGCAATCACATGTCGATCGTCATCGGCGACTACAACGGGGACGGCATCGACGACTTCGGGGCTCTCTACGGCTACGACGATGGCAACATCAAGGCATGGACATGGTCGGCGATCGCGGGCCGCAAGTTCGCCAGGCCGGTGAGCAGTTGGGGCGTCACCTCCGGGTACAGCTATCCACGCTCCTACGTGATTGAGCGATACGGAAGCTGACTGAACGGTTGGTGGCCCTCTGCGGAGGGCCACCAACCGGGCCCATCGCACACAGGGCCCGGAGCTTCTCCGCCAGCGAGACCTGGCATGTGTCCTATAACACATTGTGTGGTCGACTCAGCATGGGCATTACATACATATGATGAACAACTGTTGACAGGAAGCGCACAAGAAGCTGCGTGCCCACCCGTCACACCTCGAATGACGCGAGAGGCGTGAGGCCTGGCGTCCAGGCTGCGGAGCATTCCTGTGTCAAAGGTGTCTCGTCGTACGGCTCTAGGTGCCCTCAGTCTCAGCGCCGTCGGCTTCGCCGGCTATCAACTGCGCGGACAAGACGAAGTCCTGCCCACGCGTCCGGCAGCACGAACCGGCAACAACCTAATCGTCCGGGAGAACAAGGCGATCGGTTCGGACCAGTGGCCGCTGGGGCGTGACGGCCTCAAGGGCGTGACCGATGATCTTGCCCAAATCCAAGGCTACGCATCAGCGACCTCGGTCACCCATGGCGAACCCATCGATTTCCACATCTCGTCCCACATCGCACAACAATGCACCATAACGGTCTATCGCATCGGCCACTACGACGCCGTCGGTGCCCGGCACCTCCTGACCAGCGAGCCGGTGAAGGTAAAGCCGCAGAAGAAGCCGGAGCCGCAGCCCGAGACCGGGCTCATATCCTGCGACTGGCCGGTCACCTGGACACTGGACATACCAAAGACGTGGATCTCCGGCCTATTCTTGGCCGTCTTCACCTCCCAGGACGGCTACCGCAGCTACACGCCGTTCGTCGTGCGTGAGACCGCCCGCCGCTCAGATGTCCTGATGATCCTCCCCTTCACCACGTACCAGGCGTACAACATGTGGCCGCTCGACGGCCGCACGGGGAAGAACCTCTACAAGGGATACACCGCCGACGGAAAGATAGGCGGCAACCCGGAACGTGCGTTCAAGGTCTCCTTCGACCGGCCTTACATGCAGCTCGGCCTGCCCCGCTGGTTCGACATGGACATGAGTACGGCACGGTGGGCGGAGAGTTCCGGCTACGACATCACCTACGCGACCAGCCTCGACCTGCACGAGGGGCGCATCAATCCGGCACACTACACCGCGATCGTCTTCTCCGGACACGACGAATACTGGTCCAAAGAGATGCGCGACTGCGCCGAGGAAGCGGTAGCCGCTGGAACCCACCTGGCGTTCCTCGCCTCCAACAACATCTACTTCCACATACGGCTCGAGACAGGCGCCGAGGACCGTCCCTCCCGCGTGGTGACCTGCTACAAGGAAGCCCCGGACCCAGAGCCCAGCGACGCCGGTCCGACCGTGCGATGGCGCCACCTCGGCAAGAAGCACCACAAGGCCGAACAGCGACTGATGGGCGTCCAGTACAACGGCATCCTTGCAAAGCCTGCCCCCCTCGTGGTCAGCGAGAGCAAGCACTGGTTCTGGTCCGGCACAGGACTGCGGGACAGCGACGAAATCCCGGACCTGGTCGCCGTCGAAGCAGACGGTTTCAACCCCTCGATGCCGCAGCCCGCCGACACCAAGCAGACACTCCTCGCCTCATCCCCCTACGTCGACAGCCGCAACCGGGCCCGAGCCATGCAGAACACCAGCCTTTGCGAGAACTACCAAGGCACCCTCGTTTTCGTTGCCGGCACATTCCACTGGCCACTCGCCCTCAACGATTCCGACTACGTCAGCCCCCATGTCCAGCGAGCCACCAGCAATCTCTTGAACCGCATGCTCGAGCCCCGCAGTACGCAGTAAGGGCTGACAGCGTCCAGAGCGTCGGCCACACCCCCTTCGAAGTCGCCGCCTTCCTACGCCCCCGACGCGCCTGCGCACTCCCAGGCATCGGGTCGGCCACCGCCCGCACGCTCACCCGCTACGGCATCAACACCGTCGGCGACATCGCCGACACCCGACTCGCCACACTCCAGCGGATCCTCGGCATCGCCGCCGGCCGCCAAGCACACGACCGAGCCCACGGCACCGACGACCGCCCCGTCATCCCCGCTGCCGCCCCCAGAACGCTCACCCGCACCCACAGGCAGATAGAGGCAAATCTCGACACGCAGATGCGGGGGCACCTGGGCACCAAATCGCACGTCCAAACACATCTGCACGTCCTGACGGACAACGCATGGGCCTACAGCAAGGGCCTGGCCAGGAAACAGGCCTCACCAATATCGGCGCGACCGGCAAACTCACCCGCCCCTACCGGGTCCAGTACCAACGGCAAGGTCGAACGCTTCAACCGCACCCTCGCAGACGAATGGGCCTACCGCCGGCCCTATACCTCCAACGACGAGCGGACAGCGGCCCTGGCAGACTTCCTCCACACCTAGAACCGTCACCACTGCCACACCGCACTCGGAGGCAGCCTTCGATCAGCCGAGTGAACAACCCTGCGGGTCGATACAGCTAAGCCAAGACGTCGATGCGCCCTGCACACGCGTTGAGGATGACGTGGAGGTCAGCACACGCCGGGCCGTCGGCATTCGAATCAGCCGCTTTGATTTCGACCGGCACTTTGCTTTCCAGACCGACCTTGTGGTGGAAGTCCTCGCTGGATCCGGCCGTCACGGCATCCTGACCGTGGTCCGGATCCGTTGAGTCACACCGAGGTGTGGGCACGCTGCTGGTGCTCTGCCGGACGCGTGCCAGCTGGCTGCAGCGGTGCTTTGTGCGGGGGTGGTGAGAGGAGGCCCCGCCTTTCCCGCGGGGAGGCGGAGCCTCCCGGTCCTGCGGTCTCGGAGCCGCGGGGCCATGTGGGTCAGCTTGGCACTGGTGTCAGCGTCGTGCCGTCACCTTGCGGCTGCGTGTTCCGGCTCCTTGGACAAGACGAGGGCGATGATCTTGGCGATGTCGACGACGCGGGAGATGATTTCGGGCTGGATGGAGTCGGCCCACGGGTAGTAGTTGTTTCGCAACTGCTGCTCTGACCGGATTGGTCCGCTGGAAGCTCGCGGTGTTCGGCACGGACGGGCCTCGCCAATCCTCCGTAGGCTGGTGATCGCCTATGAAGGGGTCGGAATGAACGGCAATCCGCTATACCACTGGATAGCGCTGGCAGTGTCCACGGCGCTCATGCTGCCGATGCCTGTGGCGATGCTGGCGGGGTGGAGCCGCCGTGGATGCGCAAGCGACAAGCCGGGATGCGGCTTCGCGCCTACGGCGTTTTGTGCATCTACGCCCTCATGCTAGTCAACAGCATCCCCCGAATCGCCGACGCTTCGTTCGAGACGGTCATGGCCGTCAGCAGCGTCGGCTTGGGGTTCCGCCGCCGCTGCGGTCCTGTTCCTGCTCTCGGCACGCAAGGATTCAGGCGCCCGGACAGCTGGCCCAGGCGCACCTCGGGAAGGCTGAGTAGCCATTTCTCAGCCAGCTTGGGCCTGGGCCTGCTATCGGCCTGCCCGACTGGCTGTCGTATCCTTCAGCCGTGTCGACCCGGTGGCGGTCTCTGGGTAGTGCGTTTTGGGGCGTGGACCGGGCGCTTGGTGGACAGAGGCGCCCGACTCGGATTCAGAAGTGGGTGGCCCGGCACCCGGTCGGCGCCGGCCTCTGCATGGCTGTGCCCTTTGCGTTCTTCTTCCTGATGGTGTCGCCTGAGGACGAATCTGACGGCCCGGTGGTAGCAGCGCTGGCCGGACTGGTTGTGTGGCTCCTCTTCGCTCTGACAGCGGCTGGAGAGCGGCTGCGGCAGCGTCGGCTCACACGTCTGGGGCTCTGAGACGGTTCTTGAGAGCTCGGGGATCGGATCTCGACGGTGACGTCGTTGAAGGCGAGTAGCTGTTTCTGACGCTGGGCCCGCCCTGATAGGGGACGTATCTTGATCGCGTGAAGAGACGGCGCTGGTGGTCTGTGGTCAGCTTGTGGGTTGCGTGGTGTGCGGCTCTTACCGCTGCCTTCTTGGGCTTGGGGATGCTGCTCGACGAGCCGACGAGTCTCGCGGGCTGTGCGGCGAGCGCGGTGCTGGTGTTTGTCGTCGGCGAAGTCGGTGACCGTCTGCGGCGTCGCTTCTTCTCTCGCCGGGAGACGGGCTGACGGATCGGCGGGTCCGCCTCTTGCTACTTCGCCCGACCGGTTCGGACGAGCCGCCTGGTCATGAGCGTGATCGCGGCCCAGGTGATCAGGGTCTCGGAGTGCTGGATGAGCCGTTCGTAGTCCCGGGCGTGCCGACTGGCGTTCATCATCCAGGCCAGGCTTCGTTCAACGACCCAGCGTCGGGGCGCACGACGAAGCCGGAGGTGTCCTTGGGGCGGCTGACGGTCTTGATCGTGAGGTTCATGTGCCTTTTTGCCCAGGTCACGAGCTTTCCCGCGTAGGCTCGGTCGGCCCAGAGGAGGGTGATCTCGGGGTGCATCAGCCGCAGGCGGAAGAGGACTTCCTTGGCGGCGGCGGAGTGGTGCAGGTCGGCTGGGGTAACCATCACCATCAGCGGCAGGCCGCGGGTGTCGACCACGAGGTGCCGCTTGCGGCCATTGATTTTTTGCCTGCGTCGTAGCCGCGGCTCGTCCCTCCCGAGCACGGCGGAGTCGGTGGGCGGCCACCGCAAATGGCTCCTGGTCAGCGGCGGCTGGTGGACGACGCGCTCGCCGTAGACGAACCGGGAGGGGCGGGAGCCGTCCACGGAGATTTAGATCCTGTTCGTGCTCCTCCTCAAGCCTCCCGCCCTTCAAGAGGGTTTCCGTGACGAGCTCCTCCGCGTACATGTACCTGTCGTCGCGCGGGACCGGCTGGGAGGCACCTTCGGCACGCGTCCTCTCCGCCGCCCTGTGCAACACCTGGGCCGCGGACAGCGTGGTCATCCGTGGTGCGTCCGCGCCCGTTCCACAGCCGTCCCCCCGCCGTCCCCGCCTTCTTCGAGGACGACCGTCCCGGCCACCGCCGCTGTGGCCACCGTGGCGAACCCGGCACGCAGCACAAGGCGCCTGGACGGCATAACGGCTTGCGGCAGACCGGCCGGTGGCACCACGGCCCGCAGCAGACCGGTCCGTCGCCCTTCCTTCGCCACGGCTGCCGCCAGCCGGGCGCGGCCGGTGGCGCGGGCCCCCTCGGTGAGTGCGGGCACCTTGGCCTCCAGCTCCCGCAGCGCGTTGAGGTCATGCATCGCCGGACTCCTCGTGTTCGTTGTGGAGCCGGGTGGGATCCGGACCCTTAAGAGTGACGCCTCTCACCTGCGGCGATGCCGAAACACCGGACATAGCCACCCGTTTCCATCCGGTCACATCCCCCTCGATCCCGCTCGAGCGGGGATCGGTTAGGCGTTCCCCACACCGCTCCCGCCGCAGGCGCGCTCTGCTCTTGGTCGGCATCGGCGTGGCGCGAGGCCCCCGGGCCACACCAGACTTCGCGCGGTACGGCTCCGGCAGCACGCTGTAGTGCCGGCCCGCCCTTGGCTCCGGGCGGAGGCTTCTGACGGTACGAGCGGGCCCGCTGGACGGCGGCTCGTGCTGCCGTCCAGCGGAGCGCTTCTGCGCCCCCGGAGATCGAGGAAAGACGTCGAGCCCACGTTCCGCCTAGGACTCGGGCCCGGGGAGGTTGAGACGCTGGTGGACCAATCGGGCGAAGTGACTCAGGGTCCGTCCGGTGGCCAAGTCGGCCGGCCCGAGGCGGATGGCGAACTGATCACGGGCGCCGACGAGGAACTGCATGCCGAGCAGGGAGTCGAGTCCGAAGTCGGTGACGGGCCGGGCGGGGTCCAGGTCGGCCTGATCGGTTTGCAGGACTCCGGCGAGGAGATGGCCGAGCGCTTCGGTGATCTTTTGCACCGCCTCGTCCGCCGGCAGGGCTGCCAACGTCCCCAGGAGCTCGTTGCGGTCGTCCGGGGAGGCGAGGGAGGAGGACGGCACCAGGCGGGCGAACCGTGGGGTGGCCAGAGCTGGCAGCAGGTGACGTGCGGTTCCCCAGCGGTAGCGTCCCGCTCCGGCGACGTCGGCACCGGCGGCCACGAGGTGGCCGGCGATCGTCAGGGCCTCTGCGGGGGCGAGGAGCTCAAGGCCCCGTTCGGCCATGGCCGCCTCCATGCCGCTGCGGGCGACGTACCCGGTTTCGCTGAGGGGGCCCCAGGCCAATGCCGTACCCGCCTTACCGGCGCTGAGCCGGGCCCGTGCGCGTGCTTCAAGGTATGCGTTGGCAGCCGCGTAGGCTGCCTGGCCCGCGTTGCCGATGGTGGCGGATACGGAGGAGTAGGTGACGAAAAGGTCCAGGTCATGGTCTGCGGTGAGCCGGTCCAGGAGTGCCGCGCCGGCCGCCTTAGGCGCCAGCACAGCGGCGAAACGGTCGTCGGTGAGCTCGGACAGCGGCGCGTCGTCCATGTGCATGGCCGCGTGCACGAGGCCGCGCAACTGATGTCCTGTGGCGTCCACCGTCTCGATGACCCCGCGCACTGCGGTGACGTCGGTGACGTCGGCGGCGTAGGCCGTGGCATGAACCCCGCGTTCGGTGAGTCGCCGGAGCAGGGCGGGTGCCTCGGGAGTGTCAGCTCCGCGGCGTGAGAGCAGGGCCAGATGCCGGGCCCCGTGGTCGGCCAGCCAGTGGGCCGTGGCGGCACCGAGACCGCTCAGCCCACCGGTGATCAGGTAGGTGCCGTCGTGGTCGAGGGTGAGGGTGCCGGGCGCGGGTTCGACGAGGACGGGCTCGTCCAGGGGGTCGAAGGTGATGACGACCTTGCCGGTGTGCCGGGAGTGCTGCAGGAGGTGGAAGGCCTCCTCGATACGGGCGGCGGGGTAGGCCGTGTGGGGCAGCGGCCGGTAGGAACCGCGGCTGATCTGTTCGTCGAAGACCGAGATGAGACGGGAGCGTAGGGCCGGGGACTCCATGACGGCATCGAGGTTGAAGGCGCTGAAGGTGAGGCTGCGGTGGAAGGGGCGCAGCGTCATCGGATTGTTGAGGTAGATGTCCCTCTTGCCGAGTTCGATGAACCGCCCATTGGGGCGCAGCAGGTCGAGGTTGTGGGCGATGGCTTCGCCGCTGAGGGAGTTCACCACGACGTCGACGCCCTGGCCGCCGGTCAGTTCCCGTACCTGGGGGACGAAGTCCAGGCTGCGGGAGTCGAGGACGTGTTCGGCACCGAGTGTGCGGAGCAGGTCGCGCTTGGTCTCCGTACCGGCGGTCGCGATGACCCGGGCGCCTTGGTTGCGGGCGCACTGCAGGACGGCCAGGCCCACGGCTCCGGCTCCCCCGTGGACGAGTACGGTCTCCCCGCGGCCGAGGCAGGCCTGGGTGACCAGGGTGTGGTGGACGGTCAGGAACGCTACGGGGAAGGTTGACGCCTCCGCGAAGCTCATCCCCTCGGGAATGCGGACGAGGGCGGCAGCGACGGTCGTCGCGTGGGAGGCGAGGGCCGCGGGCACGAGGCCGCAGACCCTGTCGCCCGGCTTCAGGTCCTGCACGCCTGGCCCCACGGCGCGTACGATGCCGGCGCCGTCCGTTCCCAGTCCTCGGCTGAGGGGGCTGTTCTCCACCGCTTCGGGCGGCAGCAGGCCGTTGGCCCGCATGGGGTCGCGGTAGTTCAGGGCCACGGCCCGCATGTCGAGGGCCACCTCTCCCGGCCCGGGTTCGGGGAGGTCGGTCTGCCGCCAGATCAGCCGTCGGCGCAGGCTCGGGTCGCGGGCTTCCAGGATGAACGGCGTGTCGGCAGGTGCGGCGGGGGGCTCGCTCTCCGGATGCTGGACGTGCCGGGGCACGAAACGGCCGTGCGCGGTCAGGACGATCTCGTCCTCCTGAGCGCTCTCCTCGTTGTCGGTTGCAAGGAGTTCTCCCGCGAGGCGGTGTGCGTCGGCGGCCGTCGCACCGCTGCGCTGCCAGGAAAGACGTCGCACGCGCAGATCTGGTCGCTCGTTGGCGAGGGTGCGGCAGGTGGCCCAGACGGCCGCGTCGTCCGGATGCGTGGGCTGCTCGGGATTCGGGAACAAGCCCGTCGGGCGGGTGACGAGCCACAGCTTGGGGCTCGTTCGGCCGTGGAGGCTGTCGCAGGCTGCGGCCAGAGCGCGCAGGAAGGCGGCGCGACGGGTGGTCACCGTGACGACGGTCTGCCGCGGTCCGGGTTCGGCGAGCAGCAGGACGACGTGGGGCTCGCGGTCGGTGGTCAGCGCCCCGGCCCAGACGCCGACGTCCTCGGACGCGGTGACGACGGTGGCCTCGCCTAGAAGATCGGCCAGGGCCTGTGCGGTCTGCCTTTCGGTGTCGTCCTCGACGGCGATGACCCAGAAGGCAGCGGGAGCCGGTGCCGAGGCCGGTTCCTCGGTCTCGGCGGCAGGGCTGTGGGCAGCTGCGGCGAGGATGACGGAACAGTCCTCGGGCCCGGTCTGCACCGGGTCGGGGAAGCCGCAACGGCGTAGCAGCGGTGCCCACTGTTCACGGGTGAGGATGCGGGAGACGGGGCGCAGGGAATGATCGCCCCGCTCCCAGAAGTCCTCCACCGTGCCGAACAGCAAGGCCTGCAGTTGCGCGTGGTGCTGCTCGGTAGCCAGCAGGTGGCCGCCGGGAGCCAGCAGGGTGTGCAGACGCCGCAGAGTGGCAGCCAGATCATGGGTGGCGTGCACGGCGTCGCCGGCCAGGACGAGGTCGAATTCGGCTCGGTGCAGGCCTTGGTCGCTCGGGTCGGTGTCCAGGTCCAGGACGCGGTAGTCGACGAAATCATGGCTGGCGAAACGGTGTTCGGCGCGGGTGAGACCGGCGGCGTTGGCGGCTGTGCAGGTGTAGCGGGTCCGATCGGCCGGCAGCACGGGCAGCGCGGCTGCCGTCAGAGCACTGGTGGTCGCGCCGATTTCCAGGACGCGCAGCGGCCGGTCGGCGGGCCACCGGGCGACGATGTCGCCGAGAAGGGCCTGCACGGCGCGGTGAGTGAAGCGGTGCGCCGGACTGGTCTCGCGGAGTTGGTCGTACGCGCTGTCTCCTGGTGGCAGGAGGTCGTGTGCGTCGGCGCTGCCGCGCACCAGGTCGGCCAGGTGGCGCAGATGCCGGTTGAGGAGCAGTGTGTCGGACCCGAACGCGGGATGGTCCTCCACGAGGTCGCGCAGCAGGGTCTCCGGGCGGAATTCGGCTTCGGTCAGCTGCCAGGTTTCTCCGACCGTCCGGGCGAGGCCGTGCTCGACGAGCAGGGGAAGCATCAGCCGGACCAGCCGGCGGTGTTGGGGCTGAAGCCCTCCGCTCACCAGATCGCGCATCGCGAACGGGGCGGCCGGGTCGGCGAGAAGGCCGTGCAGCGTCCGGGCCCAACAGTGGGCTCCGGTCCGTTCGGCGGCGGCGACGAACCGGTGGTGGCCGCTGTCGTCCAGGGCGGCGCGTGCGGCGGTGATACGGGGCTCGGCCGCGTGCGCCACCTCGGCAGGAACGGGAAGCGGAGACGGAAGTGCGGGCGTGCCTGTGCGCGGGGCGGCTCGCAGAACGGTGCGCTGGACCGCCAAGGGGGTGTGTTCCGTCATGGCGCCGCGGCGGGTACGGCAGCCGTCGATCTCGACGGTGACCGTGCCGTCCGCGTCGGCGTAGGTGATGTCCCAGCAGATCTCGTTGGCACTTCGGCTGCGGCGGCGCAGATGCACGATCCCGGCGGTCGCCGGGGTGCGCCACACGCGCACGGACCCGAACACCGACGGCAGGAAGCCAGCGGTTTCCGCAGTGAGTTCGGACAGGGCGACGGTGGCCTGCAGCGGTGCGTCGAGAAGTACCGGGTGGGCGGTGTAGGCGTCGGCGGGGTGCCGGAGCCGGTAGGAGAGCAGTACCTCCCCTTCACCGACGTCCAAGTGCTCGATGAGCTGGAAGGCCGGCCCGCAGTTCAGTCCGATGCGGTGGCATGCCCGGTAGAACGCCGCACTGTCGAGGCCTTTGTGACAGCGGGCTCGAAGGGCGTCGACGTCGAGCGGAGGCGGGGCTGTGCCGAGCAGGGTGCGGACCTGGGCTCGTACAGCGGGCCGGCACTCGCCGCCGTGTTCCTCGCGGACGCTGATGGTCAGGGCGCCGTCATCGGGAGTGACGGAGGTTTGCAGGGCGATCGGCGTCGGGTCCGGCCAGGGCAGGGCCAGCGGGCGGCTGATCTCCAGATGCCGTACTTCGACCGGCCGCTCCATGGCGCGGAAGCCGGCGCTCAGGGCCATCTCCACATAAGCGGCGGCGGGCATGAGTACGTCGTGCCCGATCTTGTGGTCACCCAGCCAGGGCACCAGCTGTGGCTCGACGGTGCCATGCCATACGGGGTGCGGGGCGGGCATCCGTTCGCCCACCAGCGGGTGGTCGAGGGTACCGGAGCCGCTGGTATGAGCAATGCGGTCATGCGCGGTGCCGTGCCAGTACCGCTCGTGCTGCCACGGGTAGGCGGGCAGCTCAGCCACCCGGCCGGGGCGGGGGAAGTGGAGCTGCCAGTCCGTGGCCGGGTCGGCGGCGAGCAGCGCGGCGACCGTGCCCGCGGTCTCGCGCAGGCCGTCCCCGTCCCGGTGCAGGGTCGCGCTGTAGGAGAGGTCGGTGTGGCGCAGGTAGGGCCGTAGGACCGGGTGCGGACCGATCTCGACCACGCTGCCGACGCCCTCAGACACGAGATGGGTGACGGCCTCCGCGAAACGGACCGGTTCCCGGACGTTACGCCACCAGTAGCGTGCGTCCAGCTCGGGCCCGCTCAGCGGTGTGCCGGTGACGGTGGAGATGAACGGAATCCGGGCCTGGCCGGGGGTCAGTCCTTGGAGGGCGGTGCACAGGGGTTCCTCGATGGGGTCCATGGCCCGGCTGTGGAAGGCGTAGTCCAGGTCCAGCTCACGGAAGAAGATGCCCCGGTCGGCCAGGTCCCTGCCCCATGCCAGGAGTGCGTCGGCTGAACCGGCGACGGTCACGGCACGGTCACTGTTGATCCCCGCGATCTCCAGCGCGCCGTCGTAGCGCAGCAGTTCCTCGCGGGCCTGTTGCTCGCCCAGTCCGACGGCGGCCATGCGGCCCCTGCCAGCTGTGGTGGCCTGGGTGCGGCTGCGTTCGGCGAGGACTTGTGCCGCCTGCTGCAGGGTCAGGATTCCGGCGGAGTAGGCGGCGGCGACTTCACCGACGCTGTGCCCCGCGACCGCCCGCGGCCGCACCCCGTGCGAAGCCAGCAGCGCGGTCAGGCCGACCTGTACGGCGAACAGGGCGGGCTGGGAGATCTCGGTACGCTGCCAGGTACGCGGGGAGGGGTACGCCAGCTCCTTGGCCACCGACCAGCCCAGGTGCGGGGCGAGGGCCGCGTCGGCGTCCTCGACGGCCGCGCGGAAGACCGGCTCGTGCTCCAGTAGGTCCGCGGCCATGCCAGGCCACTGCGAGGCGTTGCCTGAGAACACGAAGGCGGTACCGCCTTGCGCGTTCTTTCGTACGATCGCTCCGCGGGCGGGCTCCCCGGCCACCAGCCGGTCCAGCTGCCGGGCGGCGTCCTGCGGGTCGGCGGCCATGACCGCCGCGCGGTGCGGGTGGGCACCGCGCCGCACCGTGCTTGTATAGGCCAGGTCGTAGAAATCCTCGGGCTGGGCGGCTCTCAGGCGCTCAGCCACCCCGCCGGCCAGTTGCTTCAGCGCCTTGGGAGAGCGGGCGGAGACGACCAGCGGAATCGGGCGGTGGTCCGGAGTCCGCTCCGGCCCGGGCTGGGGGGCGCATGGGGGCGGAGTCAGGACGGCGTGGGCGTTCGCTCCGCCGAAGCCGAAGGCGTTCACGCCCACGGCCGCCGCTTGTCCCGAGGGCAGCCGGACGGGCTCGACCGTCAAGGACAGCCCGAGACCGTCGAAGTCGATCGCGGGGTTGAGCGGAAGGGCGTGCAAGGACGCGGGCGCGATCCGGTGGCGCAGCACCAGGATTGCCTTGAGCAGGCCCGCCATCCCGGAGGCTGGTTCCAGATGGCCCAGGTTGCTCTTCACCGACCCGAACGGCAGGGGCCCGCTACGCCGGTGGCGGGCCAGCGCCCGGCCGATGGCCTCGGCTTCCGCCGGGTCCCCGACCTGGGTGCCCGTGCCGTGGGCCTCGAAGTACACCAAGTCGTCCGCACTGATCCCGGCCTCCGCGTAGACCGCGTGCAGCAGCGCCTCCTGGCCCTCGGCGCTGGGCACGATCATGCCGGTGCTGCGGCCGTCGGTGTTATTGCCGGTGGCCGCGAGCACGGCGTGGACGCGGTCGCCGTCGGCCAGGGCATCCTCGAGACACTTGAGGACGAGCACCGCACCGCCTTCCGCGCGGACGAATCCGTCGGCGTTCGCGGAGAAGGCCGAGCAGCGTCCGCGTCGCGACAGCATGCCCGCGTAGGAGAATCCGGCGAAAGAGTAGGGGCTGCTCAGCACGTTGATGCCGCCGACCAGGGCGACACGGCTGGAACCCTCGTGCAGGGTGCGGCAGGCACGGTCCACCGCGACCAGCGCGGAGGAGCAAGCGGTATCGATCGCCATGCTGGGACCGCGCAGGTCGAAGGCGTACGACATCCGGTTGGCCGTGATGGACAGCGTGGCACCGGGCATGGTGTGCGGGCTCTTGTGATCCTGCAGCAGGGTGAGCGTCGTGCCGTAGGCGGGGTCGGACACCCCCACGTAGACGCAGGTATCCGACCCTGCCAGCGATTCGACGGGAATGGCGGCGTCGTCCAGTGCTTCCGCGGCCATCTCCAGCAGGAGCCGCTGCTGCGGGTCGATGTGCCGCGCCTCGGCGGGCGAAATCCCGAAATAGGCGGCGTCGAACGAGGCCACGTCCGGGAGGAACCCTCCCGCCGCGGTGTAACTGCGGCCAGGACGTACGGCCCCCGGGTCGACCATCCTGTCCCTGGGCAGCCGGTCGGCGGGCATCTCACCGACCATGTCCTGCCCGTCACGCAGCACGGACCACAATCCGTCCAGGTCGTTGATTCCTCCGGGAAGCCGGCAACCCACGCCCACTACCGCCACGGACCGTTCACGCCGCTGCTCTGCCACGTCTCCGCCTTTTCACGCCGAATTACAGGCTTCGGCCGAATTGAATGACAGAACGGAATCCAAAAGCCAATACCGCTCACTCGTTAGAGTGAAGGAAACTCAGCAGGACATAATTCGGTCCGCCAGGCGAAACGCCACCGTTACGGTTACCCGGTGCCCGAACTCGCCCGTGCCCGCATCGCAGCCGTCGCTGCCCACTTGCCGACCCGCTACCGAACCATGGACGAGATCCGAGAGAAGATCGCGAAGAGCGGTACCTACGCACCGCCACCTGGCCTACTCGAAGATCTCACCGGAGTGCGCGGCGTCCATGTGCGAGGGGACGGCGAGAACGCCTCGGACCTTGCCGTAGCCGCCGCCCGTAACGCACTCGACGAGGCGGGCCTACGGATCGGCGACATCGAGCTGCTGTTGTTCGCCGCTACCGCCGCAGACCTGATCGAGCCCGCCACGTCACATCTGGTGGCCGCCAAGATGGGCGCCACCTGCCCGGTCTTCGACGTGAAGAACGCCTGCAACAGCGTCCTCAACGCCATGGAGACGGCCGCCTCGTTCATCGAGACCGGCCGCTACCGCACCGTCCTCATCGTCTGCGGAGAGACCGGCTCCCTGGTGACACGCTGGAACGTCCCCGACCGGCAGGCACTGCTCAGAGCCCTGCCCGGCTACACCGCGTCCGATGCCGGTGCCGCGATGGTGCTCACCGCCGGGCCCGCAGATGAGGGCAGCCCCGGCATCATCGCGATGCGATTCGTCAGCAACTCCGCCGCCTGGGAAGCCTGCACCGTGTCAGGCGGAGGCACCATGCACCAGCGCTCCGTCGACGACGACCACACCACACTGCGTCTGAACGGGGATCTCGGCCGGGCATTGCTCGATGTACTTCCCGAGACCCTGGCCGTCGCCGACGACGAACTCGCCGCAGCACGCGCCGGGGCCTTCGTCGCCTTCCACCAGATCGCCATGCCGCAGTACCGTCAGATGCTCGACGCGTTCTCCCTGCCCGAGACCCTGTGCATGCCCGCGGTGGCCGAGCACGGCAACTGCGCGGCGGCCTCGCTCCCTCTGCAGCTGGTCAAGGCGCGGGAGGCCGACCGCGTCGAGGACGGGGACATCGTCGCGATGCTCGGTGTGGCCAGCGGCTTCAGTTTCGGTCTGGCCCTCGTCCGATGGTGAGCACACAGACCGGCCGCGCCCCGGCACTCACCGCGACGGAGCGCGAAGCGGAGCTGGAACGGCTGATGCCGGGCTACCCCGCGCCCCAGCACTGGCGGCGCGTGCCGGCCACCGGACAGCATTACCTCGACCTCGGCTCCGGGGAGCCGGCACTGTTCCTGCACGGCAATCCGTCATGGAGCTACGCGTGGCGCAAACTGGTCGACCGGCTCTCCCCGCACGCCCGTTGCCTGGCGCCGGATATGCCCGGCTTCGGTCTATCCCGGCATTTGAGGCCGCCCGCCGGCGTCTCCGACCCCTACGAGGTCCAGCTGAAACACCTGGACCTCCTCTACCAGCACCTGGTACAGGACGAGGGGGTGCCCGAGCGGGGCTGGACGCTCGTACTGCACGACTGGGGCGGTCCGCTCGGCACCGCCTGGGCTGCGCGGCACCCCGGGGTCGTGGCCCGTCTGGTCATGTGCAACACCGTGGCCTTCCCCTGGCCCAGCAACTTCCGGCTGCCCTTCTACCTGCGCTGGATCCGCGACCATCCACTGGTGGCCGACGTCGTGCACCTCACCAACGGCTTCGCGCGCACCGCTGTGCACGCAGGAGTGCACCAGCCACTGCGTCCGGCGGAGCGCCGCGCCTACCTCCGGCCCGTCGCCCGGCGTGCCGAGCGACGAGCGGTCACCGACGCCGTCCGCGCCATCCCGCGTGACAACACCGATCCCGTATGGCAGCTGCTCGAACCTGCCGGCAACGACCCCGGTCCGACCGCACTGCCCATGCTCATCGGCTGGGGCATGCGCGATCCGGTGTTCACCCCCGCGCTGCTGGAGGAGTGGGCCCGGCGCTGTCCCCACGCAGCTGTCCATCGGTTCCCCGAGGCCGGACATTTCGTGATGGAAGACGCCGCAGACGAACTCGGTGACCGCATCCGTGACTTTCTGCAAGGAACCCGATGACCGTGACCGCTCCAGGCGTCATCGCCCGCCTGGCCGACCAGCCCGACGCCCCCGCGCTCATCCGCTGCCACAAGGGGACCTCCCGGACGACCAGCCGCGGCCACCTGGTGAAGGCGTGCCACAGTCTCGTCCAAGCCCTGCACCAGGCCGGTGTCCGGCCCGGCCACAAGGCCGTGGTGATGACTCGCGACGCGTACGACCTCACCACCGTCGTCTACGCCCTGTGCTCCCTCGGTGCCGTACCCGTACTGATCGAGCCACGCTCCGAGGTGCGCCGCTGTCTGCAGGACATCGCACCAGACGTCTTCATCGGCGAACCGCTGGCTCAGCTCGGGCGGCAGGTCCTGGGGTGGGGCCGCCCCCACGTCCGCATCCCCCTGGTCACCGGCCGGCTCATGCTCGCTCCTGGCCGACGCCTGGCGACCAGGGCCCCAGACGGCAGTCTCCCGGCGCTGCAACCGCAGGACCCTGACGGTGACGAGCTGGCCATCATCGCCTTCACGTCCGGTTCCACCGGACGCCCCAAGGGCGCGGAATACCGCTACGCCACCCTGGCGGGACAGCTCGACGCGCTGACCACGCTGCTGGATCCCCGGCCCGAAGACGTACTTCTCGCCGGGTTCCTTCCGGTCACAATGCTCGGCCCGCTCCTGGGCCTGACGACGCTCACCCCGGCCGTGAACCACCTGTCCCCCGCACGGACTTCGCCGAAGGAACTCGTCGAGCCGATCCTGCGGCACCGAGTCACCAAGATCATCGCCTCACCCGCCGTGCTCACCCTGATCGCCGGTCACTGCGTCCGCCACGGCATCGCCCTGCCCTCGGTCCGGCAGATCCTGTCCTTCGGGGCCCCACTACGCCTCCACCTCGCCGAAGCGCTGCGTAAGGCCGTGCCGGACGCCGCCGAGATCCTCAGCGTCTACGGCGCCACCGAATGCCTGCCCGTCTCCGCGATCGACGACCACGACCTACGGACCGCACACATCCAGCCGCCCGCCGGGCAGGCCGGTACGTGTCTGGGCCAGCCACTGCCCGGCAACCATCCCCGAATCCTGGACGCGGATCACACCGGACTCGGCGAGATCGCGGTCTGCGGCCCCACCGTCAGCCCCGCCTACCACGCCCGTCCTGACGCGGACGCCGCCACGAAAAGCGTCATCAGTGAGGGCGTACTGCACCGCACCGGAGATCTCGGCCGGCTCGACGAGCAGGGCCGACTGTGGTTCGTCGGCAGAAAGGCCCACCTGGTCACCGGTACCGGCTTCACCATGACCACCGAGGACATCGAGACCGCGGCCGACACCGCTCCCGGCATTCGCCGCACCGCTCTGGTCGGCGTCGGCACAGCCGTATGCCAAGTGCCCGTCCTGTGTGTGGAGCCCCTGCCCTCGACTTCCCGTGCCGCAGCCCTGGCAGCCGTACGCACCGCCCTGGAAGGTCATCCGGAAGGGCACCGCATCGACGTCATGCTCCTGCATCCCGGATTCCCCACCGATCCCCGGCACAACTCCAAGATCGACCGTTCACAGCTGGCCGGCTGGGCCGCCAAGCGCCTGCGCGGGAGGACGCTATGAAGGTGCTGGTCACCGGAGGAAGCGGATTTCTGGGGCTGGAGATCTGCCGCCAGCTGACAGCACGTGGCATCGCCACGTCCTCCCTCAACCGCCGCCCCAGCGCTGCTCTGGAACATCTGGGAGTCCCCCAGCACCTGGGTGATCTCGCCGATGCGAGCGCCGTCTCCCGCGCGGTCGCCGGGTGTGACGCCGTCATTCACAACGCCGCTCTGGCCGGGGTCAGCGGCCCGATGCGGCTCTACCGGGCCACCAACGTCGTCGGCACCCGCAACGTCATCGCGCAGTGCCGTGCCCACCAGGTGAGCACACTCGTCCACACCTCGACCGCCAGTGTCGCCTTCCGGCCCGGTGGCCTGGAGGGCGTCTCCGAGGACCTCCCTCTCCCTCCCGGTCACTTGGCCGCCTATCCGCAGGCCAAAGCCACGGCCGAAGCCCTGGTCCTCGCGGCCCACAGTCCGCAACTGGCCACGGTCTCACTGCGTCCGCACATCATCTGGGGCCCGGGCGACCCCCACTTCGCCCCCGCCCTCGCCCGCGCCGTACGGGCCGGCCGCCTGCTGATGCCCGGCGACGGCAGCAATCTCGTCGACACCACCCATCTCCGCACCGCCGCCCACGCCCACCTCCTCGCCCTGGACCACCTGCAGCGGTCACCCGGGGCCGGCGGCCGTGCCTACTTCATCAGCCAGGACGACCCACGCCCCTTACGCGAGATCGCCCACCACTTCCTGCGGGCCGCAGGCATCAACGCCCCCTGGTGCTCCGTCCCTCCACATCTGGCGACAGCCGCGGCTGCTGTCAGCGACACATACCTGAGCATGGTCCGCAGCTCGCGCACTCTGGCACTGAGCCGCTTCCTGGTGGCGGAACTGTTGCAACCGCACTACTTCGACCTCACCGCAGCGCGCCGCGATCTGTCCTTCGAACCGCCGATCGGATTTGAGGCCGGCATCGCGGAACTCACCCGGACCGCCCTGTCCACCTCCGACGACTGCAAGGACACACCGTGCCCGAAACCTACGACACCGTCCGTTCCGTCCTGATCAGCTCCTTCCGCGTCCCGGATGAGGACATTGACCCGCAGGCCACGCTGGAGCAACTGGGCCTGGACTCCTTGGCCCGGGCAGAGATGGTGCTCATCCTGCACGAACGCCTCGCGGTCAAGATCAGCAGCGAGTACACCGCCCCCGGCAGGACCGTGGCCGAGGTCGTCATCCACCTCGACGCGCTGCGCGCGGCCGGCCCGAGGACTGTGGCGCCTTCATGACAGCACCCGTCGCCGTCACCGGTCTCGGCCTGATCACCCCGGCCGGAGGAGACGTCGAATCCACCTGGAGCGCGGTCTGTCACGGCGTGAGCACCGCGACCCCCGACCCCGCGCTCACCGGCCTGCCCGTGGACTTCTCCTGCCGTGTGCGTGACGCGTCCGACGCTCTGGACCAACGCATCGGACGCGCCGCATGGCGGATGCCGAGGAACACGAAACTCGCGGTACTGGCCGCCCGCGAGGCGGTACATGACGCCGGCCTCGATCCCAGCACCTGGAACGCCGACCGGGTCGCAGTCGTCATCGGTTGCGGACTCGGAGCAAGCGCGGTGCACGAAGAACAGGCCAGGCGCCTGGCGGAAATGGGCGCCGACATGGTCTCGGCGCTCACCATCCCCCAGGTCCTCCTGAACATGGCGGCCGGCGAGGTCTCCATCGACCTCAAGGCCCACGGCCCCAGCCTCGCCCCGGCCACCGCCTGCGCCTCCGGCGCCACCGCCATCGCCGTGGCCCGCGACCTTCTTGCCTCCGGCCAGTGCGACATCGCGGTGGCCGGAGGCACAGAAGCGGCGATCAGCCGCCTGGTGACCACCGGTTTCTGGCGCCTGGGCGCTCTGTCCTCTCGTACCGACGCGGTCACTGAGGCATCCCGGCCCTTCGCCGCCGACCGGGACGGTTTCGTCCTGGGGGAGGGCGCAGGCATCCTCGTTCTGGAACGCGAGGAGCACGCCGCAGCCCGCGGCGCCCGCTCCCGCGCCCGGCTGGTCGGCTGCGGCAGCACCTCGGACGCCCACCACCCCACCGCTCCGGACCCAGGAGCCAACGGCGCCGAGTCAGCCCTGCGCACCGCGCTGGCACAGGCGGGGCTGGCCACACACGAGGTCAACCACGTCAACGCGCACGGCACTTCCACCTCGCTCAACGACGCCGGGGAGGCGGCGCTGATCACCCGCCTGCTGGCCCACCGCCCCAGCGTCACTGCGCCCAAGGGTGTGCTCGGCCACAGCCTGGGCGCGGCAGGAGCCGTCGAGGCGGCGCTGACCGTGCTAGCCGTCGAGCACCGCACAGTGCCACCGATCGCTAACCTGCACGCTCCGGCACTGGAGTTCGACATCGACTGTGTCACCGAACGACCACGTCAGCAGGACATCCGAGTTGCCGTCAGCCATTCCTTCGGCTTCGGCGGCCACAACGTCGTCCTCGCTCTGACCAGAGCTTCCTGACCGACTCGAGCGGTGCTGCCGAAGGCCCGGCCGGAGAAGGAGGCAACGGCATGAGCATTTTCGCTCCTCCTCCGCGTCGGCCGTGACCCCGAGGGTTCCTGATCGTTCTGTAGCCGGGCCAGCCTTTCCTGCCTGGCCAGACATCGCCCTTCCCCTAAGGAGCGCCCCCCGCCATGATCTCCTCGCGTATCGTCCAGCGCGTTGCTCTCTCCGCAGCAATCATGTCCGCCTCCGCACTGACCATGCCCGCCTCCGCGCAGGCGGCCGAGCTGCCGCCCGCCTGTCAGACGGCGCTCCTCGAAACGCTCGACAAGTTCCCGGTCGTGGACTTCACGGTGCCGGAAAAGGTCCAGAACACTGTGCTGGTCGAGGTTCTCAACCTGAACGAAGCGGATCAGGCCGCGTTCACGGAGTCGGCATGCTCGGCCTGGAACAACTGGGCCACCACGAACGGCAAGGCCGTGGCCGGCGACCTGGACACCCGCTACCGGAACGCCGCCGGACCGGTGTGCAACAAGTTCGCCCGGTCCGCCCTCGCGACCATCAAGAAGTACGCACCCAACATCCCCGCCGAGACCCGGGAGCTGGAGAAGGTCGCCAAGCAGGTCTGGGCCACATCCATGCAGAAGCTGGCGGACCAGGCCACCAACGCCGACTGCAAGCAGGCTTACAACGTGGTGAAGGTCGGCTGGTAGAGGGCCGCCCCTCGATGCGGGCCCGACAGAGGGCCGTACTGTATTCGGCCTGACGGACTGGACGATCACGCCTGACACTCCCTGCGGTCGCCCGCTCCGGCCCAGCCGGTCACCTACGGATAGTCAGCTGGCCGAGCCACCATTGACCGGCCGGAGAACCGCGGCACACACCCGAGCTCGGACGGTGCTGCGAGGACCTGGACGATCGGTGCCACGACTACACCCGGTGTACGAGTGGGTGATGGGTGACCCGCTGGTCTCGACCCTGGTAGGGGCCAGGACGGCTGGAGGGGCGCAGGTGGGCGGGTACCTCAGTCCAGGAGCACGGTGAGGCCGCAGTGACTGTGGGCCTACCGTGTCGAGGCAGGTTCCGACGCGGCCGTTGCGGGGCCCGGAGGTCCTTGTCTCAGCGAATGTCGGTTGTGTTCTCTCGAAAGGGGCCCTTGTGCACTCGCGTCACCGCCGTTCTCGGTCATCTGCTCCCCGGGGGGCCTACAGCTGGACCGGGTTCGCAGGCTGCATGACGCTCGGAGTGGTCTGCGCGATGTCTTTGGCGTGGGCAGGCGCGGCTGCCGGTGTGCCGGTGTCGTTCGCGGTGTCCGGTACCGCGTTCAAGGTGTCTGCGAGCCGGCTGGAGGGCGAGGGGTTCGTGCAGTACGCGTCGATGGACACAGACCGGGCGGGCAAGGGCCGACCGGTGGCTGTCACTGCGATCCGTTCGGCTTCCTTGCGGGATCTGTGTCAGTCCGTGGTCACGCCCACTCCGTTGGGCGCGGTGACACTGCGCGTCGAAGCCGGTGAGGAAAGTCCTGTGCGCATCGACGACCTGGTGATTGACCTCGAACGGATGCGAGGGGAGATCACGTTCAGTGATCTGGAGCTGGGGCGGGATGCTGCGGACAGTCGGGTACCGAGCGCCGGGGGGCCGGCCGGCACGTACAGCCAACAGGCCTCCGGTCTGGTCATTCGAAACTTGCGGCAGCAGACGAGTTCGATGACCGCCGGGATGTTCCAGCTGACCGGAATGCACTTGTCGGTTCGTGTCGGGCGGGACGAATGCTTCTGACCGGCCATCGGCGCCCTGGTTCTGGCCAGGCGCGGCCATGGACCCCAGCGGTGCTGGCCCTCGCGGCCGCTGCCACCGTCGTGGTGGTGCCACTGGTGCACCTGCCGTTCCTGGCTCTGCAGCAGACCTGGGGGGTATTGCCGGTACTGACTGCCGCAGGATGGGCCACCCTGGCCATCCGGTTGCTGCGGCGGCCGCAGCACAGCCGCACGACCGGTGTGTGGATCATGACCGTGTCGTTGCTGTCATGGTTCACCGCTACGTTCGGCGGCTTGGGTGTGGGCCTGCTGCTGGGGCTGACGGCTGGCTCCCTTGCCGTGGCCCGTCGCCCCCGCCCGGGCACGGCCGGATGACGCTGCAACAGGCCTTGGCCGCTGGGGCGGTCATGGCCTTGGCGCCGTGCTGGACGGGCATTGCTGCCGGGGACAGTTCCGCAGGGGTGAAGAGGGAGCCTACGGCTTCCAGCCCTGATCGGGTCGCCCGAGATGCCGTACTGGGTCCTGTCTGCGACGAAGAGGTCCGGCAGGGTGGTTTGGCGGATGGGCGTGCGATCGACGCCTCCCGTCGCTTGCTGCGTTGTCTGAGCGCCGTGCTGAAAGTGCGGCCGACCAGGGTGCGCAGCACAGGGCGCGAGGGGGCATCGCTTGTGGCCCGGCGTCTGGTGCTTGAGGGGCTGCGCATCGAGGGAGCGTTCAATCGGGGCGAGGCGGTGGTGCACTGCCGTGCTGAGCGGGTCTGGGTGGAGGGGGCGCTCCTGCGCTTACCTGGTGAGACCGCTGGAGCGTCCACTAGTGTGCGGGCGTCCCGGATGGTACTGGGCGGCCCGGTGGAGCTGGTCGCCCGGCAGGTGGAGGGGCGTTTGCTGGGAATGCCGCCGGTGGTGCTGAGCGGCCCGGCCCGGACCTCCGCGCCCGTTCCGGCATGGGCGGTGCCGTGGATGGAGCTCACTGAAGTGCGGATTTCGGGGTTGGTCCTGCACACGAAAAGAGCGCGCATTTCGCCTGCTGACCTCCGAGCGGGCCATCGGTACTGAGCTTTTCAAGGTGGGGTCGGTGGGTTGATGGCCAGTTTTGTGGCGGTGAGACAGGCGTCGATGAGGCGGGGCCGGAGTTGGATCCTGCGTAGCTCGCTGCGGAGCTTGCGGTCGAGGTCGTCGGGTGTGGTGAAGGCGGTGTTGGTCAATTGCTCTGCGCACGAGTGACCAGACAGTCTCGACGGGATTCAGGTCGGGTGCGTACGGCGGAAGCCGGACGGTGGTAAGCCAGTCGTGTTCGGCCTCGTACCGCTTCAGCCCCGCGGCCAGGTGGGTTTTGAGGTTGTCCCAGACGACCACGATCGGTCCATCGAGCTGGATGTGTGCCCGCACCAGGAGGTTGCGATAGTCCTGCCAGGAGAAGCTCTTGCGGGCGCCCTTGAGCAGGAGGTGCGTGCGGGGCCGGTGGATGAGACGGCTCTTCTCGCCGGCCTTGTAGCAACACAGCGCGGCGACCGAGGTCCGGCGGCGGGACCTGCCACGCACGCGGATGACGGGGGTGTGTCCGCGCCGGCCCCAGGTGCGGGCACGGGGCGGCGTCATCGAGAAGCCGGCCTCGTCCTCGAAGACGATCCAGGCCCCAGAGGCCGCCGCGAGCCTTTTACCCGGGGCCACACCTCCCTCTTCCACAACTCCACCGCGTGCTCGTCACGCTCCAGTGCTCTGCGTGCGGGCGCCTGCCAGGACCAACCGTGCCATTTCAGCAGCCGCCACACCGTCGCCACCGACAGGCACACCCGCAGCCGACGGCGGATCACCACCTGGACCCGGACCAGGGTCCAGCGTTCGTCTTCGAAACCGTGCGCCGACGGGCCTTTGCCGAGTTCCTCCTCCAGCACGGCGAACTGGGCATCGGTGATGATCGGTGAGTTCGCCGGACCCGCGGAACGCAGGCCCTCCATGCCGCCCTCGCGCCAGGCACGGCGCCAGCGTTCCACCGACCGCACGCTCACTCGCAAGTCCTTCGCGATCACCGAGGTTTTCTCACCCGCCGCGAACCGCTGCCCGGCCTGAAGCCGGATCTCCTCACGAAACGCCCGACGCTCAGCAGTCAGGCCCCCACCCTCCGAATACCTCACCCCATCGGCATACCGCAGGGATCATGAACCGTCACCACCCGACGACAACACGAAAACCTCAGTAACACACAGTCGCCGCCGAGATCCTCGCCCGACCCGGTGGGACCACGTCACGCGCTACCCTCGACCGAGGAGCCCTTGGTGCTTCTGGGGTGGGCTTTGGCGATGCGCGAGAGCAGGTGGAGCCCGCCGACGCTGTCGGAGACGTTGGGCGCGGTGCCCCAGCCCGCGAGAAGGAGGCCGAGGGCGGCGACGCCGATATGGCGCTTGCGGCCCCCGATCTTTTTTGAGTGGTGTTGCCGACAGCGGCTTTGGCCCGGACTCCGCCCACACCTTGCAGTCGTTGCGGTTGCCTGGCAAAGGCTGGCCGACCACGACGACCAGGCGGCTGTCGGCATCGATGACGACCTGATGGTTGGTGGAGTACCGGTAGTTCTTCGACTGCTCAGCAACTGTGTGATCGCGTGTGGGCACGAGGGTGCCGTCGACGATCAGGACGGTGTCCTTGGCGAAGCGGCGTCGGGGCCGCAGGGCCAGCAGCGGGCCGAGATGGTCGATGATGCGGCCGGCTGCGGACTTGGAGACGCCGAAGAGCGGAGCGAGCTGCCGCATGGTCAGATTCGTACGCCAGTAGGTCGCTACCAGCAGAATGCGATCCGACAGCTGCAGACTCCAGGGGTGTCCCCGCCGCACTTCGTCGGCACCCTCACGCCGCAACGCGGATACCAGCTTGCTGAAGCAGCGCGGGCTCATTTCCGTGAACGGCACTATCCATGACGGCTCCGACGCAGTGATCACACCCAACATGGCAGGATCATCCACTAGCCGGAGCCCTACCGGGCTTGCGTCAAAGATCGGGGATCAGGCCGGGCTCGACGCCAAGCGCCACCACGTCCTTGCGGACTGCCGTCACGAACTGCGCGATCTCCGACACGAGCACATCCCAGCCAACTGGCGAGGTCCACGAGCCTGGCTCGGAGACAGAGCCGACCCGCCATCCCTCGACAGACCCTACGATCCGCACCTCGCCCACGTCGGCGTAAGACATCGAGTCGAACTCGAAGTCATCGCGGTCGCCGTCCAGCTGGCCCAGCCAACCCACGAGGTCGCGCGCCAGTTCAGCCACCGGAAACAGCCCCTCCGCCATCACCACCCGGCTGCCATCCCGGATGACCAAGTCGGCTTCGATGTCCACGAGCAGCACCTCGAGAGGCGCCGTTTCAGGACGGAGGCCACGGCGGTACAGATCCGGAATACCCACGTTTTGGTACGCGAAATTCACTGCCATTTGGCCCTCTCTGAAGTCCAAGGGCCTGCAGATCCGCCAGCCACCCAACGCACGAATCCTACCAAGCTGCCCAGTAGAGCTCGCTATAGGAAAGCGGGACAGCCCTTACGAGCTGGTGCGTGATTGCGGGTGAGGTGTTCTTGCTGGTGGATGGCATGATCCGACTGTGGCGATCATGGTCAGTCGGACGGTTCTCGCTCATCAGGTGTTCACGGGGGTCTCCCGGGGGCATCTCGAGTTTCTGGTAGAGGAGTTGGCCGGCCCGTGGCACGCCGTGGTCGAGGGGCGTCGTCACGAAGCTCGCGGCGGGGCCAGGAAGCGCGAGGCAGGAGCCGGTGCCCGGCATCGGCTGGTGTTCGTCGAACGGCTCTTGGCCACGCTGATTCACATGCGGCACGATTTGCCGCATGCGGCGTTGGGGCTGTTGTTCGGCGTTGACCGCTCCACCATTACCCGTGCGATCGGCGAGATACGAGGGCTGCTGGCCGAGCGCGGATGCGCGGTCCCAGACCGGCCCGGCCTGCGGCTGCGGACCCTGGCGGATGTGTCGCATACGCCCAGGCCGAAGGCATCGAGCTGCGGCTGGACGCCACCGAGGTTCAAGTCCGCCGACCACCGGCCAGCCGCGGCGGACGCCGTGCTTTCATCTCGGGCAAAAAGAAGCAGAACACGATGAAGGCCACCGTCGTCGCCGACCATCAGGGCCGCACGCTCTGGACCGATGCCCTGCGACCAGGGCGGATGCATGACGCGACCGCCGCACGCAACGAAGGCATCGGTACCTGTTTCCAGCACTTTCGCGACGTGGAAGTCCTCCTGGACGACGGCTACCTTGGACTCCGTCGCGACCATCCCGGCCAAGCGGTGACACCGCCCAGGAAGGGAAACAAGATCAGCCCACCCGAGGTCCTCGAAGCCCGCCTACGAGCCCGACACCGGCACTCCTCAAAGCGCATCACCGTCGAGCACGCCCTCGCCGACCATAAACGCTGGAAGCAACTGGTCCGCTGGACCCACCGTCGAGAGAACCTGCCCGCCACCTACCGGGCCATCGCCGGCCTCGTCTCCGACCGCAACACCAGCGACTGACACAAACCCCCCGGTCAGGCACCCATGTGTCCAACGCAGTAACGCACCAGCTCGTTACTGATCGTTTCAGAATGAGATCGGTGTGGTGGCTTGGCAGTTGGATGCTGGGTCGGCAGGATCTGGCGGGTGTCTGCTGAGCTTGTGCCTGATGACCTGTGGGAACGCATAGCCCCGCTGCTGCCGGTTCGACCACCTTGACGGCATCGGTATCCCGGGCGGTTGCCGACTGATGACCGTGCTGCTCTGCGGGGCATCGTGTACGTGCTGCGCAAGGGTGTGAGCTGGCGGGACGTTCCCGCGGAGCTGGTGGGCTGCAGTGGGGTGACGGCCTGGCGGCGTCTGCGGGACTGGACCGAGGCCGGAGTGTGGTCCCGCCTGCATGAGGTTCTCCTGGCGGAACTGCGTAAAGAGGGCCTGCTGGAGATGGACGACGCTGCGATCGACGGCTCGCACGTCAGGGCCCTCAAAGACATCTCAGGGGGATAAGAAGTCAAGAGGGGTCACGAGTCTTGATCGCTACCGAGGCCGCTGATTGGCTGGCCAACATGAATGATCTCGGACCCGTTGCGTGGCCGCCTGCACCGATCAAGACCGAGAGGCTCGTGCTGCGTGAGCCCGAGGCCAGGGACCGTGCGGCGTTCATCGAGCTGCACGCCTCGCCGGAGGTGCACACCTACCTCGGCGGCCCCCGCCCGCGTGACGAGCTTGAGGGCGAGATGCCCGAGGTGCCCGGGCGGCAGTCCGGGAGTTTCGTCGTCGATCTCGAAGGGGCGATGATAGGCCAGATCCTGCTCAGGAGAGCAACGGAGCACCTTTGCCCCACTGCCGTGGGGAAAGTCGATCTCGGCTACCTGTTCCTGCCGCAGGCGTGGGGATTCGGGTATGCGGCCGAGGCGTGCGCGGCGGCACTGGGCTGGCTCGAAGACGTCCTTCCGGGTGAGCCGGTCGTGCTCGCCACCCAGACCGCCAACGTCCGTTCGATGCGCCTCGCGACAAAGCTGGGGTTCACCGAAGCGGAGAGGTTCCGGGCCTGGGACGCTGATCAGTGGCTCGGGCTGCGGGCTCCGGTCACGCCGTCTGATTGAGTTCGCGCTCGACAGCGTGGCTCTGTCGAAGTGCCGTTGTTTTCGTCGAGGAAGTTGGTCGGGTTGGCGGGTCATGCAGGCGCTGGAAGGAGCGGTGCGAAGGCCTGCTGTTCGTCGAAAGGCTGCTGAGTCTTGAGACAGTGGTGGAGCTGTCCGAGGAAGCGGTTCAGCAGGTGCCGTTGTGCGGCGGCATGCCAGTCTCCGTGCTCGCGTCGGCGTCGGTAGTGCGCGTTCGCTCCCGGTGAGGCGGTGAGGGCGGCGAAGGCCCAGAGGAAGCCGGCGTTAATCAGGCGGTTGTTCTTGACGAACCGGCGGCCGACGAAGCGCTTCTTGCCGGAGGCCCGGGTGATGGGTGCGGATCCGGCGTACGACTTCAGCGCCCGGGCGTCGGCGAACCGTGCCCGGTCGTCGCCCAGCTCTGCGAGCACACGGGCACCGAGTATGGGCCCCAGGCCGGGGAAGCTGAGCAGGATCTCGCTGTTGGCGTGCTGGTGAAAGGCGGCTGTGGCCGCCTCCGCGAGATCGTCCGCGGCCTGGCAGGTGGCGTCCAGCTGCTTGAGCAGGGCCAGGAGCTGGTGGCCGAAGGCATTCTGGACGCAGGGGAGCTGGTGGGCGTACTCGGCGCGGAAGACGGCCCGCAGCCGCTCGGCTTCCGCGTCGCAGCCGCGGAGGCGGCCACTGCGTTTGAGGGCGCTCCGCAACTGGGTGAGGGTGAGCTTCGCGGCCTTGGGGCGGGGTCGGGGCCAGAGTGAGGATGACGCGGGCGTCAGCCCTGGTCAGACCGCCTTGCTTGCCCTGGCTGGGCGCGTGGTGACGGCCAGCATTGCGGCAACCAGCCAAACCGGATCGGTGGAGGCTGGGGACGGTCAGGCGTTCTCCGTCCGAATCATGCGCCGCAGGCTGGATCGAGCCGCCGTAAGATCCTCCTCGGCCTCGGCCAGCCGCTCCTCCAGCCCGGCCTTCTCCCGCCGCAGTGCGTCCCGGTCGGCGCGTCGATAGCCAGGCCGCAGGACAAGAGCTTAATCCGCCAGTTGGCGAACGACGATCCAGTATTCGTCGTCTTCCTCGGTCACCGCGCACAGGTAGTTTCCGTCCGCTGACAGGCTCAGAAATTCTGGCGACCCGGTTACTGCTGCGATACGGGATGGAAGAGGAATATTCGTGGCGCCTCTCACTCGAACCCATCCGATGGTGGCGCCCCCACCTCCTGGCGGCAAAATGAAAAATTCTCCGACTTCTGTATTGGTAAGTCGATCGGAAGTCTCGGTCTGCCAACGGCGGTCAACCTCATCGAGTGCAGCCGGTCCTTCCATTTCGATGCTGCTGCTTGGCTCCACCTCTACCCCGGTCACGTAATGAATGGCTGTGACGGGCATGGGGGCCGAAACTGGGGGCTTCCCTTCCAATACAGTCAAGGAGCAGGCATGGAGAATTTCTCGCCAATCCCGGGTGATTTCTTCAGGCATTTCTATTCCTACTTTTTTCAGATGGTGAGCTGTCTAGTTTTCTTCATAGAAGAAGTGATGATCGCCTCCGGGCTTATTTATCTTTGCATACCGCTCCATGTCCTGTGGGTATCCGAACTTTCCGTCGGGGCGCTGTACTCTGCTGTTGTCCCAGCCGAAATTCACCAGGCTGCGAGTATCGTCGATTTTTGGTTTTCCTGCGTGGAAATGTGTACCAGCTGGATCGGAAATGTGTTCAACGACGACGCGAGACCCTTGCGGTGTTTCAAATTGTCGGAAATTACCCCAATGGCTTTCATCTTTCGCGTATGTATACCCGGGAACATGCTTCAGATTCTTGTCTCCAGTGACCGTCCATTCGGCGATGGGTGTCTCACCATAGGGCACCCCTGCAGCTTCGAACGCTGCTTTCTCTGCGTCCCCTCTCTTCTTGAATGGGTTGCTCGCCTCACCCTTCGGTGGACAGGGTGAGAGGCCGAGAGGGTCAGAGGAGGTGCGCGGATCAGATACGTAGGTTGACGGGTTGGGTGCTGGCGCGAGCCCCAGGGGGTCGGTGGTGAGGTACCTGGCCGTTTCGGGATCGTAGACGCGGAAGTAGTTGTAGTGCAGGCCGGTTTCAAGGTCGAAGTACTGACCGGGAAAGCGGAGCGGGGTGTAGGTCGTGCTGTCTGTGGACCAGGCGGTTATGCCCCATAGTGTGCTGCGTGTGCGCCAAGAGAGAGCGCCCGACTCGTCGACAAGTTCTGTCGGAGTTCCGACAATATCTGTGACAATGGCGAAGAAACGCTCATCGATCACATCCTGAGGTGCGGCCGCTGAGTAAACCCTTTCCGTTTGCGTCAGCGGTCGAAATCCGTCGTAATCCCAGGTCAGGACGACCTGTCGAGGTAGGCGTTTGGCGGTGGTGGTCTGTTCACACAGGGTGTTTCCATCCCAGGTGAACGAGATCTCTTCTACCGCGTTTCCGTCGGGGTCCAGTTGTTCTTTCGCGGTGCGGCGGCCCAGGGGGTCGTACGAGTACTTCCATCGACTTCCGTCGGGAGTTGTCGCAGCGATGAGCCTATTCTCGGCATCCCATTCATAGTGCCATGTCTCCGGCTTTTTAGAGATGCGGGATTTCTGGCGGAGGGTAATGCGGCCGAGTTGATCGTGTTCGTAGCGAATGGTGCCGGCATGAGTGATCGCTGTGCCGGTGTAGACACGAGTGCCGACGGCTTCTTCGCTCGACTGTGACGACGGCCAGAAGGCCTCAGTCTGGTTTCCGAGTGCGTCGTAGCTGTAGTGCTCGGTCCAGTTTTTGGCGTGGACGGCGGTGACGCGACCAACCTGGTCGAGGTCAAACTTTTTATGGCCGGACAGTTGGTCAGCGAGGCCTATGAGGTGGCCATCCGCGCGGTAGGTGAAGTCACGGCGTTGAATGCTGCGGGATCCCGGACCGGTGATGTGCTGAGTGGTGAGGCGTCCCAGTGGGTCGTATTGGTAGGCCAGAGTGAGACTGTCGCCGATGTGACGGGTTGTCTCCTGACCTGTTGCGTCGTGTTCGAAGGCAAGAGTGCGGCCGGAAGTGGTGAGGGAGACGCGTCGTCCTGCGGCATCGTAGGACCAGGCACTGGTCACCCCGTTTGGTGTGCGGCGGCCGATTCGCCGACCGAGGGAGTCGTACTCGTATGACATGGTGCGGCCATTGACGGTCTCCGATGTGAGCCGCCCGTGCCGATCACGGAGCCGGCTGAGGGACCCGTCCGGACCGGTCGCTCGGGCCAACTGGTCGAAGACGTCGTATTCGAAGGTGGTGAGCGCCCCTGCGACGTCCTTGCAGATGGTGCGGCCAACGTCGTCCCGTCGAAAGCGAATGATCTGCCCGAGGGCGTCGGTACGGGCGATGAGAAGGCCTGCCGCATCGCGTTCGTAGGCGAGTGCGCGGTCGTCGAAATCAGTCTCCGAGATCAGACCACCTGCCGCGTCGTAGCCGTAGTCCCAGGACCTTCCGTCCGGATTGAGGACCTGTGTGAGGCGGAGCGCAACGTCGTAGGAGAATGCGTAGCGCACTCCGTCCGGCCCGGTGCGGGCTTTCAAGAGGTCGAAGTGGGTGTACTCGAAGGTGGAAACGGCACCCGTGGCATCGGTGTGGCTCGTGCAGTTACCTTCACCGTCGTACGTCCAAGACTCTTCGCTGCCGTCGGCACCGATACGGCGAGCGAGTCTTCCCTCCGTGGACCAGGTGAACCGAGTTACAGCCCCCAGTGCGTTGGCCAGTGACGCCGGGCGGCCGTAGGCATCGCGCTCGTAGCGTGTAATGGCACCCAGAGGGTCAGTGATCTCAACAGGCAGACCGGCCGCATCGCACCGCACTGCTGTGCGATGACCGAGTGCGTCGGTCACGGCAACCGGGTTCCCCGCCTCGTCGTACGTGTAGGTCGTCGAGGCGCCCGAGGCATCGATGACCGACGTACGGTTGCCGCGCTCGTCGTAGGTCTGCCGGGTGACCCTCCCGCCCACGCCCTTGCCCCGCACCATCAAACCCAGGGCGTTGAACTCGGCAGTCATCTCTCGCCCGTCCGGGCGGACCACCGAGGTCAAATGGCCATGCTCGTCATATACGGAGCGGGTGACGCGCCCGAGAGGGTCTGTGACCGACACAAGCCGATGGAAGCGATCGTGCTCGAAGCGGGTGACTGCTCCCAAGGCGTTTATCTCGGCGACGACCTGGGCGCGTTCGTTGATCACGTACCGGGTCGTGTGGCCCCGTCCATCTGTCATGGACGTCATGCGCAGGCCGGTCTCAGGATCGGTGTCGTCCCAGGTGAAGGTGGCCTCCAGATGACCGTCGGTGCCGGTCTGGTAGATGCAGCGGTCATGCTCGTCGTAGACGTACACGTACCGGCTGCCATTGGTGTCCGTCCACGCGGTGATGCGGCCCAGCTCGTCGCAGTCGAAACGCAGGGGCTTGCCTGAAGAGTTGGTGACGGTGGTGAGGTGGCCGTCGGTGTACCCGTAGCGGAGGATCTCCTGGTCGGTGCCGTCGGGGGCGGCGCCTGCCATGTGCAGGGCGGTGACCCTGCCTTCGTGTGTGGTGAGTTTAAGGTGGTAGCCGCCGTGGTGCACGATCGATGTCGGTGCACCTGCCTCGTCGTGCTCGAAGGCGATCCATCGGCCGTTGCGGTCGTCGATCTGGGCCAGGAGCGCCAGGTCTCCGGTGGGCTGGTCGACGAAGTGCCTGACCTGGCCGGTTTCAGGGTCGGTGATGGTATAACCGTCTGCCACCCGGTCCAGAGGCCAGCGTCGGCCGTGGGTAGGCATGACGGGGGCGCCGGGTGCGGGTAGGCGAGCAGACTGCCCTCGTTGCAGGCGAAGACCACGCCTTCCGCGTCGATCTCCAGGCGCTGGTCGACGGTGCTCGACCAGCTGGTGCCGAACCAGCGGCCGGCGCGGTGCGAGGAGTCGAAGACCCGCTCGAAGACCAGGGGCAGTGATCCCGGCAGCACAATGTCCGTCTGCGGGAGCAGCATGCGCCCGGTGGCGACGTCGATCGGGTCGTTGGCGCATTTGACCTTGCTGCATTGCTGCCCGTTGGAGTCGGGGTTCTTCTCGTGGTCTCGGCGGTTCGGGCTCTTGCGGCGTTCTGCGAGGTCCTTCATCCCGGCCCGTAGGCCGCCCTTGATCAGGCCGCCGCCCTTGGTGCCGAAGAGTTCGGGGACGAGTCGGCCGAAAAATTCGGAGGGGTCTCCCTTGGCGGCGTCCCAGGCGCTCTTGAGCGCGCGGTCAGGGTTGGCGGCGGTGGAGACGAGGCCGGCGAGCGTCATGTTGACGCCCTTGTAGTACTCGGCCGGGTGCGTCAGGTTGTATGGGTCCTGGGGATTGACCGAACGGACGAAGTTCACCAGCCCCGCGGTGCCCTTGATCACGCCACCGCCGAAGTGCGCCAGCTCCATGCCCTGGCCGACCCCGTAGTCGATGAGTTCCTGCTTGGCCCGGTCCAGGCCGGTGGGCTCCTTCGGAGCGTGCGCCATCGCAGCCGTGATCGCCCCCTTGGCGGCTTCGGCAGCGTCGTTGCGTGCCCGCCGGGCGTGCTGCAGCATCTCCTGGGCATGCTGGCGCTTGGCTGTGCCCGGGTCGGTGAACTTCCCCGGATGCGGGAGGGGATGGTCGGTGTTACGGACCGCGTTGTACGCCTCCGCCTTCTCCTTGAAAGCGGCCGCCGCAGTTTCGTAGTCCTGCTTGCCCTCCTTGTAGAGGGCGATCGCCTCACCCGCCTTGCCCTGCGCGCTGGTGACCACCCCCGCGAAGGTCTCCAGAGCTTTGGCCGCGTCCTCGAACGCGTCCGCCGCCCGCAACCAGTCGGTGGGCAGCGTCTGGAACTTGGCCCGGAACGCGTCGGCGGCCTCACCCTTCCAGTGACCGGAGTCGAGCTTCTTCATCCCGCTGCCGACGAGATCGAACGCCTTCTGGAAATCCCGGAGATTCTTCACCGCCGCACTGATCTTCTCCGGCCTGCCATGGATCAGCTCGTTCGCTTCCTCGGTCTGACCGAGCTGCTGCTCCCCGACCGCCGCACCCAGCGAGGACGCGGTCTCATCGCCCCAGTCCTCGACCGCATCCGCCCACTCATCGGCACCGACCTTCTCCAGACCCGAGCCGACAATGTCGGTTCCCTTGTCGATGCCCTCGCCGACAACCTCCTTGCCCTTGTCGACGACATTGCCCGCACCGTCGTAGAGGGCGTCGCCCCACTTCCCCCAGTCCACCATCAGCGACTCTCCCCCCACCGCGGCTGCTCAGCCTGATCGATCGTCTCCTGCGACGGATCCAGCTGCTCCCGCAGCCGCTCATCCGCAGCGTCCCGCACCTCCGGGTCCATCAGCCCGTTGCGCTCCATCGAGTCGAGCGCGGCGTCCTCCACGTCGTAGGCGGTGTCCTTCCACGTCTGCTTGACCTCGGCGTGGGCCGCGTCCCACGACTCGCGGCTGTAGTCCTGGTTGTCGTAGGCGGACTGAGTGCTGATCGTGTCCCAGCTCATGCCCTTGACCTCGTCCTCGGACGCATGAGGATTCCCGTTCAGGGAGTTCACGCCGATTTTGATCGAGTCCTTGACGTACTGCTCCTGCTCCGCATATGAACCCGCCGACAAGCCCACCCCGAGAGCGAAGCCGTTCCCCTTCTGCGTCAGGGCCCGCACGCCCCACTCCCAGCGGTAGCAGAACGTCTCGAACTCCGACGTCAGCCCGCCGTGGCCCAACTCCAGCCCCGACAGTGCAAGATCCGAGAACCCCCGGCCCGTCGATGCCTGGCCGATCATGCCGAGCTCCTTCAGCTCCGCATGCGCCAGATCGATCCCCTTCGCGATCTCCGCCAACGCCTCGGGCGGCACCTGAAGATCCGCGTTCTCCCCGCTCACTGCGTCCCCCCGAGATCAACCGCAACCGCGTCCGGCACGATGCCCGCCACCGGCGGGAACAACATTCCGTCCGTACTGCCCGCATCCAGCGCCACCCCAGCCGGCCCCGGCAGCAACGGCACCATCACGTCGAGCAACCTGGCGCCCAGCACGGTCTGATATGTCCACTCCGGCCCGGCCTCACCGCGAGCAAGCGCGAAACGGGCCAATGCCTCCTCATCTGAGAACGCACAAATCCAGCGCACGCCGTTCTGCTCCGCCGACCACAGATCCCCGGCATCATCCAGCGGCACCAGCACCGCCGTTCGCCGGAACTCACCCAGCAACACAGCAAACTCACGCCGCGCTGCCGCCAGACCATCGTCCGGCGTCGCGGCACGGGCTGGGTCTGGTACCTCTCGCGGTGCGGACGGCGCCTGTTTCGCAGGCCAGTCGGCCAAGTCGGCGATCTTTGAACGCTGGGCAGGTCGCTCTGTTATGTCATCCCCGTTATCGAACACGTATCGAATGCTGTCACAGTGCTCTTCCCAAGAGCAACGAGCAAAAGTGGCCAGCCGATTACAATGGCGGCCCCGCCTACGCCGTGACTCGTCCCGCAAGCTCCCAGGCCCACCGTGGCGCTCGGCGGCTGCGGCGAGCGCCACGGGGGGGGCATCCTTGACGAGCGCTGTCAGCGCCGGCGCGGCAGCCATCGCCGAGCGAGTCTTCGGTGGCTGGGCAACGAGAGGTGTGCTCGTACGGCCGCAGAGGCGGATACGCGTGTCGCGACAGTGGTGGCTCGTCTCACCCGTCAGCTGAACCATCCCGGCCGCGCCTCGGTCAGGAGCCGTTGCAGCGACCGCACCGTTGCCCGCAGGTCCTGATCCTTGGCGTCACGCACACCGAGAGCACCTGAAGAGGTCTTCACGGCGAGGATGGTCAGAGTTCGGTCGATGAGACCATGAGCAGGGCGGCTGCCCCAGGTGATG